>JAFGGJ010000022.1 GCA_016930595.1 Planctomycetota bacterium
CGCCAAACCCGCGCCGAATTGCGATCCTGTAGACGTTTTCGGGCCCTTTTCACGCGTGTGTCGTATACGTCTGTGGTAGATTCGGACATCTGGCACGGAATTTGCTGGCGCGGATCGCGGCAGCGCGACTTTATTTGTGGATACTTTTTGCCGTTTCATCCGTTTAATGTTTTCGGTACCCGGAAGGAGCCACGCAATGGGCAGTCATACGAAGACGCTCAGGCACGGCCGTGCAGGGGGCGCGTCATGGCTGCCGTCCCCCAGGCTCGTGCAATGGATGGCGACGCTGGACTGTCCGCTGTCATGTCCGCACTGCCTGGCGGGCGAATCGGGGCTGGCGCGGGAAATGCCGCTGCGGCAGGTGTTTGCGTTAATCGACCAGTGCGCGGAACTGGAGGTTGAAGAGTTCCTGGTGACGGGCGGCGAGCCGCTTGTCCGGCCCGACCTGCCGGAAGTGATACGCCGGCTGGGGGTAAGGGGCATCCGCTGGAGCGTCAACACGGCGGTCATGCCGCCGGGGAGCGTCCGCGATGCCATAAGGGAATATCCGCCGGTCTTCGCGGCGGTGAGCCTGGACGGGCCGGAGGAAGTCCACGACTCGTTCCGCGGCAGGGCGGGGGCGTTCGATGAAGCCCTGGAAGCGATAAGGTACTTCAAGTCGCTGGCGGGTGTGCAAGTGGCGGCGGGGACGACGGTTACGACGGCGAACTTCGACGCGCTGGAAGAAACGCTGCCGATCGCCGCGGGAAGCGGAGCGGACGAGTGGGGCATCCACCTGCCGGTGAAGGAAGGCAGGGCGGCGGAGCGCCCGGACCTGTTCATCGACCGGAAGCAGATGAAGCGGCTGCTGAAGTTCGTGGCGGAAGGGCGGAAGCGTTTCCCCGTCACGATGGCGGACGAGATGGGGCACTGCGGGGCGTGGGAGCGGCTGGTGCGGAGCGCGCCTTTCTACTGCGGGGCGGGGCGGACGCACTGCGTGGTCCTGCCGGACGGGTCGGTGGTGCCGTGCACGACCATGGACGTGACGACTTCGGCCGGCAACATCAAAGACCGCCCCCTGGCGGAAATCTGGCGGGACGGTTTCGGCGAGATACGTTCGTGGGAGCCGGAGGGTAAGTGCGGGACTTGTGAATACGCGCCGGCATGCCGGGGCGGGTGCTGGCTGCAGCGCCGGCACGGGACGGAATGTTTCAGGGACGTGTGGGCGGCACCTGCGATGCTGAAGGCGGCGGCGGCGGCGGTCATGGCGGGGACGCTCACGCTGTCGGCGGCGGGACAGGAAGCCGGCGTGGAGCCCGGGCCCGCGGTGCCGACACGGCAGCAGCCTGCGGAAGCGCAGGTCCCTGCCGAGACGCGCCTGGAGATGCAGATATACAAGTGGTACACGCGGGACATGGAGGAAGAGGCCGCGAGGTTTACGGCGGAGAAGTACCCGAGCCTGGACGGGGAAATGCTTGCGGACCCGGCGGGGCAGTACCTGAAGGCGGTGATCGACGGGAAGCTGCCGGAAGGCATAGAAGCGCGCTGTGCGGCGGTGCAGAAGGCGCTGGAGACGAGGCTGCCTTCGGTGCCGCTGGCGTCGCTGTTGTGGCGCGGCGTGGGAGAGGCGTGCATGAACGGGAAGGCGCCCGCCGAGAGGACGGAGGCGGAGCGCAGGGCCGTAATGGAGACGATGGCAAGGCTTTACACCGCGGCGACGGCGTGGCACGCGCAGCACATGGGAAGACGGCACGAGGGGGTGGCTTCGTTGGGCGGCCCGGTTTCACCCGTTTACGGAATGCACGCGAATGCGATGGTGTGCAAGGGGCACAGGCCGGTGCCTTCATGGGCGAGGTTTGCGGTGGGTACGGAGGGAGAGCGGATAGTGAGCATGGGGCCGCCCGCGAAGATGTCCGTGAGGGAATGGACGGCGGCGAACCCTCTTGCGGCGGTATACGCGGTGAACCTTGCGGTGAGCGGCGGAAGCGTGACAAGGGTTTCCCCGGCGGGCAGGAACGCGACGGGGAGGACGGTGGAGTTCGGGGTTTTCGACGTGCTGCAGGTGGCGGAAGGGGGAGCTCATATCAGCGTCACGTGGAGAGCGCCGCACAGGGAAAAGGGCATGACGTGGACGGCGGAGGTGCCGGGTAGCTGCGATATCACGTACCCGGAGCTGATGATGCTGGCGAGGCCGGAGAGGCAGGTACTCCCGTTGTTCAGTGTGAGGCACGAAGGGCCGTGCATGATACGGTACGCGGCGGAATCGGTGGGGCGTTTCGAGTCGCTGATGGACCCGCCGCCTGCGGACCTGGCGGAGCAGATGCAGCTGAAGCGGCAACTGCAGGCCGTGAAGAAATGGGTGGCGGACTTCTGGATGTTCTGAGAAACGGAGGCGGTTCGGCGGATTCGAGCCCGTCCCCAGGGATGAGGTGGATCTGTCGGTCGTGGGCTTCGGCGGGATAGTGGCGATCGGCCGGCGAGCAGGCTGAGGCTGGCCGGATAGCCGCGCGGGCGGCGCACAGAAGAAATGCCCGGGCGGTTACCCGCCCGGGCACTTTGCGTTACGCCCGATACCAGTGCGTGTTACGGGACGAACTGGAATGCATCGCTGACCATGAGGTTATTGCTTTCGTCCATTTCGCTAATTTCACCAAGAGAGTCAACGACAATCTTGACGTAGTAGTTGGTGGAGGCTACGGGAGTGAACGGCAACTGACCGTTGAATGCAGCGCCAGTCATGCGGCCGGGTTCAAGGAAGCCGAGGGCATCGCAGCCGATGTATTCGTCGTTGACGCCGATCGAAGCGGTATTGTTGGTGGAAACCCAGAAGGAAACCACCGACGGGCCGCTTGCGGCACTGAGACTCTGGTTGGAAAGCTCACAATCGGTCCAGATATAGGTATTGGGGCCGTTGAGCCAGTAGGTGTCGTTGGTCCAGACATCGATAATTGCCAGATCGGCCTTGAAAGGGGCGTCGTCGGCGATGGTAAGCGGGATGAAGCCGAGCGCGCCGCCGCCGAGGTCAAGCGAGGCGGAATCGTTGTTGTTGTCGTCGGTTTCTGAAATTATGTTGCCGGGGTCAATGACGGCGTAGAGGTAATAGTCGCCTGCAGTGAGGCCTGAGAGGTCAAGGGCGGCGGGGTCTTCAACTGGATAGTACTTGCCGGGTTCAAGGGCGCCGCAGATATATGTGCCGACCAGTGTGTCACCGGCAGGCACGGGCGGGAGCGTAGCACCGTCGGTCGAAACGTAGAAGTTAACCGCTACGCCGCCAGGGAGGTCCTGAGTGCCGAAGTTGGCGACAATGAGCATGGGGTGAACGATGGTATCGCCGGTCTGGGCGTAGAACGTGGGCGCGGCGCCGGGGCCGTCATCACCCATGTAAGCGACGACAACAAGGTCGGGGCCGCCGGAAGCAGAAACCGTAAGCTGGCTGCCTGCGAGCCACCAGTTGTTGGTTTCATCGTCTTCGGGGACGGCGTCGGCTTCATCAATGAGGTAGCCGAGGTAGTAGTCGCCGGCGGCGGGAGCGGTGATGGAAGCCCAGTAGGGGTCCATCTCGGGGCCCTGGTCGCCGGGGGCGAGGCCGGGGGCGGCGAAGTCATAGGTGCCGACGAGAGTATTGTCGCCGGCGGTGGAGAGGTCACTGTCAACAGAGAGGTAGAAGCTGACGGAGAAAGCACCACTTTCGGTGTTGCTGCGTGTGCGGACACTGAAGCCGAAGCTCATGGCTTCGCCCACTTCCATGGCGGTGATTTGGGGGCCGTCGGAGCCGTCGGCGATGAGGTCGACGATCGCGTCGCTCGCGTCTACGACGAGGACCGTATGCGAATAAGGGGTCATGTTGTTGTCTTCATCGGTTTCGGTCACTGCGCCAAGCGTGTCAATGGCGGCGCCGAGGTAGTAGAGTTCGCCGGTGGTAAGCGTTGAGGGGATGGTGCAGTTTACGCTGAAGTCTGATTCGAGCAGGCTGGTAATCTGTGCGTGTGTGACGTCGACATAGCCGACAAGCGTGTCGCCGGTGGTGACTTCGGTATCGGACGATAGATAGACGCCGACGCGGATACTTGTGGCCGGGTCATCACCAAGCGACTTGAGGTCGATGTCGACCTTACAGGTCGTGCCGGCCAGTAGGCTGGTGTACCATTCGCCGGGGCTGTATTCGGCGGATGCGAGGTCGTTAAACCAGATGTTTTCTACGGCGAGGTCGTATTCGCCCGAGGTTAGGGCGGGAGGGATGACGTCGAAGATCATGAGGTCAGCGGGGGCGTTGACGTTGTTGCCCTCGTTGGTTTCGAATACTTCATCAAGGCTGTCGAAGATACAGCCGACGTTGTACCTGCCGGGGCCGGTGCCTGCGGGGATACTGCCGTTCATGGCTGCTGACCCCGCCGCGCCGCCCGGCCAGGAACCGAGGTCAACGTAACATATTTCGGTATCGGCGGGCTCGATTGAGGAGTCTTCGGACAAGTAGCCGGAAATACGGAAGGGGCCAACGGCCACACTGTTGAATTCTTCAACATGGCCCCAGATGGTCGGGAGTGTATCGCCGACGCGGGCCGCATGCGGTACGCCGGTGTTCATAACCGGGGCGTGGTAAGGGCCGAGGTCCGGAGGAGTGCTGACGACAACGACCTGGCCGGCCTGGTTGTTGGCTTCGTTACTTTCGCCAACGTCGTCGCCGGTGTCAACAACGAGGATGAGGTAGCCTGCGCTGGTGTGGTCGGGGACGGTGAAGTTAAAGGTATGAGTAAACGAGCCGCCTGGTATGGGCCGTGCGTTGGTGTTGACGGTGCCGAGGGTATCGTCGCCGGCGCCGGGGATGGCGTCGTCGGAGAGGTAAAGTTCACAGGTCCAGACGACAGCCGGTACCTGGAGGGAGCCGATGTTGTTTGCGGCGATATCTACCGAGACGCTGTCGCCGACGTAGAGGTTAGCCGGTGCGGAGACGATTTCCGGTTCGAGGTCGGCCTGGCCGGAAGCGACAACGGTGAGCTGGTTGGAGGACTGGGCGTCGTTGTTGAGTTCGTTACTCTCGAGAACAACATCAGTGCCGTCAATGCGGACGAGGACGTAGAAGGTGTCTTCAACGGCGCCGCTGTTAATGAAGTATTGGCCGTCATCATCGGTTTCTGCGGCGAGGCTGGCGACCACTTCGGTGCCGCCAAGCGTATCGGCGCCGTCGATGTTGGTGTCAAGGGAGAGCCAGTACTGGACGTTGAAAGAGACAGCGTCGCCTTTGCCGAGGTTTCTGAGGCGGCGGTTGATAGCGAGGTTCGTGGAAGTGGCGACGGTGGTCACCGCGCAGCTTACGCTGTCTACGGTGAGGTCAGGGGTCTTGGTGACGGCGATGGTACCGGCGCAGACGGCGACGTTGTTGGTTTCATCCGTTTCGGCAACGGCGCCGCCCTTGTCGACTTCGGCAATAATATAGTAGGTGCCGGCACTCAACGAGTCAGGCACAAGCAGGGACGATGGCGGCGAGGACGCTTCGGACGTGCCCGCTGCAAGCGCGGCGACGGAGCGGCTGCCAATCTGTTCGTCACCGGCGTCAAGAGCGGCGTCGGATGAGAGGTAGACGAACATGTCGCTGGCGGCGGCGTCTTCATCGCCTGCGTTGGTGGCGACGGTCATGACCGAGAGGAATTCGCCCACTTCAATGGTAGTGGTGCCAAAGGGGAGAGTGACGGATTCGACCTGGAGGTCGGGGCCGGCTGTGCCGCCCCCGCCACCACAACCCACAAGACCGGCAACAACAACAGTGACAAGACAGATTCCGAGATTCTTCATGGCTACCCTCCAGTCCGGCTTCCGTGTGACAGGGTCACAACTGCCCGTTCACAAAAGATTATCTTAGCATACAACGTCATCAGCGGTCGCGCCACGGTAAAACCGCAAAGAAACGGCGGCGTGCCGGGCGGATTCGAGCCCGTCCCCTTTCCGACGTCGGCCTGCCGGATCGAAGATTTGTTTCTTCCGGGCTAATTGCGCTTGCCCGCGCCGCGCGCGGTTGTAGGTTCATGAGCGCGTGAAGGTCCGGGCGGCGGGCCCGGATCCGAGGAGGACGGAAGATGTGCGGCAAGAGCGGGACGGGAAGGGCGGTGACGTGGGCGGCGCCGGAGGGGGAGGAAGAGTCGCCGGATTACACGGTGGAGGTGAACGGGGAGCCGGTGTTCGTGTACTGCGCGGGCGTGCGGCACGAGATAGTCTATCCGCCGGACAGGATAGCGACGCACGAGCACGGCGGCCCGGCGGAGAGGGCGTCGTTCGCGATGTTCGATTTCGAGGGCAGGGTGGAAGTGGTCGTGACGCCGGGGCGGGCGTTCGGGAGGGCGCTGATATGCCCGGCGAGGCACGGGGTGGAAGCGGAGGTGTCGGGCGGGCGGATAAGGTTCGCGATGGAGAGGCCGATGCACCTGACGGTGATGCCGGACGGAGAGGACGAGCGGCCGCTGCACCTGTTTACGGGTCCGCCGGAAACGGACGTGCCGGGAGCGGACGACCCCGGGGTGGTGTATTTCGGACCGGGGATACACGAGACCGGGGCGGTGAGGCTGGATAGCGGGCAGACGCTGTACCTGGCTGCCGGCGCCGTTGTGAAGGGCAGGATACGGCCCGGGGAGGAGGGGGTGCGGTCGGAGCGGACGGGGCTGGTGAGCTACGGCGGGGCGGTTGTGACGGCGGAGAACGGGAGGGGCATACGCATCGCCGGGAGGGGCATACTGGACGGGAGCCTGATCCCGCACGCGGGCAAGTCGTCGATAGCGGTAAGCAGGTGCAGGGACGTGCGGATCGAAGGCATAGTCATACGGGATTCGTCGAACTGGAACATAACGGTGCGCGAGTCGAGCGGAGTAGAGGTGAGCGGGGTGAAGATAATCAGCGGGCGCCTGAACAGCGACGGGGTGAATTCGGTGGGTTCGCGGGACGTGCACGTCAAGGGGTGCTTCGTGAGGAACCACGACGACAGCATAGCGGTGAAGACGACCAATCCTGGGGCGGAGACGAGCGACGTCGTGGTGGAGGACTGCACGATATGGAACGACTGGGGCTTCGCCCTGGGAGCGACCTACGAGACGCGGGCGGCGATACACGACGTGACGTTCAGGCGCGTGAGCGTGATATTCGTGAGGAACTACGCGATGGGGGTCTACGTGGTGGATTCGGGGACGGTGAGCGGCGTCAGGTTCGAGGACATCGAGGTGGAGAACATCGGCGCGGCGGAGAGGCGGTTCGGCGTGCGGCCGATGCTGGTGAGGCTGCACGTTTCGAGCGACATGTGGGGGACGGATGACGCCCGCGGCCGCATCCGCGACGTGACGGTATCCGGCGTGCGGGTGATGGGGGACGCGTTTCCGGAGTCGAGCATCATGGGTTACGACGGGGAACACCGGGTGGAGCGGGTGAAGATAGAGGACCTGTGCTGGAACGGGAAACGGCTGAAGACGCTGGAGGAGGCGCGCGTGGGGGCGAACGAGCACACGAGGGGGATATCGATAGGGTGAGGGGTGAAAAAAAGCGCGTTCGGAGTTTGGCATCCGGCCGAGGGCGGTGTATACTTGCGTCAATACCAGCTGAACCCGGCGGTGTGCCGGGCGATGCGAGGGCAGACAACCGTGAACAAGGCGACGGTGAATTCCAGAGGAGAGGAAAAGAGCATGTCTCGAATTGTGAAGTGGGGCATTCCGGCGGTTCTATGCATGGCGGCGGTGACTTTCTACGGATGCGGCGGCGGGCGCGGCGGGAGCGAAGGAGCGTCCGCGGCGTTCAGGCTGAACTTCTTTGTACAGCCTGCGGGCGCTGCGGTCGACAACGTGATGGCGCCGGCGGTGCAGGTGGAGATACTCGACAACGAGGGGAACCGGGTGACGTCTGCGGGCGGTACGGTGACGCTGACGCTCATAGGTTCCGGCGGCGGGACACTGGGCGGGACGACATCGGCTGCGGCGGTGAGCGGCGTGGCGACGTTCGGCGACCTTACGATAGACGCTGCCGGCACGGACTACCGGCTGGTGGCGAAGTCAGGGACGCTCTACCTTGCCGTGAGCGACTACTTCATAGTCGGCAACAAGCTGGCGTTCACGGTGCAGCCGCAGGACACGATGGCCGGCGACACGATGCCGACGGTGGAAGTGACGATACAGGACGGCACCGGAGCAACGGTGACGGGAGCGACGGACAACATAACGCTTGAGCTGGTGGATTCCAACGAAACCCTGTACGGCACACCGACGGTAGCGGCGGTGGCGGGCGTGGCGCAGTTCACGGACCTGTACATGGAAGCCGCCGGGACATACACGATAAGGGCGACGGCGGCGGGCCTGGTGCCTGCGACGAGCGCGGCGTTCGAGATATTCTGCGAAGACACGCCGGTTGCGGTGGAGTTCATAATCCAGCCGTCAACGTGCATGCCGGGAGTGGCGATAACCCCGGCGATACAGGTGGCGCTCGTAGACAACTACGGGAACACCGTGACAACGGCGACGGACCCGGTGACGCTGGACTTCGACGACAACCCGACCAGCGCGACGCTCGGCGGGACACTCACCGTAGACGCAGTGGCCGGCATAGCCACGTTTGACGACATCACAGTGGACAAGAACGGCAACGCCTACTCGCTTATTGCGACGTCAGGGAGCCTCTCTGACGACACGAGCGACTATTTTGACGTGGGGTACACGACGCTGTTCCGGGAGGACATGGACACCAGCCTGCTGGCCAAGGGCTGGACGTTTTCACCCGGAGCACAGGGCCCCGGCTGGGAATGGGGACAGCCGACGGGAGCGTCGGCCGAATACGGCGAAGACGACCCGGATTCAGGGTACACAGGCGACAACGTGCTGGGCTATAACCTGTACGGCGGCTACTACAACAGCATGAGGGCGGCGGAATATGCGACGTCGCCGGCGTTCAGCTGTGCGGGCCAGTACGAAGTGATACTGAGTTTCTGGAGGTGGCTGAGCACGGAAAGCAGCTACGACCATGCACGCGTGGAAGTGTTTGACGGCACGGAGTGGCATGAGGTCTACGACGGCTACGACGACGGGCCGGACGACGGCGACTGGTACCTGATGGAATACGACATAAGCGAATACGTTGCGGGCAAGACGAACGTGCGTCTGCGCTGGAGCATGGGGCGGAGCGACAGTTCGGTGACGTATTGCGGCTGGAACGTGGACGACATCAAGGTAGTGGCCCGGACGCAGGGTCTGCTTGACTACATGGAGTTCGAAGTGGAACCGACGACCGTGGGCACGGGCCTGATCATCAGTCCGGCGGTCAAGGTGGCGCTGAAAGACACGTTCGGCGACACGCTGCTTTCGGCGAACAACACGGTGACGCTGTCGATAGGGAACAACCCGTCCGCGGGAACGCTTTCGGGGACGGTGACGGCGGCGGCGGTGAACGGCGTGGCTACGTTCAGTAACCTGTCGATAGACGAGGTCGGCGCCGGCTACACGCTCTACGCCGACTGCGGCACGCTGACACAGATAGAAAGCACGTCGTTCAACGTCACGAACAAGCTGGTCATTACCGTACAGCCCGCGGACGCAGCGGCAGGCGACAACCTGACCGTTGAAGTGACGGTGCAGGACGAAACCGGAGCGACGGTGACGGGCGCGACGCCGATGATTACACTTGCGCTCGAAGACAACCCCGGCGAAACGACGCTCAGCGGCACCACAAGCGTGGCGGCGGTCGCGGGCGTTGCGACGTTTGACGCTGCGCACGTGAGCGTTGCGGCCGACGGCTACACGCTGGTTGCGACGGCAACGGGCTACGGGCCGAGCGTCAAGAGCGCGGCGTTCGACATTTCGCCCGCGGCGTACAGCGGCCTCGAGTTCGGCGTCGAACCATCCGACGTCGCGCCGTTTGAAGCGATAACGCCTGCGGTGCGCGTGGACGCCGTGGATGCTTACGGGAACATCGTGCCGACGGCGACGGGCACGATAACGATGTGCATAGAATCCGACCCGGCCGGATACGCGACGCTGCTGGGCACCTTGACCGCGGCGCTCGTGAACGGTTCGGCGACGTTCAGCAACCTGTCGATAGACGCGTTCGGCGAGGGCTTTTCGCTCGAAGCAACCGACGGCACGTACACGGTGGCCAGCGGCAACTTCGACGTAAGAGCGGTGCTGTTTGAAGACATGCTGTCGACCGATCCGGCGACGCGGGGCTGGACGTTCAGCCACCCGGACAATGCAGAAGGCTGGGCATGGGGACAGCCGACGGGAGAGGAAAGCAGTTCGGGCTACGGGGACCCGGATTCAGGCTACACCGGCGACAACTGCCTCGGCTATAACATCATCACCTGCGACTACATAGACGACATGTTGGAGACCGAATACGTCACAACGCCGGCGTTCAGCTGTGCCGGGTTCACCAGCGTCACGCTGTCGTTCTACGGCTGGGCGGGCTTCGAATCATCATGCGACTACGGCCCGCTGCAGGTATGGGACGGCACAATTTGGCACACAATCTACGACGGCTACGACGACGGCCCGGACGACGACGACTGGTATGAGTACGAGTTCGACATTTCGAGCGAAGTCGCCGGGAAGGCCGGTGTGAAGATACGCTGGGGCGTCGGGCCGACGGACGGTTCGGTAACGTACCAGGGCTGGAACATAGACGACGTGGTTGTGACCGGCATCATCGAGTAAACGGAAACATGGTGGGCGAAGCCCCGCCGCTGATGGAGACACGGGGGCCCGGGTCGCATGACCCGGGCCCCCGGTTTTGCAGGGAATGGGTTTATCCGGGAAGGGCTGGTATCCCCGAGGCCGGCTACATGGGCTGAAGAACGATGAGGAAGACGACGTTGCCGCGGCCCTTGAGCCTGAACGACTGCCCGTACTGCACTTTGCGCACGGGGTTCAGGGAAGGTGGAGCGGCGACGTCGGTAAGGCCGCCGTTTTCGACGAAGATATTAAAGCCGTCGGGTGCGGGGCCGACCCACAGGCGCGACACGAATTCATGCCCGTTGGAAAGGAAGACGGGGGCGTCCGGCCAAGCCATGAGGGTGCGTTCCCAGAGGACGCCGGTGCTATCGTGCCCCTGGAGGGTCTTGACGTGAACGGCGACGGGGCCGTGGCCGGAGTACGTCCGCGGTCCCGGTCCCCTGAGGCCGTAGCCGGGAGGAGTGCAGCCGAGAGCGGCGGAGAGAACGAGGAGTGTGCAGAGGCGTTTCATGGTATGGGGGCGCCTTCCAGTGCGAGGAGTTTCTTCTTGTATTTTACTCCCCACCCGAAGCCTCCGACACCGTTTTTCGCCAGGACCCTGTGGCATGGGACGACAAGGGGCCATGGATTACGCGCGCATGCGCCGCCGACGGAGCGTGGGGACGCTTTAAGATTCCTGCGCCTGAGACGTACGGCGATATCGCCGTAGGAGAGGGTGGAGCCGCGCGGGATGCGACGCAATTCGGAAAGAACAGCCCACGTGAAGGGGGAGACGAGGGGGCGGTTCAGGGGCACGTAGTTCCAGTCGACCGGCCGGCCCGCAAGGAAGCGCGGGAGGTCGGCGGCGAGACGGGAGTGCCATCCCGAGCGGGGCCACGGGAGAACACCGGCGGGAGGATGCCGGGGGTTGCGTGGGGAGATTCCGAGGAGGTGGAGGCCGGAAGCGGAGACGAAGAGCGGAGGCCATCCCCCGGCGGAAACGGTGCAGAGGAAGAAGTCAGCCGGCAACGGCTTCTTCCGCCCGGGCTTTGGCCGCGGCGGCTTCACGGCGTTCCATGACGACCTTGGCCTGGATGAGCTCTTCGATATCGGGGTCATGAAGGATTCCGGAGGCGGCGGAGCGGATATCGGCGTCGGCGGACAGGAGGATGTCGAGGGCTTTCTGTGCGTTTTCCGCGCCGCGGAGCCATTCGTAAAGGTTCCTGCGGCCGCCGTTGTATTCGGGCAGATGGTGCTTGATGCCGTCGACGGCGTGCCAGCGCGCGCTGCGTGCGGCGGCGAGCCTGCCGGAGACCCGCCAGAGAGCGGAGCCGGGGAAAGAGGCTTCGGGGAGGGAGGCGGTGGGCATTTGAGGGGAACCGGGGAGGTGTTCCGGGGGGAGGCCGAGGAGGGGGGCGGAGCGCGCCCAGGCGTCTTCGACGGAGCCTCCGTGGAGAAGGAGGTCCAGGCAGGTAACGAGCGAGGGGACGGCGGCAGGGAGGGTTTCGCAGAGGCAGGTGGTGTGGTTGTACCTGGACCAGCCGGTGAGGACGATGCCGGAGAAGGACGTCCGGGCGGCGCGCCGCAGCCAGGAGAGATGGTTGCGGGCGTACCTGGGGACATCGGCCCACACTTCATCGCATGCGATGGCGCCTTTGAAGGCGGAGGCCGCGAGGAGATCGAGGCCGCTGTCGGCGAACCTGTCCCACATGCCGTCGGGGAGACCGGCTTCGATATCGACGCCGTAGCGCCATACGACGAGCTGTACGCCGTCCATGCGGCGGAGTTCGGCCGGGGGCCACTTGCGCATCATGTCGTCCCAGACCATGGGGACAAGGCCGAGGGATCTGACGTGGCGGAAGACGGGTTCCATGTGGTGGAGATAAAGGGCGGAACGGCCGTGTTCGCCGGCAAAGGGGGCGCATTTTTCGCAGCTTGCGAGAGACCAGACTTCGTCGCCGCCGAGGTGGATGCGCGAGATGCCGGGGTGAAGCCTGCAGAGGTCGTCGACGAGGCGGAGGACGAGTGGGGAGGAGTCGTCGTGGAGAGGGCAGAGGTCCATGAGGAACTCGGGCTTTTCGCGCAGACGCCTGAACCTGGGGTGCTTGAGCACGAATTCGAGATGGCCGAAGGTCTGGAGGAGAGGGACTATTTCGAGGCCGAGGCGGGAGGCCTTGTCGAGGAAGGAGCGGACTTCGTCTTCGGTGTAGGCGGTGGGGGAGCGCAGGTCGCGGTCGGACCAAGGGAAGGAATCCTCCCATTCGACAAGGAAACCGGTGGCGCCCGCGGAGGCGGCGGTATCCATGAAGGAGAGGAGGTAGTCGATCGTTGGAGGAGCGCCCTTGAGGTCGAGGTGAACGAGCCTGTCGTGGAAGGGCGGGGGCGGCACGGGTGTCATGCCTCGAGGGCCTTGAGGACGGCCTGGACGATTGCTTCTTCGGGAGCGAGCCTGCCGATATCTTCATCGCCGCAGGCGAGGCGGCCTTCGACGGGGCCGACGATTTCGACGCCGCGCCCGCGCAGGCGGCGGATATTTTCCTGGACGGCGGGGTTTTTCCACATGTTGCCGTTCATGGCGGGGCAGAGGATGACGGGGCAGGACATGGCGAGGACGGCGGTGGAGAGGAGGTCGTCGGCGATGCCGGAAGCGTACTTGCCGATGAAATTGGCGGTGGCGGGGGCGACGACGAAGACGCGAGCGAAGCGTGCGAGGGAGACATGGTCGGTATCGGAGCGCGAGGCCCAGAGGTCGACGTAGACGGGCCTGCGGGTGAGGCTTTCGAAGGTGAGGGGTGCGATGAACTTTGCGGCGGCGTCGGTCATGACGACCTGGACGGTGAAATCCTGTTTGACGAGGGAGGAGGCGAGCGATGCGGCCTTGAAGGCGGCGATGCCGCCGGTGACGCCGAGGACGATACCGGAGTCGGAATGCGGGGTCACTCTTCCCGTCCTTCCTCTGATGTGCCGAAGAGCTTGAAAGGAAGGACCTTGTCGATATCTTCGTCGGGAGCGGAGATTTCGAGGCGTTCCTTTTCCCTGTCGGTGCGTAGCTGTTCGGCTTCATCGCCCGTGGCAAGCCAGAGCTCGTCGGCGAGGATTTCCGCGCAGGCTATTTGCTCGTAGGACATGCCCCCGGTATTTTCGATGAGAGGCGGCAGGCCGCTCATGAGCTCCCGCACGCGCTTCTGCAGCAGGACGACCATGTGGAAGCGGCCGCCGACCTTGTCGGCGATGGCATCGATATCGACATTCACCATGAGAAATCCTCCCTGGAACGGGTTCTTCTGGCATGTTCGGCACGGCGGATAGCCGAGACGGTCCGAACGGCGGAATCAAGGACGCCGTTTACAACGACGTAATCGTACAGGTCAATTTCAGCCATTTCCGCGGCGGCGGTGTCGAGGCGGAGAGCGAGCGAGGCGTCATCTTCGGTATGGCGGAGCCTGAGGCGGGATTCGAGTTCGGGGCGTGTAGGGGCGACGATGAAGATCATGACGGCACCGGGCATGCTGAGCTTGATCTGGCGGGCGCCCTGGACGTCGATATCGGTGACGACGTCGATGCCGGAGGCGAGTTTCTGTTCGAGGAAGTCCCTGGGGGTGCCGTAATGGTGGCCGAAGACGACGGCGTGTTCGGCCATGGCGCCTGCGTGGACGCGCTGGAGGAAGTCATCCTGCGACAGGAAGAAGTACTCGTTGCCGTCGCGTTCGCCGGGACGCGGTGGCCTGGTCGTGCATGAGACGCTCATGGCGATGCCGTGTTCGCCGTCGAGGAGCCTGCGGAGTATGGAGGACTTGCCGACGCCGGAAGGCCCGGAGAGCACGATGAGGATACCCTGAGACAAGGTACGGCCCGTCCTATTCCACGTTCTGAACCTGTTCGCGGCCCCGCTCCAGCAGGACCTTGGCTTCTACGACGCGCCCACCGATTTCGGCATCCTGGGACTTGGACGAAATGGTGTTTATCTCGCGGTGCATTTCCTGGAGGACGAATTCGAGTTTTCTGCCGACGGATCCGCCGGAGGAGAGGGTGTCCATATACTGGTCGATATGGCTCTGGAGGCGCTTGAGTTCTTCGCTGATATCTGAGCGGTCGGCGAGTTGGACGATTTCGCGTTCGATACCCTGCGGGACACTGCCGTCGGAGGAGTCGAGGAGGGTGGCGAGGAGAGGCTTGAGCCTGTCCACGGCGACGGTGCGTGCATCGGGCCAGAGGGATGCGATTTTTTCGACAACGGACTTGAGGGAGGAGCCTATCTGGAGGAGGTCTCTGCCGGTGGCGAGGCCTTCCTTCTTGCGCATGCCGTCGAGTTTTGCGAGGGCGGCATCGACGGCGCCGCGAACGGCGGAGGCGGAGCGTTCGAGGACTTCGTCGTCGGTACCGGCTTCTGACCAGACGTCCGGGATTTTCATAAGGGCTTCGATGGGGGTATTTGCGTCGATATTCAGGTCGCGCTTGAGCTCGAGCCACTCATGGTAATGTTCCCGGAAGGCGACCGTATTGAGATGGAAGGTGGTGCCGACTGGAGAGCCGGAGATCTTGACGGTGACTTCGACGAGGCCCCTGTTGACCCTGGCGGAGACGAGCCTGCGAAGGTCTTCTTCGAGGAAGGTAAGTTCGGCGGGGAGGCGGACGACGATTTTGAGGAATCGCTGGTTGAAAGACTTGGCTTCGGCCTGGACGGTAAGGCCGTCGGCTTCGCGCGCATCGCGGCCGAAACCGGTCATGCTTATGATGGAGCCTGAGGTCACACACTACTCCTCTGCGGGAGTTTCGGCGTCGTCGGCGTGGACCGTTTCGACGGCATCGGTGCCGGCGGGGGGGGCAGGTTCCGCAGGAGGGGCGGCATCGGCGTTATCGGCAGGGACGGTGTTATCCGGATCGGCAACGGAGGATTCGCCGTCGGACGGTCCATCCGCCTTGTCCGGGGGCGGTGTTTCCGAAGAGGCGTTGTTTTTGGAAGATTCGCCGGGTTCGACGGGGCCGCCGATGCCTGGTTTTTCGTTTTCCCTGGGGCCGTAGGTCTTGCCTTTGCTGATGTAATCGAGGAAGGCGGCGAGGAAGAGGAAGACGACGGCCATGACGACGGTGAAGCGGCGGAGAGGGTTGGTGGCGCCGAAGGTGGCTTCGGCCTGGGCGCCGCCGAGACCGGCCAGGCCGCCGCCCTTGCCTTCCTGTAGGAGGATGGCAAGGATCATGAGGACAGCCGCTATGACGTAGATAACGAAAGCCACCGTCTGAAGGATTGCCATGAAAAGCTCCGTTCTCAGCCGTTGAACTTGACTATTGCAGCGAAAGAATCGACCTTGAGGCTTGCGCCGCCGACGAGGGCGCCGTCGATGTCAGGCTGTTGCATAAGGCCCTTGACGTTATCGGGCTTAACCGAGCCGCCGTACTGGATTCTGACTGTTTGTGCGAGGTCGTCGTCGTAGAGGTCTGCGAGTAGGGTGCGGATGAAGGCGTGCACTTCCTGGGCCTGGTCGGGGGTGGCGGTGACGCCGGTGCCGATGGCCCAGACGGGTTCGTAGGCGACGGTGGTTTTGAGTGCGAGCGCCCTGTCGACGGCGGCGAAGGCGCCCTGGACATGACCGCGGACGACGGCCTGGGTCCTGCCGGATTCGCGCTCGGAAAGCTGTTCGCCGACGCAGACGATGGGGTGGAGGCCGGCGCGGTGTGCGGCGAGTAATTTTTTCTGGACGGTTTCGTTGGTTTCGCCGAAGAACTGGCGTCTTTCGGAGTGGCCGATGATGACCATGGAGGCGCCTGCGGAGGCGAGGATTTCTGCGGAGACTTCGCCGGTGAAGGCGCCTTTCTGTTCCCAGTGGATATTCTGGGCGCCGACGATGATGCGGGAACCTTTGAGCGCCTGTGCCACGGCGGGCAGGACGACGGAGACCGGAGCGACGGCGACGTCGACGGCGTCATAGTCGCCGACGGCGTCCTTGATGCCGAGGGCGAGGGATACGCCTTCTTCGACGGAGAGATTCATTTTCCAGTTACCGGCCATAAACGGTTTGCGCATGGTATGCTCCCAGCAATATGAAGCAGGTCAGGTGGTTACGACAACACGGGACTGCGACTCAGCAGCGCCCGGCAGAAGCCTGCGCGCGCGCCGACCCCACGGTCTCCGGCAGCCCCTATTTTACAGAACGGGAGATGCAAGTCAAGGCTGTTTGCGGGAGAGCGCGACAGGGTTACGGTTGTCGGAAGGGAGAGGACGGCTACAATCGGGGGCATGATACACACGCTGACGCCCAATCCTGCGATAGACCGGCTGCTGATGGTGCCCGAATTCAAGATAGGGGACCACGTGCAGGTGGTGCGGGCCGCGGCGACGCCGGCGGGGAAGGGGATAAACATAGCGAGGTACCTCAGGAGCCTGGATGTGCTGGCGACGGCATGGGCGCTGGTGGGGAGGCGGGAGATATCGTGGTTCCGGGAGGTATTGAGGGGGCAGGGGCTTGGAGCGGGGATATTCCCGACGCGGGGTTTCACGAGGCAGAACCTGACGATAGTGCAGCAGAAGGGGCGGGAAACGCATTTTCGCGAGCCGGGACCGGAGGTGTCGGCGGTGGAATGGGCGGCAATAGCGGGGCCGCTGGCGTCGCACATGGAGGACGGGGACACGCTGGTGGTGGCCGGGTCGGTACCGAAAGGGATAACGGCGGCGATGCTGCTGGATGCGACGGTGCCGCTGACGAGAAGGTGTTCGGTGGTGGCTGACATAAACGGGCCGGTTGCGGCGGGCTATTTCGGGCGTGCGAACGGGGTGTGGATAAAGGGGAACGCTGAGGAGATAGGGGAAATGAGCGGGCGGAAGCCGTCCAGAAAGACGCTGGCGGAGACGATGGAAGAGCACCCGCATATTCCCGGGATTATCGTGACTGCCGGGAGCGGGGAGGTGCTTGCCGCCGTAAGGACCGACGGGGGAGGAGTCGAGGTGGTGAAGGCCAGGCCGCCCAAGGTAAAGAAGGCGATGAGCAGCGTGGGGGCGGGGGATGCTTTTTCCGCGGGGCTCTGCATGGCGGGACTGGCGCCTGGAGACCCGGACGCGATGGAAAGGGCCCTGAGGACGGCTACGGCTACGGCGTGCGCCGCGCTGCTCGAGCCGACGGTGGGGAACGTGGACAAGTCCGAGGTGGAGAAGATGTCGGGCATGGTGAAGACGGGGAAGGCGTAAGGCCGGGCCGCGTGCGGCTACTGGCCGCTGCGGAGCTTGGCCCATGAGTCGCGCAGGCCGACGGTGCGGTTGAGGACGGGACGCGAAGGGGAGGAATCCGGATCGACGCAGAAGTAGCCGATGCGTTCAAGCTGTATGCGATCAAGTGGTCCGAGGGAAGCGCAGGCGGGTTCGAGCCTGCAGGAAGACAGGATCTTGAGCGAATCCGGGTTGACGAGAGAGGCAAGGTCGGAGGGGTTCCCGGCGAGGGGGTCTTCGACGGAGAAGAGCTTGTCGTAGAGGCGGACTTCGGCGTCGATGGCATGCGGAGCGGAGACCCAGTGGAGAGTGGATTTCACCTTGCGTCCGTCGGGGGCGTCGCCGCCGCGCGTGGCCGGGTCATAGGAGCAGTGGATTTCGGTTATTCTGCCGGAACCGTCCTTTACGACGCCCGTGCAGGTGACGAAGTAGGCGTAGCGGAGGCGGACTTCGCGTCCCGGTGCGAGGCGGTAGAATTTTCCGGGGGGGTCTTCCATAAAGTCGTCGCGTTCGATGAAGAGTTCCCTGGAGAAGGTGACTTTGCGCGAGCCGGCAGAAGGGTCTTCGGGGTTGTTGACGGCATCGAGTTCGTCGGATTCGCCTTCGGGGTAGTTGTCGATGATGAGACGGACGGGGTCGAGGACGCCCATGAAGCGCGGGGACGAGAGATTGAGATCCTCGCGGACGCAGTGTTCGAGGAATTCGAGGGAGACGGTGCTGTTGACCTTGGCGACGCCGATCCTGTTGCAGAAGGTGCGGATGGACTGCGGCGAACAGCCCCGGCGGCGCATGCCGGATATGGTGGGCATGCGCGGGTCGTCCCAGCCGGAGACGGAGCCGGAGCGGACGAGTTCGAGAAGGAGCCGCTTGCTCATGACCGTGTAAGAGAGATTGAGCCGCGCGAATTCGATCTGGCGCGGGTGGTAGATGTCCAGTGCGTCGAGGAACCAGTCGTAAAGGGGGCGATGGTTTTCGAATTCAAGCGTGCAGATGGAGTGGGTGACGCCTTCGATGGAGTCTTCCAGGCCGTGGGCCCAGTCGTACATGGGGTAGATGCACCACTTGTCGCCGGTGCGGTGGTGCGAAGCGTGCAAAATGCGGTATATGACGGGGTCGCGCATGTTGAGATTGGGGTGGGACATGTCTATCTTTGCGCGGAGGACTCTTGCGCCGTCGTGGAATTCGCCGTTTTTCATGCGGGAGAAGAGGTCGAGGTTTTCGTCGACGGGCCTGTTGCGGAAGGGGCTTTCCCTGCCCGGCTCGGTGAGGGTGCCGCGGTATTCGCGAATTTCTCCGGCGGAGAGATCGTCGACGTAGGCGTTGCCGGTTTCGATGAGCCGGACGGCGTATTCGCACATCCTGTCGAAGTAGTCGGAAGCGAAGAACAGCCTGTCCTGCCAGTCGAAGCCGAGCCAGCGGACGTCTTCGACGATGGCGTTGACGTATTCTTCTTCTTCCTTGCTGGGGTTGGTGTCATCGAAGCGGAGGTTGCAGAGGCCGCCGTAGTCCCGGGCGATGCCGAAGTTTAGACAGACGGCCTTGGCGTGTCCGATATGCAGGTAGCCGTTGGGTTCGGGCGGGAAGCGCGTGTGGACGCGGTTGTCGAACCTGCCGGAACTGAGGTCACCGTCGATGATATCGCGCACGAAGTCGCCAGGAAGGGAATCGTTTTCAGAGGTCATACCGGGTACTCCCGCCGTTATCGTCCGCTCAGAGGGAGGCCATTATACGCGGGCGACGCCGGTCACGCGAGGAAAAAGAGAGAGAATCCGGTGAAGGGGGTAAGTCGGGCGCCGGACGGGTGCAGGACTTGATTCTGGTGGAGAATGTTCTATTGTTTACAACGGACGGAGACGGGCCGAGGCGCGGCGAAAGGAAAACCCGGAGTGAATACGAACGGGACAGCCGAGCGGAAAAGCTGGTGGAAGCGCCGCAGCGGAGCCGAGAAGGCGCTGGCGATATCGGCGGCGGTCATGGGGATAATGCTGACGGCGGGGGTCGTGGCGGTGGTGGTTGGCGTGGGTTCGGCGCGGAGGAACATGAGGCAGGCGGAAGCCGAAGCACGAAGGCTGGGCCTGCCGCTGACGCTGGCGGACGTGGTGCAGGAGCCCGTGCCCGACGAGGACAACGCGGCCGAACTGTATGACGAGGCGGCCCGCCTGATAGACCTGCTGGAGTGCGATGACAAGACGGGGCATTACTACGAGACGGCAAGGAACATAACGTGGGGCTATCCTTTCGCGGAGAGGGACAGGCTGAAGGAATTGATGAAAGAAGACAAGGAGGGGAAGTTCTTCGAAGCCTGCGGAGAAGGATTCGCCCTGATGGCGGAAGGAGCGAGGCGGAAGACGGCCCGGTGGGAGCGCATCGCGCCCGGGACGCAGTTGATGTCGGTGGAACTGGGGTCGCTGGGCGCAGCGGCGCGGAACGGCAGGCTGGTGTCGATGGCGGCTGTAGTGGACGGCGAGAGGGGGGAATACGGGAAGGCGGTGGACAAGATAGAGATGCTCCTGGGCATGGAAGGACAGTTGAAGAACGAGCCGATGGTCATGACGCTGGTGATCAGGATAGTGCAGCGGAAGAACGCGTTTGTGGCCGGGAGGGAACTCCTGAACATGCGGATGGGGAGCGGGGAACTCGACAGGCTGGCGGAGGCGCTGGACGGGCCTTCTGACGACGGGGGGCTTAAGGAGAGTCTGGGGGTGGAGCTGGTCAGCAGTCTGCAGGTGCTCGACATGGCGGCCCGCGGGGAGACGGAGGCGGTAACGGGAACGCCCGGCAGGAACGCGGCGATGCCGCTGCTGAAGCCGATAGTGGACGCAAACCGTGCGAAGGTGCTGGAGTACTGGGTCAGGATATGGCCGGAGATAGAGGTGCCTTTGAAAGGAGGGATAACCGACCCCGAGAGAATGCTGAAAAAAAGCAGCAAAGTGTACATGTTTTTCCGGATGCTTACGCCGTGTGCGCAGTATGTGCCGTACACGTGGTGCCAGGGGTGCGCGATGCGGGACCTGTTGAAACTCGGGACGGCGTGCAGGCGTTTCGAGGCGAAAAAGGGGAGACTGCCGGAGAAGCTGGAGGAACTGGCGGCGGAAGGCCTGCTGGAGGAACTGCCGAGGGATCCTTTCCTGGGAAGGGAGTATCGATACGACGGAATTGCCGGCGGAGTGGGGCTGTGGAGCATAGGGCGCAACATGGTCGACGACGAGGGCGCCGAGGGCGAAGACGAGGAGGAGGGGGATATCGTACTGGAACTCAGGCCGCTGGGCGAAGATGCGTCCAGCGGGCCGGATGCTTGACCGGCGGCGGCGGCGGCGGTACTATTTGGTAGATGCAACTGCTAAGGGACACATTCGATTTTTTTGCGGAGATAGTACGTTCGGCAGGGCGTGCGGGGATACTTTTCTGGGCGGCGGTGGTGCGGATAGGCTGGGTGCTGCGGCCGAGGACTCTGAAGAAAGTAGTGCGCCAGGAGTTCATCTGCGGGGTGGCGTCGATACCGGTGGTGACCATAACGGCGCTGTTCAGCGGGATGGTGATAGCCGGCCAGACCGGGTACGAGCTGAAGCGTTTCGGCCTGGTGCAGACGTTGGGATCAATAGTCGGCGTGGCGATGTGCCGCGAGATGGGCCCCGTGTTGACGGCGATAGTGGTGGCCGGGTTCGTGGGCGGCGGCATGGCGAGCGTACTGGGGACGATGAAGGTGAACGAAGAGATAGACGCCCTGGACGTGATGGGGATAGACCCGGTGCGCTACCTGATAGTGCCGAGGCTCGCTGCGATGTTCATAGCGGCGCCGGCGTTGACCGTGTACGCCGACATCGTGGGCATAATGGGCGGTGCGATGGTGTCCAAATACCAGCTCGACCTGCCGTACGACGTGTTCAAGAGCTGGATGCTGGAGACGCTGAGGGTACAGGACATCACGTTCGGCATACTGAAGGGGTTCGTGTTCGGGACCATAATAACGATGGTGGCATGCGAGCAGGGGTTTTCGACGCGGGGCGGTGCGGAAGGGGTGGGAAGGGCCACGATGAGGAGCGTGGTGTATTCGTTCCTGATGATCCTGGTGGCCAACTACGTGCTGTTCAGCCTGATATACAAGCCGTTTTTCACGTAAAGGAGCCGCGGCGGTGCTGCTGAAAGCGTTCGAAAGAGCGGGAAAGCCGTTGAAAGGGAACCTTCATTCGCACACGAAGGTCAGCGACGGCCCGATGGAGCCGCGGGAACTGGCCGCGGCATACCGGGAGAAGGGCTACGATTTTCTGGTGTTCACGGACCACAGGAAGGTCATCGAGGACGCCGAAAGCTACGGCGACGGGAAGTTCCTTGTAATCCGCGGGGCGGAACTGCACCCGGAGAATCCTTACGGGGGAGGGATGTATCATTTTGTCGCCGTGGATCTTGCCGCCGACTGCGATACGGCGGGCAGGCATCCGCAGGAAGTCATAGACCGGGTGACCGGGGCGGGATCGCTGGTGTACCTGGCGCACCCGTCGTGGAGCGGGCACGGGCGGGCCGACCTTTTCCCCCTGCACGGGTATCACGGGGTGGAAGTCGCGAATTACGGGTGCAGGGAAGTGGACCGGATGGTGTCGGAAGACCAGTGGGACGACCTGAACAGTTGGCAGGGACTTACGAACGGCATAGCCGTGGACGACGGCCATCGGGTGAACGACATCGGCGGGGCGTGGGTCATGGTGAACGCGGGCGGCAACACGGTGAAAGAGATAAAGACGGCGCTGGCGGAGGGGAGGTTCTATTCGTCGACGGGGCCGGAGATCTACTCGGTGGAAGTGGAAGCTGCCGACGTCGCGAAGGCGGAAGGGACGGTGCCGGGGACGAGGATAAGGGTGAAGTCTTCGCCCATTGTCAGGGCCTACCTGCGGAGCGTGCCGACGCACGGGGCGTTCATTGAAGGGGATGAAACCGGGGAGGTGGAATTCACGACCAGGAGAAGGGACTTGTTCTACCGGGTGGTTGTGGAGGACGGCAGGGGACGGCGGGCGTGGAGCAATCCGTTCGTGCCGGAGCGATTGTTCGAGGTGAAGACATGAGGGAAGCCATGGCGGCGATGCTGTTGATCGGAGCGTGTCTGCCCGCGGCCTGCGAAGAGACGATGCCGGCCGCGGAAAGCGCCGTGCGGAGCCTGGTGCTGAACCTCCAGAAGACCGGCCCCGCCGAGGCCGAGTACGTGGTGAAGTCGGGAGAAACGGCGATTGCCGTGATAAACATCGTGTATGCTCATCCGGTGCTGAAGATGGCGACCGTACGGGGGGATGAAACCAGCGAACTCTGGGTGGCGGGAGCGGATTCCTACAGCAGGGAGGGGAAAGAGGGGCTCCTGGTGCACAGGGATTACCGGGAGGCGCGCAGGCTGGCGGATGAACTGGAGAAAAAGCTGGAGAGCGTGTTCAACGACGCCGCCGCCAACAACATGGCCGGTACCGGCCGGACACTCAAAGACGCCTGGAACGCCAATTCGCTGCGCATTGCCCAGATAGGGGCGGTGGCGGACGTCTATTTCATGACCATGGAGGGCGAGTTGTGCGATGCGGGGGGCTACGCCCACATGGATCCGTCACCGATATGCGCGTTCGGGTGGTTCACTTACCCGGAGGGCGTTGAGGAAGTCCGGGAAGGCGAGGTGTCGGTAAGCCGCGGGAATACGACGGTCGTCATCGAAACGGCCACGGGATGGCCGCAGCGCGTGGAATGGCGCAGCGGCGGCCGCGTGACGGGCGTGATGGAGAGAACGGCTTTCAGAAAGGTGAAAACGACGGGGCCGGATCTGCTGCCGCCGGCATGGGAGCGGCAGGCGGCCATAGAAGGCGATGCCTACCGGAAAAGCGACCTTGCCCGGATAGTTTCGATGCCGTTGTGGATGTACGTCATGGCGGTGTCGCAAAAGGCGGGGAACGACGTGCCGGAACAGGCCGTGGACAAACTGCGCGGGGTGGCTTTCGCTTACTACGGGGCGATGCTGGATTCGATCCTGGGGAAAGACTTCATCGTGGAGGCGGCGGCGGTATTCGAGCAGGAAGTTTCCGAAAAAGTGGAAGAGTTGGGCAGGCCGGCGGGCGTGATAACCGCGGCCGATGCAAAGGTGATTTCCGACAAGATAGACGGGACGGTGGTTGAAATAATCGACCGGCAGGGACGGATGCTGGCCCGGCAGGGGTACACGGGCGTGGATTTTCTCATGCAGGCGATGGGTGGGAAGCCGCCGAATTCGCTGTCGGCGCTGACACAGGCGGCGCTGCAGGGTTTTTCGGGGGCGTACAACAGCCGGATCGGAAAACCGGTGCACGGTCTTGTTCGCTGGCATTACAGGGAATACTGGCTGGCGCCGGCGATCGGGGAAGAGGAGAGGTTGAAGGAAAAAGCGGAGGAGGGAAAGCCCCGGTGAAGCCGGACGGGAACAGGACGGCGATTATCAGGATAAGCGGCCTGCGCAAGAAGCTGGGCGGGCGCGAGGTATTGAGGGGCGTCGACCTGGAGATATACGAGGGGACTACCACCACGATACTGGGGATATCCGGCTGCGGGAAGACGACGCTGCTGAAACACGTCATAGGGCTGCACAAGGCGGACGAAGGGACGGTGGAGGTAAAAGGGGTGGACATGAGCCGCGCCGGGCGCGAGGAAGTGCTGGAGGAGAGGCGCAAGATAGGGATGGTTTTCCAGAATGCGGCGCTGCTGCAGAGCCTGAGCGTGATGGAAAACGTTTCCCTGCCGCTTTATGAGAACACCAGGATGAGGGTTCCGGAGATACTGAAGATCGCCCGGCAGAAACTGGCGCTGGTGAGGCTTTCCGGGTACGAGGATTATTCCCCGGCGAACCTGTCGGGGGGCATGAGAAAACGCGCCGGCGTGGCGAGGGCCATAGTCACGGATCCGGACATTATCCTGTACGATGAGCCGACCACGGGGCTGGACCCGATAATCACGAACACGGTAAACGAACTGATAACGGACATGAAACAGAAACTGCAGGTGACAAGCGTGGTGATAAGCCACGACATCCCCAGCGCGATGCGGACATCGGACTACGTGGCGATACTTCACAACGGGCGGATATTCGCCTATGGCACGCCGGAGGAGGTCGGCGGAAGCAGCGATCCGGTGGTGCAGCAGTTTCTGCGCGGCGACACGAAGGGACCCATTACCGACATGCTGTGGGGCGACGAGGAGGCGGACTGAACATGCGTCTGCGCAAAGCGTGCATAGCTGCCGTGCTGGCCGCCGCCGCCACGGGCTGCAGCGTGGACCAGGTGGGACTCGAATATCCTCCGGGCATGACGGAAATGCTGCATCTTTCGGCGCTGACGGGCGAAGAAGACCGGATGGATACCAGGCGCGGCGAGCCCGGCGATACGGCGGCGGGCCTGCCGCCGCTGTGCTCGGTGTCGCGCAACGAGCGCGAGGACACGGTGGCAACGGACGTCGTGTACCCGTTGTTTTCCTACCGGCGGCGGAAGGACGTGAGGGAGACGGCGTTCAGGCCCCTGTTCTACGTCAAGCAGGACCCGGTGGAGAACCGCACGGACGCGTGGTTCATATATCCGCTGGGCAGGTACAGGAGGGTGGGGAAGAACCGGTATTTTTCGTTCTGGCCGTTCTACTGGAACAAGCAGTACCACGCGGGCAGGCACGTGAACCACAAGCCGGAGCCGTCAACGGGGTCCCTGGAGGAATTCGCGGAAAGAAAAACCCTGCCCGGAGAGACTATGGACCTGGACTGGGCGCTGTACCCGATTCTGTTCGGCGGGGCGGACCAGGAGCACGGGAAGTACTTCGCGTTCTTCCCCGTAGGGGGCATGATCAAGGGCATGCTGGGGAAGGAGTGGATGCGTTTCGTCCTGTTCCCGCTCTACCTGGAGAGTTATGACAAAAGGTATCATTCCTGGAACGTGATATGGCCGGTGTTCGGGTATTGGCGGGGGCCGGACCAGCGTGGGTGGCGGTTCTGGCCGATATGCGGGTCGAACGTCCGGGAGGGGAAGTTTTCCAGGAAGTTCTTTCTGTGGCCGCTGGGCGTGTGGTGGCGGGTCGGCCTGGACCTCGATAATTCCACCACGGTGTTCACGCTGCTGCCCTTCTACGGACAGATGGACAACAAGCACCTGCATATAAAGACGGTGATGTGGCCGTTCTTCAGCAGGAAGTACGACGACAGGCGGGGACTGGTGGAATGGCACTGTCCGTGGCCGATCTATTCATGCACGCGCGGGCATGGGCTCGAGGGCGTCAAGGTGTGGCCGTTCTTCGGATACAGGGCGTCGAATTCGCAGCGCAACCTTACGGTCATGTGGCCTCTGTACACCCGGACGCTGAAGAGAGAGGAGGCGCGGACGACGCTGACGCGATCGTCGTGCCTGGTTTTCTACCAGTGGACGGAGAAGTGGCGGGAATACGACCTGGGGGACAAGACGGTTGTGGCGGCGCCTCCCAGGAACGACACGGGGACGATATTCGGCGAGAGATGGGTGCCGGACCCGCGTTTTGAAGAACCTGCGACGGACCCGAGGCTTATCGGGGCGCCTTACGAAGAGTATGAGAGGACGTTCTGGAAAGTGTGGCCGATCTGCCACTACAGGAAAGGCGCCGACGGCAGCAGGGCGTTCCAGATGCTGTCGCCGCTGCCGTGGCGGGGCAGCCCCGGGAGTGCGAACACGTATGCGCCTTTCTGGACGCTCTACCGATGGCAGCAGGACGGCGAGGGGCAGATTCGGGAATACGCCTTGTTCGGACTGTATCACAACATCCGCGACGATCACATGCGGGACGTGAACGTACTGGGTCTGGTGCAGTACAGGCGGGAAGGGTGGTACTACAAGAAGTTCTTTGTGCTGGGGGGGCTTGTGGGATACGAACGCGTGGGATATGATAAAGGCATGAGGTTCCTGTGGATACCTGTGAACCGTATAGGGCGGGACGAATGGGACAGGTACAGGAGCGGGGGCTTCATGGAGGAGGAGCAATGAAGGAAGCTGTTGTCGGGATCTTCCTGTTCATAGCGCTGCTGCTGATGATAATGCTCACGTACTTTTCCGATGACGAGCACAAGCTGTTCAACAAGCCGCAGTTCAAGGGATACAAGGCCCGCTTTGAGACGGTGGTCGGCCTGAGGGAGGGCGACCCGGTGTACCTGTCGGGGCTCAAGGTGGGAAGGATAACCGGCACGTCGCTTGTGGACACCGAGAACGAGACGACGCTCGTGGAAGTATCGTTCGAAGTGGATACCAAGTACGTGGTGCGGACGGATACGAAGGCCCGGATACAGATGACGAGCCTGATGGGCGGCAAGATGCTTTCCCTTACTCCGGGGACGCCCGGCGCCCCCCCCATGAAGGAAGGGAACGTGATAGAGACGGCCGAAGCGGTGGACATCGACACGCTGATAGTCAGTGCGACACAGACGCTGGCGAACATCGGGGGCACCGTGGAAGAAGTCAGGCCCGCCCTGTCGAAAACGATAGGCAACCTGCAGCGGATAACCGACGGTGTCGAGCCGGACAGGGTCAGGAAGATAGTCGAAGACATACAGCAGACGGCGGCGAACTTCCGTGAGATATCCGAGAAAGTGAACAAGGGCGAGGGCACGGTGGCGCGCCTGATAAACGACCCCGACCTCGGCGCCGACGTGAAGAAAGCCGTGGGGGACCTTACGCGGACCGTCGAAGACATAAGGAAAATCATGGCGGACGTGGAAGCTGGCAAGGGGACGGTAGGAGTGCTGTTGAAAGACCCCGAAACGGCTGAACGCGTGAAGGAGATCGCCAAGGACATCCGGGACATAACGAAGCGGCTGTCCGAAGGCCAGGGGACGCTGGGTCTCCTGATAAACGAGCCGGACGTGTACAAGGATCTCTCGTCTGCGGTAAAGAATATCAACGACGTGACCGGCAAGCTGGCTTCCACGGAGGGCACGCTGGGCGGCCTGATAAACGACCCCGAGGTCTATTTTGAGATAAAGCGCGTTCTGACGGAAGCCCGCGAGGCCGTTGAGGACGCCCGTGAGCAGGCGCCGCTGTCGGCGTTCGGCAGCCTGATATTCGGGGCCATACAATAGGGCCGGACGATTCCGCAGAAGACCCGGAAGGTAGAGCATGCATCGTCTTGAGATCGCCCTGACAGGCTTCCCCGGGAGCGGCAAGACCACGCTGTGGAACGCGCTTACCGGGAGTTCCCGGCCGACCGGCGACTACATGGGCCGGCCCCACGTTGAAAAGGGGGTGTTTCTCGTTCCGGACGGGAGGCTGGGCGAATTCGGGACGGCGATCAAGTCGAAGAAGACGGTGCCTTTCCATGCCGACGTGTACGACGTGACCGGCCTGATATCCATGGAAGGCGGCCGCGCTGCCGTGTCGGACGAACTCCTTTCGACGGTGAGGCACGCGGACCTGCTTGTGCTGGTGCTGAGGGCGTTCAGCTCCGGCGGCCATCCGGGCGGAGCCCCGAGGCCCGCCGACGAACTGGCGGCGCTTCTGGAGGAATTGCACTTCAGGGACATAAACCTTCTGGACAACCGCGTCAGCCGCATCGAGGAAACGGTGGCCAAGCCCGTGCCCAACCGGGACGAACTGAAAGCGGAGTCGGTGCTCTGCCGGCGCCTGCTGCAGGAACTGGAAAGCGGCGGACGGCCGCGGCCGGAATCCCTGACCGGAGCCGAACGCGGGATGCTGAAAGGCTACCGGCTGTTTTCGCTGATGCCGCTGCTGGTGTTTGTCAACACGGGTTCGGAGGCGGGTATCGGCGCACTCGACACGGGAGGACTGTCCGCGGTGGGATATCCCGCAGCCATGGAAAGCGAACTTGCCGGGTTCGGCGGCGAGGAGGAAGCGGCCATGCGCAGTGAACTGGGCCTGCAGGCAGACATGGCGCACGTTTTTGCGGAGGGAATGAAGGAAGCCCTGGACCTGGTGTACTTCTACACCGGGAGCGAGAAGGAAGCCAACGCATGGGCCCTCTACAACGGGGACAACGCTCTCGAGGCGGCCGGTACGATCCACAGCGACATAGCGCAGGGATTCATAAGGGCGGAGGTCACACCGGTCGACGCGATAATCCGGCACGGGGGCTATTCCGGGGCAAAGAAAGCCAACGCCACCCGCGAAGAAGGCAGGGAATACGTGATGCTCGACGGGGACGTGATCACGGTCCGGTTCAGCAGGTAGCGGAAGCCGCGTTGCGGGACGTTCAGAGATTGCGGAGGGTTTTTTCCACCATGTCGGGTTCGTGGGACGGCTGCGTGTCGCCGATGTCCATTTCGGCGTGTCCCGCCTCATCAAGGACCTTGCCTGCGACGAACACGGGCACGTCGGCGCGGAGAGCCACCGCCAGGCCGTCGGACGGGCGGGTGTCGACCGAGGCCTGCCTGCCGTCGGCGGTGGCGAGGTACAGGGTGCCGAGGAACACGTCGTCTTCGAATTTTTCTATTACCAGTTTTTCGACGTGCGCTCCGAGAGCGTGGGTGACCCGCGTGACGAGGTCGTGCGTCAGCGGCCGGGGCGTATACTGCCTGCGGGTTCCAAGGTCGATGGCCCGGGCTTCGCAGATGCCGATGCCCATTATGAGATAAGGCTTGGCATGGCCGCCTGCCTTGAGGATTACGACGGCTTCGTTGTCGTTGGAATAGAGCAGTTCTTCAATCCGTGCGGGGAAGAGTTCGCCGGCCGTGTCGCCGGTGCCGTGGCGAGTCGGCCGGGCGGCATGTCCTGCGTTCAGACGCCGCACCGCCCCGGTGTAACCGAGCAGCGCCAGCACCGAGCCGAGGAAGACGAAGCCTATGACAAACCTTGTAACGTGCGCATTCATGCCGATGCCCCCAGTTCCCATGCCGGCTGGGACCGTTCGTCAGTCCCCGGATTCATACAGGCTGTTCACGTCCACTACGATGGTCCTGGCGGCCAGATCTCCCAGCCGCTGCCACTTTTCCGTAAGCGCCACAAGCATTATGCCGACGGCCCCGTTGAACATGGCGTCTACAAGGAGGAGCAGGTTCCTGAGAAATCCATGTCCGATGCCGCAAGGCTCAAGTTTCAGGTTCACCACCTTTATGCCCAGCAGGTATTTCCCCGGCGTCCTGCCCGAAACGCCTTCCATGAGGCTGAAGACTATGAATACGACGAACATCCAGAAGACGCCCAGCATCATGAAGAGAGCCATGAGCATGAATTTCTTCGGGGCGAACTCGTCGGCGTTGAACATGCCGTTCCAGATATAGATGCCGCCGACCAGAAGGGGGGCCGCCATTATCAGGTAATCCACCAGCTTGGCGAGGCCGCGCGGCCAGAGGCCCGCGTACCTGACGCTTCTGTCGCCGCAGGCGTATTCCTGCAGGCGGTGTTTAGTCATCAGCGCTCCCAGGATATAGACGACGGCCAGCAGGATTGCAAAGGCGGACAGGTTGGGAACGATGGTCACGTACTTGAAGGAGTCGCCGAACGGCATGAGCCCGCCCCGGCCGATGCGGGAAGCAGCGGTCTGGGAGCCGTTTTCAAAGACGCGCACTTTTGCCGACCACGGCATCATCGACGTCAGGAGCAGGAATTGATCCTTTCCCGGAATGCCGCAGGCGCCGATCCGCTCGGCGAAGCCCAGAGGGTGCGTGAAATAACCTTCCCACGCGTCGTTTTCACGGACAAGCCCGACCACGGTGCTGCCGTTATTATCGCGCTGCAGGTACATGAAAACCAGCCTGCCGTTGACGTCGATGGCCGACCAGCCCTGCCCGGCAGGCCCGACCGGCAGCCAGGGTTTCTTTTCGGCGAGTTCCGCCAGTTCGGGCAGGCCGCTGCAGCTGTAGACCCGGCCTTCCATCTCGGCGAAAACATGGATGTCCGGGCCCGAATTCACGATCAACACGTCGTAGTACTGCCAGCCGTCCGCCCGGTCCGAGGACAGGTCGAGCCAAACGGCTTCCTGCCAGTCGCCGTCGATCAACTGTTTGACGACATGGCCTTCCTGCATCCGTTCCAGCACGGCGGGAGCGTTCTGATACATGAAAGGCCTGCCGATGTCGCCGAGGACGGCTGCATCCGTCCTGACCAGTTTGCCTTCACTGCAGTAGGCGACGCCGGAAGAGGATATGATCCAGAGACGTTCGCGGTCGGGCAGCAGCCAGGCGCCGGGCAGGTTGACGGACATGTCGTCATCAACGGGCGGTGCCGCTTCGCCCGGCACAATACTTTTGAGGTGTCCCGTGACGGGTATCGGACCGTCGTGGGGCATGCCTGGGCCGAACGCCATGTCCATGGTTTCTTCAATATACCAGAGCCTGTCGTTCCAGACGGCGGTCTTGTCGATACCCAGGACGCTGAAATCGACAAAAGTGCCGCTGAACATCCCCGGCATGAAGACCAGCATCATCACGAACGGCACCACCATCTGTATGAAAACGTAGCCGCCGCCGACAAGCACCGTTATGAGAAGGAACCTGTCCTTGGCTTTCTTGGATGAATACCCTTTGAATTCATTCGGGGGATTCGCGTCGGTGTTCCCCATTCCATCTCCCTTCGTGCGTGGCTGAAACATACGGCACTGCCGCGCCTCGCTTCATGCGTTCCACCTGTTATCATACAACGCGGCGCAGCGGTGGACATGGGGAAAAATGCCTGAAAAGAACAAAGACCTGTTGCTGCTTGCGGCGGCGGCGGGGGCGAGTTCCATGCTCCAGGTGTTGTTTCTCCGCGGCCTGATGGCCGTGGGAGGCGGGAACGAGCTTTTTCTGGGAGTTCTTCTTGCGGCGCTCCTGGCGTGGCTGGCCGCGGGGTCGGCGATTTTCAAGCGGTTCAACAGGCCGTCCAGCCCGGTCCCGTTGCAGGTTGCCTATGCCGCGGCGTGCCTGCTTGAGCTCGCGGCGCTCAGGTATATAGGCGTCCCGTTGCGACTGGGGGTGTCGGTTTTCGGAACGGCGCTGGTGCCCGGCGAGACGATCCCGCTTGTCCCGGCGATGACGACAGCCCTGCTGATAGGAGCACCTTCCGGCGTGATACTGGGGATGCTTTTCCCGCTGGTGGTATCGCGTTCGGCTGAAAGGCAGGGCGCCGTCGGCACGGCATACGCCTGGGATGCGGCGGGGCACGTCGGCGGTTTTCTTTTCATAACCGCCGGGCTCGTGCTGGGCATGAAGGATACGTTCTTCATGATACTGGTGCCGGTGGTTATCCTGGCGGCGCTCCCTTCACGCCGGTGGCTGAAGGCTGTGGCTATCTGCGGAGGGGCGGCGGCGGCCCTGTTGCTCGCCGGTCCGTTGGAAAGGCTGACGGGCGACCGTGGCGGCCTGCTGCCGGGGCGGCCGTTCGAGACAAGGAATTCGCCTGCAAGGGAAATCGCCTTGATAGGCACGCCGAGCGAGTATTCAGTCTATTCCGGGGGCGGTCGGGTGACGTGCTGGCCGCCTTCCGGCATTTATCCGCACATCCGGCTGGGCGTCATGGCGGCGGGAGCAGGTCCCGGCCTGATGCTGACCGAAGACTTCGGTGCGCTGAAAGCGGCCCTGTCGCCTGCTTCGGTACTGCCGGCTGAAGCCGAAGCGGGGGCCACGCTCCCGAGGTATTCAGGCGGTCCGTCTTCATGGACCGCGGCGTCTCCCGACATGGCGCTCCGCCGGTTGCTTGAGGACGCCGTATTCAGGGCGGTTCCCGGGCATGAGAGGCATCTGTACCCCGTGACGGCCAGCGTATCCGGCGACCCGTTTCGGACAGTGCGCAGAATCCGCCCATCCAGTCTTTCCTTTGTGTACGCGGACCTGCCCGACGTGCTCAGCATAGCGGCCAACCGGTACTACACGGCGGAATTCCAGGAAACGCTTTCCGCCAGGTTGGCCGGCGACGGTATTGCCGTAGAGTTCTTCCCGGTGGTTTCCGGGGGGCTTGCCGGGGTTTCGAAGTCCCTTGTGTGCAAGGTGCATTCCACGTTGACGGCGGCGTTCGGCGAACACGTCGCTTTCCATGCGGATGACGGCGTCATATATTTCCTGTCAAACGGTCCCGGCCTTAGGGCACGCCTCGATACGGCCGCGGCGAAGGCGCTTGTATCCGATTTCGACGATCTGAAGGCCGCCGGAGTGTGGGCGGGCCTCGAACGCCACGACGAGACGCGGTTTTTCCTGGAAGCTCTTCCACGCAGTCACGTTGAATCCATCCACCATCCGGCTGCGTTCATCGAACGGCTTCGCGTCGAAGAAGCCTTCCATTCATCCCGCCCTGCCGCTTCGACAGGGGAGGATTCCCGGCTGCCGTGGGTTCTAGCCGGCGTGCCGCTGCTTGCCGCCGTTGCCGCAGCCGCGGCGGGACTGGTGTTCGGCAGGCCGGCGCTGTTCGTATCGGCCGATGCCGCCGCCACGGGTCTAACGGGAATGGGGGTGGAAGTGGTAGTGCTGTTCGCCTACCAGGCAAGCCGCGGCATGATGTACGTCTTCACGGCGTTGGTCATTGCGGCGTTCATGTGCGGTTTTCATGCGGGTTCACGACATGCCGTTTCGGTGGAACGTTCGTCCAGGCGAACGGGATTTGCCCCATGGTATCCGGCTGCAGCGGCTGCTGCCGCCCTGGTTTACGTGTACGCTCTGCCCGGAATAGCGTGGCTGAACGAAGCGCTTGTTGCAGCGGGTATGCTCCTGGCCGGCTGGGCCTGCGGCATGAACCTGTCGCTGCTGCCGGCGCGCGACCCTTCTCCGACCGGCGCCGCCGCCGCCCGTATCGCCGCGGCCGACAGCATGGGCGGGGCGGCGGGAGCGCTTCTAACGGCGCTTGTTCTTGTTCCGCTGCTGGGGCTGCCTGGAGCGCTCATATATATTGTCGCGCTGAAAATGCTGACGGCCGTGCCGCTCAGCTTTCGGCCGCGTCAGTAAGCGGTTGCCGCCAGGTCCCTGAAATACGTCCATTCGACGGTGCGCCCGAACGTGCCGTTTATCCGGCGGAAGGCTTCTTCGAGCCCGTGGAGGCCGGCGCGGCGGTTTTCCGAGTACAGGGACTGCCAGTGAGTGACCATGACGAGGGGCATACCCATGTCGTGGAGTTCTTTCAGGCGGCCCGATTTGCCGTTTTCCGTGAGCCATTCGTCCACAGAGCGCATGGCGATGGTTTCGGCGGAACGGCGGGTCTTCTGATCCTGGGTCTTCCAGAAAGGATCGCCTGTATGGCCTGGTACGGTCGCGACCTTGATGCCGGTCTTTTCATCCTGCCATGCGATCCACGGCCAGCGAGCTTTCCGGCCGTGCAGAATGTGCAGGAAGTACCACGCGCGCTTTTTCCTGTAGACCCGGTTGAAGGCCCGCCCGATGGCTTCGGCGTATTTTTCTTCGACCGGGCGGCCGGTCGCCCATGGAGACGTTACTCCCCCGGCGGGTATGCCGGCGCTGTTCATGATGCGGAACCCGTAAGCGATGTAGTCGGTGAGTTCTTCCACGGTGGCGCGCCGGACGTATTCGTCTTCGTTGACGTGCATGAGCCGGTCGGATTTGATGTCGTAAGCGGCCTGGTGGGTGAGCAGCTCGATGGTGACGTCAAAGAGCGGAGAGATCTTTTCCCGGACGGTCCGGACGAACCCCTTGCGGAGTTTTTCCGGCACGTAGCTCAGTTTTTCATCGATGCGCCCGGTGCCGGAGGGCATCGGCATAACGCTGAATTTGCCCCGGACGCCGTGTTTCCGGCAGACCTCGGCGAACTGGGCGGTGAAGTCGTTGGGGATGAGCATTTCGTGTTCGTGCATCGGATCCAGCCAGTACGGCGGATTGATGCAGGAACCGTCATCGATTATGAGCGAAACGGGCAACGGCATATCAGGGCCTCCTGTACGGGGCGAATTTCTATTCTACACGCCGGGGAGTATCCGTCGTTACGCGTATTTCATCTACGGGGCACCAGTTCTGCAGGCCCTTGACGACTTCCGGATTGGTGCAGAGGGACATGCTCATGATCCTGTTGTCGCCGTGGAGGTCATATGCAATGCTGAGCGGACGGTTGCCGGGCAGTTCGACGCCCAGGAGTTCCTGGCCTTCCGGCGGCATCATGTCAAAGCCGGATTCCGTGGCGCCGTTCGCCGCCAGGATTCGCCTCGCGTTTTCAAGAGGCATGCCGATCCTGATGGTATCCGCGGCTTTTGCCTCAGTGTCGGCCGGGGCCTGCTGCTGCGGCGGTTTGCTGCATCCACAAACAAGCACCGCGACAAGTGCCATAACCAAGGTCTGTTTCATGCCGTTCCCTCCGTGCTCCGAACCCGCACGTTCCCAGTATGCCCGTTATGCCGCCCGGCGCAACCGTCTGACCGGGATGCTGTGCGGACGGTATGCGTGAACGCCTTGTCCCGGGCGGACGGAGGCGCTATAATCGGCCCCGTTGCGGATACGGCGAAGAGATTTGCTCTGCCGAAAACAGCGTGAAAGACGGAAGGAGTTGCCATGTGCCTGGACGGCATTCTGAACGACCTGTTTGAGATAGACGGCGAAGTAGCTGCGGTGACCGGCGGCGGCGGGGTGCTTTGCGGCGCCATGGCCCGCGGTCTCGGGGCTGCCGGGATCAAGGTCGCGGTGCTCGACATTGCGGAAGACGCTGCGCAGAAGGTCGCCGATGAAATCAATGAGCACGGAGGTACGGCCAGGGCTTACAAGATGAACGTGCTCGACAAGGACGATATAACCAGAGTCGCCGCGCAGATCGAAAAGGATCTCGGTCCCGTCGACATACTCGTGAACGGGGCGGGCGGCAACAGCGCCAAGGCCACCACGGGCCCCGACAAGGAGTTTTTTGACCTGCCCAAGGACGGGTTCGAATGGGTGTTCGCGCTGAATTTCATGGGCACGGTCCTCCCGACGCAGGTGTTTGCCAGGGGCATGGCCGAACGGAAGAAGGGCCTGGTGGTGAACATATCGTCGATGAACGCCATCCGGCCGCTGACCAAGATACCGGCGTATTCGGCCGCCAAGGCGGCGATCTCGAACTTTACGCAATGGCTGGCCGTGCATATCAACCAGAACTATTCCAGGGACATACGGGTGAATGCCATCGCCCCGGGGTTTTTCGTGACCGCCCAGAACAAGTTCCTGCTCATAGACGAGAAGACCGGCGAACTCACGCCCCGCGGCAAGACCATCATCGACCACACTCCGATGGGGAAGTTCGGCGAACCGGAAGACCTCCTCAGCACGTTGATATGGATGCTGGCCCGCGGCTCGCGCCTGATCAACGGGACGGTGATACCGGTGGACGGAGGTTTCAGCGCGTTCAGCGGGGTCTGATGCGCGCTCTGCCGCTCCTGTTCCGGGTGGTGCTGATACGGGCGTCCTCGGCGCCGGCCGGGGGGGAAATGCCGTCCCGGCGTATTGAATTCTTGACTTGGCGGCGGGCAATGCATAGAATAACCTCAGGTCTGGGGAAGAACGACCATAAGGGAGGATAGCCATGGCGCCGAAATTCTGTCAATCGTGTGGAGCAGCCTTGCCTGAAGGGGCCGCCGCGTGTCCCCAGTGCGGACAGGCAGTTCAGCCTCCGGCCGCCAGGCCGGCGGGGGTACCTCAAAGACCGGCCGGGCCGATTCCTAAACCGAGTTCGGGCCTGGCGACGGCCAGCGGCGTGCTGATGATCGTCGCGAACCTGTTTGCTTTCCTGATGGTGATAGCGGTTATTGCATCGGGCAGGCATCTGAGTAACGACGAGGCCGTTGTTGTGGGACTGGCCACGATGGCGTGGATGATGGCCGGCATTGCCGCCCTGATAGTGTATCTCATATGGATGTACAAGACCTGGGATGCCGTCCCGGAACAGTACCGCGGCGGCACTTCGCCGGGGAAAGCGATCGGTTTCCTGTTCATCCCGTTCTACAACCTGTACTGGATATTCAGGGCGGTTGCAGGGTTGTCCAAGTCGATACAGCGCGCGCTGCTGGCGCAGAACCCTCAGAGCACTGACGGGGCCGGATTCGGCATAGGGCTTGCCGCGTGCATCATGAGCGTGATACCGTACGTCAACATGCTTGCGTTCATACTCCTGGTGATCTGGGTATTCATGGTGAACGGCGCCAAGAACCGGATGCTTAAGGGCCTTAAGCAAGGCTGACGGTTCCGGCGAAGCACCGGGGCGCGGACTGAAAAGGAACACGGGTGAACGTCAAGAGAACCGTCCGTCGTTGGGGAACGTTCATCGTGAACCATCCGGCGCTTTCCGTGCTGGTGTTGCTGGCAGTTGCGTATGTATTCACCATCGGCGTGATAATGCACTACGACCAGGTGGGGCTGGGGAGGGCTCTTATCAAGGGGCTGCCGGCGTTCCTGGGGGAACTGGGGGAACCGGAAAGCGGTTCGACGCTGGTGCAGGCTTCGATAATAGCCTCGCTTTTTATCAGCCTGGCGTTTCTGACGGTGATCACGGCGGCCATCACGACGTCTTTTGTGGAGTTCTGCCGGAAGGGAGGCAGGGTTTTGAGCAAGGTGAATCTGTCTAACCACCTGGTGGTATGCGGGTGGAACTTCCAGGGGCACAAGATTATTCATGAGCTCCTTTCGGCGGACCCTGACAAGGACATCGTGGTGCTTGCAAAGAACGAGCACCGGCCTTTGCCGGATGAAAGGATAATCTATATAAGCGGGGACCCGACGCAGGACAGCGATCTGCTGCGCGCCGGCGTGGACCATGCCGAAAGCGTGATAATACTGTCGGACCTGACGAAGGGCGCCAACGACGCCGACGCCGAAGCGCTGATGATTACTCTTGCCGTGGAAACGCTCAACCGCGCCGCGTACACCAGCGTACAGGTGCTGAGTGCGGCCAACCGCGTGCACCTGGAACGGGCGCACGCGGATGAAATCATTTGCCTGGACCAGATGGGCGGGAGCCTGGTGGTGGCGTCGGCCCTGAACCACGGGGTGTCGTACGCCCTGACGGAACTGTTGACGTTCGATTTCGGCAGCGAGTTCTACCGTTATGACAAGCCGCTGTCGCACCAGATAGAAGGCATGGAATTCCGCGAAGCCGTAAAAACGCTGGTGGCGAAAGGCATAATACTTTTCGGTTTTGAGACGGACGTGTCGGACCAGTTGAAAGAGGAACTCAAAGAGGATATCCTGCAGGCGCGCGGCGACGCCGACCGCGTGATAGTGGTGAATCCGGTGGGGAACTACAAGCTGCGCCAGGGAGACGCACTGTTCATCATCGCCGAAGAAATGCCGGAGGCGATATAGGCGTGGCCGGGGCTAAGAGGTTTTCCCGGACAGTCTGAGCGGAATGCAGGAGATTGGGCCGATGACGATTCAGGAAGGTTGTTCTCCCCGGAGCGTACCCGCACGTTCCACGAAGAAAAAAATGTTGCTGCTGGTCAGTGCGGCGGGCGTTGCGGCGGTGCTTGCTTCGATCTTCTTGTGGTGGATACCGGCCAGGCGCGCCGCTGAAGACGATACAGCGTTTTCCAAGGCTTCGGCATGGGCGGAAGCGGCGGGGGCTGATACAGGCGCGGTGATCGAGGCATACGATACTTACTTGCGGAGTTATCCTTCGGGGCGTCACGTCGCGGAAGCGAAACAGCGCTTGAACGACCTGGATGAGCGGAATTTTGAGCAAGTTATGGCTGACGCCGACGCGGCTGGCGCGGATTTCGACAAGGCGGTGGAAAGCTACGAGAAGTACATCGTGGAGCATCCGAACGGACTGCATATTTCGGATGCCGAGAGGATGATTGCGGAGGAGATACCTAAGGCACGAGATGATTTTGAGTTTGCATCGGCGGAGGAAGCGGCGGGAAGCAAACAGGACGATTCTGCACAGACCATCAAGGCTTATGAAACATACCTCGCAAAATACCCCGAGGGGCATCATGCGCATGAAGCGCGGGAGCAATTAAGGCGGCTTGACGAGAGCGATTTTGCCGCGGCGCAGACTATTGCCAGGGAGGCGGGAGACGATATACAGAAGGCAATTGGCGCCTACAGGCAGTATTTGGCCGTGCACCCCCGGGGCCGGCGTGTTGCAGTGGCCAGGGAGCAGGTAGAGGTCATTCTTCCTCGTGCGTGGGACGACCGTGATTTTGCTCTCGCAAAAGCTGCAGCAGAGGAAGCCGGCGAGGATTTTCACGGAGTAATCAGTGCCTACGATGTGTATCTGTCACAATGGCCTGACGGTGCTCATGCGCATGAGGCCGAAGACAAGCTGAAACAGGTAAAACATGGAATGCTGCAGAAGGACAAGGAAGATTTTGAGGCGGCGGAGACAAAAGCCAGAGAGCGTGACTGGCGTTATGTATATGCAATAGAGGCCTACGAATCATACCTGGCAAGCCACCCTGATGGGCATTATGCAGAGGAAGCCAGGGCTGCGATCAAGGCATTGCGGGACAAAGAAGATGCCCTCTGGACCGTCTGCGGCCCATGGAAGTTCCAAATCAGACGGGTAATGACGGCGGCGAAATGGAAAGATACTGAATTGAGTTCCAATGCGCGCAGGGCGGGTGATCGCTTCGTTGTTGTTTATCTCCAGGCTGTGAAGTTGCGTGATTACAGTGCAGCGGAAAAAGAAGCACTCAAGAAAGATCCGATAAGCACAGCCGCTCTCCTTGCCTTATCTTTTGAACGGGGTGTCTCGGAGCGCGATAAGATGTTTCTCAGCTCGACGCACTTCAACCTCAAGACACGTGTTAATAAGACATTGACCTATGCGCCACCTGTTGATTTGAGCACCATAATGGCACGCAGTGTGGCATCAGCGAACGCAGGTCGAGGAGTGGTGCTTCAGTCTTTTGCCATTAGGGGCAATAGCGTTAGCCTGACCGCGGTTTTTTTATCGAGTAGTGCGGTTGAGGACGCCCACATGGTTTTTGTGCCTACGATGATAGGGGCTGATTCACGTGAAGTGACGGTTCTTGAAAAGGACTTTCAGCAAGAGAATGGAACGTTCCCTCCACCTCCGGTTACGTCAAGGTCGCTGGCCGAAGCCGGGGTAAGGTTGGAGAACGGCGCTATTGTCATTTGTTCGGATGAGCAATGACCTGGAATGCTGCCCGAGCAAGACTCTACAACAGGGCCAGGCGGATTTCAGAGTAGTAGCTCTCGATATAGCCGTTGAACTCGCGCAGCGCGAGCCTGCCGCCGGAAAGCGGTTCTTTCCAGTAACGGTACTGCCCTTCGTCGCTCCAGTCGTGGACAAGCCTGTCGTTGCATGAAACGCGTATGCGGGGACCCTGCTTGACGAGGCTGAAGCGGGCGTATTCATCCGTGTCGTCCGGCGCCAGGGGCTCGTCGGCCTTGTTCATGATGCTGAGTTCGTCAAAGCCGGTGCCGTCGTCCGCGACCCAGTTGGATTCGCCCCACGTCGTCGGCGTGTCGCCTCCAAGCTTGCGCAACTGCCCGGCTCCACCGTAAGGCGAGCGGTAAAACCCACACGTGTAGCAGACCATTTTGCGGTAGCTGCATATGTCGGAATAGCGCGCGTGAGGGCGCGGGTCTTCCCAGAGGTCTTTCAGCACTACGGGGCGGGCGCAGAAAAGAATCATGACGCCTTCGGAGTCTATCCTGCGGTTGGTGAGCGAGCCGTTGCGGTAGGTCCAGGTGAATTCGAAATCCGGCGGGAGTTCGACATTATAAAGCCAGGCGTTCGAAGCACGCATCAAGGGGCCCATGTTGGCGGTGCGGATGTTGAGCGCTCCATCGCCGGCGATGGAAAGGCCGCCGTGGCCTTCAAACTTCCAGTCGCCGAGGTTTCTTGTGGAAGCCCAGTCGTAAATGACATTTTCGCTCATGGTTCGCCTCCGGGCGCGCTGACGTGCTGACACCATGTTAATGAAAAAGGCGCAGCGGCCAAGAGCGGAAGTGTCTCAGAAGCTCCGGATATATCCGACGGTGAACGAGCGCGGCTTCCCCGGCACGACGGGATTCGCCGAGAACAGGTAGTCTTTGTCGAGAGCGTTCGTGACGTTCAGGATGAACCTGCCCTTGTCTGCCGCATCGCCCATCCCGAACGAAACGCCCACAAGTCCGTACGCCGGGATGAAGGCGGAACCGAAGGCGTCGTCGGGGCGTTCGTCGGCAACTACCACCTCGATTCGAAGCGAAGCCTTGAGCTCCCGGGACAGTACGTGCTCGAAAAAGACGCGTCCCTGGTGGCGGGGCACGTCTTCGACGTCGTTGCCTTCGATGAACGGGTTGCTGAGGCATTCCTCGTAGAACGAGTCGGTAAAAGAATATGTGACGCCAACGGTGTCGATGTCGTTCGGTAAAGACCATTTCCATGAGAATTCCGCACCGCGGGCTATGATCTTTGTAACGTTGTGCGGGCGGAAAACCGTGTCGGGGTCCATCATGTAGTCCCAGCCGTCTTCCAGGATGGTGTAGTAGGCGCCCAGGGATATATCATGGCCGTTGATTTGCTGCCGCCAGCCGAGCTCGAGGCCCAGGGCGGTCTCGGGCTGAAGGTTCGGGTTCCCTTCAAAAGTCATACCCATGTACGACGTGGGGGGCAGGTAGAGGTCCGAAGCCTGCGGACTGCGGTAGGACTTGCCCACGGCGGCATAGAACTGCGTGTCGGCCGACCTGTGGTATACGTACGACAGGCGGGGGGATATCTCGCCGCTGAAGTCTTCGGAATAGTCGAACCGGAGCCCGGCGGAAAAACCGTGCGATTCCTGCGGACCCGCGAACGCTTCGTATCCAGCGAACACGGCATAGTTGGTGTCGCCCGCCCGGACGGTCCCGCTGACCCCGGAAGACTCGACGTCTTCACGGCCGATTTCCACGCCGTAGTTGACGACCGCGCTGCTGGAAGACGCTGCATGGCTGCCCTGCCACCTGGCGCCCCGCGAGTTGAAGAAGAACAGGTCCTGGCCGGGGAACATCCGCCAGGAGAGAGCGCGCTTTTCGTTGGAGGCCCAGAGAGCCAGGTCGGAAAGCGCTTCAACGCCGGCCAGACGCGTGTAAAAGGTTTCGCTCTCGATGTCTTCAAGGAAATCTTCCCCGTTGCTTTCAAGCCTGTTGAAGAGGAATCCCGTGCGCGCCGAAAGCGATCCGGCCAGCGGCAGGTAGCCTCTGATCCCACCGTTAACGGATTCGGTCCACTGGGACGAGCCGTCGGAATTGTCGAGGTAGCCGTCGTTACGTGAGTACTCGCCGAAAAAACGCATGCCCGAGCCGTTGCCGCCGAAACCAGCGTTGAGCCCGGCCCCGCGTTCCCCGAAACTGCCGCCGTGCATACTGAACTTCGATTCGAATCCTTCCCCGGGCGGACCTTCGGGCAGCATCTGTATAACGCCGCCCATGGCGCCGGAGCCGTAGAGATGCGATGCAAGTCCCTTGCCGATTTCTATCCTTCCCACGTCCTGCAGGGAGGTCCGGCGCATATCGAAACCGCCGGTGTACGTATCGCGCAAGGGAACTCCGTCGTAAAGCACCAGTATCCGTTGCGACTGGTAGTTGCCAGGCAGACCTCGCAGCGACACGTTGGGCGGAACCGTGTCCGTGGTCACAACGCCTTCAAGCCCCGGCGTGTTCCTGGCGAGTGCTTCGTCCAGGCCGATCCCCGGCAGGTCTTCCAGCTCTTCAGCCTCAATTATGGTGACGTCTGCGCCCAGCCTGTCCTGTGTTCTGGGAATGGCCGTGGCCGTGACGACTACCACGGTGCCGTTGTCGTCCGGAGAGTCTTCCATGGCGAACAGCATCGCGGGGGCGGTGATGACGGCGAACAGAACGGCATGCAATACGTGGACCGGCTTCATGGGAAAGATTCTAGGCAATATCCGTCCTCCCGCAAGAAAGGTTCGCAGGTCAGCAACATGGTCCCTCGGTTAAACGCAGAAATCCGGATCGGGTTCGGGTGTTTTCGCGGGGGCGGCAAAGACACGGCGGTTTTACACCGGCCGGTATCGCGGCCGTGCTATAATCGAAGATGTTAAGGAATAAATAGTGGAAAAAGCAGAACAGAGCGGCAGGGGCGTCTGGATTACGTTGGGGGGGCTGGGCGCCGGCCTGCTGTTATTCGGAATGCTGGTATGGGTAAAACTGCCCATGATAACCGAACTGGCATTCAGGTACGAACACACGCAGGCCTTCGCAAGGAAAATGGTTCGGAAACTCGGCGTCCGCGCCATGAGCCAGCTTATCGCGGCGGAGAACAGGTTCGAGCCATGGGAATGGTCGGAGTTGCTCTCCGGGAACCTGGAAAAAGCCGAGGCGGACGAAGATGCCAGGGCCGTACTGGTAGGTTACATGCCGGATCCGGATATCCGCGACTCCACGGGTAGAACGGTATTGCATCATTCTGCGGAAAGGGACTGCGTCAAGGTGGCCGAAGCGTTTATCTTGAAAGGTGCGAACCCGGATGCCCGCACGGCGCAGGGCGATGCCCCCATCCATTTCGCCGTGCAGCGGGACAACGACCTGTTGCTGGACGTGCTGCTCGCGGGCGGCGCCGACGTGAACGCCCGGAGCGCAAACGGCCGGACGGCTCTCCACATTGCGGCGGTCCGCGGCAGCAGGACAGTTGTGTCGATGCTTGTCGGCGCGGGCGCTGACGTCAATGCAGTAAACGACTACGGCGACACCCCGCTTCATCTTGCCGTGCTGTACCATCGTCCGGAAGTGGCCGAGGTCCTTCTGGAAAGCGGCGCGGACATCAACTTGGGGAACCGGTTGGGCGGCACGCTCTTTCATACGGTGGTGGCGCACGGCTACGAGGATTTTCTGGACGCGATGTTCAGTCATGGGGCGGACATAAACGCGGCAAACGCGCAGGGCGCCACCGCCGCGCACCTGGCGGCGGCTTTCGGGCGCACTTCGATATTGCGCTGGCTGGCGGCTCATGACGTGGACCTCGCCTCCAGGGACGGGCAGGACATGACGCCTCTGCACAAGGCCGTTTTTTTCGGCAAGGCGAAAGCCGTGGAGTTTCTGCTGCAGCAGGGGGTGCCCGCTGATACCAGGGACAACAGGGGCAGGACTCCCCTGGATATTGCCCGCAGCCGTGGAGACGCCACGGTGGAAGACCTCCTGTCGGCGGGCGGCTGAGGCGCCGGAACAACACTTAAAGTGCTTGACTTGTCTCGCAGTCACGTTAGGGTTTAGTTAGGGAGTCAGCCATGAAAAAGTATATCGGTCTGTCAGTTGGCGGGGTGGTGGTCCTTGCGCTTGTCGGCTACCTGGTGTACGACCGTTTCATACTGACTGACGAGGTGCGCGTTCGCCGGGTGGTCGAAGACCTGGAAAAGACCCTGGAAGAACATGACATAATCGCTTTCGGCGATCACATCAGTGCCGACTATGTGGATGAGTGGGGATACGGGGCGGCGGAACTGAAACAGATCATCATGTATGGGATGAAGTCTTTTCAACAGATAGAAGTAGATATTACGGAAATGAAAATTGAGGTCGAAGGTACGGGAGCGACGGCGGTTTTTTACCCGGCGTGCCGCCTGTCCAGCGATTCAGGGGGAACCTTTGACGTGGACACGCTGGTCCTGCATGGGGACCTGTTGAAGCTTTCGCTCAGGAAAGTGGACAGGGCATGGCGGGTTTGCCGCTCAGAGAGAGTCCCGGAAGAAAACTGACGGGCGACTCTTCGCCTGTCTGGGTCGTCCCCGGAACGGATGAGGGATCAATCCGGGGCATACAGGATTCGGCGGGCGTCAGCAGGCTGGTTGCAAGGGTGCTGGCGGCGCGGAAGCTGACGCTTCCCGGAGACGTGGCGAAGTTCACCCGCTGTTCGATTTCGGATCTTTCCGCCCCGTCCCTGCTTTCGGGCATGGAAGAGGCGGCCGGCCGGATAGCCGGGGCCATTGAGAAGCGCGAAAAAATAACGATCTTCGGTGACTACGATGTCGATGGCATAACAGCGACGGCTCTCATGCGGGGGGCATTGAAGCGGCTGGGAGCGTCTCCCGGTGTTTACATCCCGCACCGTACAATAGAAGGTTATGGCCCGAACCCTGACGCAATGCGGGAAATAGTACAGTCGGGGGCCGGGCTGGTCATTACCGTCGACTGCGGCGTGAAGGCCGTGGCCGAGGCGGATATACTGCGTGAGGCCGGCGTGGACCTGGTGATAACGGATCATCACCACGCCGGGGACGAACTCCCGCACGCCTGCGCCATAGTCAATCCAAGGATGTCGCCGGATTTTCCGACCAAGGACATAGCGGGCGTGGCCGTGGCTTTCTACCTTGCCTGGGCGCTGGGGGACAGGATATTCGGCAAGGGGAACATCGGTCCCCGCTACCGCGAATACCTGACGAATTCCATAGAGCTCGTGGCCCTCGGCACGATAGCGGACGTCGTCCCGCTGCTGGGCGAAAACCGCCTCTTGGCGGGTTATGGATTGAAGAAAATGGCGCGTTCGGGCATTCCGGGCATAAGGGCGCTCATAGAAGTGGCGCGGCTGCGTGACAAGGAACTCGGCGCCATGAACGTGGCCTTCGGGCTCGCACCGCGGATCAACGCCGCGGGGCGCATCGGACATGCCCTCCAGGCGCTCGACCTGCTGAACACGGAAGACGATACGGAAGCCTCTGAAGTGGCGCAATTCCTGGATGCGACCAACCGCAAGAGGCAGCGCATAGAGGACAAGATCCTCGGTGAACTGCTGGAAAAGCTTCCGGAGGAAACGCCGCCGCACGCCATCGTGTCGGCCCACGACGGATGGCACGCCGGTGTTATCGGGATAGTGGCCAGCCGTGTCTGTGAGAAGTTCAACCGTCCGGCGGCGCTGGTTTCGTTCCAGAACGGGGATGCCGGGCGCGGGTCGGCGCGTTCGCCCCAGGGCTTCGATCTGTATGCGGCGCTCAGCGAAGTCGCCGGGCATTTCGAATCGTTCGGCGGGCACGAATACGCGGCGGGGTTTGCTATAAGGCGTGAGAACTACGGGGCGTTCCGGCGGGATTTCGAGGAAGTCTCGGCGAGAATGATAGCCGAGAACCCTCCCCGGCCGCTCCTCCACACCGACGGCGTCTTCCCGCCGGAAGAACTTACCCTCGAAAACGTCTCCGACCTGAGCATGCTTGAGCCCTACGGGGAAGGGAACCCTGAACCGGTGGGCGTTATGACGGATGTGGCGCCTGTCGGGAACGTGCGTCTCATGGGTTCCACGCAGAAGCATATCAGTTTCATGGCGAAAGCGGGCGGCAGGATGTTCCGGGTGGTGGGGTTCGGCAAGGTGGACAAGGTGAGTCTTATAGAAAGCGGCTCAAGACTCGAGATGGCAGTCCGGCCCGACCTGAATACTTTCAGGGGCGAGACGAACGTCGAGCTGTATCTGCAGGCGGTGCGTCCGGCGGGCGGCAGGCGAAAGCGGAACACGGGCACGGAGGGCGATTGAACCCGGTCACGCACTTCCTGGTCAGTTGGGATATCGCCGGTGCCGGCGAAACCATGCGCAGGGACCGGTGGCTCATAACGATATCAGGCGTTATCCCCGACCTTGATGGGCTGGGCGCCATAGCCGAACTCGCGACGCGCCATAGCGAACGGCCTCTCCTGTGGTTCACGCGGTTCCATCACATCCTGTGTCACAACATCGGCTTTGGGCTGGCGCTGGCGGTCGCGGTGTTTCTGCTGGCCAGGGAAAAGATAAGGACGCTGTTGTTTGCGGTCGGGGTGTTCCACCTCCACCTGTTGTGTGACATAATTGGCGCCCGGGGGCCGGACGGCAGCCAGTGGCCCGTGCCTTATCTCCTGCCCTTTTCGGATCGATGGTATCTGGCGGTGGGCTGGCAGTGGGAGCTGGTATCGTGGCAGAATACGCTCGTTACGGCAGCGGCGCTTGTGGCGATGTTCTACATGGCTTGGCGAAAAGGATATTCACCCCTGGAGCTCATGCCGTGGAACATCGATGCCAGGTTCACCGCCGCCTTGCGGAGACGCTTCGGGGCGCCGTCCGGCGCCGCTGCGGGTGATGAACGGTAAGTCCGGGGGGATCAGAAGCGGTATTCCGCGTTCAGCGTAAAGACCGTGTCATTGTTCACGCCGCCGATTTCAGCGCCGAACCCCAGGCCGTTTTCAAGCCTGTAATTGCCGAAGCCTATGAACTGGTCGTCATCCGTCGTGAAACGAATCCCCGCGGAGACGTGGCGGTCGAAGTAGTACTCTACTTCCACGTAGACCCCGTCGTCGACGGCTACGTCGCCGCCGTTTATCCTGAAGCCGGCCTCCAGGAACAGGGATCCGCCGCCTTCCACGTTTACGGCCCACTTGAAGTGGGGATACACGCTGTTTATGTCTACGTTGTTGAAATCGGAAAAGGTCACGTCCAAGCCGGCGGCCATCTCTTCGGAGAAGTAGTAGTCAGACCCGATCGTCAGGGAAAAATAGTCCTCGGCGAACTCGATGCCGGCCCGGAGCGGCAGCATGTCCTGCACCATGTACCTGGCTCCGAACCCCAGCAGGGACGTGCCGTCCAGATCGGAATATTCGGCGCGCAGGCAGTTTTCGTGCTGCAGGAAATCATGCAGGCCTATCGGCGTGGGGCCGTTGTCCACGTCTTCAAGATACAGCGTGTACGTCGCGCTGAAAACGTTGGCGTTGGCGTCCGAATACCTGGTGAATGCCACTTCAACCATGTTCCTGTATTCAGCCTGCCCGCCCGCGCTGGGCAGCACGTCGGATATCCGGGTGGCGGGCAGCGTGCCCGTGGGGATTGGAACCAGGGCGCTCCCGTTGTCTCCCGAGCAGCCCATGAAACCAGCCAGTATCAGAACCAGGAGAAAGCGTCCGTGCATAGTACAACACTCCCCAAAATGCAAACGCCCCCCGGTTGAGCATGTTATCGGACTATCCGCAGCGATACTTTAATGCTTGTAAATGAAGATGTTATATGCACAGATGGACAAGTCAACACAAATTATCCAAAAAAATCCCTTAAATATTCCTAATATCTGCGCCGGAATGTGCGTCTACCTGAATTCAGCCGGCGTAGAGAACGCGTCCGGCAGGAGGGCTCTGACGGGCGGCTCCCCAACAGAGGCGTGTTTGTGGAAATGCGTTCACGGCGGCTCCGGGGCCATGCCGTAAAAATACACTTCGCTCGCGATGACGCAGGCGGAGTTGTTGAAACGGGGAGGAAATCGTTCCTCGGCGCGGCCCCGGGGTTACGCTGGAAGCATGTTCGTCGTTGCCGATACGCCTTGTGCCCGCGTGTTTCCGGCGCGGCTTTGCGGCGCGGTGCGTCTGGAGTCGGGAACGCGCGCAAAAACCGGTGTAATGGATTTGGGGGTTGACATTTGCGCGTTTTTTGGTTACGATAGCTGGGCTGTGCTTTCTTGTGCCCGAGGTCCGCGCCGGGCTTGGTGTGATTTTGCGGCTGGCAACTAGAAGGGACCGTGATGGCCAGTATTGTTTGGGGGATCGATATCGGTACGAGCGCCGTCAAAGTGGCCAAGGCCAGGCGGGGCAGTGGCGGTGTCGAAATTCTCGACTTCGATATCCTCGAAATACCCTTTGACGAGAACGAGGAAACCCGGCCCGAAAGGGTGAAGCAGACGCTCATGAACGCCGTGGCGCGCAAGGCCATTGCGTCGGCTCCGGTGTACGTCAGCATCCCGGGCGGCCAGACGTTCTTCCGCCCCTTTACCCTCCCTACCGTCGAAGAGCGGCGCGTGCCGGAAATAGTTCAGTACGAGGCCAGGCAGCAGATCCCCTTCCCGTTCGAGGAGATACTTTGGGGGTATCAGCACCAGATGACTCCCGAAGGCGAAATGCAGGTGCGCCTCGTCGCCGTCAGGCGGGATGACGTGGCCGCCATGCTGGAAATGATGAAGTCCATCGGCCTCAACGTCGAAGGCCTCGTGGCCGCTCCCGTGGCGCTTTTCAACTTCGCCGCGTACGAGTACACGACGGACGTGACCACGCTGGTCCTCGACTGCGGCGCCAAGATGACCGATTTCCTGGTCATGGAGGGAGGGGCTTTCTGGTTCAGGCCTCTCACCGTCGGCGTGGAGGAAATGACACGCACGCTCAAGCAGAAATTCCGCATCAGCCAGGAAGAAGCTGAGAACATCCTGTTCAAGATGGACAGGTCCAAGCAGGCGGAAAAAATGTTCCAGGTCATCGAGCCGGTCATCAGGAACCTGGCCGGCGACATCCAGAGATCACTGGGCTATTACAAGAGTCTTTCCCATAACGTGCGCGTCGAAAAAGTCGTCGGGCTGGGCGGCGCCTTCCGTATGCCGCAGATACGCGAGTACGTCGGCAGGATGCTCGGCCAGGACGTGGACATACCGACGAGCGCCGTCAGGTTTACCGCCGCCCCGGGTCTGGACGCCGGCTGGCTGAACGAGGAAGTCGGCTCCATGGCCGTTGCCCTGGGGCTGACCGTGCAGGGACTGGGACTCGCGCGCGCCAACATCAACTTGTTGCCGGAAAACGTCGTGCACGACAAGATGATGAAGCGCAAAAGGCCGTGGGCGGTCGTTGGCGCGTTGGCGCTTCTCGCCGCTGTCATGTTCTCCTATTTTGTGCAGGGCAAGGTTTTGGCCGGTTACAAGGAAGATGTTCACCGTGCCGACAGCATCATCACCGAACGGAACGGCCTGACGGCAAAACACGACGCCGTGATAAAAGAGATCGCTCCGCTGGAAGGCAGGCTGGAATTCTATTCCAGGATCGGCCGGGATCGCGGCTGGTACGTCGATTGCCTCGACAAGCTCAACAAGACGCTGCTGAAGATCGACCCGAGAACCAACCCGCTCAGTGAAAAGCAGCCCGATATCTACGTCAAGCAGGTGTACATGTCGAGGTTCCCGGCGGACGTCTGCATGCGGCCGCTTGAAAAGGACCCCGCTGAGCTGATCGAAAAGGATGAAAGAGGCCGTACTCCGGCCGGCCCGGTTTTCCCCGGAACGGCGACCGTCCCGACGTTTGGACAACCCGGTGCCAAGGGCGGGGAAACAGGGGCCGGGGCGGTCGATTCGCCCATGGAAGTGGTCATGCTCGCCGAAATCCGGGGTGAAAAGGAAGCCGAAGAAGCCCCGATAGATCCGGCCATCAGGTTGCGCGACGAACTCCTCAAGGTCGAATGCTTCCAGGGCGTCGACGTCGAAGGCGGCTGGAAGGATTACCGCAAGATCGATATGAAATACAAGGATTATCTCCTTGAGGAGGAAAAGAGGAAAAAGGGTGAGCCGCATAAGATCGTTACCCGTCCCTACCGCATGTTCAAGATGAGATGGCGCTATGACGACGGCACGGACAGGCGGCCCAAGGAGGATAAGAAACCATAGGAATGTGAATAACCCGACGGAGACTTCACGCCGATTGGCGATGGGAGACATGACGTGGAAGGCTTGAAGAAGAATATCTTCTGGGTGCTGATAGCGGTGGTGGTTGTCGGCGCCGGTATTTTCTGGGCCCTGGGCGTCTACCTGAAGCAGGACGAGGTCGAGACCGAAAAGGGCCAGTACACCCGGAAACTGGGCGAACTGGACAACATTGCTGCCAAGCTGGACGAAAAGGTGAAAAACCAGAGCGATATCGACAAGGCCGCCGAACAGCTCAACTCCCTCCAGAAAATGCAGCAGGGCATAAGGGAACGTCTCGAAGTATCCTACGACGACCGGATGAATCCTGTAAAGGTCGGTATGAACCCCGACATACGCCCCGCCAGCTTCACCCCTCAGCCCGACCTGAACGACCTCACGCTCTTCAGACGCTGGATTGACGACAAGTACAGCATGCTGATGGCCGAGGCGAAAACCAACGGAATGATTGTCCGCAACGAGGGGCCCAAGACCCTTGGCCAGACCGCACTCGACGATATCAACCAGATGAATATCCACACCGTCCTCAAACAGTATGTTATCCTTCGCGAAATTTACGCTGTTCTGGGTTCCGTAAAGGTCAATGTGGCCGCCGTGGAAACCGACCCGGATACCCGCGACGAACGTCCGGTCATTCAGGCGAGGGGTGTCCAGATACTGGAAAGATTTGAATTCCTTACCGCAGATGAGCTTAAACAGCGCCGCCTCAACAGGCCGGGTGCCATGACCATGGGCGTGGATGAAGATCCCCCGGCCATGGCCGAACCTTTTGAAAAACACGGCTTCGAAATCGAATTCGTGGCTCACTATTCGGCCGTGCCCGAAATCCTCAGGCGGCTTATAGCTACTAGCAAGTTCTTCCTGGTTGTCAAGAGAATGGACATAAGACGGCAGCCCCAGGATTTCGGCAGCAGCCGCGGCGGCGCCTATGCCAGCCGCAGAAGAACCCAGTCGTCGGCCGAAGTCATGGAATTGAGAAATACGCGTGAATGGGAAGCCCCAACGGTCGTAGTCCTTGAATGCCAGGTCTATGAATTCAGCAAGTTTGCCGAGACGGCCGAGGCGCCGGGCAACCAGAGATAAATTGAAGCAGGAAAGGGCCTTTAATGAAGGACCTTGTACTTAGGCACGGCGAGAAAATTGTCGTTATCTTTGTTATCGTTTTGTGTGCATATTGGATTTCCACCGACCTGCAGAGTTACAGGACGGAATCCGGCAAGGGCGGCGAGGTCGATCGGAAAATCAAGATAATCCGGGACTATATCGATACCCATCAGGCCAAGTCCGTTGCCATTGTGGGCTACGATCGCAAGCTTGCCGAGACGGTCAACGTGGCGTCGGGCCAGCAGTTGGCGGCGATACCCCCCAGGATCTTCTTCCCCCAGGTGAAGAAAGGCGAACAGATACCCATCGACATGGCCTTTGGCAAGCTCGCTGTCCCGGCGGATGTGAAAAGCACCGCAGAACGGGGCCAGGTGGAGGTTAAATGGGTCCTGAACGGCACTTCGAGGATGTTCGACGATGTCGGCTTTGTAGTCCCGGCCGTGAACGTCTGTAAACCCGTGGAATTTCATGTGTACCGCTGGGATGAACAGGTCGACGCCGTTGTCCCGGACAAACCCTACAAGGTGATCCCCGCCGACTGGCCCGAAAGGCGCACCGAAGGTGATACCCCGGCTTCTCCCGCCGCCGCATTGATGACTAACCCCACCGGCATGGGCGCCGGCGCCTTCGCGGGCGCTGCCGCCGAAGGCGAGGATGGTGTAAAGAAGGCTTACTCATTTACCGATAATCAGGTAGAGCCTATGACTACGTATAGTTACCGCGTACGGGTCAAGGCCAGAGTTTACACGAAGGACGAATGGTTCGGACCCGGAAAGAAAGGCATGATACTCACACCCGACAATATTACTCAGGTCGTTGAGGACGGAACCCAATTCTGGATGTCCGGCCTGTCTGTCATTGCATCCGCCACGACCCCCACCAACATAATGATCTTTTACAAGGGGTCCACGGGCCAGGGTCAGGCCAAGCAGGCCCAAATTAATGTAATGCGCTGGAACGGCAAGGAATCCGCCTGGGGAAAGGGCAAGGCTATTGTAGCTGAACGGCAGAAGATTGTCGGTGTCAGAAGACTGCCGGGTATCGGCGTCGGGACCGAGGAAATCGATTCCGGATACGAACTTGTGGAAATCGTTGAGGAAGAGCGTACCAGGAAGGAAGAAGTCATCGAATGGGAACTCGGCCCGGACGGCAAACCGGTCAAGACCACCGTTGTCAGGGAAAGAAAATACCTGTTCCAGGGCGTGAAAGTGAAAGAAGTCACCACCGGGAAAATTGATGAACTGGAGATCTTCCGGGGCAAGGAGGAAAATGTGCTTTCATCGCCTGCCGGCAGTCCCGTGGGCGCAACCACTCCTCCTGCCGGCCGCGGCGACAGTGGCGGCGGAGAAGAGTTGATTAGAGGTATTCGGTGACAGGGCCGGAGTGCCGGCTCCGAAACGGCGGAAAGGACAACCGCAGGACGGCGATAAAAAATTTCTAATAAACGGCGTCCTGTTTGCATCAGTAGTACTGACAGGAGGAACTGCCGATGGCAGGTGCGATGTTCGGGCATAAGCGAAAGGATAGAGGCACAATGAAGGCTTCTCGTATCAGATGGTTGGTGCTTCTTGTCCTGGGGCTGACTGTTACAGCCGCGGGGGTCTATGCAGAGGACGGTCCGGTCGGTTTCGGCAGGAGAAGGAAACCGGCAGAGACCACAGAAGAGGAAAAGAAGGAAGAGACTCAGCCTGAAAAGGTCGAGCCTGCTCCTGCCCCGGCGCCGGAGGCGACTCCTGTTGCCGAGCCCAAGGTCGAACCCACTCCTAAGCCGAGAAGGCGGCCGCGGAGAAGGACCGAAGAGTCCAGGGTTGAATACCAGCGCCTGGATGAAGTAGCCAAGGAACTGGATCTGCAGGAACAGGCCCGCTTTGCAGAAGCGGACGCGGTCTACAAGGCCGGTCTTGCCGCCTATGGCAATATTGAATACGAAAAAGCCCAGAAATTGTTCCAGCAGGCACTTGATATCTATCCCGCCCACAAGGGCGCGCAGGAAATGCTCGAAAAAGTACGCGGCATGCTGGGCTATCGCCGCGATGACTGGGTGGGCGTGTTGAAGCGCATGAGCGATGAACGGCGCGCCAAAGTCCAGGAATCCCTCCTCGAAATGCGTAACGCCATGGAGAAAGCCGAAGGCTTCGAAAGCCAGGCGCGCGGCTTCCAGGAAGGCGACGAGGACCGTAACCAGGACGAACTCCTGACTCGCAGGATCCAGAACCTGGATAAGTCCATCGAACTCTATGACAGAGTTCTCGAAATCATCCGCTGGATGCCTTACAAGCTCGACGTCCATGCCGAAAGAGAAGTTGCCAGCGGCCGCAGAAACCAGGCCGTCACTGATAAGAAACAGGCGGAAGAGGACCTGAAGGCGTACCAGCGTACCCGTGCCCTTAAAGAAGCTGCCGTCAGCCACGAACGTGAACGTCAGTACCTCTCAGAGCGCGTCGATACCATGCTTGGCAGGGCCCGCCTCTTCTACGGCAGGGAAGAATACGAGCAGTGCGAACAGCTCTGTAACAGGATTATAAAGATCGACCCGCTGAACAGCGATGCGGCCAGCCTTATCGAGAAGAGCCGCAAGAAGCGCCACGAAAAGGTCGAGGCCCACAATTACAACGAGATCATGCTTGAGCGCAGGGGCTCGATGCTCAACGTGGACGAGGCTTCGATCGCCTATTCAAAGAGAATCATCTATCCCGAAGACTGGGAAAGAATCGTCGCACGTGCCGAGCAGGGTCAGGGCGGCATCGACGAGCAGGGCCAGGAAGCCTGGGCGCAGGACATAAAGCGCAAACTCGACAAGCGCGTGTCCTTCGAATTCGTCCAGACTCCATTGTCCGAAGCGGTTCAGTTCCTCCAGAACCTTACCAAGGTCAACATGATTCTCGACCCGCTCGCCCTCGACGAAGTCGGCGATTCCCCCATCACCCTGCGCGTCGCGCAGATGAAGCTGGAACTGGCTCTCGACTGGATTCTCAGGCTTGCCGGTCTCAACTACATGCTCAAGGATAATGCAATCTTCATCTCCAAGCCGGAAAACCTGACCACTGATGTTTCCATGAAGATCTATGACGTCCGCGACCTCACCATGAAGGTCCAGTACTTCTCCGGTCCCGATTTCGCCCTCGACCTCGGTACGACGGCCTTCGGAGGCGGCGGGCTGGGCGGCATCGGCGTCGTTACCCCGGAAGACGAAGACCTCGTGACGGCCGAATCGCTTTCCGATATGATAATGAACCGCATCAATCCCGAATCGTGGAGCCCCGACCTGGGTACCTCCATCGAGCTCTCGGGGGGCAAACTGATTGTTATGCAGAGGCCCGAGATTCACAGGATGATCGACAAGCTCCTTTCCAGCCTCAGGTCCACCCAGAAGTTGCTCGTGACCGTCGAAGGCCGTGTGCTCAACATCCGTGAGGGCTTCTTCGAGGAAGTCGGCTTCGACTGGTCCGGCCTGAACGACGTCGGGTCTGCGCCCGGCAACACCAACGTGATCGGCCGTAGCTGGACTTCCGAAAGCTTCAACCCCGACGCCGCCGTCAACCCGCCGGGACTCAATTCGGTCTCCAGCGGTTTCATGCGCAGGCCCACGGGCTTTCTCGGCAACGGCCAGATGCACATAACCGGCGCCGTGTCTAACTACAGGCCACTGGCCAGCCCTGAAGAAGGCACCCTCGGTTCCGAGGCCTTCAACTCGAGTTACTGGCCGGACAGGCTCGTCGAAGGCCTGAACGCCCAGTACGTTTACCTCTCGAACCTCGAAGCCATGACCTTCATGCACATGCTGCGGGTCCGGCAGGCGGGCACGGTCCTCACCGCCCCCAGGCTGACCGTATACAATACTCAGCGCGCTCACATGTTCGTCGCTGAACAGCAGGCCTACGTGGCCGACTACGACGTCTCCGGCGGTACTTATGACCCCATCGTGCGCCAGTTCCTGCAGGGCGTGGTTTTCGAAGTGAAGCCCATCGTCAGCGCCGACAGGCGTTACATCACGCTCGAAATGAAACCCACCCTTGCCACGCTCCTCCAGCTCGACGTCATCAACCTGCAGGGCGCCGTCCTCCTGGGCGATCCCCCGGTTCCCGTCGGCGTCAACCTGCCGGTCGACTTCCCCATCCTCGAACTCCGCAAGGTCAGAACTACCGTTACCCTGCCCGACGGCGGCCTGGTCCTCCTCGGCGGCCTCATGCAGAACATCAAGTACATCTCCGAGAACGGCGTCCCGTTCCTCTCCAACATTCCTATCGTGGGACGCTTGTTCCGGTGGACTATAGAGGATAACGAGAAGAGAAACCTGTCGATTATGGTCAGGGCTAAGCTCCTCATGTTCGAGGATGAGGAACGCAAGCTCTAGGTCGTCAGGGGAAAGGTGACTGCATATGCTTCCGGTTAGTCGGCATAGAGGGGATCATACGATGTCCAAAGTCAAGAAGTTGACGACGGCGGTGCTGGTAGTGCTCCTGGGAGCGGGCGGTGTCGCCGCTCAGGACACGTCCACCCGAGGGCTCGCCAGGGAACGCCTGAAGGATGCCAAGCAGGATATCGAGCGCAGCTCTGAAGAGGCCAAGGCCCTCAGCCGGCACCACACGGAAGTCGGCCGCAAGTTCTATGAAGCCTACAAGTACGACCTCGCACGCGTCGCTCTCAAGAAGGCTGTTGAGCTTGACCCCGACAACGAGGAAGCCCAGAAGCTCCTCAACAGCACCATGGAACTCCTCGGTGAACGGGCCGCACGCATCCGCGGCGTCCTCGAGCGCCTTGAACGGGAAGTCACTGTCAGGGAGCAGGAGAGCCTCCTGGAGCTCAGGAACCACATCCAGATCGCCAGGGACTACTATGGCAAGGCCCTTAACCCCGCCGCTGAAGACGTCGCCGACAAGACCAAGGACAAGATCCTTTCCATGGCCCTCCACGACCTTGACGTCGCATGGGACCATATCGACCGTGCCAGGGATATCCTGAGATGGCTCCCCCACGACATCGATGTGAGCTCTTATGAAAACGAGGCCAAGAGCGTTGCCGAGTCCATAAAAGACGCCAGGGATGAGAAGAAGGCGGCCCTCAGTTCCTACTCCCAGAGCGTTGCCATCGCGGAAGCCGAGGATCGCAAGCAGCTCGAGCGTGAGTTCGAAAAACAGCGTATCAACAAGCTCATGGACCAGGCGCAGATGTTCGAGTCCAAGCGCCAGTTCGAAATGGCCCTCAGGACCGCCCGCGAAGTCAGGAAGATCGACCCCACCAACGCCGACGCAAACGCCATGGTCCAGAGCATGCGCGTTAAGATGCAGCGCCAGCGCGATGACAAGATCCAGGCCCTGGACAAGGAGGAAAAGACCAACCTCGGCGAATTCCTCACTTCCTCCACCATCCCCTACAGCAAATACCTTGTTTACCCCGACGACTGGGAAGAAATCAGGAAACGTGAATCGGTTGAAATGCGTGAAGCCGACGAGCCCACATGGATGAAGACCATTCGCCGTGAGCTCGACAAAAACGTGTCCTTCGAGTTCGTCGAGACGCCTCTTACCGAAGCCGTCCAGTTCCTTCAGGCCCTTACCAAGGTCAACATCATTTTTGACCCCAAGGCGCTTGAGGAAATCGGCGGCGACATGGAGATTACCCTCCGCGTCTCCGAAATGCCCCTCCACCTGGCTCTCAAGTGGATCCTGCGCCTGGCAAGCCTCGACTACACCATCAAGAACGAAGCCGTCTTCATCTCCACGCCCAGGAACCTCGCCGGTGAAGTCGAACTCAGGGTCTATGACGTCCGCGACCTCACTACCAGCATCACGGACTTCTCCGCTCCCGAACTGATTATGGGCGGCGGCGACGCCAGCGGCATGGGCGGCATGGGCGGCGGCATGGGCGGCGGCCTCATATCCCTTGATGGCGGCGGCAGCAGTGTTGTTGAGACTGCCACGCTGGCCGACCTCATAACGAGACACATCCAGCCTCAGAGCTGGGGCGATGAAATGGGCACTTCCATCGAAGACAGGGGCGGCAAGCTGGTTGTCATGCAGCGCCCCGAGATCCACGGCCTTATCGCTCAGCTCCTCCGTTCCTTCCGTGAAAGCCAGACGTTGCAGGTCCTCGTGGATGCCAGGTTCATTGAAGTCCGCAACTCCTTCCTTGAAGACATCGGCGTCGCGTGGACCGATATCCCCGCCGGTGATCCGTCATACCCCGCCAACGGCGGCGGTGGACCGCAGGAATTCACCGGCCTCTCCGGCGAACACCCCATCTTCCTCGACAGCAACTATACCGGCCAGCCTTACTCCACCCTCGGTATGTACGACCTTGAATGGAATGCTTCCGCCGGTATCATGCAGGAAATCGGCGCCAAGACCACGTTCAAAAGTGACAGGATGGAACCTTATGGGACCAGGCTGGGGACCGTTACCCCCTGGGGCCAGGTTTTCGGCGGCGGCGCACACTTCGCCTTCCGTTATGCCGAGCAGAACGGCTTCCAGGCCCAGGCCATCCTCAACGCTCTCAAGCGGGAGGAAAAGGGCGATCTCCTCATGTCCCCCAGGGTCACCATGTACAACAACCAGCGGGCCTACGTCCTCTTTGCAAGGCAGCGCGGCTACGTTGCCGACTACGATATCTCAGGCGGCGTCTATGACCCGGTTATCCGTACGATCCTTACCGGTACCATCCTCGACGTGAAACCCACCGTCAGCCATGACCGGCGCTACATCACTCTCGAAATGCGCCCCGGTACCGCGGACAGGCTCGACCTCTCCAGGACGGCCATCATCGGCGGTTACGTCAACCTGCCCATCCAGCTGCCCAGACTGCAGTTGCGGAGCGTCCGTACCACGATGACTCTTCCTGACGGCGGCACCATGCTCCTCTCCGGGCTCATGACCGAAACGAAGCACCACTCTCACAGCGGTATTCCCGTACTCTCGGATCTCCCCATTATCGGCCGGCTCTTCGGCAGTGACCTGAAGCAGGATGAGCGCATGAACCTGCTGATCATGGTCAGCGTCCGCCTGATCCTCTTCACGGAAGAGGAACGTAAGCTCTAGTTTTTTCGGCTCTTGAAAAAAGGGGCGGCCATGAACGGCCGCCCCTTTTTTGCGTTAACAATTCTAAAGATACTCGAAACTCGCACGAGGCCTGCTTTGAGTTGACAAGGAGCCCTTATGCCTTATCCTATAAGGTACTTAACTGGCTCCGGAAACGAGGTCTCATTATGAAGAAGATGCTTCTTCTTTTTGCGTTCGGTGTCATGCTTCTGGCTCCGGCCGTCTCCGCTCAGGAAAACTACAAGCTGGCGCAGGGTCTTTCCAGGATCGGGCTTAATGAACTGGCCATCTTTCTCATGGAGAACAACAAGTCCGGCCGGGGCGGGGCCGAAGCAAAGGCCGGCATGGGTGTCGCCTACGTTCAGCTTGCCGAAAACGAGAAGAATGCCGATAAGAAGCGCGATTACTATGCAAAGGCCAAGGATTATCTGACTCAGGCCACCAGGGAACTCGGTGAAAACCACCCCCTCTACGGCGAAGTCGCCGGTGCACTGGGCGAATTGGACCTGGCCAAGGCGCGCGCCAATATGAAACAGCTCAAGGCTATTACGGACGTTGAGAAAAAAGCCGAATTCATGGCCGAAGCACGCGCCATCTTTCTCGACGTCGTCAAGAAGTTCAAGACCTCCTATGACGGCGCTATGAAGGAATACCTGGACACCAAGAAGCGCGTCGAGGAAGAAGATAAGGTCACGGTCAAGCGCGAGAGGCTCGAGGAGAAACTCAAGACCGCCCTGGAAAAGGCCGTTACCGCGGGGCAGAGATATTTCAAGGCCTGTTTCGAAGCCGTCGATTCCTATGAAGACAACAGCGCCGACAAGCGCTCTTTCGTCTCCAAGGTCACCGAAGAAGCCGACGCCTTTATCAAGGTGTTTGACGAGTATCTTCTCATCACCAGTTGGGGCCATTTCGCCAAGGGCTTCATGCAGATGAAAGGCGAGGATTTCGAGAACGCCACCGGCTCCTTCGACCTCGTCATCGATATTGATATGGCCGAAATCCCCAAGATTTACCATGAGTTCATCAACGGTATCAGGGAACCGGCCTTCTACTACAAGGCCGATTGCCAGCTCAAGGCCCGCAGGTACAGGGATGCCGAAGGAACCTGCTCCGGCTACATGATGGAATACCGCGGCAGGCTCAACGAAAACTGGGGCCAGGCCGTCATCAACGTCCTCGCTGAAGCACAGTGGGCTCAGAAGAACTACAAGCAGGCCGTCCAGACGCTCAAGAAGGGTATCGACCTCCACGGAACCTGGGAATACAACTACAGGGAACTCTTGGCGAAATGGTATAAGTGGTGCGAAGAAAACAAGCCGGACCTCGTCAGGTTCTTCGATGACGCCGCCACCATGTACGCCGCCGCACAGGGCGAATACCAGGCCGGCAAGTACAGGGACGCCGTCAGGGGCTACCGCAGGGCCGTCATGGCTTGCAGAAGGCCCGAAACCGACAGGCTCATGAAACTCAAGGTCGAACCCCAGGCCTGGTACGAAATGGGCCTCTCTTACTACAAGATGGATCGCCTCCCGGAAGCCGCTCTCTCTTGGTCCGAAGTCGTCCTCGGCTTCGCCGACAAGTTCCTCACCGAAAAGGACAAGCGCAACGAGGAAGTCTACGGGAAAACCAAGGAGACCGTCGAAAAGGCCAAAAAGAACATGCTCGCGGCATCCAACAAGATCTATAAACTCGAGAAAAACCGCGCCGCACGCGATATCGTCGGCTGGGCCCAGACCATCCTCATGAAAGTCGACCCCGACGCCAAGGACAAGTTCCAGATCGATATGGCCGAATCCAAGCTCGAGGAAATCAAGATTACCAAAAATCCCCAGAAACGCAGGGATATTATCGAAGAAGCCTTCCAGATGTTCACCGACGTCAAACACACCACCAAGTACTATGACCGCTCCCGCTGGAAACGTGGCTACTGCCGCTACAAGCAGATCGATGAATATACCCGCGAGTGGGAAAGAGTCATCCAGAAGCCGATCCCGTCGGAAGTCCTCGACACCATGCGCAAATTAGCTGACGAAATGGACAGGTGCTTTGACGAGTTCGAGCAGTATGTGAAGGCCAACCCAACCTTCGATCCGGCCATCAACAAATCAAGGGAGACTTACAGGATCACTACCCCCATACTCCGCGTCATCGCACACTACTCGGTGCAGGATTATGACGGCACGATCCGCATAGCCGTTCAGAACGCCGACAGGATAACCCTCGAAGACGCCAACTACCCCACCTATTACTGGTTCTACTTCAAGGCGCTTATCGAAAAAGCCAAGCTCCAGGCCGAACAGAAAATGCTCAAGGAGGCCGCCGCCCAGTTGAACGCCGCCGGCTCCCTTGTCGATGTCATGAACAAGCACAAGGACAAGGCCCTCTATTACACCGCCATGTGCGGCCAGGTCGGCTCCTCCTACAGGATCCTCGCAAAAATGGCGGCGGATGACGCCGCCGCCAACGAATACAAGGCTCAGAGCGCCATCTGGATCCGCAAGACCATGCCGGCCAATCCCACCCCGCAGTTCCTCGTCGTCCTCGGGACCAACTTCTTCAAGCTCGGCATGTATGAAGACGCCCTCGAACTCTTTGACAAGCTCCTCAACGACCCTCAGAACGGCCTCGACCCCGACCGCAACAACATCACTACCGATATCCCGGAGAACATTTTCGCCGACCTCCGCAAGAGATCCTTCGATGATGAAAAAGCCACGCGCGAATTGCGCAAGGCCATCGACCAGTTGAAAGAAGTCACCATCGTTCCGGAGACCGTTGACTACGCCAGGGCCACCGTCCTGCTGGACGCCATTGACAAGCTCATGCCCGATCACCCCGACAAGGAAGTCTTTAAGACCATCCGCAGTGAAATCGAAAACCGGAAGATAATTCTCTCCGCACGTACGAAGACCATCGAATGCTACGTCGAGCTGGCCAAGGCCGCTGCCGCCGCCAATAACAAGGAAGAAGCCTCCGGCATGTACGAAAAGGCCGAAAAAGACTCCCTCGCACTCCTCGAATTCTGGCCCAATGACCGCGACATCATGTACACCCTCGGCGAAATCAGGTTTGCACTGGGCAAGTTCACCGAAGCTTCTCATAACTTCCATATCTCCCAGAAGTTCTTCAAGGAAGGCAGCCCCGAGTGGATACGCGCCAACAAGCGCATTGTCGAATGCGCCAGTGAAGCCGCCCTCAAGAAGGGCGACAAGCCCGAAGATGTTCAGGTCGCCACCGGCTACCTCCTCACTATCATCCAGGGCGTTCCCAAGAGCGACCTCGAAGCCGTCTGGCCCGACTTCGCCAAGGTTCTTCAGTCCTTCGTCGACCGGGGCGGCGTTATCCCGGAAGTCGAGCTGCCGGCCGGTGTCGACCTCGTCCCATGGTCCAAGAACGACGCCGAACTCCGTGCCGCCATCCAGACCACCACTATCTACCTCACCCAGCGCAACGTCCCCCCCGACGAGGCCAGGAAAATCCTGACGGACAAGGTCCACGACATGCTGCGCGCCCGCATCGTGGGCAAAACCAGCGCCATCAAGGCTAACATCAACAAGAAAATCATCACGACCAAGGAGGAAGCCGACCTCTGGTACCGCAAGGAGCTCCTTACCTTCCTGACCGCTCCCTGCGTCGAAAAAGATGTGCTCAAAAAACAGGTCGCCGAAACAGGCGCCCTTACCGCGGAACAGATGCAGTCCGGCATCCCGGTTGAACTCTGGCCCCCGGACGAACGCAAAATGATCGAGGATTTCGGCTACGTTGACAAGGACGGCAAGATCACCGTCCCTGACGTTGACGCGGAATACAAGGAGATTGCCGGCGCTCTCAGCAAGTTCGGCACCAGCACCGGGGAAGACAATGAGTAGATACTTGCGATACCTGCATTGCCCCGCTACAATGTGGGAAAGGATTGATGTGATGCGTGCCATATCGCTGCTTTCCGTTGCGCTCGCCTGTTCCTTCTGCGTGCTGCCGGTGCGGGCTGAGATCGCCGAGGACGTTGCCCAGGACGCTATCGAAATGGTCAACGGCCACCTCTCCAATATCAAGATTATCTCCGATACCTGGATGAAAGTGACCGCCAAGCGCTTCCGTATCGAAACCCCCATTGATGCTTTCAAGGTCACCAAGGTCGTCTACTCGAACGCCCCGGATATGTACCGCATCGCCGAACAGGCGGCCGAAGAAGGCGATTACGAAAAAGCCCTCAAGCTCCTCATCTACGCCCTTACGAAGGAAGAGGGCAAGTACGACTGGTTCAAACAGTACCTCCTGTTCGATATCGCCCGCTACTACGTCAAGCACGGCGGCGAAGGCGACTTCGCAAAGGCACGCGAATACCTCCAGCGCCTCATGGCCGAAGTCCCCGATTCCCGCTTCCTTCCCGACGCCCTCCTCCTTAATGCCGAAACCTTCTTTGTTGAGGGCGCCGACCTCGAAGCCGCACACAAAGCCTTCATGGATGCCAGGTCCAGGTTCAAAACCATGGCTGCTCAGGTCAGCATCGAACATCAGAAGTGGCTCGAAGGCAAAGCATACTATGCCGAATACCGGGCCGGCGAATGCCTTATGCTTCTCAAGCGCTTCGGTGAGGCCGAAGCCGTCTTCAAGAGCGTGGCGGGCGTCGACGCGGAAAACCACCCCAGGGTCCATTACCTCGCCCGCCTCGGTACCGCCCAGGCCTATTGGCAGGAAGGCCAGATTGAAGAAGCCCTGCGCGACTTCAATAAGCTCATCGATGACGCCGAAATGGCCGGTATCAGGGATATCATGGCCGGCGCTTATGCCGGCCTCGGCGACTGCTATTTCCAGAAGGGCGCTTATTTCGAAGCCCGCTGGAGCTACCTGAAAGTCGCCGTCCAGTTCTTCGATGCCCCCGATTACGCTGCCAAGTCCCTCTACAGGGTCGGCCTCTGCTACACTGAGATAATGAACAAGGAACAGGATGACGCCAAGCGCAAGAACGCCAGGAAAGAAGCCACCTATTACTTCAAGGAAGTCATCGCCGACTATACCGGTTTTTGGGCCGATAAGGCCAAGAAAGCTTTGGAGACTCTGTAAGCTGCCTCGGAAAGGAGCTTTGAAAATGGCTAGGAAACTTGTTAGTGCGGCATTGCTGGTGCTGGCACTTGCGGTCTTTGTGCCGGTCGCAGCTTCCGTCTTCCCCGCTCCCGCCTTTGGCGAGGATGCCGCCGCCCAGGTCGTTAAAGAACGTACCCTGTGGGACAATATCAAGGCCGGCGGCCTTACCGAAATGTTCATTATTCTCCTCTCTATCGTCGGCCTCGCACTCTCCATTCAGGGTATGGTCGAACTCCGGCGCGACCGCCAGATCCCTCCCCATGTCCTCCAGGAGATAGAAGGCCTCGTCGAAGAGCAGAACTACGAGGAAGCCCTGGACTACTGCGACTCCGAGGATAACTTCCTCGCAAACGTCGCCGGCGCAGCGCTTACCAAGATCAGCAACGGCTATGACCGTATGCTTGATGCCACCGGCGAAGCCGTCGAGGAGAACGCTTCCATCCTCAATACCAGGATCTCCTACCTCTCGCTTATCGCCAGCGTCGCACCCATGCTCGGCCTGCTCGGTACGGTCCTCGGTATGATCGAAGCCTTCAACGTCATCGCCGCCATGCAGGGCGCCACCACCCCGGCCGAACTGGCCGACGGTATCTCCAAGGCCCTCATCACCACCGCTACCGGCCTTATCGTCGCCATTCCTATCCTGGTCGTCTACATGTTCCTCCGTAACAGGGTCATGCGGATTACCCAGGAGGTTACCGTCCTCATGGGTGAAATCCTTGATAGCTTCCGCCAGTGATCCGGAAGGCCCGTCGTCTAGGGAGGTGAATTGTGGCTCTTAAGAAAAAACCGAAGCCCGCTCCGGAATGCAAGATGCAGATGACCTCCATGATCGACGTCGTCTTCCTCCTCATCATCTTCTTCATGCTCGTTACGGAAATGACCAAGATCGAACTCGAGGACATCATCCTCCCCACCGCGGTCACCGGCGAGTCCGAGGTCAAGGATCCCAAGAACCGCCTTATCATCAACATCACCTGGGACCCCAGGGCTCCTCAGGCTCCCCAGGACCTCCGCAGCCGCATCGTCATCCAGCGCCGCGTCCACAAGCTCCAGGCTCTTCGCACGCGCCTCGAAAACGTCGTCAAGGCCAACCCACAGGAAAACAACGCCGACGGCCCCCCCACTTCCGAAGTCCTCGTCAAGATCCGGGCCGACTCACGCGTTCCTTACAAGCACGTCATGACCGTTATGGCACAGTGCGCAAGAGTTTTCATTTACAAGATCAGTTTCGCCACTAAGGAAGTAAAGTCTATCGAGGCGCGTTAGCCGCCACGAGAAGGGATTTGCCATGGCTGTCAAAAGCAATCTGGTCCGGCGCATGCTCGAGGAGGAGTACGAGTTTGAAATCCCAACGAGCATGATCGACGTCGTGTTCCTTCTCCTTATTTTCTTCCTCGCCGCCACCAAGTTCAAGGTCCCCGAGAATAAGCTCGACGTCGAACTGCCCAAGGACGCCGGCATCAACCCCATCCCCACCGAAGTCATCCCCCCGCGGGAATACCGCGTCAAGGTCGACGGCAGGGACGAGACCAAGTACCTCTTCATGCTGGATAACCTGGAAGTCTCCTCCCAGCCCGAACTCGTCCAGAAACTCACCATCGCCGCAAAAAGCTCTCCACAGCTCTCCGTTGTCATCGTCGGCCAGAAGGACACCCCCTTCCTTTATATCGTCTGGGCCCTCGACGCCTGTAAGCAGGCCAGGATAGACGATGTCAAGTTCGAAGGCTTCGATGTCCCGGGTATGGGCCAGGCCAGCAGGGACGGTTAGTTAGAATCCTCCTTTCCGGATTACGCACGGGCCGCCGCTTTACGGGCGGCCCGTGTTTTTTTGCCTGAACCGCTCCCCTCTCCGTGCGTTTAATCTCTTGTGCAGGCCGGCTTGGATCTCCCCGCCCTGCCGGGATCTGCGGAAAGGAGCGCTCGCCATGGCCGCCGGCAACAGGCATGTCAGGGAATGGCTCGATTCGGAATGTGAATTCGAGATCCCCACCAGCATGATCGACGTCGTCTTCCTTCTCCTTGTCTTTTTCCTTGTTGCCACCAGGTTCAAGCTGCCGGAGCACAAGATCGATACCGAAAGCTCCGGTTCCTTCAACCAGGGGCCTCCTCCTCCCGTCCCGGTGCGTGAGTTCCGTGTCTACGTCGAAGGCACCGAGGAGACCGGCCCAGTTATGGCCTTCGAAGGCGCCCCGGTCGCCGATGCAGCCGAACTGGTCTACAAGTTGCGCGTTGTCAACGCCAATATCCCCAACAGGAAAATCGTCATCGTCGGCAAGCCCGATACACCCTTCGCCTACGTGGTCTGGGCCGTAGATGCCTGCAGGAGAGCCGGTATCGACGACGTCCAGTTCCAGGGCCTGCCCGAAATCGCCTCGGTCGGAACCGACGGCGGTTAGACCCGCGTTCCCTTGTCCGCCCGGCGGTTCTTGCGCACTGGTCCGCCACAGGATAACGGTGTATAATCCCGTTGCTGTCGGAAGGAGGCGGCCGGAATGAAGAAAGCCCTTTCTGTGGCCCTGCTGATCGGCGTCCTGCTGCTTGTCGTCGCCGCCGTCGCGGGCGTTATCTATCACGTGTTCTCACCTGCGCTCCCTGCGTCCGCTGTTTCATCCCTTCCCGTTGCCGGCGACGGATCGCCGGACCCGTCCGGCGCCCCCCGTGCCGTCATGCCGCCGGATACTACCGTCGGGGACCTTTCCTCGACGCTTCCTCCCCCTGTTGAAGACCGTCCCAGCGCACCGGTCCCGCCTGTTCCCGCTCCCGCCGGTCAGGACCAGCCTGCAGGCAAGGTTGTTGATTACGGCGGCGGGGTGTCCGTCCTGCCCGCGGAACGTACGATTATTCTCAAGGGCCGCACGTGTGTCGCCATGAACGAAGGCCTTGAATGGGGCATTGTGCTTTCCAGGGGCAAGGAATACGAAAGCGTGGTGGCCGTTGACGCCGATGCTTCCATGATTCAGTTCACTCTCATCGCCCTGGGTTATAACCAGGGCGGCGGGGTTGACGTCCAGGGCGACCAGCGCGTCCCCACCGGCGACAGGCTGATTGTCGAAGTCGAATGGGAGTTGGAAGGGACCAGAACCACACGCCGCCTCGAAGAGCTCGTCTGGAACATCGCTCAGAAACGCCGCATGCTCTCAACCTCCTTTGTTTTCACCGGCTCAAAGATGATCACTGACAGCGAAACCAACAGCGTCGTTTTCGCCGCCACCGCCGAACGCCTTGTCCTCGCTCTCTACCGCGACCCGGCGGCCATCCTCAATAACCCTCTCGAAACCGGTTCCGACGATATCTACTACATAGCCAATCGCAGGACCCTGCCTCCCAAGGGAACCCCTGTCACCGTCTACATAAGACCTGTTCCCGCCGCAGAACCGGCCCCCGCCGCTTCGCCCGAAAACGCCTCGGCCGCCTTGCCCGCTGCTGCGCCGGCGCAGGGACCTCCCCTCGCTGCTCCTCCAGCCTCGCCTTTGCCCGCGGCCCCGCCTCCCGCAGGTGCCGGCGAATGAAGTATCTTCACGGATCGGCCGCCACCGCCGCTTTCCTGCTATCCGCGGCTGTTGTCCTTTTGCTTATGGGGGCTTCGTTCCGGGCGGCGGCCCTGCCCTATGCCGCCGTTGCGGCCGCCGTCCTGGCGGTTTCGGGCTCCTGGACGCGGGACGCCCGCTTCTTCCTGGCCTTTGCCGTGCCCGTCTGCGTGGTTCCAGTCCTCTGGGGAGTACAGGGGATCCAGGCCGGCCTGCTGCTGGCTTCGTGGGGCGTGCTCTGGTTCGGCCTGGGCCGCTGGCTCGGCGGCGACAGCCCCGCAGGTGTCCTGCTCGGCCTGGCTGTGTTGTTCATGCTTTTCAGTCCTTTTTATGTCAAACGCATTGCTCCGGAAGGCGGTTTCTGGCTCTGGTTTTCGCTCCGCTCGGGCCCCGTGCCGGTATTGTGGAGCCTGCTCGGCCGCTTTACGGGCTATAACGGCGCCGTGGGCCGTCTTCTTTACAACAGGTGGTACGGCACCAATTTCCCCTTCGTTATGCCTTCTCCAGTCGTTCTGGCCCTTTCCTACGCCCTCCCGGGCGGCGGCCTTGTCTGGCTTCACCACGCCCGCAGAAAACACCCCTCTTCACGCCCTGCCTCCCCCGCAGGCGCCTCTTCCGGCGATTAAATAAAGGAACCCCGGAACCATTGCGGTTGCGGGGTTCTGTGGGTAGAGGGTGGAGAGGGCTTTGTTGGGTGTTCCTCTGCGGATCCCGGTTGTCTTCAGAACTCGTACGAAAGCGTTCCCATTATTATCAGGCTCGCGTTTTCCGCCCCGAGCGGCGACTGGATCGTCAGCCTCAGGTCCAGCGGGAACGGGTTTTCCTGGTTGCCCAGCAGCCACACGTATCCGATTACGCCTTCCACCATGAAATACGTGTTTGTCACCGCCGGCAGTGTTTCATACATGATTCCGCCGCCGCCGCCCGCATAGAACGTCGTTTCGCCCAGGATGTGCAGGTAATCGCCGCGCAGCGTCATGTAGTTGTTGTCGCCTATGTTCCCCATGTCGGGCACGAAGTCGAAGTCGATCTCGTACTTCTCAAGGTCCGACATGAAGTAGTAGTAGTAACCCAGGCCGAAGCGCGGGTCCACTGTGCTTTCCGCCGTCGGGTACATGTTTATCGATGCCCTGATGCCTTGCCCCTGTGCAAATTCCTTTTCGCATCCTGACGACAGGAGCAGCACAAGACCGCAGACGGCCGCCGATAGAACGATTCTGTAGAAACGCATGGGGTTCCCTCCTAACATGCAGGTCCCGAAAACCCGTCGTCGCCAATCCCGGCGACAGGATGCCTCTAACCATGACAACCTGCTATGATTATATCGGCCTGTAAATCTCGCTTCTGTAATTTACGCGACATGTTAGGCTTTTGCAAGTATATCGCCATGCTGGGATTGCGTGACTCCCGGCAATTGTTCCCAATCCGCATTCAGTCCCGGTGTTTCTTCTCCTGCGGCCGGCTTACCCGTCGGCTTGAAAACACGTCTATGGCGCGGTACCCGGCACTGTATTTCCCTGAATGCGGCACTCCGGGCGGAATCACCGCCTCGTCCCCCGGTCCCAGGTGCACTTCCCTGTCCCCCGCCTTCCCGTCGAACGTTCCTTCCACCACCAGGGCGTATTCCCAAAAATCATGCACTGCTTCCGGGCTCTCGCCTCCCTCTTCATTCTGCCAGAAGACCACCTGCACGTCGTCCGCCCCCTCGAACAGGTAGCCTTCCATCCCGGCGCCGCCCTGTGCTTCGTCCGATATCAGGTTCGCCTCGGTGCACATGAATTCGGGGAATCTCTTCATTGGTTTCTCCCTTCTGAAGGCGCCATGCTGTCAGGTCCGCATTCCGGGCGTGTTTCGGCCCCCGTGTCGTTTCCATCGTCAGCTGCGGCCAGCGCCGCCGGGCCGCTCTCGGCCAGCAGCGAACTCGCCGCTTCACCGTCTTCCTCTCTCACCTGGACCTTTATGCCCCCGGTAAAACTTGAGCTGCCGTACAGCATCGAAAACGTCTCGTCGGCGATGACCGCAGGTATCCCTCCGTCTTCAAGCACTGAAACCGCAAGACGGGCATCCACCGGCCGGTCGTAGCTGGCAACGGTGATCAGTCTCATTTTTCCCTCCTGCCCGCCGCGCTATGTCCTCGCCGGGTAACGCGTTACCCACTCGCAGACTTCCTTTATGGTCTCGGGCCTGCACAGCGGAGGCATCACGCCGGCGGACGTGACCACTATCCCCCGGTGGTGCGGCAGCGGTTCCAGCGCCTCTTCTATCCCCCGGATTATCTCCTCCGCCGGCCGTGTCCACAGCATCGCGTTCGTCCCGCCGATCAGGCACTTGTCGGGGCAGGACGTCCTCCCGTCCAGCAGCGTGGTATCCCCCAGCGTCGGCGACGTGAACGCCTCGAACGCATCCGCAGGCACCCCTGCCAGCATCGGCAGCAGCGCCTTCAGCGTTCCGCACATGTGCAGCACGAACGTTCTGCAGGCGCCCCTCAGGATGTTGCCGTAATCCGTTATGTGCTTCAGGCAGTATTCCCTGTACTGCCCCGGCGATATCAGTGTGGTGCTGGTGTTCTCGATGAAATAGAGCATGTCCGCCGGACAGTGGACCGATGCCGTCTCCGTCGTCAGCAGGTTTACACGGTGTATCGCCGCAAACAGTTCTTCCACTTCCTCCCGGTGGTCCATCAGGAGATAGTGTCCGCTTTCCACCCCGGCAAGCCATTCCACCCACAGCATCAGGGGTGATTCCCCCAGCGACGCGTGCGTTGACGCCGCTTCCCCCAGTTCCTTCTTCCGCTCCGAAGCCTTTTCCACGGCCTCGCCGTCCGCTTCCACCTCCACATCAGCGAATACTTCCGTCAGTATCCTTATGGTTTCGCGGTCCCTCGCCGGGAATTTCACCGGGTGCCATGACTGCGACGCGTCGTCCCATTTCTCCACCTGGTCGGTGCTGCCGCACGCGGCCTTGAACACCGTCCGCCGCTCCCCCTCCGCGCGTTCGGTCTCTACCGACGTCCTCCTCCGGACGTGCCGTGTGCAGTTCCCGATCCCCACGTGCATGTCGCTGCCAGCGTACCCGTGGATCTCCTCCAGGCTCATGCCCGAATACGGCGCGGCCTGGGCCGGCGGATACGACCCGCTCAGCTTCGGCCAGAACGGCAGCCGGTCCACCTCCTCCATCCGCAAGGCCGCCAGCCAGCGTTCCCTCGAAGTCATCTTCATGTCTCCTGCCTGTGTCTGCCCCCGGAGTGCCCGGATTGTCGCGCATCCGTCATAATTATCAAGCGGCGCTCAGGCGGGATACTTCCTGATTTCTTATGGCGTCTCCATGGCCGCGGGCTAGAATTACCATGCCTTTTCCGCTGCGGTGCTTCAGGGGGATGTTAGCGTTTTGGGAGGAAGGTGCCATGCTCAGGAAAGTCGTCCTTATCGGTGATTCCATTCGCATGGGTTACCAGGACATGGTCAGGCGTGAACTCGAAAACGTCGCCGACGTCCGGGGGCCCGAGGCCAATTGCGGCGACAGCTCACGCATCCTCCAACACGTTGACGAATGGATCATCGCTCCCTCGCCGGACGTCGTTCATATCAACTGCGGCCTTCACGACCTCCGCAGGGATTATGACAGCGAACTGCAGCGCGTCCCCGTCGAACTCTACGCCTCTAATCTCGAAGCCCTCTTCCAGGCCGTCATGTCCGCTTCCAGGGCCCAGGTCGTCTGGGCCGCAACTACTCCCGTAAACGAACAGTGGCACAGAGACAAAAAGGACTTCGAACGCCTTGAATCCCAGGTCAGCGCCTACAACGCCGCTGCCGCCGAAGTCGCCGGGCGCTTCGGCATCCCCGTCAACGACCTGTTCGACGTCGTCACCCGCGTCGGCAGGGATACCTTCCTTTCCCCGGACGGCGTCCATTTCACCGGCCCCGGCTACGAACTCCTCGGCGAAGCCGTCGCCGGCTTCATCAGGCCTCTTCTCTGAACCGCCTCCTGTCCCGCCACTGGACGACGCTTCCTTCCGGCGTTATACTCTTTCCCGGGGATTGCGCCGGCGCTTGCCGGCAGGCGCCCCGGAGCCTTTCGCCTATGCCTGTTTTTTTCAGAATCGCCGCCGCTCTTGCGCTTGTCCCGGCCCTCGCGGCCGGTTGCACCTCCCCCTTCCCCGATGTCCAGGCCCTCTCCCTCGACTCTCAACGCAGGCAGGAACTCGCCGCCGGGCCTCTCAGGCCGGGCCTGCCCTCCGCCTGGGCCCTGCAGTACGTCTCCTGGTCGGGCGACGGCCCCTTCGATTCCATCGACCCGGGTATCGGCGTTTCCCTTTCCTCGCGGGCGCTCTACGGCTACCTGCCCGTCGCCGCCTACGTGGTCCCGGGCGCCTTCATCGCCCTCTTCCCCGGCCCCGAATTCAACTGGCCCGACGGCGAAACGGCCAGGTGGCTCATCGGCGGCGGCCTTGTCGTCGGCGCCGTCATCGAATCCGTTGCCGCTGCTTCGGGATCGCCCGGAGGCATGCCTTACCTGGGCATTCCAGTCGCCCCCGAATGGCGCCTCTTCCCCGAAGCCGGCATTGACTGGAGTCGCCACCGGACGCCTTCCGGCGACCTCGATTCCCTCAGGTGGCTCGCCGGCTTCAGGCTTCTGCCGCGGGACAACGTTCGCACGGTCAAGCCTTATCTCCGCTTCGGCTGGATGTTCTCCGAACTCCACCTTGACGCAGCGCCCGACTCCGCGGGGTCCGGCCCTTATGCTTCCTTCGGCGTTGACTGGCGACTTGCCTCTCCGGGGTCCGACGCCGAACCTGGCCAGTTCGGCGCTTTCCTTGAAGCAGGCGGCGCTTTCCTCGACGACTCCGGCGGTGACGACGCCCGCCTTCTCACGCTGCAGGCGGGCCTGGCTTTCAGGTGGTAGGGCCGGAACGGCCCGGCGACGGGAGGTTTGATGTTTCCACCGCTTCCTCTGGATTTCCGGGCGGCCTCCTTCCTCGACCTCGAAATTCAACTCCAGCGCCTAGCCGAAAAACGGACGCTTGCCTGCATGGATCGATCGGCCGCCGAAAAGACCGCCGTTTCCTCCGTCTCCGGCCTGAAAGCGCGCCAGGCTTACGTCCGCAGTCGCGTCCTCGCTGCCGTTGGGGATTTGCCGTCCGGCGGCGGCCCGCCGCCTTCCGAACTGCGCGGTGAAATCACCGGCGGCGACTTCCGCATCGAAAAAATCGTCTACGCGAGCCGGCCGGGCGTCCACGTCACGGCCAACCTGTATGTCCCTTCGCGCCTTTCCGCTCCGACCGCCGCCGTACTCTTCCTGTGCGGCCATGCCGAAGCCGCCAAAGCCTATGCTCCTTACCAGGCGGTCTGCCGCCGCCTCGCACGGAACCGCATGGTCGTGCTCGCCGCCGACCCCCCGGGCCAGGGGGAACGCAAGAGCTACCTTGACACCGACGGCTCCGAAATCGTCCCCTGGGGCACCGCCGAACATACCTACGCCGGCCTCCAGTGCTGGTTCGCCGGCAACTCCCCGGCGCGATACTTCCTCATCGACGCCGTCAGCGGTATCGACTACCTTGCTTCCAGGGACGAAGTGGACCCTTCCCGTATCGGCGTCACCGGCAACAGCGGCGGCGGCACCATGACCTGTTTCCTTATGATGCTTGAACCGCGGCTCGCCGCGGCCGCTCCGGGCACCTACGTCAACAGCCGCTCTTCCTACCTGCTTTCCGGCCGCTGCCAGGACGCCGAACAGACCCTGCCCGGCACGGTCGCCGCCGGCATCGACCACGACGACTTTTTCCTCGCCTTTGCCCCGCGCCCGGCGCTCATCCTTGCCGCCACGTATGATTTCTTCGCGATCGAAGCCACTCGCCGCACCTGGGAGAACGCCCGTCGCTATTACCGGCTGCTCGGCGCCGAAGACAGCCTCGGTCTTGTCGAAGACCGCGTCACACATGCGTATTCGCCGGGCCTTGCCGGAGCTTCCGTACGGTTTTTTTCCAGCTGCCTCCTGGGCCTCGATGCTTCCTCCGTTGACGACTCCGACCCGGACGTCCTGGACCCCGCTCTCCTGTCATGCACGCGCACCGGTCAGGTCATGCTCGATGTCCCCGGCACCGCCCGCATTCATGACCGCAGCCTTCGCGACGCCGCCGGGCGCTCCCGGACGCACTCCCATGCTTCCGCCGTCGAATGGCTGCGCGACAGGGTCTTCCGGCACCGCGATGCCTGCCGGCTTGACCCGCGCTGGCCATGGGACGACGTTGCCGGAGACTTCCGCGTTTCCCAGGGCTTCTGGTTCGCCGAAGAATCCGTCTGCAACTCGGGTTTCCTCCTGAGGCCCGTCTCGGACGACTGGGACCGTCTTCTCGTCGCCGTTCTCGACCGCGGCAACCTGGACCTCCGGCCGTCCGCTCTCCGCTTTATGGATGCCGTCCGCTCGGGTGCCGCTGTTCTTGCCGTGGACCTGCGGGGCATGGGACATATCGCCCCCAGGGCCTCCAGCCAGCGGCCCGTCGAAGCCCTCCACGGTACCATGTTCAAGCTGCTGACAGACTTCGTCTACCTCGGTGATGATATCGCCTCCATGCGGGTCTTCGACCTCCTGCGCACCCTCGAACTCGCACGTTCCGACCCCTTTATCGCTCTCGATGGCAGGCCCCTCGGTCTCTTCGGCGCGGGGCTCGGCGGCTTTTATGCTTTTCTCGCTGGAATCCTGGACGACGGCGTCCCGGAAGTCGAAATCGAAGACGCCCTCCTCGACCTCGCTTCCGTCACCGCTTCCCGCTATTACCGCAGCCACAGGCTGGAACAGCTTCTCATCTACGGGATGGCGGCCGAATTCGATTTCCCTCTCCTCCTCGAAGCCTATTCGGGCCGCCGCCTCGTCGTCACCCGCCCCCGCGACGTCAACGGACGGGTAATCGAATGGCCCCCGCCGCCCCGCTGAACCCGCCCGCGGGTGATCAGTCCCGTTTCCCCCTGGCGAAAACGTACTTGCCGGTTTCCGCCGCCTGCATCCCGTCGGCCCCGGCCTCGTTTATGATCTCCATGGCCCTCGAATCCCCGTCCGCGGCCGTTTCTATCTCCAGTTCATGGCGTACGCGCCCGTCGCGGGTTTCCGTTCTGTCGAGCGACACCTCCACCCCGCCGTCCGTCATCCGCAGGCGCAGGTTCCGGAATTCCGCCGTGATCTCCAGCGCCGCCTCTTCCCCGCGGCCCGTGATTTCCCGCACCGCTTCGCGCAGCGCTTCGGGAAGGTCCCCGGCGCAGACCTTTCCGCTCCTTGCGGCCTCCAGCGCGGCGGCCGGGTCCGCGGCGGCCTCCACTTCCGCCCTGATGAACAGTCCCTCCTTGCTTCGTGCGGGCCCTTTCAGCGTGTACTCGGCCTTCCCGGGCTCCACCTTCATCCCGTAGAGGGACGCACCGTCAGCCTCCGCTCTCCCGCCGCGGATCTTCCCGCTCAGCCGCAGCCTCAGCACCCACTGCTTTGCCTCCAGCGCCCCGCCGCTGTCGAAAAAAAAGTTCTCCTGCAGTTCCGTTTCCGCGTCCCCCCTCAGCCTTTCCGCCAGCTCGCGGTACTTCTCCCCGGTCAGGACGAACTTGTATTCCCGCTCTTCCACGCTCAGCGTCTTTCCGGCGCATACTCCAGGAACTGCGCCTTCTCCCTTTCCCCGGACAGCGCCACCGTCCATATCTCCCCGGCTTCCGACAGGAAATACCCCCGGTGTCCCTGCCGCCCCGTGTCCACGGGCAGCGCCGCTATCGTGAACCCGTCCAGCGTTCCGTTACCGTCGGCCGCCGTAGAGTAGGGGGTTCGCCTGCCTTCCAGGGTAATCCCTCTCATGGCGTAGAACCGGTACCCGAACAGGTCGCCCGTCGCCGTCTCGTCGCACGTTTCCGCCAGGGCCGGCTCTATCAGCCCCGGCCGGTTTCCGGCGTCGATCTCGTACAGGTTCCCCAGCCTCAGGGCATACTCCAGGTACCCGTCCCCGTCACGGTCCTCTCTCCTGAAATCCCCCTGCGCGCGCCGCAGTTCCTTCAGCGCCGCCATGACTCCCGCCTCACGCCCGGCGGAATTCCCGGAATACAGCGTGTATATCAGCACCCCGCACGCCGCCACCGCAGTGAACGCCAGTGCAGCGCTCCTGCCTCCCTGTTTCTTTCCCGGGACTTCGTTCCGCATCCGGCGCCGTCCGCTCTACTCCGACAGTTCCGTGTCCCAGTATGCCTGTGACAGGAACCGCTCCCAAGACGCGTACAGCCCCCGGCTCACACGGATCCCGCTGGTCGCGGGCCATTTCGGCTTCGACGGTTTCTTCAACAGCCTCATCCCGGCTTCCCCGGGAAGGCTGTTGCCCTTGCGCGTGTTGCACTTCACGCACGCCACCACTATGTTGTCCCACGCCGATTTGCCGCCTCGGCTTCTCGGCACCACGTGGTCCAGCGTCAGTTCGCTCGACGGCAGCCTGCTCCCGCAGTACTGGCAGCGGTACTTGTCCCTCTCGAATATCGTTCTCCGGTTGAACGCCGCGCGCCTCTTCACGAACCCGTTGTATCCGGGCAGTATGATTATCTGCGGTATCAGGATCTTCCGGTTTACCGTCCTTATGTAGTTCTCCAGGGCGTGTTCGCTCGCTTCCGTCCACGACGAAAAATCATACGTCGTGAAGTCTTCCGGATGCACCACCTGGGCAAGACCCCGGTACAGCAGGCTCATCGCGCGGCGCACGCTCGCCACGTGGACCGCGACCCACGACTTGTTCAGCACCAGCACCGCGCTGTTCAGCCCTGCCACGTCCTGCCTCCCGGACTGGAGCGGGTGAAGGGAATCGAACCCTCATCATCGGCTTGGAAGGCCGGAGCTCTACCATTGAGCTACACCCGCCTCGTCCCCTTTATGTTAACGTACCGCCCTTCCCTGTCAAAGGGATGCTCCCTCTTCCCCCTTCCTCCTCCTCCTCTATTCCGCAGCCGCTTCGAACGGGCACGCGCGGAACCGCTTTACCTTCCGCCACCGCCTCGTCTCCCAGACGGCGATCGTTCCCCCTTCGTGTCCGGATGCAAGCAGTCCCCCGTCCGGTGAAAAACTCACCCCGTACACCCGCCCGTCCCCAGGGTCTAATTCGCAGTGTTTCTTCCCGGTCCCCGTATCGAAGACGCTTATCCGGCCGTCGTGCGCCGCCGCCAGCAGGTCGCCACCCGGCGAAAACTTCATGTCCTTGACGCTACTGCCCGCTTCGACTTGCCAGGTCCGCTCCATCTTCCCGTACCGGTACATCCCCACCGTGCCGTCCGTCAGTCCGATCGCCAGCGACTCGCCGTCCGGCGAGAATACCACGCGGCTGACCGCTCCGGCGTGCTCCGACAGCGATTTCACCCTTTCCCCGCTGCCGGCCTCTGTCAGGTAAGCGCTTCCGACGTCGCTCGCCGCCCCGACGTATTTCCCGCATGGAGACCACGATACGCTGTGCACAAGCCCAGGCCCCATGTCGATTTCCCTCCGGGCTTCCCCGCTCCGGGCGTCGAGAATCGCTATCCTGTTCCACAGCCCCACCGCTATCGATCCCCCGTCCGGACTGTACGCTGTCGCCTGCATGTACCTGTTCTGCCCGTTGTCCGAATACGTCCACAGCTTCCTGCCCTCCCGCACGTCCCACGCTTCCACCGCGATGCTTCTGGCGAGCGTTATGCAGTCCCCCGACGGCGATACCGCCACTCCGTATACCGGCCAGCCTCCCTCGCCGTACGCCTTCAGCGGCTTCCAGTCCGGTCTCCTCCACGTTACGGCTTTCCGGTCCCGGCCCCCGCTGACCAGCCATTCCCCGTCGGGCGAAAAACTCACCCCCGTTACCTGCATTTCTCCGATATACGGCGCCGCCGGGTACGACGGGCCGAAAGCCGCACAGCCCGCGGCCGCTGCCAGCACGGCGCACGTCATCGCACGCGCCGTCCTCGCCCGAAACCAGCCGCGGCATGTCGTACGGCGTCCCCTTGCCATCGCTTCCGGCTCCCTTTTTCCGTCTTCGCCTCAAGTCTACACCGGCGCCCCGGGTGTTTCAAGTTTCCACGCCTCAGCGGTTTCACCGTTTCCCCAGACCCGCATATTGCATTCTCCCCCGTTCCCCTTATAATAGCTCCGTTGCCTCTCAAGGAAGGAAACGGCTTGCCCTGCTTCGAAGATGTCTTCTTTGACTTCAAGCCGGCCAAACGCGTCTGGAAACCCCTCGTCAAGCGCCTCGTCACCGGCACGTGGAAACCCATGACCCTCCGCCCCGGCCAGGCACTTTTCCCGGCACACCTCAAGCGCCTCGGCCTGTACCTCCACGTCCCGTTCTGCCGCAACTTATGCCCCTACTGCCCCTACAACCGCATCGAATACGACGAAGCCCTCTATGCACGCTTCGAAACCGCCGCCCACCAGGAAATCGACCTCTACTCCCGCATGATGGACGACGCCCTCCGCCGCTCCGGCCGGTCGCGCCCACGCATATATTCGCTCTACCTCGGCGGCGGCACCCCGACCGTCGATCCCCGCGGCCTCGAGCGTCTCGTATCCCACATGCAGCAGGCCTTCGGTCCCGCCGACGACGTCTGCGTCGAACTCCACCCCGCCGCCATGGACGACGAATGCCTCGATATCCTCGCTTCCGTCGGCCTCACCATGCTCTCCATCGGCGTCGAAAGCCTCAATGACCGCATCCTCGAACTCATCGGCCGCTCCCACGACGCCGCAACTGCCGAAGACGCCTTGAAACGCGCCCTCGCCAAAGGTTTCCATTCTGTCAACGCCGATATCATGTTCGCACTTCCCACACAGACCCTCGACGACCTCGATTCCGACGTCTCCGCCGTCCTCCGCATGGGCGTGGACCAGGTCTCCACGTATCCCATCTTCGGTTTCCCCTACACGGACCTCGGCAGAAAGCTCGGCATCACCGGGATCAAACGCCCCCGCGGCACGCTCATCCGGGAAATGCTCTCGCTCATCCGCCGCCGCTCCGGCGAATACGGCCTCAGGCAGTGCGCCGTCTGGTCCTTCCTCAGGCCCGGCGAAAAGAAGTTCAGCTCCATCTCGCGCCACCATTACATCGGCATCGGCCCCAGTGCCGCCTCCATGACCGGCCGCCAGTTCTACGTCAACACCTTCGACGTGAATGAATACGCTTCCGCTCTTCCCTCCAGGCTCCCCGTCGCCGCCGTCATGGATATGACGCCGCGTCTCGAAATGGCCTACTGGCTCTACTGGCGCGCCTACGAAATGGAGGCCTCCGCCGGCGATTTCCTGGACCTTTTCGGCGCCGCACTCCGCTCCGTCTTCGGCAGGCTCCTGGCCGTCCCCAAGCTCTTCGGCCTCCTCGAAGAACACGGCGGCAGTTACACCGTCACGCCCAAAGCCGCCTACTGGATCCACCGCCTCCAGAACGAATACTCCCTCAACTACATCGACCGTCTCTGGGGGCGATGCCGCACCGAACCCTGGCCGGATGAAGTGAGACTCTGAATGCCCACGCGCTCCCCGGCCCTCCTGCTGCTCGTCCTCCTCGCCGGCTGCACCTTCACGCTCAGCTCCTCCGATGTGGACCGCATCGTGTCCTCGGCGCTCAAAGCGCGCCGCTCCGCGAAGCCCTGCCGCATGGCCGTCGTCCTGGAAACGCTTTCCGGCGCCGGCCTGGGGAACGTCCGCTACTCCGTCGAACGCGACCGTTCCTCGCACTACCTCTATGTTTTCGAAGACGGCACGCGCTTCTGGAACGCACCCGACGGCCGTTTCTACTTCGTCTACCCCGGCCGCAGCTTCGAAATCTTCCAGCCGCCGCCCCCTCCTTCCGGACAGGCCCTCAGGGACGTGCTTACGTACGTAACCTCCCGCTGGATCTCCATGAACCGGATTACCGTCAGACTTCCGGCTTCCAGGGATTCTTTCCGCGGCTGCCTTTCCGCTTCCACGCCCCTTGTCGAAAAACCTCTCGTCGCACGCACCGAAATCTTCGCAGAAAAGAAAACCGGCGCCGTCGTCTATTCCGCCGAATTCGACGCCGCGGGTTCCGCCGTCCGCTCTCTCTCCGCCGACAGCCTCCTGCAGCTCCCGGACGACCACGTCGTGAATCCGCCCATCCCCGCCGAATGCCCCGCCGACGTGTATTCCATGCCCGGCGCCTCCTCGACGCTCCCGCTTCCCGGATGGGCCTCCTGCTGCCCGCCGGTCCTCGACGTTCTTTCTCGCCCCGTCGCCGGCGTTTCGGACGGCAAGGCCGTTTTCGACTATTCCCGCGGCGGCTTCATCTTCATCCTCTTCCAGCGTCCTCTACACCCCGATGCCCTCCCCATGCTCTCCAGCCCCGCCTCAAAGACCTTCTCCGTCGCAGGAATCTCCGTCTCCTACTGGTGGCTCGGCGAAACCGTCTTTTTCCGCTGGCGTTCCCGCTCGCTCGAAAACACCGTCCTCACCAACGTCCCCCCGGACATGGTCTTCGATTTCATCCGGGCGTCCGTCGATACGCCCTCCGGAGACGGGGAGCGCTGATGGCCGCCGGCGTCCTCGACCGCTCCGCCTACTACCTGTCTTTCGCATTCGACTTCCTCCGCGGCCGCCCGCGTCCCTTCATGGCCGGCCTTTCCGTGACCGATGTCTGCAACCTCGACTGCATCCACTGCTGGCGCAGGAACACCGGCGCCGGCCATGCCTCCTTCGACGCCGTCCGGAAGTCGCTTAAGACCATGTTCGACATGGGCGCGCGCTATCTCTACGTTCAGGGCGGCGAACCCTGTACGTGGAGCGACGGAAGCCGCACCATTGCCGATGTCGTAACCTGTGCCCGTAAAATGGGTTACTTCCATGTCGCACTCTGCACCAACGGCACCTTCCCCCTCGACGCTTCCCCCGATTCCTATTCCGTCAGTCTCGACGGCGCACCTTCCTCCCACAACCGCATCCGCTCCGGCTCCTTCGATACCGTCCTTTCCAACATACGCAACAGCACCCATCCCAAGATCTTCGCCAACGTCACTCTCAACCGCATCAATGCCCCCGACCTTGAATACATGGCGCGCCTGCCGCTGGACGTCCCTTCGCTTCGAGGCATCCTTGTCAACTTCCATATCCCGTACCCGGGAGTAGAAGACCTTTCGCTTTCGCTTCCCGAAAGGGCCCGGCTCGTCTCCGAAGCGCTCCGTCTCAAGAGGCGCGGCTTCCCCATACTCAACAGCTTCGGCGGCCTGCGTGCCCTCGGCAGGAACGACTGGAAACGCCCCCTGCCGTTCTCCGTCGTCAGCGACTGCCGGGACATCTATCACTGCTGCCGCGGCCGCAATACGCCCGGCATCTGCACCTACTGCGGTTATGCCGTCTGGGCTGAAATCGCACTCATCCTCGACTTCAATTTCCCGGCCATGGCGGAAGCTTTCCTGAGGCTTCATTCGCGATGAAACCGCCTGCTCCACAACACCCGCACCCGAACGTGCGGAAACCGAGGACCGGCATAGTCGCCGTCGACGACGGCCTCTATACACACCGCTGGGCCGCCGCCGTCATGGACGATCCGTCGATCGACGTCGTCTTTGTGGCGTGCATAAGTCCTTTTACGGCAAGGAACTTCAACCCCGGGGGGGCGCGGGGCCCGCTGGCGGGTTCCTTCAGCCGCCTCCGCTATTACGGCCTCGCGGATACCGCGGTCTTTGCCGCAAAGTGGTTCGTTGAAACGCTCCGCTGCATCGTTTCCCCAGGCGACAACTCTCTCGGCGAAGCCGCCCGCCGCCGCTCGATTCCAGTCTTCAGTCCTCCCGACGGCGACGTCAACGACCAGCGTTTCATTTCCACCGTGGGCCGTTACGAACCCGACCTGCTCGTCTGCGCCTTTTCGCAGATAGCCGGCCCCGGATTTCTCGCCGTCCCCGGCATCGGTTGTCTCAACGTCCACTTCTCGCTCCTGCCGCAGAACCGCGGCCGCGAGCCGCTCTTCCACGCCATGCTTTCGGGAGGGGATACGGGCGTTTCCGTCCACTGGATGACGAAAGGCGTGGACGACGGCGCTCTCGTGTTCGCCCGGCGCGTGCCTTCCGCCGGCATCCATACTCTGCACGCATTGATAATGCGCGCCGCCGCCGAAGCGCGCATCGTCGTCCCGTGGGCGGTGACCGCCGCCATGAACTGGTGCGGAAGCAGGACCGCGTCCGGACCGCTGCCGAAACGCAACCGGTGGCCTTCGCCGAAAGACGTCGCTCGTTTCCGCGGGAAAGGGTTCAGGTTCGTTTAGTGCCGCGGCGCGCCAGCAAATTCCGTGCCAGAGGTCCGAATCTACTATAAGAGTATACGACACACGCGTGAAAACGGCCCGAAAACGTCTACAGGATCGC
>JAFGGJ010000023.1 GCA_016930595.1 Planctomycetota bacterium
TCCGCCAACGCCTTTTTCAGTGCAGCATCTCTTTTCGCATCGGGGTCGAGCCCCGCGTGCCCGGACGTCATCTCCAGGGCCCGGAACCCGTTTTCCCCCGCCCATTTCACCACGTCAAGAGCGTCCGTTTTCCCCATGCACGCCGTCAGAAAGCCAACTTCCATGACCGTCTCCTCTCGTTTCTGCACACACTAGCCTGCATCGCCGACGTGTCAAGGCCAATAGCCCGTATGTTGTGCAACATCCGCAGGAAACCCTTTTGCTGCTTGGCCGCGAGCCTCCCACCGTTAAGATACCGGCGTGTCCGGCATGCAGGGAGAACTGCCATGGTCCACAGGAAGCCCCCGGTATCCCGACCACTCTCCATTGTACGTCTCGGCCCCCAACATCACGGCGATCCCTCACAACTCGAAGGCCTGCTCGATCTCCTCCGGCAGCACCGGAGGGCCTGTGACGAAGTATGGTTCTGTACGGAATTCGGGTTCCCGCCGCTGGAACGCCATCGTGAATCCGCACGGCTCATGGCCGCCGCCGCCAACCGCATTCGGGACATCGGCATACTCCCCGGCCTGCAGATAGCCAACGTCCTCGGCCATGGAGATCTCCCCTATTACCCGTCAGGCGGCGTCTCTTGGCGCACAATGGTCGGGCCGGACGGCCGTTCCGCCAGGATGTGTAATTGCCCGCGGGATCCCGCATTGCATGATTATGTCGCCGCCATGATGGCCGCTTATTCCGCCTGGGGCCCATCCTCGGTATGGATAGACGACGACACGCCCCGCATGCACCACCATAGCCCCGTCGAATTCGCCTGCTTCTGCGACACCTGCGTTGGTGCTTTCTCCGAAAAACAGGAAATGGAATGGACCCGCCCGTCCCTTGTCAAGGCACTGCACAACCCCGCCGCCGGCGACTTGCGCATGGCATGGACACTGTTCAACACCTCAAGCATGGTGGGCGTCATCCGCTCGGTCGCACGGGCTGTTCACGATGTTTCCCCATCCACAAGGATGGCCCTTCAGCACTGCGGACATGAATGGGGCCTGTATTCCGGCCCCGACTGGAAACCGCTTTTCGAAGCAATGGCGGAAATCACCGGCGTCGGCGTCGGCAGCCGTCCGGGCTGCGGGTTCTACACGGACCATGAGCCCCGCGGCATGATACAGAAGGCGTGCACCATCGCCCGACAGGTCGCTCTTCTCCCCGAATGTGTCGATCTCGTATGCCCGGAAGTGGAAAACTTTACGCACACTGCCATGGGCAAGACGCCCCGTGGCACCGCCGTAGAAGCCTCCCTGGACCTCGCCTTCGGCTGCAATTGCCTGTCCTTCGCCATCTTCACCGTCGGACAGGAATCTTTCGACTGGTACGGGCGTATCCTGGCGAAAATCGCCGAATTCCGCCCTTTCTGGGAACGTTTCCTGGCCGCTTCGTCCGGGACCGTTCCGGGTGGACTCGAAGTCCTGGCGGGCAAACGCCACGCATCCAGGCGCCTTTCCAAGCATGAACCTCCCTTTGCCTGGACGAGGATGGATCTTTCACGAGCATATAACCTCTCAACCATGGGCCTGCCCCTGTGCATGGGTCCTGACGCCGCTTCCGGTGTCTTTCTGCACCCGGCGGCCGCCGCCGGCCTCACCGACGACGAAATCACCGGCCTGCTGGGCGGAAGCGTTCTCATGGACGGTGCTTCCCTCGCGCATCTCCAGGAACGCGGCTTTGGCCCCCGCATCGGGATTTCCGCGGGCCGCCCGGAACACCTCGACTCCTACGAGAGGCTCACCCCGGACGTTCTCAACGGTCCCTTCACCGGGACCTTCTGGAAACTTGTCTTTTTCGGCGACCCTGCAAAACACAACGTTTACACACTGACGCCGGCCTCCTCCTCCGCCAGGATCCTCGGCGAACTCGTCAACGGCGCCGGGGACGTCACTGGCGTCGCCACGGTGCTTGCCGAAACCGAACTGGGCGGGCGAATCGCCGTGTTCGGCTACGACGGATTCGAACACGTTGTCAGCACGGCGCGGCGGGCCCAGATCATCACCGCCGCCGACTGGGTCTCGCGCTCCCGGCTCCCGGTCGTCTCCGGGACCGCCGCTCAGACCGTCATCGTGCCGCGGCTGGACGATACCGGACAGCTTCGCTGTGTCTTCCTCCTGAACGCCTCCATCGATGATTCGCCGGAACAGCGGCTCCTCCTGCGAGGTTGCGCGGCCCCTTCATGCCTGTGGATTACGCCGCAGGACGCTCCCGGCCGGCCACTGTACACCGGCACCGGCAGCGGCAGTGAAACCGAACTGACCGTACCCTCCATGCCACCATGGTCCGTCGGCGCTTTGCTTCTTGAATGAACACTCGGCAAAAGGGCAATGGGCAGTCCGCCGTCGCATTCTTCCACCCACGGCACAAAATCCGCCAAAAGTCCTGCACGTTGTGCGTGCACTGCTATAATAATGTTTCAAGGCGCCTTACAGCGAAGACGCGGCGTCCCACCGGTCTTCAACGTAGTGGGGGGACACAAATGCCTGGTCCGGTATATCCGCTGGTGCGGAGATCGTGTGGTTGCATGCGGAAAGCGGTCTTTGCCGCCTGCTCCGCAGTCATCCTCTTCCTGTCGCCGTTTCCCATGTCTTCGGCTTCGGCTGCCGAAGTACCGAAACCCCCGGACCTTGGAGCACTGGTCGAAAACCTCTGTGCCGCGTTTTACGGCATCGATGGCAACGTGTGGCGCCGGGTCAGCGAGCGGTCCGCCGAATTCGACGAGATGGCCTCATGGGCTTACGGAGTGTCGCCCGGCACCGTAACCTCTACTTCTCCACGCATTCTTCAGCGCACCGGCGAGTATGCAGTCGTTGACGGCACCCGTTACGAAGTGGTCCTGCTTGATGCTCCACCGCTCAAGTCCCCGGCAAGCGCTCCCGCCGGCAGTGCGACATGCCGAGGAATAATCACCGACGGCGGCACCCTTGTTGCCGACATGGAAACAGTCTTCAAGGTTCTCTTTATCGTCGAAGCACGCCCGGTTGTCGACAGTTTTGCATCGGGCGGAATTCCGGACAAGCTTGACGAAGCTTCCAACCTGCTCGAGGACATGCGCAAGTGGCACCTCGCCGGCCACGGCGTCGATATCACTCAGACGGCCCTTGCCGAAGGACTCGCCCGGTACGTCACCAAGAGCAAGGGCGGTGCCCTTTCCGCCGCACTGAATGACTACACCGTCAACAACATGCTCGGGCTCTTTGCCGAAGTCGAAATGCGCCGTGTTTCCAGGCAGCTTCATGAGACCTCAGCCGCCCTCAAGAGATATCCCGTCTCCGGCGATTACACGGAAGTCTCCGCACTATACGAGAATTCCCTCGACCTTGTCGACGCCCGCATGGGAGCGATAACCGTCCTGGCACGGCAGACTTTCCCCGCCTACGACCAGAACGTCGCTCTCTACTCCGCCGGCAAAGTCCTCGACCGCTTCAAGAGTTCCCTCCTGGGCGTCGCCGGCGACAAGCTCAAGCACATCGATATCGCCGCCAGCAGGCGTTCTTCGGACATGCGGCTCGCATGGCTTACCGCCGAAAACCTTGCCAACAAAGCCGCCGCTGCACGCGCGGGCGGCATGGCCATCAAGCTTTATACAGCAAAGAACCTCGTGTCCACGCTGCGCGACGCTCTCGGTGTAGCCGGTCCTCTCGGCGAATATTACAAGTCCGTTTCGCTCCGAAGCGAATACGTCCCTCTTTACCGCATCTATGCCGAAGCCAGGTATCAGCAACTGCTTCTTGCAGGCGCTCCCGCCACCGACACCAAGCCCGGTGGCGCTCTTTCCATCGTGCTCGCGGTGGACAAATCCGGCAGCATGCGGGGCGCCAAGCTCGCCGAAGCCAAGCGCGCTGCCGAAACCCTCGTCGGCCTCTTGGCAGACTCCGATGAAGCCGCCCTTGTCGCCTTTGACAGCAGCGTCTCCCTGCGTTCCGAACTCTCCCCGGTCGGCGACGCCACCGGCAGGCGCGCCGCCCTTGTAGCTGATATCCGCAGGCTTTCCGACGGCGGCGGCACCAACTTCTGTGCCCCGCTCAGGGTCGCATGTGAGATGTTCCGCACCGCCCGTTTCGGCAAGGCCGTTCTCCTGCTTTCCGACGGACAGGCCGGTTACCCGGTGGCGGAAGTCCGCCTTCTTAAAAGCCTGGGCGCACGGGTCTTCACCGTCACCATCGGCGCCGACGCCGACACCACCACTCTCAAGCGCATAGCCGACGACACGGGCGGCCAGTTCTTCCCCGCCGGCACCACCAACCTGCAGCAGGTTTTCGTTCAGATCGGCGGGCGCGCAAAAGGCTACTCCGACCTCCTGGTAGAAAAAGGCCTCATCCGCCCCGGCGAAGAAAAATGGTCTGATGTCGTCCTGACTGCGGCGGCGGATTTCCTTGCCGTAACTCTCGGCTGGCAGGGCAGCAACATCGATCTCTTCCTCGAACGCCCCGACGGCACCAGGATTGCCCAGTCAGATGCTGCCAAGTTCCCCGGCGTTTCTTTTTCCTATAACTCCCAAGCTCACTGCAGGACCGTCACTGTCAGGAACGCTTCCCCGGGTCTCTGGCGTATCGGCGTCCTCGGCTCGGATGTCCCCGCTGCCGGCGAACTCTACACCCTTACAGCGACCGAAAGCAATCCCACGGCTGCCCACGTTCTCCCCTTCGAACCCGAATACGGCACCGGCAGGACCGTCCTCCTCGGCGTCCAACTTCCCCAAGGCGCCGTGTCCACCCCGCATGTGCAGGCGCTGGTCTCCTCTCCTCTCGGCGGACAGTTCCAGGTCGACCTCGCAGACGACGGCTCCAACGGCGACACGGCAGCAGGTGACGGTCTTTTTTCCGGCTGGTTCCGCTCCACGGCCGACCCGGGTTTCTACCAGGTTGTCTACCATGTGCCCGTACGCGGCCATGCCGACAGGCCGGTCGTTTCCACCTTCCAGGTCGGATCCGTCCAGGACGTCATGGCTTCCACGCAGGACAGGTGGTTCACGGGCGGTGGAGGAAGCGGCGGAGCGCACGGCTCGACACCCGGTGCAGCAACGGGCCCGGGTGTCCTTTACCTCACAATGGCAGCAGTGTTCCTCCTCTTCTGCTGCGCCGCGGCGGCCATTCTCCTTGTCATCCTGCGCTCCAGGAACTCGCAACATGCCCCGCAGCCCTCCGGCACGACTGCAGCGGCCCTCCGGATTACCGTCGGGCGATCCCCGGACAACGATATCGTCCTTTCGGACGGTTCCATCTCCGCCCGCCATTGCGAAGTCACCCTGGATGACGGCGTGTTTGTCATCAGGGATCTCGGCAGCTCCAACGGCGTCGTCGTCAACGGCCGGCCGGTGGGTTCCACCGTACTGTCTCCGGGCGACACCGTCATGCTGGGCGACGTGCGCCTGCCAGCGGACAAGCTTATCAACCTCCTTGAATCCGGCGCCCACGGGTCCCCGGGTTCCTGAAAGGACGGTTGCCGTGCCGGCTAATCTCTGTAATAATCTTGCCGAGAAAACTCACTGCCTTGTGTCCTGCACCAGGGCGGTTTTAGAAGGAGGTGTATGATGAGGAAGGCTTTCGCTGGTCTCGTTATCATGTTCGCCGCGCATTCTCTCATGGCTGGCGTCGCTCTCAGCGACGTCGTAAACAAGCCCTCGGCCTGGAAGGATACTCTCATCAGCGTCGAAGGCTTCTGCGAACGCTGGCTTACCGACCGGGGGCCCGACGTCAATTTCTTCATCCTCAAAGACAACTACGGCAACACCCTGCCCGTCAGAACCACCCAGCCTAATCCTCCCCTCGGCCAGCATATGCTCGTGCAGGGTTTTGTCATGTACGACACTCAGCGCAGGAGCTACTACCTTGATGAAAGGGCGCGCGACGCCGGCGCCGTCATGGGCGGCGGTATCTCCGTCTGGCTCATTGTCGTCATCGCCGTCGCAAGCGTCGTCCTGATCGGTCTTGCCGTACTCGTGCTCAAGAGCCTCAAGGACGCCCCCGCCGCCGCTCCCGCCGCTCCCGCAAAGCCTGGGCTCAAAGTCGTCCCTGCCGAAGGCCCCGTTTTTGACGTCGACAAGACCCGCAAGGTTTCCGGCAATCGCATCGGCTACGACGTCCCCATCGACACCACCTTCAAGGTCCTCCCGGGCAGGTTCAAAGTCACCAAGGGCGATGACAAGGTCTCCGAAATCAAGCTCTATCAAGTCAGCCCCGAACCCGTTTTCACTTTCGGCCGCAAACCCGGCCCTGCCATGCGCCATATCCGCATCGATGACCCAACCGTCTCCGAAAAACAGGCCGAGTTGCTCTACAAGGACGGCAAGTTCTCCATCACCAACTTCTCCAAGACTAATCCCACCATCGTCAACAGCGCCGAACTCGCCGATGGAGAATCCAAGGAACTTGTCGACGGTTCCAAGATCGTCATGGGCGAAGTCGTCGTCGAATTCCAGGCCCTGGCGCGCCCCGGCTCCTCCGATTCAAAACCCGAATGACCGGAAGGACCCCATACCATGGCCCTGAAGAGATCTGCCGGTTTCAAGATTGTCGCCATCGTCCTTGTCGTGCTCGGCATAATCGGCCTTTCATCCGCCCTCGTTCTCGTCGTTTTCAATCTCCTTCAGCGCGAAACCAACGCTTTCAGGAAAGCTGAACTTGTCGCGAGCCAGGCCGGTCCAGTCTCCACCGTCGCCTCGCAGGCCTATCAGGATTTCCTCACCTCCTTCCCTGACGGCGAATTCTCAGAAGACGCCCGCCAGCGTCTCGACAGGATCGAAGCCACCCGTAAGGAGACTACGGCCTTTTCTCTGACCGAATCGCAGGCCGCCGCGGCCGGTTCCGACTGGCGCTCAGCCGTTACCGTTTACCGGGATTTTCTCAAAGCTTTCCCCAGGGGTTCCTATGCCGGCGAAGCCGCCGCACGAGTCAAGGAACTTGAAGGCAAGGCCCCCGTCCTCGACGCAGCCGCCGATAACGTCCTCATCGACGGCGTCGAAGCACAGTTGAAGAATAAGTCCCTGGATCCTCTGGCCGCCTTGGCCGCCATTGACGACGTAGAAAAGAAAATGCTTTCCGACGCCGGGAAAACCAGGCTTGCCGTTATCCGCCGCCGCATTCAGAACGATATCGATGAAGCCGATTTCATCCAGGCCCGGCGGCAGGCCTCCACTCTAGACTCCAATACCGCCGCCATAGCCGTCATTCAGAAATTCCTCGATTCCCACCCTGGCACGCGCCTCCAGCATGAAGCCGCCTCCCTCATACACGACTATAGGCGCTGTATGGATGACGCGGCCTTCAAGGTCGCCGCGGATGTCGCCGACAACGCAGGCGACGACCTCCAGGCCGCGCGAACCGCCCTCGAAGGCTACCTGTCCACCTACCCCAAGGGCAATCACGCCGATAAAGCACACTCCCGCCTCCTTGCCATCAGGCAGAGGGACGTCGAAGGAGAAGCCCGCCGCATTATCGATTCCGGCCTCGCCATCTCCAACGTGTCCGCCAAGGACAGCTACGACGAAGCTCTCCGCATGCTTTCTCTCGCCAAGTACGAGAAAGCCGTCGAATGGCTTAATGCCGCCAGGGCCGAAACCATCACCCTCGCAGAAAAAGACCCTCTCGACAAAGTCCTCCGCTTCGCTCTCTACTCATGGGCCGTCAGCCACAGGAAAGACGGCGACTGGCAATCCTGTCTCGACGTCGCCACCTCCGCCCTCAGACTCTTCCCCCGCGACCCTGCTCTCATGGAACTCTTCGAACAGGCCCGGCGGGAAAACATACCCCCTGCCGCCAGGGCACTCTACAACAAGGGTCTTGAACTCGAATCCGCCTCCTCCTATGCCGAAGCCATCGACGCCTATTCCCGCGCTGGCCAGTCCGCAAATATCCACTACAGGATGCTCATTGACAAGCGCCTCGACTTCTGCAGAAGCTGTCTCTTCGATGACCTTTACGGCAGGGCCAAGAGCCTCTACAACGCGGGCGACGTCTCCGAAGCCGCCTCTCTCGCCACCGAAGCCCTCAAGCTCAAGCCCGGTGTCAAGTACCTCGAACAGATCATCGAAGAATCCAAGTCCGGCAACTGACAGGGAGAACCTTTCTAATGCCCGAAAACGATTCCGGCGGCATCCTCAGGCTTGAAGGCCAGATCATCGGCCCCTGCAGAATCGTACGCCTCATTGGTAGCGGAGGCATGGGCTCCGTCTACCTCGGCGTCCACACCAAGCTCGAAAGCCAGGTCGCCATCAAGGTTCTCTCCAGGGCGCTCGCCGATGACAAGGAATATATCGCAAGGTTTGAACGCGAAGCCAAGTCTCTCGCACAGCTCCAGCATCCCAACATCGTCGGCGTCATGGATTTCGGCGAAGACGGAGGCCACAGGTATATCGTCACCCAGTTCGTTGACGGCCGCTCTGTCAAGGACGAAATCACGTCCGTCGGCCGCCTCTCTATCAACCAGGCCGTCGCCGTCATGCGGGATATCCTCAAGGGTCTTGCCTATGCCCATGACCACGGATTCGTCCACAGGGATATCAAGCCCTCCAATATCCTCCTCGATGGCCAGGGCAACGCGCGCATTACCGATTTCGGCCTCGTCAAAACCGTCGGCGCCGAACAGCTCACCATGACCGGCGAAGCCATGGGCACGCCTCACTACATGAGCCCCGAACAGTGGGACGGCGCAGATCCCGATCCCCGCATGGACATCTGGTCCGCCGGTGTCACTTTGTACCACATGCTCGCAGGCCGCGTCCCCTTCGAAGGCTCCGGCCCCACCCAGATCGTCAAGAACGTCGCCATGCTCGACCCCGACCCGCTCGTCGACCTCGGCATCGTCGCTCCCCAGGGTCTCCAGGAAATACTCGACACCATGCTCGCCAAGGAACCTGGTGACCGCTACTCATCCGCCATGGACGTCGTTGCCGATCTGAACAGCGTCTCTTCCGGCTATTCCACCCCCGCCGCAGTCTCCGTTCCCGACGGCACCCTCAAGGTCGATCGCAAGTCACGCACTGCGACTCCCCGCGCCGGAAGGCGCGGCACCACCGGCCCCCACAAACCCGTCGCAAAGCCTTCCCGGCCGGTTTCTCTACCCGTCTCGCGCAAGGGCATCGCCAAAGCCCTTATCGGCATCCTCCTCGTTGCGGGTGTCGGCGGCCTCGCTCTCACTGCCTACTTCCTCATTTCCGCTGCCAAAAAGAAAGACCGCCTCGCCTGGCAGTCCGCTTCTTCCTCCGCCTACGGCGGCGATTATGACGCGGGCATACGCGCCCTCACAGGCTACCTCGATGAACACCCCAACGGCATCGGCGCCGATGACGCCAGATCCCGCATCTCCGCCCTGGAGCAGCAGAAACTCGACGCACTCAAGGCCGCCGAACAGACCCGCTATGACAAGCTTCAGGCTGACATCAACCGTCTCATGGCCGCCGCCGATTTCGATGCCGCGGATTCCCTCCTCGACGGCTTTCTCCGCGACACCAGTTTTTTCTCCGACTCCGCGCGCTCTCTCCGCAAACAGCTCGATTCCGCACGCGCCCGGCACCGTTTTGAACAAACCAGCCGCCCCGCCTGGGACCTTGTCAAAAACAAACGCTACGACGACGCCTATTCCGTCGTCTCCAAGGCTGTTGAACAGGGCTCCATCCCCAAGGCCGACGGCGATACCCTCCTCGCCGGGCTCCGCAACCGCCACTTCGCCGACGTCGAAGCCGAAGTCTCCCGCCTGCGCAGCAGGAACGACCCCGCCGCCGCTTCCACCCTCATCGCCGCCTACCTCGCCAAGTACCAGTGGAAAAAAGACAAGGCTCAGCAGCTGATGGCCGCCATTTCCATGGAAAGAACCCTCCGTGAATACTCTATCCTTGAACAGAAAGTCCGCGGCATGATTTCCTTCGGCGACTACGCCGCCGCCGTAGAAACCCTCGAAACCTACCTGGCGCGCCCCGATGCTGTCAAGGACGGAGCCTCCAAGCTTCTCGCATCCGTCAAAGGCCTTCAGGCCGACTCCGCCGAATGGAACAACGTCCAGAAGGCCGTTAATGCCGCTCTCGACAACTGGGAATATGATCAGGCCGTCATCCTTGCCCAGGCCTTCAGGGACAAGGCGGCTTCCGACAACTACAGGGACAAGGCCGACGACCTCATCAAGACCGTCGAGCGCCAGAAAGTCCTCGACGCCAACATGAGCATCGCGGAAGCCCTCGCCGTCCGCTCCGACGCCGCCAGGGCCCGCAGCTCCGCACGCCTCGCCGTCAACATAAAGCTCCCCGCTCTCTCCGACCTAAGGGACTCCGCAGAAGACTACTTCAAGAAAGGCGAAGCCAGATTCCAGGCCAAGGAAGCCGGCAAAGCCTACAGGTTCTTCTCCAGGGCCGAATCCATCTTCTCCCAGGTCCGCAAACTCGATGAAGACTGCCGCTTCATGCAGTCCTCGGAAAAAGATGCCCTCTCCGAGCGCTCCGCCGCCGCCAACACCGACGCCTCCCTCTACGCCTCCGAACTCTGGAAAGACGCCGAAGCAGTCCTCGCCCGCGCCTCCGTACTCAAGGAAGGTTCCGAATTCCGCAAGGCCGGCCTCCTCTTCGTCACCGCCCGTACCCGGTACATCGCCGCTAACTCCGAAGCACAGAAAGTCCGTACCGGCGTCCTTTCCGCCAAGAATAACGTCGAATCCCTCAAGAAGACCCTCTCCTCCCTAGGCCTCTCCGGCCAGCAGCTTGCCGACTTCAATGCAGCTCTGATCGTCGTCGAAGAAGCCGACAAGGCTGTCCTCAACCGCGATTTCCAGCAGGCGGTCAAGCTTTACGGTCATGCCGCCACCGCACTTGAAACCACTTCCAGGGCCGCTGTCTCCGGCGCCAAGTCCAAGTTTTCCGACCTCGTGTCTCGCGGCCGTTTCTCCGAAGCCGCCGATATCTTCGCCGCCATCGGCAGGCATGACCGCTCCTTCACCGACAGGGAATGGATGTCCGGCCTCTCTCCGCTTTCCGCCGCCAAGTTCATACTCGAACTCCCCGACGATGCCTCCACGCCGCGCTCCCTCGCCGTCTCCAAGGCCCTGCTCCGCGACGGCTACTGCGACTTCACCTCCAACCTCGGCCGCCTCACCGGCGGCGCGCTCTCCCCGGGCAACGTCGCCGTCGCATGCAACGACAGAAACCTCGTCACCCTCTGGAATCAGACAAACGCTGCTCCCATCAGATCAGCCTCCCCGGGCGGCACCAGCGGCAGTGTCGCAATCTCTCCGGATTCCCGCTACATCGCCCTCGGCGACGCCGGTGGCACCGTTTACATGCTCGTCGCCCCCAATCTCAATACCCTCTGGTACAACAAGGCCCATTCCGCCGCAATCAACAATATCGTCTTCTCACCCGATGGCCGCTATGTCATCTCGGGTGGCAGAGACTCCAATCTCGTCCTCTTCAACACCACCGGCGGCGTCGTCAGGACCATCAACACCGGCAGGGCTGTTCTTTCCGTCGCCTTTTCTCCTGATTCGAAATTCGTCCTCGCCGGCCGTGATCATTACGCCAATCTCTGGGAAGTCTCCAACGGCCGTTACGTCAGGAACTATCGTGGCAGCGGCACGGTGACCGCCACCGCCTTCTCGCCTGACGGCACCAGAGTCGTTACCGGCTCCAGCAACGGCAGCGTCTGTCTCTGGGAAAAAGACTCCGGGAAAAAACTGGCCTCCGCCGAGTCTGCTTCCGAGCCCGCTGTCTCCCTCTCCTTCACGCCCGACGGCCGCCATGTCATCGCAGGCATGGAGAATGGCGATATCTTCGTCAGACCCACCTCGGACATTTCCAAGGTCGTTGAAACCCTCCACATGCCCCGGCCGGCCTCACGTGAAGAACGCGGCCTCGCTTTCGCCGCAATCTCCCCCAAGGGCGGTTATCTCCTCGCCGGCAACTCCTCCGTTCTCCGCCTCTGGTACCTCGCGTCCGACCCCGTTGACGGCGACATCCCGGCGCAGCGCCGCTTCCTCGTCTGCAGGACCTGCGGCGGTGACGGCATCTGCCCTGCCTGCGGCGGTGACGGCAAGGCCCGAGTCAAGTGCCCCACCTGCGGAGGCACCGGCAGAATACAATGCCCCGTATGCAAGGGCCAGAAGGAAACCTGCACCCAGTGCAAGGGCAAGGGATCCTACAACGAATACGCCTACGATGAACTCGGCTTCCGCAAGAGAGTCACCCGAAAATGCTCCGCCTGCGACGGCACGGGTTTCAAGAAATGCCCCAAGTGCGGCCATGCCGGCACCATCGACTGCCCCGACTGCGAAGACGGCATCGCTATCGACGACAACTCCAGGTGCACAACCTGCCACGGTTCAGGCAAATGCGTCATGTGCGGCGGCAAGGGCCTCAGGTACTGATGAACACGGTAATACGGGAGGAGGTGCCATGATGCGCAGGGCCATGCTTTTGTTACTCCTGGCCATAGCGGGGATTCTTCTCAACGGCGGCTGCGTCCTCCGGGTTGAAGCACAGTACTGTCCGTTCGTCCATGCCGCCGTCGAACCCGATGGCGAACCGGCCCTTATTGATGCCACCGGTTCCGCCTTCCGCTTCTCCGTCGCCGTCACCCCCGTCGTGACCAAGGATGTCGCCTGGTCCGGCGATGCCACTGTCCTCGCAGGCAGCGACCGTACCATCTTCAATTACTGCCCCATGGCCTCCCTGCGCCTCGCCGAACAGGGCTACCACCGCTCTAACCGCCCGTGGAAAATCATCGGCCGCTTCGATGCCGCTCGTGTCATCAGCTACGACCTTTCCGATGGTCCCGTTTCCATCGACGGCTCCAGGGTTGCCGTCCTGCCTGCCGAAGTCATCTTTGCCTACAGACAGAACTCCCACGGCCTCGATATCGGCTTCGGCCTCGCCATGCCTTTCGGCGACATGGGAGGCTTTGCCGAATTCCGGTATACCTACGTCATGAACATCGAATGGGAACTCACCCTAGGTATCGCAGGCACCGCTCTCAGCGAATGGCAGGACGACCAGACCTATGACCGCTTCGGCTATTCCCACGCCTATATCGGAGTCGCTTATGAAAAACATTTTGAATAGCCCCCCCTTACAGAGCGGTTTCAGCCTGCCAGCAGTAATGCCGATATCCCCTTCAGGGACGCCTGTCGATCTCAGCGCGCGGCTTGAAAGGAGTTCCCCGTGTCCATGAAAAGTCTTCTCTCGCTTTCCCTTCCCGTCATACTCGCCCTCTGCGGGTGCGAGGCCATTGAATTCGAAGCCCACTACTTCCCCGTATTCAAAGCTCATTACGAAGACCCTGACAGCGGCACCGATATCGAATCCGATGACGGCGCCTTCCGCATCGGCCTTACCGTCGTATTCAACATTGAAAGAAACCATGGCGAAACCATCGGCCAGCAGTTCGACGCCGCCCTGCTCACCAGTGCCGATACCTTCACCCTCCTGGAAGTCAGTCCGTTCTCCGGCAGGATAGGCGAAGGTAACAGCGGCTCGGGCTTCATGGGCGTCATCGACATAATCCGCGTCTTCAAGTGCGATATCTCGGATGCCGTTGACGACGAAGGTGCCGCGTTCGTGCCCTTCGCCAACGCCAAGCTCGAATTTATCGGCCACAAGAACGCGCACGAAGGCATGTTCTTCTTGAACTTCGGCATGCTCATCGATCCCACCTTCGGCCTCGGCGGCGAATACTCCTACATGCTCAGCGAAAACTGGGAACTCAACCTCAAGGCGTTTCTCATGTATTCCGTCGACGGAATGAACGCTGAAGATGACCGCGCCACCCTCTTCCACACCGGCGTCGGCATCGGCACACGCTTCTCAAAACGCTTCTGACCCCCGCCCGCCCCGCTGCCTGCGGCCCGCCCGCCTCCGGCGAGGAGGCGCGTCATCCGCTCAGGATTACACAATATGCCAGTCTTCTCTGGACCCTCTCCCCCGCATAACTGACCGGCTGGGCATGAGTTATAAAAGCTTACCGTCAGGTGTGTAGCCTTCCGGAACCACGTCGTCGCGGGGGACAAGGGCATCGGTTCGCGGCTTGTACCCGCGTTTTTCAATTTCTTTCACAAGCTGCCCGCTGCGTTCCAGTTCCGCGCGCAGAACGGCCTGGTCGTGCTTGGCGCGCACGTCAACCGCCTGCGGCGAACAGATGTTGCAGAACCAGCGGCGCGCCCGAACGACGGCGTCCTTTACCGCCCCCCTGTCCGGGGCGCTGACGATCAGGTCGTCCAGTTCCTGAGGGTCGTTTTCGAGATCGAAAAGCATGGGGCGCTCGCCCACGCATTCCACGTACTTGTAGCGGCCGTCACTGATGGAAAACATTCCGGCCGGAGCGCCGTTCGCGTGAAATTCGCTGAGGACGAAGTCATGCCGCGGAGCACCGGCGTCGCCGTGACAGAGCGGCATCAGCGACATACCCCGGAAGTCCGGCGGGCGTTCCAGCCCGACGGCTTCGGCAACGGTAGGGAAGATGTCGAGCTGCGATACGGGGGAGGATTCAACGGCCTCCTGCCGGACTCCCGGCCCCATGAAAATAAGCGGCACCCGGATGGAATCTTCGTACTGGTTCATCTTGCCCCACATGCGGTGGGCCATGCAGTTCTCACCGTGGTCGGCGGCGTAGATTACGAGCGTTTCGTCGATGATGCCGAGGTGGTCGAGGGCCTCAAGGACGTGTCCGACGCAGGTATCGACGATTTCACAATGGGCGAGGTAGGCGGCGTGGCCGCGGCGCATCTCTTCATCGGTGGAGAATGCGCCCACCTGGTGCCTGGCGAATTCCTGGTGGTAGGGGTGAAGCTTTTCGACGGGCTCGAAGTATTTTTCGGAGAGGTCGTCAAGAGAGACACGGGAGTTCCATTTATCCCAGAGGTCGGGGGGGCAGGGCCAGCCGGGGTGGGGTTCGGAGAAGTTGACGTTGAGCACCCAGGGACGGTCGGAAGGACGTTCGTTTTCCAGCCATTCCGCGGACCTGACGGCAACGTCCCAGTCGTGGAAGCTTTCGATGGTGAGGTCGTCGCGCGGGCCGGACTGGTCCATCTGCTGTTTCTTGAGCCAGCGGACGGGAACGGGTTGCTCGCGGTAGAGCGAGTGGACGTCGAAGCTGCTGCGGTGACTCGCCATAATTTCGCGTTCGACGCCGTGGTCGCGGTCGGCCATGAAATCCAATTTGCCTACGGTGGTGAGGAGGACGCCGGAATCCCTGAAGTAATGGCCCCACCCCCCGGAACGGCCGTCCCACGGCGTGGAATTGCACCAGGTGCCTATTTCGTGGACGTACCTGCCGGCGAACATCGCTCCGCGGGTGGGGACGCAGAGCGGGCTGAGGCAGTAGGTCTTTTCGAAACGGGTGCCGGCGACGGCCATGCGGTCGATGTTGGGGGTTTCGGCCAGCGGGTGGCCGTAGCAGCCGCTGAAAAAGGGGTTGTGCTGGTCGCTGAGTATGAAGACGACGTTCACGGCGGCATCCTTTCGTCCGGGAAATCTATTCGGAGACCTCGCGCCTGCGGTATTCATCCAGGATGGCGGCGGTGGCGGAAGCTCCGCAGCGCGTGCAGCCGAGGTCGCGCATTTTGATGAGAGCATCCAGGCCGCGCACTCCCCCGGCGGCTTTCACCTGCACTTTGTCGGAGCAGTGCGCGCGCATGAGCCTGATGTCATGCTCGGTGGCCCCCCGGTATGAATACTTACCGGCATCGCCCTTGACGAAACCGTAGCCTGTGGAAGTCTTCACGAAATCCGCCCCAACGCCTTCGCATATTTCGCAGAGGCGTATCTTGGTCTCATCGTCAGGGAGAAAGTCGTTTTCGAAGATGACCTTGACGATTGCACCGTGGGAATGAGCTTCACCTACGACGGAGCGTATGTCGTTCTCGACGTAGTCCCAGTCGCCGCCGAGAACCTTGCCGACATTAACAACCATGTCTATCTCGACGGCGCCGTCGCGGCAGGCCGACGCGGTTTCGAACCGCTTGACTTCGGTCGAACTGTTGCCGTGGGGAAAACCTATGACGCAGCCGACTTTGACGGAGCTGCCGGCTAGAATCTGCGAAGCGAGAGCGATGGCGTAGGGCTTGATGCACACGGAAGCGACGCCGTACTCGCGGGCCAGTTCGCACCCCTGCCGCAACTGGTCGTCGGTGAGCGTGGGATGGAGAAGGGAATGGTCGATCATCCCGGCGAGTTCTTCGTACGAATACTTCATCTGGTCGCTCCCTGCACACGGACGTCCTGATTATAGCACGTACCGATTTCACGTGGGAGGCAAGTCCCGCTTTGAAGGAGCAGCCCTGCAGCGTAAAATATCCGGGGCGAATTCCGGGAAGGGAGCAGTACGGGATGCGGCAAAACCTGTGGCCGGCCCTGGGACTGACGGCGGCGGCCGGCCTGTCAACGACGATAGGGAGCTTTATCGGGCTTGCGGTAAGGAAGCCCGGCAGGCGGTTCATGGGGTTCACGCTAGGGTTTTCAGCGGGCGTGATGGTCCTGGTATCGTTCGTGGAACTGCTGCAGGGCGCAATAGAACGGCTGGGATTCATCCAGGCCCACCTGGCGTTCTTCGGCGGGATGTGCACCATGGTGCTGCTGGACTACACGATACCGCACGACTACATAGGCAACCACGACCATCCCGAACGTCTGGAAGGCGACCCGCGGCTGATGCGCACGGGGCTGATGGTGGCCCTGGGGATAGGGATACACAACTTCCCGGAAGGTATGGCGACTTTCGCCGGCTCGCTGGAAGACGTGCATCTCGGCGCAGCCATAGCCCTGGCCATAGCCATACACAACGTACCGGAGGGAGTGGCGGTGGCGGCGCCGGTATACGCCGCAACGGGCAGCCGGAAGAAGGCGTTTCTCTGGTCGTTCCTGTCGGGCGTCAGCGAGCCGGTTGGCGCGGGGGCGGCAGCACTGGTGCTGCTCCCGTTCATGTCGAGCGCGCTGCTGGGACGGATGCTGGCGGCCGTGGCCGGCATAATGGTGGCGATTTCAATGGACGAGCTTGTGCCTGCGGCGAAGGACCACGGGACGGAACATACGCCGATAATGGGCGTAGCCGCGGGGATGGCGGTCATGGCGCTGAGCCTGTGGCTCCTGCGCTAGAAAATGTGTCACCGCAAGCCGCAATGACTGTTGAATTCGGTGGTATCACAAAGTGCAGCGCAGCCGTTGACAAGATGCCCCTAATCCACTACTATTTGTTTAACATGCTACTGGGGAACACGTTACGACGGGCAGGCCTCCCCGGCAGCGGAGCGGAACAGGATGTGCAGGTCCGGTGACCGCGGCAACGTGATATGGAAGCGGAACCAGTTTGGCGGAACTCCCATCCGCCCGCATCCGTTCAATCCTGCGGACTTTACGCCGCCGGGGTTGATCCGTAATGCGTGCGGGATATCGTATAGAAGTACATGAAGGGTGTGGAGAGGGGGATTCGTGAGCACGGCGGATATTGACAGGATGTTGCGGCGGGTGTCTTTCCGGGGGTGGACAGCGCGTGCCGGGGGCACGGGATACCGTGCAGTCCTGGTTCTTTCGGCGATATACGGAGTGCTTTTTATCCTGTCGCGCCTGCTGGCGCTGCTGCCCGACTGGTTCGGGCCGGAAATGGTGGCCATTGTGCCTGCGGCGGCGATGCTGGCAGCGGTCCTGTGGGCGCGCAGGCCGGCTCGGGAAAGCGTTTCGCGGCTGGTGGACACGGCAGCCGGAACCAAGGACTTGTTCCTGACGTACACACTGCTGGATAAATGCGGGGGGGAATATGGGCCGCTGGTAAGCAGACAGGCGGAAGAAAAGGCGGTGGAGATCCGGCCGTCAAAGGTGGTGGCGTTCGAATTCCGGCGAAAGGTTGGGCTCGCGGCGCTGGCACTGTCGGCGCTACTCTTGGCAGCGATATTCGTGCCGCAGTCCGATCCGTTCGGCCTCCACGCCGAAAGAGACGAACTCGCACGGAAGAAAAAGGAACTGGCCGACGCGCGTTCCGCCATGCAGATCAGGATAGAAGCGCTTAAAAAGAAGCGTGAGGCGGCAGCCGTAACGAAAGCAGACCTCGCTATCGAATCCCTGGAACAGGTCTTCCGGACGGCAAAGCCGGAAGACCGTGAGGGGAACCTGAAGCAGCTCATCGAACATCAGAAGGCACTGGGGCAGATGTGGGACCAGAAACGGCGGGAATCGCTCGCCAGGGCGCTGAAGCGCGAGGACACGGCGCAGCGTTTCGGCCAGGCCGATTCGAAGAAACTGTCGCAGTGGAAGGAAGAACTGAAAAAAGGGGAGACCGAAGCCATAAGAAAAGAACTCGGTGAGATGGGTCGGCTCCTCAAGAAACTCCAGGAAACAACCGACCCCGCTGAACAGGAGAAGCTCCGCGAAGAACTAAGGAAACGCCTGCAGGAAATGAAGGAATTCGCCAAGAGCAACCTCGATATGGCCGATCTCGACCAGGCGCTGAGCCAAGCCATGGAGCAGCTTTCGATGTGCAACTGCAAGGGGCTTTCCGCCGAAAGCATGGCGGCGCTCGGCGAATCGCTGAGCCTCCTCGAACAGCAGTTCGGCGACATGGCCGACGCCATGCGACAGCTCCAGTCCCTGGAAGATGCCCTTGATGCCCTCCGCATGGCGAAGGCGCTCAATTCCACCGGCAAGCTCGACGGCGCACAGGAAGGCTGCAGAAACTGCGGGGGAATGGCGGACTACGCCGCGTACTACAGGACACTGCTTGGACAGTGCGGCCTTGGCGCAGGCAACGGCACCGGGCCCGGCATGGGAGGCGCAGGTACCGGGCAGGGCGGGCTGGCACCGGAAGACGAGGGCCAGGAAACGGCTTTCACGCCTGAGAAGTCGCGCTCCGAACTCCGCCCTGGCAAAATGCTCATGGACTGGAAAGTAAAGGGAATCTCCAACAAGGGGCAGGTGAACGAGGAATACCTGGCAACGGTCCGCGAGGTGCAGCAGAACGCCAGCGAAGCCATCGTGCACGAAGAAGTCCCGCCCGGCTACCATGATACCATCAGGAAGTATTTCGGCACGATCAACGAAGGAGACGGGAAAAATGACGAATAGAGAAACGCCGTACGGCCGGGCGGCGCTCGCAACCGGTGCCGCCCTGGTGCTGCTGGCGGTGCTGTACGCGCTCTTCTGGCGGCCGTCGGACGAATCCCTGGTCGTCTACTGCGCGCACGATTCCGTCTATTCGGAAGCCATCCTGAAGGCTTTCGAAAAAGAGACGAGCCTAACGGTTGCTGTCAGGTTTGACACGGAAGCCACCAAGTCCCTGGGCCTTGTAGAACTCCTGAAGCGCGAAGCCGGAAACCCCAGGTGCGACGTGTTCTGGAACAACGAGATACTGGGAACCATGGATCTCGCCGGAGCAGGTATCCTGCATCCCTACAAGGGTCCCGGCTACGAGAGGATCCCGGCGGCCTATAAAGACCCGGAAGGGCTGTGGACGGGTTTCGGCGCGCGGCTGCGGGTCTATATAATCAACACCGACGGCATGAAGCAAAAGCCTGCCGTGCCGCTGGAGAAGAACCGATCGATCTACGACGACCCCTACCGCCTGCTGCCGGCGGCGGGAACACGGGAAAGCGCACCGCGCCTCCTCCTGCTGGAAGATCTCTCCCGCGCGGCTATAGCCAAGCCTCTGTATGGCACGACGCTCACGCAGTACTGCGTCATGTGGGACCGCTGGAGCGGTGACGCCCTGAAGCAGTGGCACTATGACGCCCGTTCCAGGGGACTGCGGGAACTGGCGGGCAACGCCACTGTCAAGGAAGCCGTTGCCGAAGGCCGATGCGATATAGGATTCACGGACACCGATGATTACTTTGTCGCACGGGCCGCGGGAAAACCCGTCATCGCCATGCCCGTGCGGCTCGACGGCGCCGTCATCGCCATACCGAACACCGTATGCATAATCAGGGGGACAAAGCGGGCGGCACAGGCGGAACGGCTGGTGGATTACATCCTGTCGCAGAAGACCGAAACCGCTCTCGCCAGGTCCGGCGCCCGGCAGGTCCCCCTGGGTCCCGTGGATAAAAACGAATTGCCGGAAGAAGTAAGGGAACTCCTGCCGTACGTCAAGGAAGGCTACCCTCTGGCAAGCCTGGGGAAGGTCCGTGTGGAGTGCATCGACTGGCTGAAGGGCGTCTATTCCAGTGGGGGCCCTTGAATACACTTGGTACACGGCAAGGGCCCTGGCTATCGCCGCCGTAGCGGTGGCCGTCGCCGGAAACCTGAAGGCCTCCCTGGCGGCAATGCCGGAAAGACACCGCCCCTGGGGCTGGGCATCCCTGCTGATCCCACTGCTCTGCCCGCCGGTGCTCGTTGGCTACGGCTATTCTTCGATATCGATAATGCTGTCGTCACGGCCGCGCGCTTTGGAAGCCCTGTACATGCTTGTGATGCTCTCCAGGTATATCCCCCTCGCCGCGGCGGTGCTGGTCTTCGCCCCGGGGCGCCTGAGCCGGCAGGCTGTGCACTGCCACGGGCTGCTGAAAAGAAAGGGGCTCAAGGGGTTGGCCGCAGCGGCGCGCTTCCGGCTGGAAGGCCCCGCACGGGACAGGGCGCTGGCATGCGCCTTGATGTTCCTGTTCGTATTTGCGGAGTTTGAAACGGCCACGCTGATGTTCGCCCCCAACTGGACGGTAAGCATCTTCGACGCCCATGCTGGCGGGACGAGCCTGTGGCATTCCCTGCGGATGGTTGCCGTCCCCCTGGCCGTGCAAATTGCCGTCGTCGGCCTGGTGTTCCTGGGGCTGCGGGGACGGGAATGGACCGTTCGGCGCCTGGAAGAAAGGGCCGTGTCGCCCGGCAGGCCGGCCATGGCAGGGGCGCTGCTGTCCGTGGCGTTCTGCTGGACGGCGGGAGTCATCGTACCGGCGACGCGGAGCCTGCGTGGGCTCACGGAAGGGCTGGGCGTTGTGGCAAAGACGGCCTCGTTCTGGAAAGACCTTGCCGCAGGCCTCCTTTTTGCCTCTGTAACGGCCGCCGTGACGCTGGCAGCGGTCTTTTTCGCGGGGCGGCGGCTGACGGGGCGGGGCGTAAAGGCAGGCGTCCCCATGGTGGTAGCACCGGGGCTCCTGGGACCGCTTGTGCTGTCTCTGTGCGCGGTGGCGGTCTTCCAGGCGCCGGGTCTGAGGCTTCTGTACGACACGCCGGTCCCGCTGGTGACGATACTGGCGCTGTGCCTGCTGCCGGTGGGCCTGCTGATGGGGACAATACTGGTGTTCGTCCGGCACGGAACCGCCGTTCACCTGGCGGCGATGCTGAAATCCTTCCACAGCGCCCCGCCCGCCACAGCCGGCCGCCGCCTGCTGTGGCGGATGCGGAACAGCAGGGCGGTGCTTCTGTATGCGCTCATTTTCTTCTGGGCGTATTTCGATTTCACGGCGTCGTGGCTGCTGCACCCGGTGGGAATGACCCCAGTCGTCAGCCGCCTCTACAACCTGATGCATTACGGGCACAGCAATGTGCTGAGCGCCATGCTGGGAGCGGCGCTCGCGGCGCCCGTTGCCGTCGGTGCGGCCGTATACCTGGCTGCCCGCCTAGCCGCAAGGGTACGCTCTCATGGCTGAGGTCGTCTGGGACATCGCCGGCGTCGGCAGGTATTCGGGAATGACGAAACGCCTAAGTGATATCACCCTGAAGATCGAATCGGGGACCACCGCCGTCGTGGGCTATTCCGGCGCCGGCAAAACGACGCTGCTGAACATCCTGGCGGGGTTCGAATCGCCGGATACGGGCGTGGTCCGCCGAACCATCCCCAAAGATGATAGGCCAGAGCTTTTCTGGGTGCCGCAGGACGGCGGCCTGTGGCCGCACCTGAGTGTGCGTCGGCACCTTGAGACGACGGCGTCTCCGGCGTGGGGCGACGCGGGCCTAACCGGGTTGCTCGCCGAATTCGACCTGGATCACAAGGCCGACGACCTGCCGGACGACCTGTCCGTGGGCGAGAAGGCCCGACTGTCCGTGGCGAGGGCGCTCGTGACGGACGCTCACGTCCTGGTGATGGATGAGCCCCTGTCGAGCGTCGATCCGGCGCGGGCCCCGGCATACTGGAAAGTCATCCGCCGGTGTGTGGCAGAAACAGGTGCTTCGCTGGTTTTCGCCACGCATTCACCCAAAACAGTCCTGCGGGAAGCGGCTTCCGCCATCTGTCTCAAAGCGGGCCGCCTCCTTTACGCCGGCGGCGTGGACGAACTCTACCGCCAGCCTCGGACCCCGGAACTCGCCGAATGCCTCGGCGAAGCCAACTGGTTCACCCCGACCGAAGCCGCCCGCTGGCTGGGCATGAAAGAACCCGCACCGAAATGCCTGCGGCCCGAACAACTGTCCGTGGAACCCGACGATGCCGGGGAATACCTCGTCGAAGAATCCAGTTTCCAGGGGGCTGTGGCTTCCGTGCTGCTGAAAGACCCGCGGGACGGCGGGACAAAGAATATCTGGCACAGGCCGGCAGGCGATCTTCTGTGCCGGGGGATGCGCGCGACGCTCAAGGTTTTTTCGATGCTGGTGATCGCCTTGCTCTTCGGCTGCTGGGGCCCCCCGCCGGAATGGGAACTCGGCGTACGCGAAGTCAACTACTGGAACATGCCGCCCGAAGGCCCGAAGATCCCGGCGCCGCGCGATGTCGCCATGGGCGCCGGTGGCGAAGCATACGTCCTGGATACCGCCGGCAGGGTCCTGGTCTTCGATACCTCGGGCAGGCTTGCCGGAAAGTGGTGGATGCCGGAATACGACGTGGGCAAGGCCGAAGGTGTCTGCGTGCTGAAGAACGGCAACATCGCCGTGGCGGACACGCACTACTCGCGGGTCATAGTGTTCGATGCCGGCGGCACCGAACTGTTCCGCTTCGGCGGCTTCGGCCGTGATGACGGGCGCTTCGTATACCCCGTGGCCGTGGCCGAAGACGACGAGGGCTTCATCTACGTCTGCGAGTACGGTGGGAATGACCGTGTGCAGAAATTCACCCCGGACGGGAAGTTCGCAGGACGCTACGGGGCTTTCGGGTCGGGCCCGACAAACTTCCAGCGGCCTTCGGGCATCGCTTGGCTCAACGGCGAAATCGTGATCGCCGACGCCATGAACAACCGCCTCGTGGGATGGTCGCCGGCCGCCGGCACGGAAAGAATAATAGGTAGACCCGGAGCCGACCAGCGCCTCGACCTGCCTTACGACGTCGCCTGCGATGGTGCGGGCTTCATGTACGTCGTGGAATACAGCGGCGCCCACGTGACCAGGCTGGCGCCCGACGGAAGCGTCGCGGGGCGGTGGGGCTCCGTGGGCAGAGGTCCCGGACAGTTGAACACGCCGTGGGGTATCGACGTGGACCGCACCGGCAGGATCCTGGTGACGGACACCGGGAACAGGCGTATAGTGGAGATCCTCCAGTGAAACTGCATCGGGTGGCCAGAGCTGTGTTCCCGGCCCGCAGACGGCAGGTCACGGTTGCCGGCGTCCTGCCCCTGGCACTGTTCATGGTCGTATTCTTCGCTGCATGGGGCGTTTTTGAACTCACCCGTTTCATCACTTTCCAGTCGCCGGTGATGATGGGTCTCGTCGCCGTCACGCCCTGGATCTGGTGGATGAGTTACCAGGGCTGGGGCGGCCTGGACAGGGTCCGCTCGCTATTCGCGCTCGTCCTGCGTCTCCTTGTAGCGGGCACGTTCATAATGATGCTGGCCGAACCCAGGGCGGTGCGTACCAGCGACGTCGTGTCCCTGGTCTACGTGCTCGACCAGTCGTACTCGATAGGAGACCAGGTCTCGAACGACGTCCTGTCGTTCGTCACGCGGACGGTTTCAGAAAAGCCTTCCGCAGACGAAGCCGGACTCGTGGTCTTCGGAAACCAAGCCGTGGTCGAACTGCCCCCGCGCGTGTCCTTTCCCTTCGAAGTCATCACTTCCCGCGTGGACAGGGACGGCACCAACATCGACAAGGCGCTGTCGCTGGCGGCCGCCGTCATACCCGAATACAACCAGGGACGCATCGTCTTCATCAGCGACGGCACACAGACAGCGGGAGAACTCACCCCCGCCATCGACCGGCTGAACGCCAGGGACATCTCCGTGGACGTCCTCCCCGTGTCCTACGGGTTTGAGCACGAAGTGTGGCTCGAGCGGCTGGACCTCCCGCGCTTCGTGAAGGTGGGCGAAACGTACGAAGCCTCGGCCATCCTCTCGTCGCTCACCGCAGGCTCGGGCCGCCTGGTCCTGCACGAAAACGGGCGGGAGATCTTCTCGGATGAGGTGAATTTCAACGCGGGCAAGAACCGCTTTGTCCTGCCGCTCTACCTGCGGACGCCAGGCTACTACGAATACGTTGCCTCTGTTTCCGTCGCCGAAGGCATGGACGGCTGGCGCGAGAACAATACCGCCGTCAACCACCTGTACATCGCTGCCAAGGGCAGTATCCTGCTGGTCACGGATCCGTACGGCGACGAGCGCGACTGGGCCACGCTGCTGGGCTCGCTCAAGAAAGCCGAGCTGAACGTCGAATTGCGCCCGCCGCTGGAATTCCCGCGCGACGCCCTCTCCCTGCTACCCTACGACTGCATAATCTTCGCCAACGTCCCGGCCGATTCTTTCGATGTCGTCCAGATGAACGCTCTCAGGGACGCCGTCCATAACCAGGGCAGCGGTTTCATTATGGTGGGTGGAGCCGACAGTTTCGGCCCGGGCGGCTACAACAGGACTCCTGTCGAAGAAATCCTCCCCGTCACCATGGACGTCACGCATAAGAAGGTCCTTCCCAAGGGGGCGCTCGTCATCGTCCTGCACACGTGCGAGTTTTCCGAAGGCAACACGTGGGGCAAGCGCATCGCCAAGGAAGCCATACGCGTCCTGGGCGCCAAGGACGAGGTCGGCGTCCTCGTCTACGACTGGCAGGGCCGGGAAAAGTGGCTCTTCCGCCTGACCCCGGCGCGCTTCTATGACAAGCTGGCAAAGCTCATCAACGAGGCCAATATCGGTGATATGCCGAGCTTCGGCACGACCATGCGCATGGCGCTCACGGAGCTCAAACAGAGCGACGCTGCCATGAAACACGCAATCATCATTTCCGACGGCGACCCGTCCCCGCCCACCCCTGAACTCGTCAACGGTTTCGTTCAGGAAAAAATCAGCATCTCCACCGTAGGCATCAACCCTCACAGCAATACGGACGTCAACACGCTTTCCGTCATCGCCTCGGCGACGGGCGGGCGTTTCTATTTTCCCAAGACCGCTTCCAAGCTCCCGGGTATCTTCATCAAGGAAGCCAAGACCCTCAAGCGTAGCATGATCCAGAACAAGACGTTCGTCCCGAGCGTCGAATTCGTGTCGCCGGTCGTCAAGGGCGTGGATGAATTCCCTCCCCTAAGGGGGTACATCCTCACCACCCCCAAAGCCCGCTCGGAAGTGGTCCTGGAAGGCCCCGAGCAGGACGAAGTCGATCCGGTCCTCGCCGTGTGGCGCTTCGGCGTGGGCCGGGCCGCCGCTTTCACCTCGGACCTCTCCCCCAACTGGGCCGCCGACTGGGTCGAATGGACTGGCTACGACGCCTTCGTAAAACAGCTCGTCTCCGACGTCTCACGCGTCACGCGCAAGTCGGACCTCCACGTCACCACCCAGGTCTTCGGCGACACCGCCGTCATCACCGTTGACGACTATAACCCCGCCGCTTCGCTGCTCGACATCCGGGCCAGGATATCTGGGCCCCTCAACAGGGACGAAACACTGCTCCTCAAACAGGCCGGCCCGCACAGGTATGAAGCACGTGTTCCGGTCTGGGGCAAGGGCAGTTACCATGTCGTCGTAGCCGGCAGGACCGGCGACCGCGCCGAACAGGCCTTCGGTGGCTACACCGTTCCCTATTCGACGGAATACCTGCGTTTCCGCGCCACCCCGTCCGTTCTGCGCCGCATAGCCGAAAATACCGGTGGCAGGATCCTCACCGGCGCAGAAACCGGCGCCGAGCTTTTCGGCAAGACCCGCAAACCCCGCGAAAGCACAAGGTCCGTGGTGGACGTCTTCCTCCTCATCCTCGCCTGCCTCATACCCCTCGACGTCGCCGTCCGCCGCGTCCAGATCGACTGGCAGGTCATCCGCTCATGGCTCGGCTTCGGCAAGTACAAGGAAGCCGTAGCGGGTACGCTGGGCTCCCTGCTGAAAAGAAAACACGAGATTTCCTTCGCCGGCAGGGAAGACGGGCGCCCCCTGCCGCCGCCCGCCGCTCCACGGACGAAAACCGCCGGGGCCGGCCGCCTGGAACCTCCGCTCTCCCCCCCCGCCACACCCGAAACCGGGAAAACATCGCCCGAAGACGTCCCTGATACCACGACGGGGCGCCTGCTGGCGTTGAAGAAAAAATGGAAGAATAAGCGTCGTGACGGCGACTGACGCCCGCCCTGAAAGGAGACGCTATGTCTGACGAAGCCGCCCTTCAAGCGGAGACCGCACGCTTTCGCGAGGAATTCTCCGCCGTGCTGGACTGTGTCCACAGGATCATTGTCGGGCAGGAACGCGTGGTCGAATGCGCGGTCACCGCCATTTTCTGCGGCGGCAACGTGCTCCTCGAAGGCGTCCCTGGCCTCGGCAAGACCGAACTCGTGAAAACCCTGTCCAGGGCCCTCACCCTCGACTTCAACCGCGTCCAGTTCACACCGGACCTCATGCCCGCCGACATAATCGGCACCAACGTCATGACCAACGACGGCAGCGGGACTTACAGGTTCGAATTCCGCCGCGGGCCCATTTTCACGCAGCTCCTCCTGGCCGACGAAATTAACCGGGCCACCCCCAAGACACAGTCGGCCCTCCTGGAAGCCATGCAGGAAATGTCCGTCACCGCTGGCGGTACCACCTACCAGATGAAACGCCCCTACTTCGTCCTCGCCACTCAGAATCCCATCGAACAAGAAGGCACCTACCCCCTGCCCGAAGCCCAGCTCGACCGCTTCATCTTCAAGGTGGATGTCCCCTTCCTGAACCGCCAGGATCTCAACGAAGTCGTCAGCCGGACCATACTCCGGCAGGCCGTGGAAATCTCCCCCGTCCTTGACGGCGCCCGCATCCTTCAGCTCCGCGATGTCCTCGCCAAGGTCGTCGTCGCCGACCCCGTGCGCGACTACGCTGTCCGCCTCACGCTCGCGACGCACCCCGATTCGCCGTACACCTCCGAGCGCGTCAAGTCCTACGTCCGCTGGGGCGCCAGTCCCAGGGCCGCACAGGCCCTCATACGCGCAGGACGCGTCAGGGCCTTGGCCGGCGATCGCGCCCATGTCGCCTGTGAAGATATCCGTTATTTCAGCAGGGAAGTCTTCGGCCACAGGATCCTGCTGAACTATGACGGCCAGGCCGAAGGTATAAGCGTCGCGGACCTTGTGAACGAAATAACCGACCAGATCCCGGAGGAAGCTTCCTAGTGGACCCGGAAATCATCATCCCTGCGGATTCTGCCGGACGCTCCGGCCCACCTCCGCCCGCCGCCGGACACCTGACGCGCCTTATCGAGAACGAGGCGCTCGAACGGCTCCGCATGCTCAGGCTGAAGCCCACGGGACGCTTCACCAACAAGAGCCGCGGCGAACATGTCTCCGGCCGGCGCGGCCAGAGCAACGACTTCTCCGACTACCGCAACTACGTGTCGGGCGATGACATCCGCTTTGTCGACTGGAACATCTTCGCCAGGCTCCACCGCCCCTTCCTCAAGCTCTACCGCCAGGAAGAAGAACTCCATGTCGTCGTACTCATCGACGCCTCCTCTTCCATGATGTTCGAAGGCAAGTTCGCACTCGCACAGAGCCTCGGGGCGGCTTTCGGCGTCATGGGCCTCTGCGGCATGGAAAAGGTCAGCGTTTTCGCCTTCAATAGTACCGCTGCTTCTCCGCTGTACCTCCGCCCCTGCCGGGGCCGCTCGGGTATGGCAAGGCTCTTCCGCTTCATCGAATCCATAGAAAGCGGCGGCGATGCCCCCGTCGACGCCGCTGTGGAACGCTTCCTCAAAAACCATTCCGGCCGCGGCGTCGCCGTCATCCTGTCGGATTTCCTCACCTTCGGTGAGCTGGTGCGGCCCATGAACCTCCTCTTCGGCGCCGGCCTCGAGCTCTTCGCCGTCCAGATACTCGGCCCTTCCGAAATCGACCCTGAACTCACCGGCGACGTCCGCTTCGTCGACGCCGAAAACGGCCGCACCCTTGATGTGAGCTCCTCCGGCGACCTCATTCGTATATACCGTGAATACCGTGCCGATTACGAAAGACGCATCTCCGACCTCTGCAAGGCACGCGGCGGGCGCTTCCTTTCGCTGGCGTCCTCTGATCCCTTCGCGTGGATCGTTTTCGACGTCCTCAGGCGCAGGGGGTGGATAGAATGATCCCGGACTTCGGAACCGCCGCCAACGCCCTTCTCTTCCTCCTCCTTATCCCCCTTGTCCTGTTCTACTTCCTTAAGCTCAAGCGCCCCCGGCTGGAAATACCCTCCCTGGTCCTGTGGCGCCAGGTCCTTGCCGACGCCAGGGTCAACGCCCCCTTCCAGAAGTTCAAGCGCAACCTGCTCCTCCTGCTTCAGGTTCTTCTCCTTTCCTTCACCGTCCTCGCCGCTATGCAGCCGTTCATCCGCGGCCGCCGCGGCGGCATCGACAGACTCGCCGTCCTCATCGACAATTCCGCCAGCATGGCCGCAGTGAGCGAAGCCGGAGGCGGGAGCTCACTCGATGCCGCCGTTCGCAGGATAGACGCCCTTATCGACGGCCTTCCCCCCGGCCATGAAGCCTGCATCGTCTCGTTCAGCTCCGGCGCAAGCCTCCGCTGCGGCTTTACCGATAACCGCCGCGTTCTCCGCGACGCACTTCATTCCATTCGCGTCGAAGATGTCCCGGGCAGCAGCGAAGACGCCCTCCGCATGGTCCAGGCCATGTCGCGCACGGCTCCTGTGCGCGAAGTCGTGCTGGTTTCCGACGGCAACTTCGAAGCCGTCACCGATATGGAACTCTCTTTCGATCTCAATTTCCAGAAACTCCCCCCGCCGGGGCCCAACCTGGGTATCACCGAATTCAACGCTTCCCGCTCCTTCTCCGGCGGCTGGGACGTGTTCGCCGTCGTCCAGGCCTCCGCCGATTCCCGCAACGCCGCACGCCTCCAGATCTCCGCCGACTCCGACAGCCTGATGTCTGAAACCGTCTTCCCCGCCCCGGGCGAATCGCAGAGAATCGCCCTCAGGATCCCCGGCGAAAAGCCTCTGACGGTCTCCGCAGTCCTCGTCCCCGACGGCTTCGACTCGCTCTCCTCCGACAACGCCGCCTATCTCGACCTCCCAGCACAGCGCCCTCTCGCCGTGTACGTCCCCCCTTCCATGACCGCCTTCAGACGCGCGTTCCGCTCCATGGGCGACGTGCTCCTCTATCCCTCGGACGATTCCCCCGGCGGCATTCCGGCATATGACCTCGTGGTCTCCAACGTGCCCGCCGACGTTGACAAGCCAGCGGCGTGCGCCCTCTTCGTGGGATTCGTGCCTCCGGCCCTCGGATCCATGGTCGCTATACAAAAAGACGCCGGCACCGGCGTCGTCGACTGGCACAAAACCGCCCCGCTCCTGAGACACGTGGAACTCGCCGATATCCTCCTTCTCGACGACCCCGAATTCCTCCCCGGCATCCTTGCCGGCGATGTCGAAAACGCCGGCTTCCAGGTCCTCGTCCACGGGCGTCACGGGCCTCTCCTCGTCGAAAGAACCACGGGCCCGGGCCGCGCCTTCTTCATGCTCTTCGACACCGACAGGTCCACCCTTCCCTGGCGCGTCGGCTTCCCCGTAATGGCTTCCAACCTCCGCCTGCTGACTATGCAGGTAATCGGCCTGGCCGATGCCGTCGCCCTGCGTACCGGTGTCCTGCCGGCGCTCGATTCTCCCGCCGGACTTCCCTGGCACATAGACGGCCCCGCCGGCTACTCCAGGGACGCCGTTGCAGGACCCGACGGCCGCCTGGCGGGCATACCCGCTCCGATGGTCGGCGTCTATGACTTCAAGTCCGCCGATAACACCTTTCCCGTCGGTGCGGCGCTCCTCTCCATGGATGAATCTTCCCTCGCGACCATTTCCGAAGTCCACTTCAACGAGCTTTCCGTTTCGGCGGGGACGGTCCCGATGCCGTCGCCGCGCGCCCTGTGGTTCCCCCTGGGCGTCGTCGCATTCACCTTTCTGCTGGCCGAGTGGTGGTACTTCCACCGCAGGCCCGGAGGATCCGTACAATGACCAGACAGTTACTGCACGTGCCGGCACTGGCGGTGTTACTGTGGTTCCTCGGCGGTGCCCCGCCGGCTCTTGCCGGCGAACAGCTCAAGGCCCAGATTATCCAGGCTTCTCCAAAGGCCCGTTCCAATGCCCCAGTAGCGGCCGAAGTCGAATTCAACTGGGAAGGCGCTGGCATCGTCGAAGGCCGGCTGGACGTACGCGCCAGGGACGGCGGCGACCTCCTCGGCAGCTGCCTCACCAGCGACTTCGCCCTCGCCAAAGGCATGCAGCGCTACGCAATCACACTCCCCCCGGCCGTCGCATCCTACAGCGGCTCCACCATGACAATCCGCATGGATTTCATCACAGCCGATGGCAGCAAGCCTCTGCGCCTCGGCACGCAGATCCTCTACGCCCCTTCCTTCGACGAACGTTCCTTCGTCATTTGCGTCCCTGATGCCTCAGGCGTCACCAGTCCCGGCCGGCTCAAGCTGGCCTCCAGTCTCCGCATCGAAAACTTCATGCCCGCGGAACCCCAGGGCACCGGGTCCCGCGGCGCCGTAATCACCTCCATCGCCCATGTCCCCGTCGATTCCCTTCCGGTCTCGCCCCTGGGCTACCTGTCCTACGACATCGTCCTGCTCGACGGCATGGCCTTCTCCGCAATGAAAGAAACCCAACTCCACGCTCTGGCCGCATGGGTCAAAGCCGGCGGCAGCCTCTGCGTCCTGCCCGGCGGCAACCTCCTCGACAGGCACACCGCCTTCCTCAACTCCCTCTGCCGCCCTGCCTCCGATGACTTCGTCGCCGGCAATACCGGCGCCCTGCTGACCCCGCTGCAGAACGCCCGAAGAACCCGCCCCGGCCTCGGCCGCTTCGTCATCCTTCCCGGCGATATCGACCTGGAATCCTACGCCGCAGGCCGCGAATGGATCCTCTCCGCCGTTTTCCTCTGGAAAATGCGCATCTCCGCACGCCAGAGCGTCCTCTCCTCCGGCAAATGGCTCGCCCCCGTAGAAAACCAGGAAGACTACTACTATTACGGCCAGCGCTATGCTCCAAGGCCCTTCCAGAACGGCACCCAACTCGTCGAACACCTCCTCCCCAAATCCGTCAGGATAATGCCCGGCTGGGTCGTCTTCCTCATCCTCTTCCTCTTCGTCCTCGCAATCGGCCCTCTGGACTACTTCGTCCTGGGCATGCTGAAGATGCGCCGCTTCACATGGGTGCTCTTCCCCGTGCTCTGCGTGGGCTTCGCGGTCTTCACCATGCTCCTGTCGGAACACTACATGGGCACCACGGACTCCCGCTCCTGGGTCACCGTCGTCGACGTCGGCGAAGACGGCTCCCCGTTGCGCAGCAGCCGTTTTGAAGTCATCTTCACCGCGGGCCACCGCAGGATGGAATTCGACTTCGCCAACGAGCTCTTCATTCCCCTGAGCCGCGATGCGTACAGGGGCTATTCGTACCGCGGCGCCTACGAGTCCGGGTCGGTCGGCGCTCCGCTCTATTCCGGCCGCTTCCCCGGCCGTTACTCCGTCCTCCAGAACTTCAACCAGTGGACCCCGCAGGTAAACCGCATCCTTTCCCTCGAACCCTCCGGCCTTCCCTCCTCCATCGACTGGAACTCCATCACCGTTGCCGACATGGCGGGATCGCCGGCGGCCGAACCCTTGCTCTCTAAACTCTTCGCCGGCAACTCCTCCGCGCGGGCCGACGTAATCGTCTTCAACCAGGCGGGCAACCGTAATCTCCTGCGCAACCTGCATTTCCCGCCGGGGGTTCTCGCCAACATGTGCGTCGCAGAATCCAAGGCTTTCTTCAAAGTCGTTTCTCAGATCTCGCCCGATGGTTCAGCCACGTTCGAAGACCTGTGTATTCTCGACCGCGAGGATCCCGCACAGTGGCTCCTCGTCGTCGTCGAAGCCGTTGGCAACAACTTTATCGTCTGGCGCAGGCTGTATAACCAGGCCGCCGGGGCCGTGCCCGGCAGGGAGGACTGACATGGAATTCGTCGAAGTGGACCATCTCTGGGTCAACTATGGCAGGCTGGTCGCCGTCAGGGACCTGTCTTTCGTCATCCCCGAAGGTGAAGTCTTCGGCTTCATCGGGCCCAACGGGGCGGGCAAATCCACCACTATCAAGGTCCTCGCCACCCTCCTGAAACCGGCCAGGGGCAGGACCTCCGTAGGCGGTACCAACGTGGCCCTCAACCCTCACGCCATCCGCAAGCACATCGGCTACATGCCGGACTTCTTCGGCGTCTACGAAGACCTCACCGTCGAAGAATACCTCCACTTCTTCGCCGCCGCCTACAGGATCGGCCGCAACGAACGCAAAACCATTGTCGGTGACGTCCTCGAACTCACCGATCTCAAGCACAAGGCCGATGCCTCCGTCGAAGCTCTCTCCCGCGGCATGAAGCAGCGCCTCGGCATCGCCCGCGTCCTCATCCATGATCCCAAGCTCCTCCTTCTCGACGAGCCCGCCTCCGGCCTCGATCCGCGCGCACGCATCGAAATACGTGAGCTCCTCAAGGAACTCAAGAACCTCGGCAAGACCATCCTCATCTCCAGCCACATCCTCTCCGAACTCGCCGAACTCTGCACCCTCATCGGCATCATCGAAGCCGGCCGCATGGTCGCGGAAGGCTCCCTCCAGGACATCTACAGCCAGCTCGACCTCAAGCGCATCATCCACGTGCAAATCACCGATCTGACCTCCGACCTCATGGAGAAGATCGGCAAGCTCAACGGCGTCGCGTCCGTCGAGCGCAACGTCGACCGCCTTGTCGTCAGGATACGCGAACAGGACACATCCGTCGAAGACCTCCACGACGGCATCTGCTCCCTCGGCGCACGCATCCACATGTTCCAGCCCGAAGCCATGGACATCGAAACCGCTTTCATGAAACTCACGGAAGGCAAGACCGCATGAAGCTCGGCTCCGGCTTCCCGCTGCTCCTCAAAGATCTTGCGGAACTCGCCAACCGCCGCAGGACCTACGTCTTCCGCATCATCTACGCCCTTCTCGTCTTCGCCGCCTTCCTCGTCTACTACGTCCCGGAAGTCCTCAACGCCTCCCTCTCGCCGGCCATTCTCGCCGGCAAGGGCAGGAACGTCGCCATCGTCATTTTCTCCGTACAGCTAGCGGCCGTCTTCCTTTTCACCCCCGCAATCGTCTCCGACGCCGTCACTTCCGAAAAGGAGAAACTCACCCTCGGCCTCCTCTTTCTCACCGGCCTGCGTCCCTGGGAAATCCTTCTGCAGAAATACTTCGGCCGCCTCGTGCCCATCTTTTCCTGCCTGCTCCTCTCCCTGCCGCTCCTGGCCCTTGCCTATTCCCTCGGCGGTATCGCCAGGCCCGTGTTGCTCAAGGGCGTGGCGATGCTGGTGCTCGGATGCCTTTTCGCCGGGGCGCTCGCACTCATGGCATCCTCCTTCCTGATGACCTCCGTACAGGCCTTCATCTGGAGCTACGCCCTGCTGCTCGCTTTCGCACTCGGCCTGGCCGCCGCCGTCTTCCTCAGCGATAACCTCAGCGGTAGGCCCGTAGACTATGTCACACCCGCACTCTGGGCGGCAGGCGGCATCACCGTCCTTTCGCTCGCCGCAGCCCGGCTGGCTATCGTCAGGCGAGCCTTCCTCCGGCCCGCCAATGTTCTGCTTCGCCTTTTCAGGCGCCTCGACTCCCTCTTCTCCCGCCTCAACAACCGCTTCGGCGGTATCGTCCTGCTCCGGGACCGCTCCCCCATGCCGGAAGACGCCCCCGTCGCATGGCGCGAAGTCACCAGGAAATCCTTTGGCAACTTCCGCTATCTCTTCCGTCTGCTCGTCGCCATCGAAGTGCCCGTCGCCTTTGTTGTTGTCTTCGCCATAATGGCGGACTTTCACAACTCGTATCTCTTCCTGTCCGGAGCCATCCTCCTGCTCTGGGCTTTCGCCTTTCTCGCCGTCGCGGTCATGTCCGTCGGTCTTTTCACCTCCGAACGCTCCGCCCGGACCCTTGAAGTCCTCCTCTCCACTCCACTCCCCGTCGCCGACATCGTCCGCCAGAAAACCCTCGCCGTCCGCCGAGTGATCCTGGTTCTTGCCGTGCCCTTCGTTACGGTTCTCGCGGCCCAGACCCACCTCCGCTCCTGCTTTTTCCTCTTCAATGCGTCTTCCTCCGGCATCTTTTCCGGTTGGAGCGCTTTCCCTCGTTTCTTATTCGCGGTGTGCGCCGTTTTCGTTTACCTGTACGCCGTGATGTGGCTTTCCGTCTGGACCGGTCTCCGTTCCGCATCCCCGGCGCGCGCCGTAATATCGGTCATCGTCGGCGTCATGGTGTGGAACCTTCTTCCTTTCGTCGCTGGAGTCCTTGCTCTCTGCCTGCCCGGCGACCCCGCCGATGCCGTTATTTTTTCGCTTCTCCTCAGTCCCGCCGCTCTCGTATGGATGACCGGCGTGGCTCCGCCGCTGGAAAACCTGAACCTGCCGCTCGTCTTCGGTCTCTCGTTCAACATCCTGCTCCACGTCGCCGCCGCGTTCCTTTTCCGCTTTCTGTGCCTGAAGAAAGCGGACGCTTACTTGAGAAAACCATGAAGGAGGCCGCCCACAACCCATGACATGGCTCGCACGAAAACTTGCCTTGCCCCTTCTCGCCAGGGAACTCGTCGAGCAGGCCGGCCGGCGGCGCACCTACGTCGTGCGGGTCGTCTACGCTTCCCTCTTCTTCCTGGGAGTCCTCCTCACTTATATTTTCGACGTCGCCGACATGGCCAACAGTCCGGTGAACGTCTACGGCAGGGGCTCCGTTATCGGCGACAGCGTCTTCGGCTTCCAGATCGCCGGGGTCTACCTTTTTCTCCCCGCCATGATGGCCGGCGTCATCACGCGTGAAAAGGAAGCGGGCTCCCTCCAACTCCTTCTCATCACCGATATGGGCCCCTGGGAAATTCTCTTCCAGAAATACCTCAGCCGCCTCGTCCCCATGCTCAGCTTCATGCTCCTGTCACTGCCGGCCGTCGCCCTCGCCTACAGCCTCGGAGGCCTTTCCGCAGGCGGAGTCGCCTTCGGCGTAGTCTACCTCTTCCTTGCCGGCCTTGAAATCGGCGCCGTCGCGCTCTTCGCCTCCACCATCAGCGACACGTCTACCGGCGCGCTCATCCGCTCCTACATGGTCATAATCGTTATCCTTCCCATCTTCCAGTTCATCGGCATGGGCTTTGTGATGTTCTTCGGCGGCATAGCGGTCTTCATCGGGATGCTGGTGAGCACCATTCCGGTTACCATCTTCTTCCTGGGCATGTCGCGCGTCTACTTTCTGAGGCGCGCTTTCCCGAGGCCCGGCAGGTCTTTCCTGGGCTTCTTCAAGCGCGTCGACCGCGTGCTCAACGCCGTGAACCGCTCCCTTGGCGGCGTGGTCATCGCCGGCGATTCCAGCAGCCTGCCCGGCGACCGTCCCGTCCTCTGGCGCGAAATCAACCGCCGCGCTCTCGGCAGGTTCCGTTACCTGCTCCGCATCCTCATCATCCTCGAATTCCCCGTCCTCCTCCTCCATATCCTCCACTACAGGACCGGCGAGAAAGCCTGGCTCTTCATCGCTTACACCCTCCTCGGCATCATGTGGATCTTCGCCCCCGCCCTCATGCTTGTCCTCGGCGTGGACGCCTTCGCCTCCGAACGCTCTCACAAGACCCTCGACCTCCTCCTGACGGCCCCGCTCCGCACTTCGGCCCTGGTCCGCCAGAAAGCATCGGCCATGTGGCGCGTCATGCTGGTCCTGGCCGTGCCTTTCTTCACGACTTTTGTCTTGAGCATCTTCTATCCCTTCGTCGGCCCGGACACGCCCGGCCAACTTGTCCTGGCGTGCCTCAGCTACTTCGTCTACATGTCCACCATGATGTGGTTCGGCATCTGGGCCGGGATGCGCGTCCGAAAGCGCGGCCGCGCCATGCTCGTTGCTTTCGCCGGGGCCATTGCATGGGTGTTTCTGCCCATGTTCGCCGGCGCCGTCGCCGAAGAATCCATGGGGTATTCCGCCGATCTTCCGGCAGTCCTCTTCTCCCTCAGCCCCGTCGCCTCCATATCCGTGACTTCCTTCGGCGAACATATCGGCGGTCTGACCTCCACCGTCGGCCCCATCCTGAACCTCTGGATATCCTTCGGCTTCCTCATTGTCTTCCTGATCCTCTGCATGGTGAAAGGAGACACCTATCTCGGCCGGGCATGACGTCCACGTTCGACCTGCCCCGCCAGCCGCCGCTTCTTTCCGACCGGCGGAGGAACGGAGGCGTTCCGCGTCTTCCGGCTCCTTCCTTTCGGCCTTCCCGGTTCTCACCAGAGAACTCGTCGAACTCGCCCACCGGCCGCGCACCTACAAGGTGCGCACCGCCTACGCGGTTCTTCTCTTTGCCGTGGTCGTCATCTTCTACATGTCGGAAGTATACTCTTCGAACATACTGTACGCTTACGGCACGGGGCTTGACTTCGCCTGCGTACTGCTGGCCCTGCAGGCGGGAGGAATCCTCTTTTTCCTGCCCGCCATGGCCGGAGGTTGCATCGCGGGTGAAAAGGAAACCGGCTCGCTTTCCCTCCTCCTCGTCTCCGGCCTAGGTCCCTGGGAGATTCTCTTCCAGAAATACGCGGCCCGCCTTGTCCCCATGCTTTCCTTCATCCTGCTTTCGCTCCCGCCGCTGATGCTTGCGTATTCTGTCGGCGGCGTTTCTGCGGAACACATTTTCATCGGGGTCTTCATCCTGCTCGTCGTCACGTTCCAGGTCGGGGCCCTTGCGCTCATGATGTCGTCCATCTGGGGCACCGTCGCCGTCGCCATCGTCGCTTCCTACGTTGCCCTCGCAGCTATGTTCGGCGTCTACCAGCCCTTTCTCGAACACGACGCCGCCTACGAACTGCCTTCGGTGCTCTGGTACTTCGGCGTGCCCGGCCTGCTGACCACCGCGTTTTTCCTGCTCATTGCCAGGGTGTTCCTTTTCAGGCGCGCCTTCGCCTCGTCGGAAAACCCCGTTCTCGCCTTCTTCAGGTGGCTCGACAGGGGCTTCACCCGCGTCAACCGCCGCATCGGCGGCCTGGTCGTCGTCAAGGAAGCCCCATCCCTGCCCGGCGACGACCCCGTTTTCTGGCGCGAGCATTACCGCAGGTCCCTCGGCAGCTTCAGGTACCTGCTCCGGATCCTGCTTGTTCTTCTGCTCGCCGCGCTGGTCTGCATATCCTACGCGCTGGCCGAACCTGCCGGGTACCGGGGCGAAGCTTCGCCGTGGATCGCCGTGCCCACCATTGCCGGCTATGGCCTGGCCGTTCTCATAATCGCAGTCGTCGGCGTAAACTTCGCCGGCGGTGAACGCACCCGCAGGACGCTCGACGTCCTCCTCACCACTCCCATGTCCGCCGCGGAAGTCATCCGCCAGAAGGCACGGGCCTGCCGCCGACTGCTTCTCGTCCTTGCCGCCCCCATCGCCGTACTGATAGCGGCCAACGCCGCGACGACCACCGGGCACTGGAGCTACTTTGATCATGAAAGAAGTCACTTCCTGTACCTCGCTCTGGCTTTGGGCTCCCTTGCCACCATTTTCCCCGCGACCCTGTGGTTTGCGGCATACATGGGAGCGCGCATCCGGTCGCGCGCCCGGGCCCTCATCTTCTGCCTGGCCTGCATCGCCGGATGGTCCGTGGCGACCATCGGGCTTATTGTCCTCATCGTGGAAACAGGTCGTTTTCATGATGAGAGTGTTTTGCAGTTTCTTGTGAGCCTGTTCCCCGGCCTTGTCGTGCTTTTCACGGCCCTCAACCCGCACATCAGCGATATTGAAAGGCCTCTTGTCGCCGGCATGTTCTGCGGCCTTGCCATCAACCTCGGCCTCCTTTTCCTGTTCCGCCTGCTGCTCCTGCGGAACGCAGACAGGTATCTGAGCCGTGGCTGAAGACGGCAGAGGTGGACGAAAGCTGCTCCTGTCGCCTGTCGGTAAGAGCCCGGTGCTGGCGTTCTTCAGAGTATGGGGCGCCAGCCTGCTCACCGGGATGCCGCTCTTCCGCCGGGAACTCCGCGACCTGGCCCGCCGCCGCCGGTCGTACGTCTCCCGGATGCTCTACGCCCTGCTCGTCATTTCGGCTTTTCTCTTCTATTACCTGTCCAAAGCGACGGCTGGCAGCATAACCGAAGTCTACGGTGCGGGGCGCGGGCTGCTGGCCTTCACGATCACCGCCCAGGTTGCGGGCATCTGCGTAATGGTGCCCGTTTCGCTGGCCGGGGCCATCGCCGGCGAGAAGGAAAACCGCACTCTGGAACTGCTGCTTGCGACGGGCATGAGCCCCGGGGAAATCGTGTTTCAGAAATACCTGGGCGGCATAATACCGGCCATGACTGCGCTGCTCATCGCGCTGCCGCTGCTGGGGCTGATGTACGGCATGGGGGGAGTTTCCGCCGAAGAGACTGTCTACCTGCAGATCCTGCTCGCCATGCTCGTCCTGCAGGCCGGCTCCCTGGCGCTCATGATGTCGGCCGCCAGCAGGTCCACAACTACGGCGATCATTGGATCGTACGCGGCCATGGCTCCGGTCGCGCTCGTGGACTACCTTGCCGTGCAGAGGATTGCCGAAGCATGGAGTGCGTCGAGATTCCTGTCGTTCACGTTCGCCCCGGGGATATTCGCCCCGGCAGTCTTCCTGGCGGCAGCGGCGGCGTTCCTGGAATTTTCGGTCCGCTCCGGCAGGCTGGGCGGCGTGAGCACCGGGCGCGCGTTCCTCGACTGGATCGACAGGGGACTCTACCCTGAACCGCTCCGGCCCGGTGCACACCGCGGGCGTGGGGTGCATTCCGACCTGCCGGACGACCGTCCGGTGCTCTGGCGCGACCTGCGCCGGTCGGCCGTCGGCCCCAGGAAGCATTTCATGCGGGTGGCCTGCATGCTGGAAGTACCCGCCCTGTTCCTGGTGCCGCTGAGCGGGGTTTCGGGTTATTATTCCGACATTGCTTCGCCAGTGTTCGCGCTGGGGCTCGTAATCACCGCAGCCATCGCCGTCTTCACGGTGGTCGCAGCGGCGTCGGGGATAGCGTCTTCGGAACGGGCCGGGGGGACGCTGGAACTGCTCGTAATTTCGCCCATCGACCCGCAGCAGATGGTGCGGGACAAGGTGCGATACGCGTGGCGCATAGCGTTGCTTTTCGCCGCGCCAGCGGCGACCATGGCCGTCTGGATCGCCATGGCGGGAGCATATCATGAGACGGGGCCCTTCCCGAAACACATGCCCGCGCTGTACCACCTGGGCGTAACTTCGGCCGGGTTCACGGTGTACTGTGCAATTGCGATATGGCTTGCGACGTGGATGGGGCTGCGTTGCCGCACCCGCGCCAAAGCGATATTCTGGACACTGGGGATAATCCTGGCATGGACCGGCGCCGGAGCGGCGCTGGTGCTGTTCTGCCCCACTGGGATAAGCAACCCTGTCGAAACCACGATCGGGTTAACGCCGGCTTTCCTTGTCGCGACAGCCGCCTGCCATCCCGTGAATCCCGAATGGCCCCAAGACCTGCTGATACTCGTGATGAATATAGCCATGCATTCCATAATCTACTTTTTCATAAAAGTTTACGTAATCCGCAACGCCGAAAAGCTGCTGTCGCAAGCAGTGAGCGCCAAGAAGTAATTCTGGACACGCACAGCAGGAAAACCCCGTAAAACACCGCCCGTCCGGGGCAAAGTCCCAATAAAATAATGACAAAACGAAGCCAATCTATAGCAGTATATCGCCATACCTAACATCCCATACGACAAAGAGTTCCCAAGGCGGTGTTGCAAAAACCGACACGACACAAAAATGCACTTTTCGACGCAATTCGACGCGAAAAAGACCCGGGGAAGGCCCCCAGGGCTCTGCCCTGGACCCGCAAGGGCCACAGGCCCTTGACCCGTTTTGCCGCTTCGCTCCCACACGCAATGCTTCGGGAGCTCCGCACCCCTCAGCAATGAGCCTTCTCACCATCACAAGCTCCACCGACATGATCCCCCA
>JAFGGJ010000024.1 GCA_016930595.1 Planctomycetota bacterium
GCGGGTGGGTGGGACCCCCGCCCGGGGATCCCGGACCGCCATGGCGTATTGTGCCATGCGCGGCCGGCGATTAATGGAGTCTTGGGGGAATCGGAGGCGCAAACGGCGCTTTTCCTCTTGCGCCGGGCAGCGCCCCGTGAAGATCGCTTTCAAGACAAGCGGATCCGACAGCCGAACCCCGGCGTCTTCCGGGACCGACCGGTGCGGACCGGTGGAAATATTGCAGAACCGAGATGGGAAGTCATGCGTCTAATACGCGAGGAAAGGAGCAATTTGCAGGGAAGCCCTTGAGTTTGACGCGGATTGATGTATACTGAATCACAAGTGCAAGGCGCGAGGGGAAGTGGAAACGCTGGAGAAGGAGGGTGCCATGAAGCGTGCTGTAACTGCCTGTGGGGGCAAGGAGATGTTGGTCGTTCTGGGGATGGTTGCCGCTATGCTGGCGGCCGGTGCCGGGTGCAGCAAGCCCGTGGATCAGGGGATAATTAAGAACCGTGAAGCCAAGGCGGCGTTCGAAGAAGCGGCGAATTCCGCGGCGATGGGCGAATTGGACAAGGCGCTGTCGGAACTCGAGACGGCGGAAGGTTCCCTGGCGATAGCGAAAAGGGTGACGCGGTCGAGTTTCACGCTCAACCAGTCTAACATGCTCCAGCAGCAGGTGGATATGCTCAAGGCGGAAATACTGGCGGCGAAGGCGGAACGCGACGCTAAAAAGGCCGAAGATGCGGCGAAAAAGGCCGGCACGGCCGAGGACGCGGCGCCGGGTGACCGTCCGTGGAGCGTCGGGGACGCGGGTACGGCTGATGCCGGCGCCGGCGGGACGCCCGCAAGGACAAGGACCAGCCTGAAGGATGAAGAAGAAGCGGCGAAACGGGCCCGGATGGGCGGACGCGGCGAGGGCGCTGACGTGGACGGCGCGGACGTGTCGGGATTCATAACCCCCAGGGCCGGGGACACCCCCAAGCCTTCAACCTCCGGTTCGACGGCCGCTCCCGCCGCAGACGCCGACCCGATAGTCATAACCAAAATAGACAAGAAAGGCTCGGCGGTCGTCGTGCACGCTGTGTTCAACAACAAGGGCGCTCCGGCCGTTATAGGCTCTGTCATAGCGGTGCTGAAGGATGATGGGGGACGGGACGTGGCGTCATGTTTTGTCGGCTACCTGGAAAAGGGATTCAAGCCGAACTGGAACGACATATTCCAATCCGATGGCGCGACGCTTGCTGCTGGTGACGCGACGGTCCCCGGTCCAGGTTCCCTGGCTTTCGTGATGGTCAACACGGTGAATGACGCCGGCAGGGTGAAGTACGCGACGGTGACGGTGACGCTGCAGAACGAGCAGACGTTTTCGGGGAAAGGTCCAAAATAGCGTTCTGAAAGGACGTGTGGAGAAGCCCCCCGGCAAGGAGCAGGTTTTGTGCACGCGCTATTGAAGAGCCCGCGCATCAGGGGGGTCGCGGTGGCGGCGATGGTGTTCGGGGTGGAGTTTATCGTTCTAAGCGGCATGGAAGTCACGGATTTCACGGGGATGCTGGTACTCAACACGGCCGTGATCCTGCTGCTGATTTTCCGGTTCGGCTACACGGCTGGTGCGGCGATGCTGTTGTTTTCGGGCTACCTGCTTCTTTCCTGGAGCCTGTCTGCTGCGTACAGTCCGCTGGCCTACTGGATAGCGGGTCTTGCGTGGTTTCTGCCGTTCACGTACATATACAAGCAGCGGGACGTGGTGCGGACGAAGCGGGTGGAGCATATCTTCGCGCGGGAAAGGTACGATGAGGAGGCTAACGAGATAGAGTACCGCGCGAGGGAAATGGAAGACAGGCTGGTGAACACCAGGCAGTGGAGGGATCGCATAGCGCCGCTGTGCAACCTTGCGGAAGATCTTCTGACGGCTCTGCACCAGGATGAGGTGGTGGTGTCGCTGACGAACAACCTGCCGGAGCTGATCCCTCACATGGAGAACTTCTACTGTTACCGGACGGAGGGGGTGCACGAGGGGGAAGCGGCGCTGCTGCTGTCATTGCCCGAAGGCGACACGAAGAAGGTCTACCGGCTGGACGAACTGGACAGGACGTGCTACCAGGAAGGCCGCCCGATACTCATAGAGGATATGGAGCATGCCGGCTCGAGGGCCGGGAAGCCCCAGATGACGGGGTCGGTGGTGATAGCACCGCTGCTGGTGCGGACCCAGGCGGACATGTCCTCGTCAGGGGTGAGACACACGATAGGAGCGATGCGGGTGGAGAACAGGAAAGCGCGGCTCCTGGACAGGTCGGACCTGGACGTACTGAACATCATATCGGACGTGACGGCGCGGTCCCTGCTGAACACCGACCTGTACAGGGAGACGGAACATCTTGCGGTGAGGGACGCTCTGACGGGGCTGCTGCTGAGACACATATTCTTTGAGCGCGCGACGCAGGCGTTGTCGAGGGCGAAACGGAGCGGCGCGTCGGTCAGTCTCGTCATGTTCGACATAGACGACTTCAAGAGGTTGAACGACACGTGGGGCCACGCGGCTGGCGACCTGGTGCTCAAGAAACTTGCCGAAATACTTCAGGAAGGCCTGAACCCGGGCGAACTGGTGTGCAGGTACGGCGGGGAGGAAATGGCGATACTGGTCCAGAACGACGTGCTGAGGGCGACGCGCCGGGTCAAGAGGCTCCTGGCGAATTTCGCCGAGCACGCGTTCGCGTTCCCGGGGGAATCGGGGAACATAGAGGAGGTGCACGTCACGCTGAGTGGCGGGATAGCGGCGTACCCGCTGCACGCGGAAGAACTGACGGGACTGATACAGCAGGCGGACAGGGCGCTGTACAGGGCCAAGAAGCTCGGCAAAAAGCAGGTCGTGACGGCGAGGCGGCGGTGATGGGCAGCCTTGGCGCTGAGCACTGGGGGTTTCTGGCGGTGGTGGTGCTGATACTGCTGGCGCAGGTGGGGGCGGTGAAGCTGGCGCACCTGGCTTTCGGGCTCGGAGCGGCGGGAATCGTGGTGGCGGGGGCGTTTTCGACCGAGAGGGGATGGGCGGCTGCGGCGCTGGTAAGCCTGGTCATGGTGGGATACGTGCTGTACACCTCTTGGGCGATGACCCGCATGGCGGGGAAGAAGGAGGAGGAAGAGGAGAAGGAGGCGAAACGGCGGCTCGAGGATGCGCGGGAGAAGAGAGACCTTGTGGCGCGCGAGATGGAGATGGTGGACGCGGAGCTGGAGGCGAACCACAGGCTTTACCAGATGAGCCGTGACCTCGGCGGCGTGATCACTATGAACGAGTTCCACAGGGAAGTGGCCAAGCTGGTGAAGGAACTGGCGAGGCCGAAACAGGCGCTGCTGGTATACATGGACCTGGAGAAGGGCGCTCCGCACCTGTTCCTGGCGTATGACCTGGCGGAGCCGGGGCGCGACGTCAAGGACAAAATCGGCCCGGAACATCCGCTGTGGGAGCATTTCCGCGATCCCACGGCTACCGGGATACTGAGTCACCTGGAAAGCGCCGCGGGGCAGGAGGTGGTGATATTCCTGTCGCACCGCGGGCGCGTGGTGGGAGGGGTATACCTGCTGGACGTAGCCCCGCCGAAAACGCTGGCGATGGACGTCAAGTCGCTGATATACACCTTGGCCGTGCAGGTGAACATGGCGGGGAACAAGTGCATGCTGTATCTGGAAATAGAAAGGATGAGCCGGAACGACGTGCTGACGGGGGTCTACAAGAGGTGGTATTTTCTGGATCTGCTGGAAGAGGAGTTTGAGCGTTCAGCGGTGCAGAACAAGCCGCTGACGGTGCTGATGATAGACATAGACCATTTCAAGGACTTCAACGACACGTACGGGCACCTGGCCGGCGACAAGGTGCTGAGCACGGTGGCGTCCTACCTGAAGGAACACGTGCGGATACAGGACATCCTTTGCCGCTACGGGGGCGAGGAGTTCTGCGTGGTGCTGCCGGATACTCCACCCGAAGGGGCTATGATAGTGGCCGAGAGGCTCCGCGTGGCGATAGCGGAGAGACCGATACAGATAGCGGGGATGGTTACGACCATAACTATCAGTGTTGGCGGCGCGACGTACCCCGACGACGAGAGTGGCCTGGAAGAACTGCTGGAGCGCTCCGACACGGAAATGTACAGGTCGAAGACCGCCGGCAGGAACAAGGTGGCGTTCCCTTCTATGCGCGAGCCGATCGGTCCCGGGCTGGCGTCGGACGAATAGGACGAAAAACGAGCGCCCGCGGGCCCGGTGCGTTAACACCGGCGGGACCCGCGTGACGGAGGGCGGCAGTGAGCATACTGTACCCGGCATCCCTGGCGGCCATGGCGGTCATCGTACTGCCCGTGGTGGTGCTGTTGAGAAGGCGGCGGCTGAGGGTGGAAGTACCGTCGGCGACGATATACCGGATGATGGAGCGCGGGGAGATATCGGCGCCGCAGAGGATTCCCTGGCTGGTGCTGATCCTCGAAACGGCCGGACTGGCGGCCCTTGTGACGACGCTTGCAGTGCCGGTGGCGCCGTCGGGAGACATGAGTAACAGGGTGGTGGTGGTGGATAACGGGATGTCGGGAACGAGCGCGTCCCCAGGGGATGCCAGCGTGGTGGCGACGGTGCCGGCGGCGCCCGAGGGAGCGGGAACGCATATCGGCGGGGATATGAAAACGGCGCTGAGGGCGGCGTCGATGCTGTGGACCGGTGGCTCCGTGGACGTGTACACGCGGCGTCCGCCCGGGGCGGACCTGCCCGGCTGGCTGAACTGGCAGATGCTCCCTGGCGTGGACGAGAGACACGGGGTAACCGGGATCTGGACGCAGGAAGACAGGCTGGCTGCGGGGGTGCTGCGCTTCACCGGGGTAGGCCGGTTGAAGGCGAGCCTCCTGGTGGACGGCAGGAAGACGGCGGAGCGGGAGGTGGCGGCGGCGCGGTACGTGAACGTGGTATTCGACGGTCCCGGAAGCGCACCGCGCGACAGGGAGGTGGAGATCAGGCTGGACCCGGAGGACGGTTTCCCGGCCGATGACCGTGCGTACGCCGTGATGCGCAGGACGAACGCCTACAGGCCGGCGCCGGGACAGGACGACCTCTTGGTAATGGGGCTGGATGCGCTGGGATGGAAGGTTGCAGAGGACGGGATATTCGCGGGGGAGGCCGACGGAGTGAAGGAGGAGCCGGGAATATACATCGTGCGGACAGGGGAGACGAAAGCAAGGGGTAAGACGGGGCTCGACAGGAAACTTGCGGCGGGCGCGATGGGAGCCATCGGTCTCCCGGAAGAACTGGAAGGGACCGCCGTACCTTCGGGCGGTGACTGGAAACCCCTCATGTACGCGGAAGGGAAAGCACTGGCGTCGGCGGACAGGAAGGGGCGGAGGCTGGCGATGGGGTTCAGCCCTTCGGAGACGGGATGGCGCGATAATTCGAATTGGGCCGTGGCATTGGGTATAATGCTGGAAGAGGCGGGATACGATGCCGGCGGCCTTTCTTGGCGGGTGACCGGGGAGACGGACGACGGCGGCGGGAAAGTCCTTAAGGCAGGTATGGTGAAGGACCGTCGAGGGAGGATCGAAGCGTACAACGCTTTCTGGCCGGACGAAATGGCTATTGCGGCCGGGGAAGGCGGTGTTGCCGGAGCCGACGAAACGTGGCCGGCACCGGCTCCGACAGGACGGGGGAAGAGAAGAATGGACATGTTGACCGGGGCACTGGCAATAGCGCTGCTGGTTCTGGCTGCGGCGGCGCGGGGAGCGGTTCCACCGGGAGACCAATAGGAGGAGTTGCGAAATGGATCCTGTATTCGTTCTGATTCCAGTGGCGGCGGCGGTGGCGGTATTGAGGACTCGCAGGCAGGTCATGAGCGGCAGACAGGCGGGATGGTACAGCATAGTGGCTTCGGCGATTGCCGGCTTGGGCGCACTGGGACTGGCGACGGGGCTGTTCCTGTTGAGAAAAGACGCCCTGCAGATGAACATCCCCGAGGCCGATGTGGCACTGAGGCTGCTGTGGCTGACGAGCGCGCTGGCGGTCCTGCTGGGTGCCACGGCGGCATACGGGCTGATAGTGGGCGTGAGGCAATACAGGAAGGCGGAAGCCGTGTACGGCTTCCATGGGTTCAAGGTCGACGAGATCGCCGCGATCATAGAAGAAGCACTGCGGGAAGAGAACGTCGAGTATACCGGGGAGGAAAACAAGGACGGTCGCGGGTACGCGTTCGACGGGGGCGGCCTTGCGGTCAGAAAAAGGATAACCGGGTGCGAAGTGTCGGCGGCGGCGGCGGACGGCCGGCACGAGGCATTGTTGAAGCGGGTGGTCGTGGCGGCCGTGAAGAAACAGGTGGAGGCGGGCGTATCGACCACCGTGCGGCTTTGAGAAGGGCGGCGCCCGCGGGTCAGCGGCGGGCCAGGGCGGAGTGAAGATCGAGGAGGTCGGCGGCCACGAAATCCGGGCGGGCGGCCACGGCGGCGAAACGCTGGTCGGGATAAGCCCCTCCGTGGATGAAGGCGGTGGCGGTGCCCGCGGCCTTGCCGGCAAGTACGTCCCTTGCGGAATCCCCGGCGAAGATGCTTTGGGAGAGGTCGATGTCCAGGTCGGCGGCGGCGGCGAGCAGCATGCCGGGCCCGGGTTTTCTGCAGGCGCACTTGTCGGCGTCGGAGTGCGGGCAGAAGTAGAAGGCGGCGATGTTTACGCCCCGGGATTGCAGAACGGCGGAGACCCTGTCGTGCAGGGAGCGCACGTCATCCTGCGAATAGAGGCCGCGGGCGATGCCGGACTGGTTGGTGACGACGACGATGGCAAAGCCGTCGCGGGTAAAGCGGCGGAGGGCTTCTTCGACGTGGGGGAGGAAACGCCAGTCTCCCCAGTGCCAGACGAAAGACCCTCGCGGCGGGTTGCGGTTAAGGGTGCCGTCCCGGTCGATGAAGAGTGCCCTGCGGGTCATCCGGAGCCCCGGCGCCTGGAGCCTGCAGGCAGGAGATGAATGCGGAAAGTGGTGCCTCTGCCCGCGGCTGATTCGACTTCAATGCGGCCCTGGTGCTGCTTGACGATCTTCTGTGAGATGGCGAGGCCGAGGCCGGTGCCCTTGTCTTTCTTGCTGAAGAACGGGGTGAAGATCTTCGGGAGGATTTCCGGGGGTATGCCGACGCCGGTATCGGCGATGGAGAGGACGATTTCCCTCCCGGAAGGAGTGTCGTCCGTGCGAGCGGCGATACTAACGGAGCCGCCTTCCGGCATGGCTTCCACGGCGTTGCGAAGCATGTTGAGGAGGACCTGCTTGAGGCGGTCGGCGTTGCCCCAGACGTCGGGGATATCCGGGGGGACGTCGACGGAGAGGGAGACGGCGCCACTGTCGATCTGCTGGCTGACTTCGACGACGATTTCGTCGATGAAGGGCTTGAGAGGGATATCGCTCATTTCGAGTTCGCGGTGCCTGGCGAAGTCGAGGAGGTCTTGGACGAGAGCGTTCATACGGTCGACTTCTTCGATGATGATGGAAGCGAACTGCCCGGTTTTTTCGTCCTGGACTCTTTCCTGGAGAAGACTGGCGAAGCCGCGTATGGAGTTGAGGGGGTTGCGGACTTCGTGGGCGATGCCGGCGGCCATTTCGCCGAGGGCGGCGAGATGTTCGGACATCTGGACGCGTTCGGAGAGGAGTTTAATTTCGGAGAGGTTTCTGAAGCTGGCGACGACGCCCATGGTGGTGTCCCTGTCGGTGCCGAGGAGACTGGTGGTTACGCCGATGGGGATTTCTTCGACGCCGCTGGAGATGAGGATTTCGCCCTGGTCGGTGGTGACGCCTTCTTCGAGGGCCCTGTCAAGGAGCCGGGCGAGGGAGGCGATATTGGGAATTTCATGAATATCGTGGCCGACTAGATCCTTGGGGCGCATGCGGAGGATATCCACGGCGGCCTGGTTGACCTGCCTAATCCTGCTGTCGGAGCCGATGACGAGAATGCCGCTGACGAGGGCGCGGAGGATGCCGTGGGAGAGTTCGATGGAATCGGTGAGTTCCTGGTAGAGGCGGGTGTTATCGATGGCGAAAGCGGCGGGGAGAGCCATGGCGGTGACGAGGCGGAGGGATTCTTCGGTGAGGGGAGTGGCGACGCCGACGGTGTCGAGATAGAGCAGGCCGAGGGTCTTTTCGCGGACGCGCAGCGGTATGGCGATGATGGAGGAGACCTGGTGTTTGCGGATGACGGTGGTGTCTTTGAAGCGGCTGTCCCGGGCGGGGTCGGTGGCGAGGAGAGCTTCGTTGGTCTGGAGGACGTAATTGGTGATGGTCCTGCTGACTCCGATTTCGCCGGCCGCGTGGTCGATATCGCGGGTCTTGACGGCTTCGGTGCGGAGTTCGCCGTCCTTGTCGGAAAGGAGGAATATGGCCCTGCTACAGGAAGTGGAGCTCATCATGTGTTCAAGAACCATGTCGGCCAGGCGGCCGAGGCTGGCCAGTGGCATGGCGTCGTAGATGAAGGAGGAAAGGCTGCGGAAATCCTGGGCGGAGCGTTTTTCGCTGGGGGTGGGCATTTCCATGGTGGAAAGACGCATGCGCGCGGTGACTCTTTCGGCATCAGCGTTGAAGGAGATAAGGCCTTTTTCGCGCCTGTCGTCGACCACCTGGAAGAGGAGCACGGTGTCGCCGATGATGACCCTGTCGCCGTCGGAGAGGACGGCTTCGTCGACGCGTGTATCGTTGAGGAAGGTGCCGTTGGTGCTGCCGAGATCCCGCAAAATGAGCTTGTCTCCGCGGCGGCTGATTTCGGCATGGGAGCGGCTGACGCCGTCGTCGTCGACGCGGACGTCGTTATGCCGCTCGCGGCCGAGCCGTATGACGGGCCGGCTCATGGGTATGCGCTGGCCCTGGTTGATGCCGTTCAAGAAGACTAGGGTTTCCATGGCGTCTCCCCGTGCGGCCCACATTGTAGCGGGGAGAGCCGGATGTTCAAAGGACACGCCGTAAAGCACGCCACTTGACGGGGCGGCCGGCTGGTATTACTGTGTGGGGCCGTACCGGCGGAGACAGAGGCTGGAGAGTGAATGCAGTACGCGATAATACTGGGCATATGGGTGCCTTTGATAACCGTCTCCCTGGGGCGCCTGACGGTGCCTCAGGAATTCGAGGCGGCATGGTGTTTTCTGCTGATCGGGGCCGCTCTCGCGGCGGCGATACTGGACAGCGAGAGAGCCGGGTTGCGGATGGCGGCGGAAGCGGCGGTCATCAGCATATTCGTGACGGTGCTGCTGGCACTTGGAGGCGGGGTGGTGAGCCGGTGGGCGGGAATGATGGTGCTGTACGGACGGCTGGCGGGATACTGCCTTCTGCTGACGGCGAACTACATGACGCGTTTTTACGGAAAAGAGACGGGCGCCGGCGGGCGTACGGCGATGGTCGCCTTGGTGCTGACGGTGGACGTGGTGTTCGTACTGGCCGCCGGGGAGATCGGGCCTGCGGCCGCGCTGTGCGCGGTTCCCGGGATTGCAATCGCGCTGGGACCGGGCCTGCAGAAAGCGGTCAGGTTCTGTGGGGTCGCGGAGGGGAGCGGCAGCCCGGCGGGAGTGGGGGAACCGGATGAATAGAGGCTACATATATCACGCGGAATTGAGGAAGGTGCCGGCCCTGTGGCCCGAGGTGCTGGTGGTGGGATCGGGCGTTGCGGGCCTGTCGGCGGCGATTGCGGCGGCGGACGGCGGGGCGCAGGTGATGGTCCTGGCGAAAGGGACGGTGCGGGATTCCAACACGTACCACGCCCAGGGCGGCATTGCCGTTGTGCTGGGCGAGGGGGATTCGATCGAAAAGCACGTGAATGACACGCTGGAAGCCGGGGCCGGGCTGTGCGCCGCCGCCGCCGTGGAAAGCATAGTGGGGGAGGGGCCGGAAAGGGTGAATGAGCTGATATCATGGGGGGCGAACTTCGACAGCGAGAACGGCAGGCTGATGGTGGGGCAGGAGGGGGCGCATTCGGCCCGGAGGATCCTGCATGCCGAAGGGGACAGGACGGGCATGGAGATCCAGAGAGCGCTGAGCGAGCGCGCCGGCCGGCATCCGCAGATAACGGTACTGGAAAGCGTATTCGCACTGGACCTGCTGCATGACGAAGGCGGCGTCTGGGGCGTGATTGCCATGGACAGCATGGGGGACCTGCTTGCGGTATATGCAAGGGCGGTGATCCTGGCCACGGGGGGAATAGGGCACGTGTACCGTGAGAGCACGAACCCCGACACGGCGACCGGGGACGGGATAGCGATGGCGGCGAGGGCGGGAGCAGTGCTGGAGGACATGGAGTTCGTGCAGTTCCACCCGACGACGCTGTACCTGGCGGGCGTGCGGAGGCACCTGATAAGCGAAGCGGTGAGGGGAGAGGGTGCTTACCTGGTGAACACGTACCGGGAGCGTTTCATGCCCGGGTACGACAGGAATGCGGAACTGGCGCCGCGCGACGTGGTGAGCCGGGCGATACTGAGCGAGATGAAAAGGACGAATTCGCCGCACGTCTACCTGGATATGAGGCACCTTGCCCCGGAGCTGGTGTTGAAGCGTTTCCCGAACATCGCCGCCACGTGTGCGAGATACAGGCTGGACATAACGAAGGACCTTGTGCCCGTGAGGCCGGCGGCGCATTACTTCATGGGCGGCATAAAGACAGACCTGAGCGGCAGGACGTCGATGGCGAGGCTGCTGGCGTGCGGAGAATGCGCCGCAACAGAGTTGCACGGAGCCAACCGGCTGGCGTCGAATTCGCTGCTGGAGGGCCTGGTGATGGGGAGCAGGGCGGGACGGCAGGCGTGCGGCATGGCCGATCCCGGGCGGTTTCCGCGGAACGTCGTGGGGGAGCAGAAACCGGACGGGGACGCCGAACTGGTGAACGAGGACATGGAGGCGTCGCTGAGGGCGATGATGTGGCGGCAGGTGGGCATGGTGAGAAACGGAGAACCTCTGGCCAGCGCCGACAGGGCGCTGCGGTACTGGTGGCGTTACGTCGACAGCGTTCCGGTGCATACGGCGGCAGACGTCACGTTGAGGAACATGCTGACGGTGGCGCGTTTCATAACGCACGCGGCGCTGCTTCGCGAGGAGTCCAGGGGCGCGCACTACAGGACGGATTTTCCGAAAACGTCGGAAGAATGGCGGAGACACCAGTGTTTCCGGGTGGAAGACGTCGATTCGGATTGAGCGGCAGAGCCGGGAGGGGCACGTGCAGAAAGCAAGCGCAAGCCTGGACAGGCAGGATGCTATCGGCAGGCTGGACGAGCGGTTGTACGGTTCGTTCATAGAGCATCTGGGACGGGCGGTATACGGCGGCATTTACGAGCCGGGCCATCCGTCGGCGGACAAGGCGGGCTTTCGAGGAGACGTGGCGGACCTCGTGCAGGAACTGAGGGTCCCGATCATTCGTTATCCCGGGGGCAATTTCGTTTCGGGGTACAACTGGGAGGACGGTGTCGGACCGGCGGAGAAGAGGCCCAGGCGGCTGGAGCTTGCCTGGTTCGCGACGGAGACGAATCTCTTCGGGACGGACGAGTTCGCGGCGTGGGCGAAGAAGGTGGAAGCCGAAGCGATGCTGGCCGTGAACCTGGGGACGAGGGGACCGGAAGCGGCCGGGAATCTCGTTGAATACTGCAATCACTCCGGCGGCACGTACTGGAGCGACCTGAGACGCTCAAACGGGTACCGGAAGCCCCACGGGGTGAAGGTGTGGTGCCTGGGAAACGAAATGGACGGACCATGGCAGATCGGGCACAAAACGGCGGATGAATACGGGAGAGCGGCGGCGGAGGCGGCAAAGGTGATGAAGTGGGTGGACCCGTCGATAGAGCTGGTCGCCTGCGGCAGTTCGTCAATGAGGATGCCCACGTTCCCCAAGTGGGAAAGGACGGTCCTGGAGCACACGTACGAGTACGTGGACTATATTTCGCTGCACACGTACATCGGCAAGCACGGGGACGACACGGAAGCGTTCCTGGCCGAGACGGTGAACATGGACAGGTTCATCAGGACGGTGGTATCGATATGCGACGAGGTGAAAACCAAGAAGGGGGGCAGCAAGGACGTCAACATATCGTTCGATGAGTGGAACGTGTGGTATCACACGGCCACGGAAGACCGGGAGAAACACCGGTGGAAAGAGGCTCCGCCGCTGCTGGAGGAGGCCTACACGATGGAGGACGCTCTCGTGGCGGGGTTGATGCTGATAACCCTGATAAGGAATTCGGACCGCGTCCGCATGGCCTGCCTCGCCCAACTGGTGAACGTGCTGGGACCGATAATGACCCAGTCTGGCGGGGCGGCCTGGCGGCAGACGATATTCTATCCGTACAAGCAGGCGTCCGTGTACGGCAGGGGGACGGCATTGAGGATGGGTATCGACTGCGCCCTGAACGACGCTGGAGAGATTTCGGCCGTGCCGGTCGTGGAGGGGGCGGCGGTAATGGACGAGGCAAAGGGGGATGTGACGATTTTTGCGGTGAACCGGAGCCTGGAGGAGGAAGCGGTTTTTCAATGCGACGTGCGGAGTTTCAAGAAGTTCGGCGGAGTTGAGCACACGGTTCTGGTGGACGATGATCTGAAGGCCGTGAACACCGGCGATCAGCCGGACAGGATCCGCCCGGTGAAGGCCCACGGCGCCCGTATTGAAGGAGGAATGCTGGGGGCACGACTGCCGGCGGCGTCGTGGAACGTCATCAGATTGCTGCGGAAGGTCGAGTAGGGGGGGAAAAGGATTCGGCGGTCTTTCGCGGGGCGGGAAGAGAGCAGGGGATCAGGATTTCCTGGCGAGAGCGGCGGCAAGCTTGGATTTCTTGCGGTCAGCGGTGTTCTTGTGGATAAGGTTCTTCTGGGCGGCCTGGTCAAGCGCGCTGAAGGCGTTCTTCAGGGCGGCACTGGCGGTTTCTTGGTCTCCCGATGCGGCGGCGAGAGCGGCTTTTTTGACGAGAGTGCGCATGCGGCTCTTGCGGGCCTTGTTTGCAGACGTGCGCTTTTTTGTCTGGCGAAGATGCTTCTTCGCGGCGTTGCTGTGTGCCATGTAGAACTTCTCCCTAATACCGAGGTTATCCGGCGGAAAGGCGGCGATCCGCCGGGCTACAGGTTTTTCATCGCGTCTGCGACGTCGCGATAGTCTATGTCCACTTCGTAGATTGTCAAGTAGTCCTTCTTGGCGGATTCCTTGTCGCCCTTGGACTGGTAAGCCTTGGCGCGGTTGTAGAGGAGTTCCTTCTTGGTGTCGTTCATGAATTCCATGCCGTCGATGGCTTCGGTGAACTGGCGTATGGAAAGGTCGTGCTGGCCTTTTCTGAGAAAGCACACACCGAGCTTGAGCTGGCTCTGCTGGCGTACTCCCGGGTCCCTGACCGTGCGCTGGTAGCGTGCGATGGCGTGGTCAAGGTGGTCTTCGGGGAAGGTGCCGGAAAGCTGTTTCTTGCGTTCGGCCATCTCATAGTGGATGTTGCCGAGTTCGAAAGCGGTTTTGAGGTCCGTGGGGAGGTTCTTCTCGCGGTCGGTGAAGTAATCAAGGCGCTTGTTGAGGAGGGTGTCATAGAGCTTGGAGTAACTGGCGGCCGCCTGCTTGTCCTGGGGATTCTTCTGGTAGGCGACCTGGGCTTTCTTGAGGTTAGCCTGCAATTCCTTGAGGTCCACGTCCTGGACGTGAATCTTGATGGAATACTGTGCGGGTGCAAGGGCGGAGGCCTGGCCGTATGCGTTCTTGGCGTTGGCCCAGTCCTGTGCCCTGAGATATAGGTCGCCGAGTCTGATCTTGAGCTGGACGTCTTCGGGACGCTTCTCGACATCTTCGAGCGTGTATTCGATGACCTGGCGGACTTCTTCGATGGAGCGCAGTTCGCTGACGCGCCTTGACTTGAGGGAGTGTTCGACGTCGTCCTTGGCGATCTTGCGGGCGGCCTTGCCCCGTTCTGCGCCTGTGACGCCCGCGGATTCGATCTTGGTGGACATGGAAACCGCCGAGAGGTCTCTTATTGCCTGGCTGGCTTCGCGGTCATTGGGGGCGAGCTGCAGGATCTTGCGGTTGATTTCGAGGGCCCGCTGGACGTCCTCTTTGAGGCGGGCGGCTTCCTGGAGTTTTCTGAGAGCCGGAAGGTCGTTGGGTTTTACGCGCAGGGCGTCTTCGAAGACCCATGCGGCGGTCTCGTTGTAGCCAGCGGCGAGTGCGGCGTTGCCGAGTTTCATGATGACCTTGTAGTTGCCTGGGTCCTGTGTGAGATATTTTTCACATTCCTGGATGGTTTTGTCATGGTCTTTGGAAGAGAAGACGATTTTGGATATGTAAGGGACGAGGTTTTTTAGAAGCACGCCGACGGCGCCGGCGCCGGTTTCCTGCTGGTGGCGCAGGGCGACGGCTCGGAGCGCTTTCCTGCTGTCGACGTCGTTGGGGACGAGCGATAGTATCTGCTGGTAGATTTCCATGGCATAGGGGAAGTTGTGGTGGGAGACGGCCTGGTCGGCTTTTTCCTTGAGCTTGGAAGTGTCTATCTTCGGGGCAGCGTCCGGCATACGATTCCTCCTAACGGGTCAACTTGCCAAACCGGTACCCTTGAACCAACAGGCTACCAATGATATGATTATAGTGGGGCGGGGTACTTGCTGTCAACAGTATCATAGCCGCAAGCGGGAGAAACCATGGAACTGGTGGTATATCCGAACAGGATACTCAGGAGCAGATGCACGCCCTATGCTGAAAAAGACATGGACGAGGCGAGAGCCGTGGGCGGCGAACTGGCCGAATTGATGTACAGGAAACACGGCGTGGGACTGGCCGGTCCCCAGGGTGGCGTGGCGCGGTGCATATACGTCGTGGACGTGTCGGAAGAGCGTGACAGTCCGATCGTGCTCATCAATCCCTGTATCGAAGGCGTGGAAGGCAGTGAAACGGGGGAAGAAGGCTGCCTGTCGTTCCCGGGGATATTTTCCAGGGTCGCGAGGGGAGAGTACGCGCGCGTGGCCTACGTGGACCTGGACGGCGAGCCCAGGATCGTCGAAGGAGAGGGGCTTCTGGCCAGGGCGTTACAGCACGAGTATGACCACCTGGAGGGAGTCCTTTTCGTGGACAGGCTTGGAGCGGGCGAACGCCAGGCCATTCGCAAGGAGATAAAGGACCTGGAGCGGGCGGCCGCCGGTGACGGGTAATCGTGGAATAATTTTTATGGGGAGTCCCGGGATCGCGGTGCCGTCGCTCGTCGCTCTGCACCGCGAGTTCGGCGTCGGGCTGGTCGTGACGCAGCCCGACAGGCCTTCGGGCAGGGGAAGGGCGGAGAGCACTCCCGCAGTCAAGCGCGCCGCGGTCGAACTGGGGATCCCGGTGCACCAGCCGGGGAGGTTGCGAACCGAGGAGTCCCTGCGGCCGCTGAAGACGCTGGCACCGGATTTCATAGTCGTGCTGGCCTACGGAGAAATGCTGTCCCGAGAGGTATTGGGGTTGCCGCGCGTGGCGCCGGTGAATGCGCACATGTCGCTCTTGCCGCGCCACAGGGGGCCGAGCCCGGTCAGCGCGGCCATACTGGCCGGCGACAGCGAAACGGGCGTTACCACGATGCGCATTACACGGAAGATGGACGAAGGACCCGTGTATCTTGTGGACAGGGTCGCTATATCTTCCAGCGACAACGCGGAGACCCTGGCGTCGAGGCTTGCGCCGGCGGCGGCGGCGCTCCTTGTGAAGACGGTTCACGGAATACTGGACGGCACGCTCAAGGAGACTCCGCAGGGTGATGAAGCCACTTACTGCAGGCTGATAGGAAAGAGCGATGGGAGGATCGACTGGACGGCCGGGGCCGACAGGATCGAGCGGATGAC
>JAFGGJ010000025.1 GCA_016930595.1 Planctomycetota bacterium
GCCCCCTCTCCGGAAACGCCTCCCTCCGGACAAATCCAGGAACCTCCTGCCCAGCCGATTGAAGAAACTCCCGCCCGGCCCGAACCCGACGCCGGCCCCGCGCGGGAAACTCCTTCCGCCGTGCCGGAACCAACCGCCGCCGACCCCGACGCCCCTTCCCCTCCCGCCGATGCGCCTTCGTCCGACGACGTCCCAGGCGACACCTCCCCCGCCGCTTCCCCGCCCGCCGCCGATACCGGCGCGGCCGAACCGCCCGCCCAGGAACCGAAGGCGGATGAACCCGACGCCGCCGCCGCGGCCCCGCCCGTCGACGACGCCCCACCGCCGGCCGACCCGGAAAAAGTTCTCGCCCCTCTCGAACTCCGCCATTTCCGCATCCTCCAGAAACAGGCCCGCTCGCTTTCCCCGCAGGAAACACGCGTCGCCGACGCCTACCTCAGGCAGCTCGCTTCCCTCATGAACAATCCTCAGAGCAGTCCCGACGTCCGTATCAGTCTCGTCGGCCGCCTCGCAGCCTACCGCTCGCCCCTCGTCAGCAGGGCCATGCAGCCCTTCATCAATGACCGCGACCAAAGCGTCCGCCTCGCCGTCGTCGAAACCATCTGCCGCCAGGACAACCTCGAAGCCGCCAAGATCCTCGCCTCCCTCGTCATCTCCAAGGACCGCGTGCTCGCCTCCGCGGGCGAAATCACCCTCTCGTGGCTCAACGACGCCGACGCCGTCGAATGGCTCTATTCCAAGGTTCTTCCCAACCGCACCAACGCCAAGACCGCCGCCGCCGCCGCCAACGCACTCCTCGAAATCGGCGACGAACGTTCCGTCCCCTACGTCGTCAAAGCCCTGGATTCCCCGCACGACAAGGTGCGCGTCGCCTGCGCAAAGACTCTCGGACACTACCGCGTCGCCGACGCCGTCCCCGACCTCGCCAGGCACCTCTCCGACTCCGACCCCGCCGTCAAGGCCGCCTGCCTCCTCGCTCTCGCCTCCATACGCGACGATTCCTGCGCCGCAGACGTCGCCAAGTGCCTTGCCGACAAGAACATCTCCGTCCGCTCCGCCGCCGCCAGGGCCCTCGCCGCCTTCCGCCGCCCCGAATACGTCCAGGATCTCATCGACGCCCTCGGGCGCGAGCAGACCTGGGCCGTCGAAGAAATCACCAGGGCCCTCATGCTCATCACCGGCGAAACCCTCGAAGGCGCCGACGACTGGCATTCCTGGTGGCAGAAGCGCTCCGCGGGTTTCGCCCCGCCCCCTCTCGACCAGGCCGCCGCCGTCGTCGAACGCCGCCGCGTCATGACCGCCGAATACTACGGCGTCCCCATCCACAGCAAGCGCCTCATTTTCGTCGCGGACATTTCCGGCAGCATGCAGGGTCCCAAGATCGAAGAAGCCAAGCAGCAGCTCACCGACGCCATAAAGAAATTCACCCCCCGCACTTCGTTCAACATCATCTTTTTCAGCAGCACCATCCGCCCGTGGAAAAACACTCTCCAGTCCGCTTCCCCCAATAACGTCAAGCTCGCCTTCGATTTCATCGACAACTCTTTCGCCTCCGGCCTCACCAACATCCACGACGCTCTCGCCGAAGCGCTCAAAGACCGCTACGTGGACACGATTTTCCTGCTGTCCGACGGCGCCGCCACGGCCGGCACCGTCCAGGCCCCGGACCTCATCATAGAAAGCGTATCCCGGGTCAACCGGCACCGCGGGGTGGTCATCCACTGCATAGGGATCGGGGATCACGACAGGTTTTTTCTGCAGAAACTCGCGGAAGAAAACAACGGCCGGTACGTGACTCCGCACGGGCTGCCGGCGGCGGCCCCGGGCGCCCTTAAATAGCCCTAACATTAAGTGTTGGAATTCGAAATTTCGCGCAATTGGGGCAAAAGCGGGCCAAACTGAGCGCATGGAGTGGGATTTTCACAAATTTTGCGGTTGACAAAAAAGGGTGTGCGCGCTATTATTCGTAATATACGGATGATAATTCGTATATTACGGATAATTGGAGCAACAATGAGCACGAAGCGTATTCTGAAGACACTCGACCGCGGCCTGACCGCATTCGAAATGATCGCCGGATCCGGCGACGGGATAACCCTCCAGGACCTTGCGCGAAAAATGGCCCTGCCCGCCACGACGGTACATCCCCTGGTGGCTTCGCTGGCGGCGAGGGGATACGTGGAACGCATAAGGGGGCCGGTCCGGTACCGGCTGGGGAAAGCGGCCGTGCGCATAACGGAAATGCAGCAGCGGTCGGAACTCATGCAGCGGGCCGGGGACGTCATGCTGGAAACGGCAGGGCGTTTTCCGGGAGCGACGGTGTCTTTCGCCCAGGCGGAAGGGGGCGACGTGATGCAGAAGCTGCGCATATCCGGGACCGACCCCGGCGTACTGCAGAAGTATTGCTCGCGCACGCTTGACCCGTACGGCACGGCGTCCGGGCTGGTGTTGCAGGCGTTCCTGCCGGACGACGACAGGATTCTGATATGGGAAGCGCATCCCCTGCAGGAACGGACCGGCGGAAGAAAGCAGCGCGAAGAACTGGAACGTGCGATCGCCGAGTGCCGCGGCCGCGGCTATGCGAGGATCCAGCCGGGGGGAGGACCGGTGTACGCGGTGGCGGCGCCGGTGTTCGGGAAGGAAGGTCCGGCGGAAGGAGCGCTGGGGATGAGCGCGCCGGTGCGCGCGCTGATGGAAAAGGACTTTGCGGCCATTCTGAACGCGACGCTGGAAGGGGCCCGCAAGATCAGCGGCGGCAAATGACGCCGTACGCAGAGGACGAGGAGAGGATAGCCATGCTTACGTCGGAAGATGTGAAACGCCAGGCGAAAATGCTGGGGGCGGACATCGTGGGGATCGCGTCCATGGACAGGTGGGAGGGGGCGCCGATCCAGATGGACCCGAGGCAGATAATGCCGGAAGCGGGGTCGATGATAGTGATGGCGTTCCGGGTGATGAGGGGGAGCCTGAGGGGGATAGAGGAAGGGACGTTCTTCAGCAACTATTCGTCCATGGGATACGGGGGGCTGACGTACCTGTACATGCCGCTGGTGGTGATAAACCTGTGCAGGTACATAGAGGACCAGGGGTACGAGGCGATACCGATAGGACACCAGAGCGACTGGCGGAACATAGACAACACCGGGAACGCCAGCGCCGGCAAAAGCCGTCCGGTAGCTCCCGGGCGCGCCGCCCCCGACGTGATGGTGCACCTGCGGATAGCGGGGTACCTGGCGGGGCTGGGGGAGATAGGCTACAGCAAGGTGTTTCTGACGCCGGAGTTCGGGCCGAGACAAAGGCTCGGGGTGGTGCTGACCGAAGCGGAACTGGAACCTGACCCCATATACGACGGGCCGGAGTTGTGCAACCGGTGCATGGCGTGCGTGCGGGAATGCCCCGGACAGGCCATCAGCGCGGAAAAGACGGTGAAAGTAACACTCGCCGGGCATGAAGTGGAATGGGGGGAAATAGACTGCGCGGCATGCGATATAGCTTTCCGCGGGGGGAAAGTCGCCGGCGAAGACGAGGACGATTACTACATGGAGGACCTGTACGGGAAGCATATAACCCGCAGCCCGATAACGCCGTTCAAGTACAAGCCGAGGAACCTGTATAACACCGGGCAGGCCGTGTGCGGCGGGAGAGGGTGCATGAGGGCGTGCATGATAAGCCTGGAGAAACGCGGCGTCCTGAAGAACAAGTTCAAGAAGGAGTTCCGGCGGCGCAAGCCCTGGAGCGTGGACTGGTCGCAGCCGGCGGGATCAATGGATGCAGGCGCAGACGTCGAGGAACGGGAAGCAGATTAATACATGTTACGGGGAAGGCCCCCCAGGGCTCCGCCCTGGACCCGCAAGGGCCGAGGGCCCTTGACCCGTTTTGCCGCTGCGCTTTCACACGCAATGCTTCGGGGACTGCGTTACCCTCGGCAGTGAGCAGCGCATGGAAACACAGCCGCCGACATGGGAAACTCGCCTGCAGCCCATGGGCAACGCAATACCGTGCTGCAGTCCACTTCCGGACAGTGGACCCGCAAGCGCCGAGGGCCCTTGACCCGTTTTGCCGCTGCGCTCCCACACGCAATGCTTCGGGGACTGCGTTACCCTCGGCAGTGAGCAGCGCATGGAAACACAGCCGCCGACATGGAAAACTCGCCTGCGGCCTGTATGTGAGACGCGCTATACCCATGCAAAAGCCCACGGCTCGGGCTTGGTCGCTTCGCTCCCCACGCCCACTCACCCCGTGCCTGCGCGAAGAAGCGTGATTTTCGCGCAGGACCCAAAACGCCGATTATTCGGCGCGATAACGGCGCAAGAGGAAAAACGCCGTTTGCGCCTCCGATTTTTCAAAGACCCCATTAATCGCCGGCCGCGCA
>JAFGGJ010000002.1 GCA_016930595.1 Planctomycetota bacterium
CGCGCCAAACCCGCGCCGAATTGCGATCCTGTAGACGTTTTCGGGCCCTTTTCACGCGTGTGTCGTATACGTCTGTGGTAGATTCGGGCATCTGGCACGGAATTTGCTAGTGCGCCGTTCCGACAGCGGCTTTATTCCGGCAGGCGGATCTTCCAGGCGCCTTTTCCCGCGACGTTCTTCTTTCTGATGTTCGGCAGCACGACTTCGGCCCGGACGCCTTCCGGCAGGTTCAGCGATACTTCGACGGTATTGCCGCTCATGCGCCACGACGACCGGACGACTCCGAACGGCGTCGCCACGCCTCCTTCCGCCGAAGTCGCGTGCGTGAACACCGGTTCGTACCGTATCGATTTCCATCCCGGTTCCGCCTGCCATATCCCCAGCAGTATATTGGAAAGGTGCACTACCGGGTGGGCGCTCCACGCATGGCACAGGCTTCCCTTGCCCGGATTCGCCTCCCAGCTTTCCTGCGTCGTCGAGATGCCGTCGTCCGCCATCCTGCCCCACCAGCGGTGGACGCAGTCAACGACGTCGGCGTGTGCGCCGAGCTTCTTCATGGCTTCGAATACGTAGTACATGAAGAACGGTGAAGGCGTCCGTTGGGCAACGGGCGCGCCGCGCACTTCCGGAAGGATTACCGCTTCCAGGAAGCGGTTGTGCGCTTCGGGGAACAGGTCGAGCAGGACGGCGAGGGCGTATTCGTGGCAGAGCGCCTTCCCCGCCGGCCTGTTGCGGCGGTCCAGGCCGCCGTGCAGGCGGAACCGCCTGCGGTCGAAGAGACGTTTTTCGATGACCGCCTGCAGCGTCCGGGCCCGTTCCGCGTACAACCCGGCGGACTTGCGGTCCCGCGCAAGGCCGAACAATTTCGAAGCGGCCCGCAGCGCCATGAGGTAGAACAGGTTATAGAGAGCGGGGTACCCGTCCTTGAAGACTCCGCACCAGTCGAGGAAGAGCCAGTAGCGCCCGTCGTGGGGCAGCAGTCCGTTCCGGTCCGTCATGCCGGCGAAATAATCCATCGCCCGGTGCACGCGTTCCCGCATTTCCGAGAAAAGCGACAGGTCTCCCGTCTGCAGGTAGTAGTCGTGATGCGTGATGACCCAGGTCAGCGTGTAGTCGGGGAGTATGCAGGGATGTTCGGAGGGGGCGAATGCGTAGGTCAGTCCGTTGGGGACTTCGGTCGCCCCTATCTGTCTTATCCCGCGCCGGAAGAGGCGCTCATCCGCCGACAGGAAGAACGTATTGGCGCCCTGCACCCTTGCGTCGCCCCACCACTGGGCCTGTTCCCGCCAGGGGCAGTCGACGTAGGCGTCGAGCATGCAGCATTGCTGCGTCCAGGCGCTCATCCCGTAGATGCGGTTCAGCATATGGTTGCTTGACCGGAAGGATGCCGTGACGTCGAGAGGGTATGCGGTCCAGCGGAGGCCGACGGAGAGCCTGATCCGCCGGCGGTTTTCCCGGACCATGATCACCAGGTACCTGAAGCCCCTGATGTCGAACTGTTCATGTTCGGTGGCGCCTTTTTTCAGGATGAGCCGGTCGCCGAAGGCGATGCGGTGAGCATCCACGGGGAAATATATGATCGGCTTCGGCCCGTCCAGAGCTTCGCAGGTCAAGGCGTCTAATATTTCGCCGCCTTCAGCGCCTTCGGCTTTCAGGCGGACGGCCCCCACCACTTCCTTGCCGAAATCCAGGCAGAACGCCGTATAGCGTTCCCTGCCTGAGGGGGGGACGTCGAACCGGATCCATCCGTTGCGGCGGGTCGTCTTCCCGGCCGATGTTTTCCATGCGGGTTTTTCGGAGCAATACAGTGTCACCAGGTCTTCGGCGCCTGCGGCCCCGCGTGCGGAGGATCCTTGCGCCTCGGAAACCATTTTTACGGGGGCCATGATTTCCTCGCGCATCATGGGTATGCCGCGTTTTTCCACGGAGTGCCAGGGCATGGCGCCGAAACTGCGCCCGACGGCTTTCTGCCACGCCGAGTCGTCGTACCCGGGTTTCAGCCACGACTCGTCGTCGTCGCGTGCGTCGAAGTGCTCCTGGAAGCCTTGGTGGGGCGTCATGGCGCGGGCCGTGTGTTCCCGCCAGCCCGGCGCCCTGCGCGCCTTCCATTCGCAGGAACTCGATATGTCTTCCCTTCCCACCCGGCCCGAAAGGAGGAATCCCGCCGATCCGTCGTGAGCGTACTGGAACGTGCCGATCCCCGCGTTGTGAGCGACGGCGGCTATCACGTTGCGTCCCTTCCGGAGGAACGGGGCGATATCCACGGTGTCGTACGGCCAATGTCTCTGGAATCCGCGCGCCGGCCCGCGGCACACGTGCCTGCCGTTGACAAACAGGCGGTACCGCATGTCGGCGGTAACGTCTATCAATGCCTTTTTCACGGCGGCCTTGAGCGTGAACACCCGGCGGAACTGGGCGTAAGAATTGACAAGGTCATATTCATGGAACCCGGCCCATATCCATTTAGCCGTACCGAATTCGGATGGTTTAGTCATTCCGGACGCGCCTTTCCATTCCCGGGAAGATGTTCGTGTTCAACGGCCTTGCCGGAGCCGCCGCGGCCTTCGACCAAGCGCCGCGCCATACTAATCCCCGCGTCCGGAGCGTACAGTTAAATATTCCTTCAATTGCCGGAGGCAGGTGCGCCACGGGCGATGGGGTGGGTGGGGGTGGCGGTCAGGGGTGCATTATGACTTTGACGGCGCGGCCCTGTTCGAGGGCTTCGAAGCCGTCGAGCCAGTTTTCGAGCGGCAGGCGGTGTGTTATGATGGATTCCAGGGGGAGTGCTTTCCTGGCGAGCAGTGCGAGCACGCGTTCCCATGCCGTCCAGCTGCTGGAAAAGCAGAAGGTCAGGCGGGCCGCGCGGAAGACCATCTCGTCCCAGGGAACGGTGGCTTCGCCGCCGCCGGTTATGGCGAGGACGCCGATTCTGCCGAGGCGGCGGACGGAGCGGAAGCAGTCGAAGATGGCCGCCGTGCTGCCGGCGCATTCGACGGCGACGTCGGCGCCCTGGCCGCCGGAGATTTCTTTCATGCGGGAAGGGACGTCGTCTTCGCCGGAGACGAAGGTGTGGTCGGCGCCGAGGTCGCGTGCCATGGCGAGCTTGAGGCTGCGGGAGCGGCGCGTGCCGGAAACGGCGACGGAAGCGGCGCCCGCGGCCCTGGCGACCATGAGCGACAGGAGGCCGATGGGGCCGGGACCGGTGATGAGCACGCTGTCGCCGGCGCCGATGCCGACGCGTTCGACCAGCGAGTGCATGACGACGGCGGCGGGTTCGGCCAGGCAGGCTTCGTCGAAACCGACGGAGGGTGGGATGGAGTGGAGGAGTTCTTCGGGCATGACGACGTAGGGGGCGTATGCGCCGTCGCGGCCGATGCCGGGGGGGCGTTTTTCGGTGCAGCACTGTGGAAAGCCGGTGATGCAGGGGATACAGCGGCCGCAGGTATGCGTGCGGGTTTCGGAGACGACACGGTCTCCTTCGGAGCGGGAAGCGACGCCGGGGCCGAGGGCGGCGATTTCGCCGGAGAATTCGTGGCCGAGGATCATGGGGGGAGAGTAAGGGTGGGCGTCATGGTAGATGTGCAGGTCGCTGCCGCAGACGGAAACGGAACGGACGCGAATGAGGACTTCGCCGGGGCCGGGGACGGGAACGGGTTTTTCCTGCAGTTCAACGAGCCCTACGCCTCGCCCGGTCTTCACGACGGCCGGCATGGTATTCGGCACGGGACACCTCCAACGCCGGCGCCGGAAACTGGCCGTGTAACGTCCGGGGCCGATCCGTTGTATAATAACAGGGAAAGGAGCGACAGGCAAATGGCCGCGGAAGGCGACGGCGCGGGCGGAGAGAAGAGGCGCTGCAGCGCGTGCGGAGAAGAGCTGGTGGAAGGCCGCTGCCCGCGCTGTGCGGGGAAGCCCACGGCCCGGATACAGGGGGGCAGGCCGCCGGTGCCGGTGCTGGTTGCGGAGACTCCCGATAAGGACACGGGGGCTCCGGGCAGGATAAGCCGTTACGTCGTGGAGAAGGAACTGGGGCGCGGTGGCATGGGGGTGGTGTATCTTGCGAGGGACCCTGCGCTGGACCGCCAGGTTGCGCTCAAGGTGTTGACCGGGAGTTCGTCGGTGGGGCGCGGGCGGGAGCGGTTCCGGCTGGAGGCGGAAGCGGCGGGGGGGCTGACGCATGCCAACATAGTGTCGATACACGACTTCGGGGAATACCGGAGCACGTATTTCTACACGATGGACTACATCCGCGGGCACACGCTGGAAGACGAGGCAGCTAAGGGACTTACGCCGTTCAGGTCGGCGCAGATAATAGAGCAGGTGGCGCGTGCGGTGGACTACGCCCACCAGAGGGGGGTTATTCACAGGGACCTGAAGCCTGGAAACATATTCATCGACGAGAACGACGTGGTGAAGGTGATGGACTTCGGGCTGGCGAAGATAACGGAATCGCCCGGAGACGAATCGCGCCGCGGCTCGGGCAGCAAGATGCGCCTGACGGAGGAAGGGATAGTGATCGGGACGCCGATGTACATGTCTCCCGAGCAGGCGTCGGGGCGGTCGGAGGCGGTGGACGAGCGGACGGACGTGTACGCCCTGGGTGCCATACTGTACGAGTTGTTCACCGGGAGTCCCCCGTTCAGGAGCGAGAACCAGTACGAACTGCTGTCGATGATAATCCAGGACCACGTGGTGCAGCCGTCGAGGAAGGGGGCGAGGATACAGCCGGACCTGGAAACGATATGCATGAAGTGCCTGGAGAAAGACCCGTGGCGCAGGTACCAGACGGCCGGAGAGCTTGCGGACGACCTGAAGTCGTACCTGGACGGGGAGCCGATAAAGGCGCGTCCGGTGGGCCCGGTGACGCGCGTCATGCGGCGCGTAAAGCGCCACCGGAACGTGATAGCCGCGGCCCTGGCAGGTCTGCTGGCGGCAGGTGGGATATACGTGTACCTGTCGACGCGGATACGACGGATGGAGGAGAGTTCCGAGGAGCGGCGGCGGTTCACGTGGCAGACGGCGTACGAGGAGAAATTCGACGGCGAGGGGGTGCCCGCGGCATGGATACCCGGGAGGGGGCGGTGGTGGACGGACGGCGGCGCGCTGCACGGGACGGGGGACGGGAACACGTACATAACGATGAAGAGCCAGGTGCCCGGAGACCTGCGCGTGGAGCTTACGGCGACGCTGCAGGGCGGCGAGCTGGCGGTGGCGATACTCGGCACGGAGGAGAGCCCCATAGACGGCGGGTATTTCCTGAGCCTGAGGACGGGGGCCAGCAAGGTGTGCCGGATGGGCGCGACGGTGCTGGCGGATTCGAGCATATCGCTGGAGGCCGGGGTGCCGTACCGGATAATCGCCGAGAGGCTGGGGAGCGTGGTGAGGGTGTACCTGGCGGAGAGGCCGGAGGTGGGGATGGAATTCGACGACCCGGTGCCGATAGGGGGACGGGAGCACGGTGCGGTGGGGATATACACGTATTCGGGGTCGGTGTCGGTGGAAGACGTGAAGGTGTCGAGGGTGTCGTGGCCGGAGGAGACGAGCCCGCTGGTGCTGGCGCAGAAGCTGCTGTCGCGAGGGGAATACGACCTTGCGGTGGAGGAATTCGTGGACATAGCGCTGACGAGCCGCGACCCGGATATCGCGGCGCAGGGGCTGTTCTGGGCGGCGAAGTCGGTGGAGATGAGCGGCGCGCTGCCGGTGGCGGCGGGCTACTACGCTGAACTGCGGAGACACCCGGCGGTGGACATGTTCCCGGAGATCAAGGAGGAGGCGCTGTTCAGGGCGATACGGTGCCACCTGGCGGTGGGAAGGGACGACCTGGCTGCGCCGCTTCTGGCCCAGGCGGAAAAGGACTACCCGAGGGCGGATTCGTGGAAGATACTGGCGGTGTACGCCATGAACGAAGCGGCGGCCTCGCGGGCGAAGGTGCAGGCGACGATGAAGTCCCTTACGGTGGAAGAGGCGGGGAAAATGAGGATGCAGTTGAGCCACAGCCCGCCGTTTGTGCCGTGGCTGGTGAAGGCGGAGGGGTACATAGACCGCGTGGCGGACGCCGGACTCGCAGTGGCGATGAAACGGGCCCTCGCCCGCACCTACATGGAGATGGGCGGGGACGCCGGGTCGATCGAACACGCTCTGGAACTGGACCCCGAAAACCCGCTGTACCTGGTAAGGTACACGCAGATACAGTTGAACCAGGGGAACGTGGAACGCGCGCGTGCGCTTGCGGAAAAGGCAGTGGCCGTCGCCCCGGGCAGCAAGGAGCCGTACGAGGCGCTGGCGGCGGTGGCCCAGCGGAAGGGCGACTACGCCGGAGCGGCGGGATACCTGGCGAAGGCGCTGGAACTGGACCCATACAGCCGGGGCATCCGGTGGCAGCTGGGGAACGCGCTGATTTTGGGGGGACGGCCGGAGGAGGCGGCCCAGACGGCGAAGGGGGACGCCGAGGAGGGCGACCAGGCGGCGGTGAAACTGTACGTGTACGCGCTCATGGAGATGGGCAGGCTGGAGGACGCCCGGAGGTTTTTCAGGGACAACCTTGCGGGACTGCTCACCCTGCAGCCGTCGGCGGAGGAAATGACGGTGTACGAGGGCTGGCCGGCGCTGATGCTCCAGGGCATAGAGATATACCTTGCGACGGAGGACGGGGCGGAGAAAGGCGGGCTGTTGCAGGACCTGAGGTCTCTGGCGAGGCGCATGGAACAGGTCTCGGAGAGGCGGGAGCTGATCCTGGGCACGCTGGACAGGCTGGAATCCGGGGAGATATCGGAGATCGCAAAGGACGTGAACCTCGTGATACCGCTCCTGGACGACTTCGACTTCGCCAGGCTGCAGAGGCGCTACGGCGTGACGGTGGAACGGGAGAGGCACTGAGCCGGAGAGGCGGGGGCGCGCGCCGGGCGGCTGCTGGCGCCGGTGGGGGCAATGTTGTAAAATATAAAAAGCCATCTAAGGATTAATCCGATAAATACGTCTGAATGGTGGAAAGGATAGATGAGCAGCCGGCACTTTGTTGTTGACAGTGGAGTACTGAAAGCGGCGAACGACCTGCGACGCGAGTACCTTGACGAGTTCTGCAACACGGCAAGGGCATTGTTGTCGGAGCCGGCGGACAAGGTGGTGGTCGACCTGACGGAGGTTGATTTCATCTTCAGTTCGTTCGTGGGCGTGCTCGGCAACCCGGCGCAGGACTGTCACAACCTGGGAAAGATGCTGGTGGTAAGGCTGCCGGAAAAACTGGCCTGGGTGATGGACATAGACTCCAACCTCAGGATGTTCATGAAAATAGAAAAGGTCGGCAACAGGTAAGGAGGCGTGAGATGAAACGGTTAGCGTTTGCGGCGGCGGCGATAATGATTGCCGCCGGCGTCGGTATTGCCGAAGAGGAAGCGGTAGACTGGCGCGGGGCGATAAGCAAAAGCCTTGAAAACACGCTTACTATAAACTGGAGAGACAAAAAGGCGGAAGAAGCGCTGGCGTACGTGGCGAAGGCGAGCGGCGTGACGATAACCGTCGACAGCGAAGTGGCTCCGAAGCTGGCCGCCGCCAAGGTGGACATAAACGTTACGCAGAAACCGCTGAAGCAGGTACTGGGCATGATTCTGAAGGCGGCCGGGCTGCGTTACACGCTGAGGGACGGGGGGATACTCGTATCGACGCAGGAGCGGCTGGTGGCCATGATCCTTGCGCCGAGCGAGGAGGAAGTGGCGGAAGCCGAGCCGATCACGGAGGCGGACGCGGTGGTCCTGGCCAAGGATAACGACGTGGAGGGCGACATACCGGACCTGTCGAACCCCTACGAGGCGATGGGATTCGAGCCGTGGAAGAAGCCCGTGAAGGAATACCGCGACCCGGATACCGGCGTGATGCAGTTTCCTGCGCCCGAGGTGTGGGTTGAAGCCAGGGACAAGGATAACCCGAGGTTCAAGTTCCAGACCCAGCCGGCGTTCCTGCGGCCGGAATACCTCTGGGAAACGGTCTATTCAAAGGATGACGAGGGGAAGACGGCGGAACGGGAGCTGCTGGGACGGCTGGCACAACTGTTGAGGGAGCACCCGGAGTGGAGCCAGGAGGAAGTGCTGAAACAACTGCTGCTGCTTTCCACGCTGACCAAGTAAACCGTTGCCGGGCCAATCACGGGCGGAAGCCGGGAAGGCTTCCGCCCGTTTTATTTCGGCATCAGTGTTGACTTGAAGGGCGCCTGCAACTATCATATTGCCATTGGACAAACAGCCCTTGGGGGGGTTTTATGAAACTGGTATGCTCCGGTTGTTTAAGCACCTATGACCTGGAAGGTCCTCCCGGCAAGGAATTCCGCTGCCGTTGCGGGAACAAGATATCGATGCCGCAGAGCGAGCCGAAGGAGCAGTTCGGGGTGGTGCACTGTTCGGGATGCTGGACGAGGTACGCCGTGGCGGGGCGGAAGTCCGGGGCGAAGTTCAGATGCAAGAAGTGCGGCAACGCCGTCGCCATCAGGAACACGGGAACGACCGCCCCGGAGCCAGCGGTGGGCGCTGACATGGATAACGCCCAGACGCAGATAATAAGCGCGTCGGAGATAAAAGGGGCCGTGGGGAAAAAGAAGCCGTCACCCGCTGCGGCGGATGCGAAAGACGCTCCCACGCGCACGAACATAGAGGCGAAGCCGCGCTCGCGGCCTTCTTCGCGCGTGGACCGTGCGGCGAGCAGGGACAGGGCGCCCACCCAGAAAGGCATAACGCCGCCGCGGCCGTCGCAGGACGACGCGGAGCTGAAGCGCCGCATAGGCTCGCAGGAACGGGAGCTCGGCGAACTCCGGACGAAGACCGCCGAGATCGAAAAAGAGCGCAAGACGCTCGCGCGGAACCTGAAGGACGCCGAGGCGATGATAACCGCCAAGGACGCCGAGATAGGCGCACTGAACAACCGGCTGAACGAATCGAGGGCGGAGGTCAAGCAGGTCCAGGAGAACGCCGCGAACATCCACAACGCGTTGAAGGAAGCGGGCGGCGAGATACAGAAGATGAAGCACGCCGCCGGGGAGCGGGAGAAGGAGGTCGCCGGGCTGAAGGCGTCGATAGAGGCGCTGCAGCAGCAGGTTGCGGGCCTGAACAAGGACCTGGAGACGAGGGCGACGAAGGAGGAGACGGAGCGGTTCTACAAGGACCGTGCGGCGACGGAGGAGCGGTTCAAGCAGATAACGACGGAAGTCGGGGCGACGCGTGAGGCTCTCGGCGGGATACTCGGCAAGGCCGAGGCTCTTTCGTCGGAGATAAAGGGGCTGCAGAACGAGGCGGGGAAGTTCGAGGAACTGCCGGACATAAACTCCGAACTGCAGGAGACCCTGGCCGCGAAGAACAAGGCGGTCAAAGAGCGCGACGGGCTCAGGGGACGCATAGCGGAACTGGAAGGCGTGCTGAAGGAGATACGCTCCCAGATGGAGACTCAGGACGCCGAGCCCCAGTCCGTCTGGCAGCGCGGGGCGCAGCGGATATTCGGGCTGTTCAGCCGGCAGGAGACGCAGGCGACGCGCACGCCGCCTCCGGTGGTCGCGGTGGACCACGGCGGGACGGCCGGGACGGACGACGACATGATAATGCCCGAGGACGTGGAGGTCCTGGGGGAGGATCTGCCGCCGGAGCCGATACCGATAGTGGACGACGAGCTTCTGGCTGACGAGGAAGAAGACACGGCTGCGGAAGAGAACGGCCGGACCGGCGACGCCGCCGGGGACGGTCCCGTGGGGGTAGGGGAGGCCAAGACGAGCAAGCTGCCGAGGACGGAGAGGAAACCGCCATCCAGGGGGCGGCTGGGGATGGGCAAGGCGACCAGGCGTAAGCGGCGCAACCCGTGACGTAATTTCAGCCGGTTTCCGCCGTAGGGGCGTTCCGGGTTCTCTTGAGTGCGAGTTCGAAGTAATCCGGGTTTTTTTCATAGCCGACGAAGACGCGTCCCGTGGCGACGGCCGCGACGGCGGTCTGTCCGCTGCCCATGAAGGGATCGAGGACCACTTCGTCCGAAAACGTGTAGAGTTCTATGAGGCGCCGCGGCAGTTCGACCGGGAAGGGCGCGGGGTGGCCGATCTTTCTGGCCGACACGGCGGGAAAACTCCAGACGCTGCGCGTCAGTTCCAGGAAATCCTCCTTGGAAACCGTGGCGGACCTTCCGTCGGGAGCTTCGCGCCCCAGCGGACCCTTTGAGAAAACGAGAACGTATTCATGGACGTCCCGCAGGGTCGGGTTGGCGGGGCTTTTCCACGAGCCCCATGCGGTGGAGGTGCCGGCGCTGGCCGACTTGTCCCAGATGATTTCGCCCCGCATTGCGAAGCCGAGGTCGAGCATCAGCTCCACTATGAACAGGTGCAGGGGGATGTAGGGTTTTCTTCCAACATTGGCGACGTTTATGCAGGCCCTGCCGCCCGGGACGAGCACGCGGCGGACTTCGGCGCACACGGTGGTCAGCAGGCCCAGGTATTCGCGCAGGGAGAGGTCTTCGTCGTATTCCTTGCCGACGTTGTAGGGAGGGGACGTGACCATGAGATGGACGCATTCGCCGGGGAGGTGGTGCATGTTTTCGCTGGAGGCGCAGAGGATCCTGTTGCGCATGTCGGAGGGCAGCGGATTGCCCGTGCCGGAAGCAGGCTGCGTTTCGGCGTTCATGCCACGGTAGAGCTTCGAGGCGTAAAAGGTGCTCGAATCATGGCCTTCGCGCTTAGGCGTGCCGAAGGCGCTGGTGCTGCTGCCGGAGCGCTTGCGGCGCCGGGATTTCCGGCGCCCTTTCCCGCCCGGGCTCTGTTTCGAACTGGCTGCCAAAGGGGGACCTTTTTATGGTTAATGTTAGGCGCCGGCGGCTTCGCGTCAAGCCTGGGGACGCGTTTGTGCGGACAAAATGCTTGTCGGAGTGGAGGCAGACCCTAAAATAGCCCCGAAATTCTGACGCAGAAGGAGTGTCGATGCACGAAGCCATGTACTGGAAGCCGGCGAATGCCGGACGCGTGGAATGCACGCTCTGTCCGCACCGCTGCATTATACCCGAAGGCGGCCGCGGGATATGCAGGGGACGTGTCAACAGTGGGGGAAAGCTCTTAGCGGAAAGCTTCGGGCGGATAACGTCCATGGGAATGGACCCCATCGAAAAGAAGCCGTTGTATCACTTTCAACCGGGCAGCCGCATAATGTCGGTCGGGACGTACGGGTGCAACCTGAGGTGCAGCTTCTGTCAGAACCACGACATAAGCCAGAAGGGGCCGCCGGAGGTGGCTTACAGGGAGGTGTCTCCCCAGGACCTGGTGCTTGCCGCCGCCGCCAACGGGTCCGCAGGCATTGCCTACACGTACAACGAGCCCATGATATGGTACGAATACGTGCTGGAGACCGCCGTGCTGGCCCACAGGGCGGGGCTTGCGAACGTGCTGGTGACGAACGGGTACGTGAACCCGGAGCCGTTTGCGGAGCTCGCGCCCCACACAGACGCGATGAACGTAGACATAAAATCTTTTCGGGACGAGTTTTACAAGGATCTGGCCGGGGCGTCGCTGCAGCCGGTGCTGGACACGGTCAAGGCGGGTGTGAAGGCCGGCATACACGTGGAGACCACGACGCTGATTATCCCAGGACACAACGACGGGGACCGGGAACTGGACGCCCTGGCGGCATGGATAGCGGCGGAAGCCGGGCCGGAGACGCCGGCGCACCTGTCGGCGTATTTCCCCCGCTACAGGCTGAAAGCCCCGGCCACTCCGCTGGAGACGCTCATGCGGGCCCAGCGGCTGTTCAGGAAGCACCTTGAGTACGTGTACCTGGGGAACGTCCCGGCGGATAGCGGGTCGGACAGCCGCTGTGCGGAATGCGGCCGGCTGCTGGTGGAGCGCTCCGGATACCAGGTGAACGCCGCCGGGCTGGCCGCGGACGGCACGTGTGCGGGATGCGGGGCGAAAAACCATTTCGTCCGTGGCGTCAAGCGAAAGGCCGACACGTCCGATAAATAACCGGAGGAGACACCTCCACTGCTCCGGTTCCCTGTAAAGACCGGGCACCTCCTGCCCAGCGCAGGACTCCATGAAGGAGTAGAGAATGCACCTGAAACGCCTGGAAATCGTAGGCTTCAAATCCTTTGCCGACAAGACGGTCCTGAACCTGGACACGGGTGTAACCGCGTTCGTCGGGCCGAACGGTTCGGGGAAGAGCAACATAGTGGACGCTATACGATGGGCGCTGGGGGAGCAGTCGGCCAAGCGGCTGCGCGGCGGGGCGATGCAGGACGTCATCTTTGCGGGGTCGGCGGCGAGGAAGGCGTCGAACTTCGCCGAAGTGACTCTCATCATGGACAACCACGACCGGACGCTGCCGGTCGATTACAACGAAGTCGCCGTGACCCGGCGGCTGTTTTCAAGCGGAGACAGCGAATACCTGATAAACCGCCAGACGTGCCGGCTGAAGGACGTCAGGGAACTGTTTCTGGGCACGGGCGTAGGCGGCGGATCGTACAACATAATCGAGCAGGGGAAAGTGGACGCGCTCCTGCAGGCGGGGCCGCTGGAGCGGCGCCGGGTCATCGAGGAAGTGGCGGGGATTTCCGGCTACAAGATGCGCCGAGACCTTGCCAAAAGAAAACTGGAACGTCTCGACATGAGCCTGGAAGCCGTCCGCACCGTGCTGGCGGAGGTGGAAAGACGCCTCCGGTCGCTGGCGCGGCAGGTGGGCAAGGCGCGGCGATACAGGGAATACCGCGAGGAGCTTTCCACGCTGGAGTTGGACGTGTCGGCGCGCAGGCTGGGGATCATGGAGGCGGAGTTCAAGGACGTGACCGCCGGGATAGAAAAACTGCGAGAAGAGCTGGCGGCGCTGGATGCGTCCGTGGCGGAAATAGAAGCCGTCGAAATGGACGAGAGCCGCATCCGCGCCGGACTGGCCGACAGGCTGCAGGCCGCGGAGACATCCTACCGGGACACGGTGGTGGCGGCCGAGCGCTCCCGGTCGCTGGCCGCGTCCGCCGGGCGGACCGCTGTCGCGGAGCAGGAACGCATCGGCCGGCTGGAAGCCGAACTCGCCGTGCTTTCCGAAAAGCTGGGCGAATCATCGCGGCTGGCGGAAGAACTTTTTGCGCGGCGTGCGACGCTGGCCGCGGGCGTGGAGGAAGAGCGTGCGATAGCCGCCTGCGGTGCCGGGGACGTCGAGCAGATGGGGGCCGAGCTGAAGGATATCGAAGCGGCCGTAGACGAACTGCGGCAGAAAGCCTACCGGACGGCGGCGGAACGTTCCGCCTCTTCAAACCGCTCGCAGGACGCTGCGGGGAGGGCGCTTTCCCTCCGGAGGCGCATGGAGAGCAGCGGGGAACGTGCTGCGGCCGTGGAGGCGCGCCGGGCTGGTTTTGCGGCAAGGGCTGAAGCGTGTCAGGCGGCGGCGGGCGGGGCCGCCCGAATCCGGCAGGCGCTGGACGGGCTGTGCGGACGGTTGCGGAAACGCGTGGAACGGTCGGCAAGGCGGGAGCGCACGGCTGAACGGATATCCTCGCGCGTGCTGAGGTCGGCGGCGGGGCTGGAGTCGCGCCTGGAGATGCTGGAACAGATGCGGGTGCGGCGGGAAGGTTTTTCGGGCGATCTGAGGACGTTCGTGGAGAGGGCCGGCGGCAGGGGGATCAGGGCGTCGGTTCTGGGAGAGATGCTTTCGGTGCCGGTGGAGTACAGGAAGGCGGTGGAAGCGGCGCTGGACGGGCTGCTTGGGACCGTCGTCGTGGATGAATTCACGCCCGCTCTGCTGGAAGGCATGACCGAGAACCGCATAGACCTGTACCCCGGCGGGCCGAGGGGCGAGGGTCCCGGAACGGCGGTTCCGGCGGCGGGCGAGGAAGGCGTCACGCCCGTCCTGGACGTGGTAAAGTGCCCGACGGGCGTGCAGCGACTGGTGGAAGACCTGCTGGGCCAGGTGCTGATCATCCACGCGTCGGCGGATGTCAACGACGTGCGTGCGAACCACCCGGAAGCGACGCTTGTCACCGTGAACGGCGAAATGCTGCGTCCCTGCGGGATGCTTTCCATTCGCCGCGGGGAAGCCCTTGCCGGCGTCATCGGGCGTTCCGGGGAGATCGCTGCCGTTGGAGATCTCCTGGTCCGCGCGCGGGCGCGCGCCGTAAAGCGCCGTGCCCGGAAAGCGGACATGCGTCTTGGAGCGGCGGTGGAGCGAAGGGATGCCGCTGCCGCTGAAGCGTCCCGGCTGGGGCGGGAACGCGACGACCTGCGTCGGCAGGCGGAAGGGCTGCGGCGGGAGAATGAGATAATCTGCGGCGAGAGGGATTCGATCGGGCAGGAAGCCGATGCGCAGGAAGCCCTTGCGCTGGAAGAAGCCGGCAGGGTGACGGAGCTCATAGACGCCGAGAAGGCCGTGATCGCGGAACTCGAAGCCCGCCTGAGCGAACTCGGTGACGTGCGCGGGCGGCTCGAGGCGGTCCGGGACCGCGCCGGGCGGCAGGCCGCGGAACTCGCCCGGCTCGAAGAGCAGCTCAAGGCGCATGACGGTGAAACCGCGGCCGTACAGCGGTCGGCGGACGAAAGCGCCGCCGGCGTGGAACGCGTCCGGAGCGAGATGTCCATTGCGGAACGGCGCGTGTCCGAGTCGCGTGCCGAAGAAGCCGCCGCCCGGGAGGACCTTGCGGAACTGGTGACGAAGGCTGACGGTCTCAAGCGGCACACCTCGGAACTCGCCGCCGAAAGGGCGCGTCTCGACGCCGAGCGGGAAGAGCGCTCCGCCAGGCGCCGCGGACTCGAGAAAGAAATATCCGTGAAGCGCGACGACATGCAGGAGAAGCGCCTGCGGGAGAATTCGCTGGTACTCAACCGTGCGAACCTCATACAGGACGTTCTTGAGCGGTACAACAGGGACCTTGGCGAAGTAGCCGCGGGACTCGAAGGGCCGGTCGAAGCTCCCCGGGAAGAGGAGGTCGAGCGGATAGCGGAGCTGAAGCGCCGGATGGCGTCGCTTGGCAACGTGAACGTGTCCGCCATCGAAGAAGAGGACGAACTCCGTGAACGCAGGGACTTCGTGAAGGGCGAGATAAAGGATCTCGAAACCGCCAGGATGCGGCTCTACGAGGCGATCGAGCGGCTGGATTCGTTCTGCAGGGAGCGGTTCAGCGAGGCGCTGGAGAAGGTGGCGGCGAATTTCCAGGAGCTGTTCCGGAAGCTCTTCCAGGGCGGGGACGTCAAGCTGCGGCTGCTCGAGGGCGATGTGCTCGAGGCGGGGCTGGAAGTCGTTGTCAGGCCGCCCGGGAAGGAGCCGCGGATACTCTCGCTGCTTTCCGGCGGCGAAAAGGCCATGACCGCCATCGCGCTGATAATGGCGGCGTTCAAGGCGAGCCCCAGTCCGTTCTGCCTGCTGGACGAGGTGGACGGGCCCCTGGACGAGGCCAACGTGGAGAGGCTGAACATGATCGTGCAGGAATTCGCGTATTCCACGCAGTTCGTGCTCATCACTCACAACAAGCTTACCATGACGTACGCCGACACCATATACGGCGTGGCGATGGAAGAAGCCGGAATTTCCAAGTACCTGAAGACCGATCTGGTGCGTGCCGACGAAAACCTCGCCGTCGCCGACTGACGCGGTGTTTCCCGGAGGGAATTTTTGCGGAACGGGTGTTTGGGGTACACTGTTTAATGGAGGGCGCCGGATACTGATTGGAGCCTGGCGATGAAGGATATCATGCGGCTTGGCCTGACCGCCTGCGTAGTCGCTTTCTGCGGCGGCTGCGGACCTCTCGACAGCATTCTGCCCGACATCATCCCGCCGTTCGTCATCGACGTGTCCCCTTCCGACGGGGGAACGGGGGTTTCCGTGGACACGGACATCAGCGTGACTTTCAGCGAGACCATGGATCCTGCAACGATAAACCCGTCGTCGTTTACCGTCAGCGGCGTCAGCGGCGCGATCGTCTGCGAGACCCTCGGGATGGTCGCCACGTTTACGCCGGACAGCCCCCTGGCTGCGGGTACTTTGTACACGGTGACGCTGACGACGGAAGTGGCTGATTCCGCCGGCAATTCCCTGACATCGGACTACACGTGGTCGTTCGAGACGCAGTGAAGGGCCCGGGGTTCGTGCGGGCGTTTTGCGGGAGGATACGGCGTAGCGGCGCCATCGGGGATGAACGTGCGGAGGCGTGGTGGGCGAGGCGGGATTCGAACCCGCACGGGTTTTGGCCCAGGGGATTTTAAGTCCCCAGCGTCTGCCGGTTCCGCCACTCGCCCTTTACAGCGTAATATTATCCCACCGGGAGCTTCATTACAAGCCGGCCGCCGCCCTGGCGGCGTTTTTGAAGGCTTCGCCCCGCTCGCGGTAGTTGCCGAACATGTCGAAACTCGCGAAGCCGGGAGACAGTATGACCTGTTTTGCTCCGGCTGAGCGGGCTGCTGCCAGCGCTTTGGCCACCGCGTCCGGCATGTCGCCCGCCGCGCTGACGGCGGCGGTCCCGCCGATGAGATGGCGGAGCTCTGCGGCGGTCTCGCCGATCAGAACCACGGCGGGAGCGCGCCCCAGGCGTTCCGCCAGGATTTGCAGGGGCATTCCCTTGTTGCGGCCGCCCACGATCAGCACGGGAGCCGGCGTGAAGGTTTCCAGAGCGGCCAGCGTGGAATCCGGCGTAGTGGAAGAGGAGTCGTCATAGAAGGCGACGCCGCCGGCTTCGGCGACGAATTCCATCCGGTGTTCCACCCCGGCGAAAGACAGGCCCAGCCGGAACGCGTCTTCCGGAGGCAGTTTCCCCGCCGCTGCCGCGGCCGCGATGACGGCGCAGAAGTTATAGAGGTTGTGCCTGCCGGGGAGGGGAGCGTCTGCGACGGAGCCGAGTTTTCTTTCGCTGCCGTCGGCGCCGCGGTGCACAAGATTTTCTTCATCGAAATACGTGCCCGGGGAATTGCCCGCCGAAAAACGCCCGAAATGGAGGACGTCGCCGGGGAATCCTTTGCCCCAGCCGGCGACTTCATCGTCGGCATTCAGGATGAGCGTCCCGGCGGGCGGCACGTGGCGGATGATCCCGCGCTTGGCGGCGCGGTAGTCGGAGGGGCTGCGGTAGTGATCCAGGTGATTGGGGGCGAAGTTCGTGAACAGCATTGTGTCGGGGGCGGTGCGGGCCAGCGCCATGTATTCCGCCTGGTAGCTGGAGACCTCAAGCACCAGCACCGCTGGCGACTTTCTCGCCGTGGAAAGGAGCGTGGACGCCGCGGGACCGATGTTACCCGCCTTGACGGCTCCGGGAGGGGACTGTTTCAGGACGTGGTGCAGCCACGCAGTGACGGTCGTCTTGCCGTTGGAGCCGGTGATGCCGACGGAAGGTCCGGCGGCGGCGAGCAGGAGCAGTGCCACGTCGTTCAGCACCGCCCCGGCCGCGGCGCAGTAAGGATGCGTAACGGGCACCGACGGGGCCGGCACGACCAGCGTCCGGGCGTCCACGAGCCATCCGGGGTTCGCTCCGGAGACGACCGGGATGCCGGCCGCCGCCAGCCGGGCGACGTGTACCGCCGGCAGCCGGCCGGCCGGCCTGCTGTCCGTCACCGTGACGGTCATGCCGGCGGCATTGAGTGCGAGCGCGGCGTCGGCGCCGGAGCCGTTGTCTCCGACGCCCAGGACCACGGCTTTCCGCAAGGCGGCTGGATCGCAGGGCATATTGTGCAGTATTCCTCTCGCCGGAACCCGCGTGTATTATAATACATGCGGGTTTTGTGGCATAGACTGCGGGAGGTATTGAAGTGATTTCACTGATAGTGCTGGCGGTCATAATAGTGCTGTCCAGTATCGCCGTGAAGACGGGAGCGATCGCCCTGCGGCTTACGGGCCTGGACGAAGAGACGGCGAATTTCCAGGCGCTTTCGGCGTGGACCAACACCGGATTCACGACCAGGGAAGCCGAACGGATGGTGAACCATCCCACGCGGCGGCGGGTAATCAAGATGCTTATCATCATGGGGAACGCTGGAATCGTCAGTATCATTGCGGCGTTGATCAGGTCGTTCAGCGAAGACGAGCGCACGACGGATACGCTCATCCGGCTGTCCCTCCTCGGCGTGGGCCTGTACGTTCTCTACCGGCTGGCTATCGCCAGCCGCGTCAAGAAGATAATCGACAGGTTCATAGAGAAGCGGCTTTCATTCCTGCCCAGCCTGCAGTTAGCGGAATTCCAGCAGATACTTTCGCTGGGAGGGGAGAACGCAATTTCATACATAGAGATTTCCGTTGTGAACCCCATCGCCGAGCTTACCCTGAAGCAGGCCGCGCTTAATACGATAAAGGTTCTGGTGCTGGCGGTGGAGAGGGAGGGGGAAAGTATGCCGACGCCGGCCGCTTCGATGGTTCTGCATCCCAAGGACAGGCTGGTGGCATACGGCAGCGTGACTTCGATGAAGCTGGTGGCCCAGGGGGACTACTATCCGCCCGGTTACGAGAGGAAGGAGACGGGGCCGGAGAACGAAGCGCCGCCCGCGGACGCCGACAGCCAGTCGTAGCTTCGCCGTGCCGCCGGAGCTCTTTGACCGTACGGCGCTCCGGCGCTATAATCGGGGGTGAAAGGCCGCCCCCATGCTCTTCCGTTTTTCCCTGTACGGATTCCTGAAGAACCAGCGTTACTTCGAGCCGTTCCTCGTGCTGGCTTTTCTGGAAAAAGGGCTGTCGTATTCCGAGATAGGCCTGCTGATAGGCTTTCGGGAAGTAAGCATCAACCTGATGGAAATACCCACCGGAGCCATTGCCGACGTGTTCGGCCGGCGCCGCTCCATGGTGTTCTCAATGCTGGGATACGTTTTTTCATTCGTTGTGTTTACATATTCGACGACCTTGTGGCAGCTTTTCCCGGCGATGTTCCTGTACGCCGTCGGGGACGCTTTCCGCACCGGCACGCACAAGGCCATAATTCTTGACTGGCTGCGGGCCGAAGGACGCGAGAACGAACGCACCCAGACGTACGGCTACACGCGCTCGTGGTCCAAGATCGGCTCCACCGTGATGGCGCCGTTGGCCCTGGTGATAGCGCTTTTCAGCCGGTCGTATTCGCAGATTTTCATGTTCTCGATAATCCCATACATCGCCAACATAGTGAACCTTGCGACGTATCCGAAGTACCTTGACGGCGGCCACGGGAAGGACGCATCCATGAAAAGAATAGCGTCCCACCTGTGGAAGGCGGCCCGGCACATCTTCGGCCGGCCGGCCCTGCGCCGGATGCTCGTTGAATCCATGACGTACCAGGGACTCTACAGCTCCGTCAAGGATTACGTCCAGCCGATAGTGAAGACCGCCGCGGTGGCGCTTCCGCTGTTCGCCTTGAAGAGCGCCGAGACGCGCACGAAGATACTCGTTACGGCGGTCTACTTCGTCATCGGTATGCTGGAAGCCCTCGCGTCGCGCAAATCGCACGCCATGGCCAGGGCCTGCGGCGACGAGAACCGCGCCGCCTACCGCCTGTGGTGGGGGACGTTTATCCTGTACGCCGCCATGGTGCCGCTCTTCGTCTACGGGCTGGATGCCGGGCTGATCGCCGCGTTTGTCGCCCTGGCCGTGCTGATGAACCTGTGGCGGCCCATCATGATTTCACGGATAGACGAACATTCCGAGGCCGAATACGGAGCGACGATCCTGTCGGTGGATTCGCAGGTGTCTTCCGGTTTCACCATGGTTGCGGCGCCCGTCATCGGTTTGCTTGTGGACTGGGCCGGTGCGGGGGCGGCGGGCCTGTCAGTGTCTTTCTGGCCGGTGGCGGCCGTGGGCGTGCTGGTGGCGGCGCTGGTCATCCTGGGCATGGGTGAATTCAAGGTACGCGTGGAGCCGCAGGACACCGCCCCGGATGTCGCCGCCTGATTCAGGGCCGTGATTCCAGGTAGGCTTTCTTGAGCGCCGAGTAATGTTTTTTCACGACGTCGAACGCGAGCTTGAGGCGGCGGTTCTCGTCCACCACGCCCTTGTTGTTCATAGTGCGCGGACGCCGGATGGCCACGTAGTCGTCCACGCGCACGTCGCAGAACTGCCATATGGCCATGCCGTTGACCCTGGGGTGAGCGACAAGCTGCTCCAGCGTACGGTCCAGCAGGTCCGCCTGGTATTCTTCGGACCACTTGGGCCTGTGCTCGGCGCGGAAGCCCCGTATCGCCCCCGCCCCGAACTCGCTCATGATGAACGGTCTGGGCGTTACGCCGAGGTTCTTCTCCTGGTAGGGCAGGAGCCTGTCGATGTAACGCGTCCAGTTCTCGTAACTGTCTCCGTACCAGCCGAGGTAGGCGTTGATGGAAAGTATGTCGCCGAATTCAAGCGCCCGGCCGTTCCACGGGTAGCACGAAGCGTGCGTGCAGGGACGCGACGGGTCCTTCTTCAGCTCGTCGTAGAGTTCCCGGAACATCGACACGCCGGGTTCTTCCGCCTCGGCGCATTCGTTGAGGTGCGCCCAGATGATTATGCTCGGGTGGTTGTAGTGCTGCGCCAGCATCTCGCGGTGGCACTGCACCGCCTGCGGCATGAACTTCGGAAGGCCCATCGTCGCCATCGAAGGCTGCCACGTCTCGCCGGCGATCCGCAGCCCGCGCTGGTGGGATTCCTCCCACACGAGTATTCCGAGTTCGTCGCAGATGTCCAGCGTGCGCGGGTCGTTGGGGTAGTGGCTCGTGCGCAGGAAGTTGGCCCCGCTTTCCAGCAGTATCCGCATGTCCTCGTACTGGGCCGGCAGCGGAAGCGCGCAGCCGAACTCCGGATGGTCTTCGTGCCGGTTGAAGCCCCACAGGCGCACGGCTTCGCCGTTCAGCAGTATATCCGTTCCGCTCACCCGCACCGTGCGGATGCCGAACCGGTCTATCAGGTCGTCTTCCCCAGTAGTCACGTCTATGGTGTAGAGTTCGCCGCTGAACATCCCCCACCTGCGCGGCTCGGGCACGGTCACTTCGCGCTCGACCCGCGTCTTTCCGCCCGGTTCGACGGCCGTTTCGCCGAAATCCACGTGAATGCCGGCTTCCGGGATGTCGGCGCCCAGAGGGACGCTTCCGGATTCCTTCCCCGCGTTGGCGAGTTCCACCGCGACCCGCAGCCGGGCTTTTGTTTCCAGCAGTTCGATAGTTTCCACCTCCACCCTGTCGATGTATATGTCCGGCAGCGTCTCTATCACCACTGGCCGGTTGATGCCTCCGTACGTGAAGTAGTCCTGCGGAGTATGCAGGGTGCTTTCCGGGCTGAACCCGTTGGACACTTCCATTTCCACGACGTGCTCACCCGCGTCCAGCACGCCGGTAACTATCTCAAAAGCCGTGAAAGCGTTGTAGTGGCTGTCGGCGTATTCGCCGTCCACGTACACCCATGCCGTGTGGCTCACCCCGCCGAAATACAGACGCACGCGGGCCGCTTCATCCAGCATGAACGCCGTCCGGTAATAGGCCCGCCCGCGGTGGAAGCGCCCGGTTTCGGAGGTTTCCCAGACGCCTGGGACGGGCATCTTGTGAGGATATCCGGACGGGAGTTCCGTGGCCTCGTCGCCCCTGAACGGCGGCGGAGCGCTCCCTCCGCTTATGTCTTCCGGGCCGTGGGGAGTGTCCAGGGGCACGGGGTAGACCTCCCGCGGTCCCAAGGCGAAATCCCATATCGCCGGGACGTCTATCCTGCGCCGTATCACGTGGTTCTCGAAAATCCGCTCGCCCGCCATGACGACCTCTCGCTTCTGCAAGTCCCGCCGTGAGAATATCCACGTTCCCGACGCCGTGAAGTGAAAATCCCCCGGATTCACTCCGCCGCCGTCCCCGGCGCACAGGCCCGTTATTCTCCGCAGCTGTTGTGCCGCCATCGTGTCTTGACACGGGATGTTGCAAACATATAGTGGCCGTGCTGTTTGGAATTCCGGCCGCCGGACATGGTTTGGAGCAGGCATGGGCAACCCGCGCTATGATACGCTGATGGGCCACGGTCCCCGCAGGATCGTTCACTGGGAGCACTGGTCGAACCCGGACGCGGCGACTTTTATCTCCGGGATAGACTTCTACGAACATCCCAGAAGCAGCATGGCGAAAATAAACGAGCTATACCCCTTTCTCGAGCTTCCGCTGCCGGCGACAGACGATCCCGTTCCCCGCCTTGATGACCAGCAGGACCAAGGCAAGGGCCGCTGGGGGCACGCCTACCGCGACCACTGGCAGCAGCAGGAAGCCGGCAGGCGCTTTGCGAATTACGAGGAAATGCTCGCCTTCAGCCCCCTTGAGCACAGCGACTTTTCCTCCTGGCAGGTCGTGGAATGCGCTGATTTCTCCAGCGAAGACGTCATTTACGAACGCTACCGCAGGAACTTCCCCGCCGAATGGGGCGACAAGGCCCCGGAAGGTTCCGTCAGCACGGTGGGCTTTTACAACAGCATGTTCATGTGGCCGCTTCTTGTTTTCGGCTACGAAAACTTCCTGAACATCTGTCTCGAACCCGCCTTCGAACGCGTCATGGACGAGTTTGCCGAGATCAACCGGCGCGTCTTCCGCGCCTTCGCACGCCTGCCGGTCAACTTCGTCGTTTCCCACGACGATATCGTCCTCGCCAAAGGCCCCGTCTGCAGCCCGCGGTGGATGCACAAGTACATCTTTCCCAGGTACGAAGAATTCTGGGGCATGGTGAAACGGGCGGGCAAGGAAGTCATCTTCATGGTGGACGGCTGCATCGACGCCTTTGCGGATGACGTCATGGCCTGCGGGGCTCGAGGCATCATCAGCGAGCCCTTCACGGACTACAGGGCCATTGCGCGCAGGCACCGCGACTGCTTCATCGCGGGCGACGGTGATAACCGGGTTCTTATGCGCAACAGGCCCGCCGAGATACGCGCCATGGTCGAATCTATGGTTGAAACCGCAAAGATGTCTGGCGGATACATGATGTGCGTCGGCAACCACATCCCGTGGAATGTCCCGCCGGAAGCCATCAAGCTCTACTTCGACCTGTCGGCCGAACTCGGCTACAGGTAGCCGCTCCGCGGGATTTTTGCACATCTGCCGGGCGAAGGACGTCCTAGCCGCTACAATCGGGACCGACGTGTTTCCGCAGCCTGGGAGTACACATGCCTGCATCCGGGCGGAGAGCCTGCCTGTCAGTGGACCCGCAGAAGCGCTTCGAGCTTTCGCCATGGCTCTTCATGCAGTTCATGGAACCTCTGGGCGCCACGGATTCTTCCGTCGAAGCAGCGTGGGATTTCCAGCGCGACCGGTGGAGGGAAGACGTCGTCGCCGTCACCAGGACTCTCGCTCCCGCTCTGCTGCGCTGGGGCGGCTGCTTCAGTTCCTACTACCGCTGGCGGGAAGGGGTCGGTCCGAGAAACCGCCGGGTCCCGATGCACAACCTGCTTTGGGGGGGGATGGAGACAAACCAGGTCGGCACCCATGAATTCGTGGATTTCGCCCGTTCCGTTGGAGCGGAGCCCTTTTTCTGCGTCAACTTCGAATCGGACGGCCGCAAGGGCTGGGCCAGGCCGCGGAGAGGCGGCCGGCGCTCGGCAGGGCCCGCCGAAGCCGCCGCGTGGGTGGATTACTGCAATAATCCCGGGAACTCCGAACGGCGCAGGAACGGCGCGGCAAAGCCCTTTGCGCTGACGCTCTGGCAGATAGGCAACGAGACTTCCTACGACAGGAACGGCTTCGACTGCAATGCCGCCGTCCGCAGGACCGCCGTCTTCGCCAGGGCCATGCGCGGCGCCGATCCCGATATCGACATCATCGCCTGGGGGGATTCCGGCTGGGCGCCGCGCATGATCGACGGGGCCGGCGAGCACTTCAGGTACGTCGCCTTCCATCACCATTTCAACTCCGGGCTCAAGGATTCTCCGCTCAGGGATACCGAATACCGCAAGTCTCCGGAGCGCACCTGGAAGCACTTGATGAACGCGTGGAAGTCCACCGACGAACGGATAAGGGAAATGCGCCGCGAGGTCGAAGGTTCCGGCAAACAGCTGGCCCTTACCGAGAGCCACTTTGCTCTCCCGGGCCGCAACCGCTGCGAAGTCCTCTCCACGTGGGCTGCCGGCTGCGCCAACGCACGCATCCTCAATACCCATGCTCGTCACGGGGACATCCTGAAGATCGCCACGCTCGCCGATTTCTGCGGCAACCGCTGGCAGGTGAACGCCGTGATGATACACACGCCCGGGAAAGTCTCCTACCTGCAGCCGGTCGGCAGCGTCACGGCGCTGTTCCGCCGCCACGGCGGCCGTTTCTCCCTCGACGTTAAATCCGCCCCGGCCGCCCTTGACGCGACCGCATCCCGCACCGGCAGAAACGTCTTCCTCCACGTGGTCAACACCGACATGAAAAAACGGGTACGGGCGCGCCTGGCGGTTGAAGGCGTGCCGATACGTTCGGGTAGAATTTTCGAGATCGCCGCCGACCCCATGGCGGAAGTCATGGTCACGAACCCGTGCGTCTTTGACCCGGTGGAAAAGGTACTTCCGGCATCCCGGGAATGGATTTTCCCCCCGGCTTCGGTTTCCGCAGTTCAACTGGTTCTGGAATAGAAAGGACGCATCATGGCCGGCTACGCGTATGCTGACGGAGTGTTCACCTTCGAGGGCGCTGTTTCAGTCGAAACGGACGGAGCGCGCTGCGCCCCGTGGCGCATACCTCACGAGACCCGCGATTTCTACCCGACGCTCAAGGATGGTGTGGCCAGGGCCTCTTCCGGCGTCCGCCTCGTTTTCACCACCGATTCCAGCGGTCTCTCCATCGCTCTGCCCGAATCCATGCCCGCCATGAGACTCGATCTGTACGTTGACGGCGAATTCGTCGAAACCGTCTCCGCCGGCGAAGGCGCCCGCTCCGTCGAATTCCAGCCTCTTGCCGCCGGGGACAAGGACGTCGTGATATGGCTCCCGACCGGCGTTCAGTTCGCCATGGAGCGTCTTGTGGTCGATGACGGCTCCACGGTGAGCAAGACTGCGGCCGCCGCCCCGCGCTGGGTCCATTACGGCTCTTCCATCAGTCATGCGAACGCCGCCCATTCCCCCTCGCGCACGTGGCCGGCCATAACGGCCCGCAGACTCGGCCTGCACCTCACCAGTCTGGGCTTCAGCGGAAACTGCGTGCTGGAAACCATGATGGCGCGCCTCATTCGCGATCTTCCGGCGGATTACATCACGCTCAAGCTGGGCATAAACTGCCACGGCGGAGCGCTTTCGGCAAGGACCTTCGGGCCCGCCGCCGCCGGCCTCGTGCAGACCGTCCGCGAGAAACACCCCGTCACGCCGATCGCCGTCGTTTCGCCCATCATCTCGCCCCCGCGTGAAGACACGAAAGGCGGCAGCGGACTCACGCTTAACGAAATGCGCGGTATCCTGGCCGGCGTCGTCGATGCCTGCAGGAGCTACGGCGATTCGAACGTTCACTACGTTGACGGGCGCAAGGTTTTCGGCGAGCCGGAACTGGAATTCCTGCCCGACGAACTCCACCCCAGCGGCGACGGCCAGGCGCCCATGGCGGAAAACTTCGTCCGCGAAGTCTTCGGCATCATCGGGAATTAGGGGAGAAAAGGGGCCGTCGCTGCTCTTTTACGCCGCACCGTCCCACGGCGCCCGCCCGGATTGTGTATGCAGCATAACTTCACCGCTCCGGGGAGTCTTTGTCGTGCGGGATGTCAGGCATGGCGATATACTGCTGCAGGTTGGCTTCGTTTTGGCAATTTTTGTTATGGAATCATTCATCCAGCACGAATTTACGCCGCAGTATGTGGTGATAATGCTGGGCGAACCGGTGGGCTTCGTCGCGCACGTACATCAGGAGCCTTTTGGCGGCGCTGCGCGGCGGCAGGGGCAGGACTTTTTCTGTATCGCCGGCAAAGACGGTTTCATTTTCCTTGGCCAGCGACAGGAGCAGCGTTCTGCCGGATGCGCCGGTTTTTTCCAGCGCTTCTTTCACGGCTCTCAGGTGCCCGATGCCTCCGTCCACCAGCACGATATCCGGAAAGACGGAACCTTCTTCCGCGAGGCGGCGGTATCTCCGCCGGGCGACTTCGGCCATCGAAGCGTAGTCATCCTGTCCTTCGACCGTCCGGATGCGGTAGCGCCGGTAGCCGCCGCGCTGCGGTATGCCTTCAAGGAACGTCACGACCGCGCCGACGGTTTCGGCGGGGCCGAGGTTGGAGATATCGATTCCGTCTATCAGGCGGGGACGGATGGCGAGTTTCAGGTGGTTCTGGAGCTGGTCGAGTCCCTCCGAAAGGTCGATGGGCGCAACTTCCGGGTGCGAAGTGTCTTCCAGCGAACCGCGCTCCCCCAGCCTGCGGATGGCGGTTATCTGGTCGCGGACGGCGGCGGCTTCTTCGAAGCGCAACGCTGCCGAAAGTTCGGCCATGTGTTTTTCCAGGTCCCTGGTTATGCCCGTCCCCGTACCGGAGATGAAGAGGGAAAGGCGGCGGATGTTCTCGCGGTACTCTTCCCGGCCGATCCTCGCGCAGCACGGTCCCGTACAGCGGCCGATGAAGAAGTTGAGACAGGGGCGGCGGCGGGGGTTTTCCGGGGAGCCTTCGACGATATCGATGTTGCAGGAGCGGAAGCGGAAGACTCGCTGCAGGTGGTTGAGTGCGGAGCGCAGTTCCTTGACGTGCGGAAAAGGGCCGTAGTAGCGGTCGCCGGAACGTGGCTTGTCGCGGGACACGGACACCCGTGGGAAGTCTTCGCTCCAGGTGATGACGAGGTAGGGGAAGTCCTTGGAATCCCGGAGGTTGATGTTGAAGCGGGGCTGGAGCTCCTTGACAAGGCGGTTTTCCAGGAGCAGGGCTTCCACTTCGGAATCCAGAGGGAAGACGTCGAACGAGGCGATTTCTGCGACGAGAGCGCGGGTCTTGGGGTCATGATGCGACGTGTTTTCGAAATAAGAGCGGACGCGCGAGGCGAGATTCAGGGCCTTGCCGACGTAGATCTCTTCGCCGTCCCGGTTGCGGAAAACGTATACCCCCGGAGACTCGGGCAGCCGCCGGACAAGCTCCGCGAGCGCTTCGATGCGCCGCTCCGTGTCGTCAGGCGAAGCCATGGTCCCTGAGGAAATCCACGTCAATGCCGTGGTCCGGAACGCCGGCCATGCCGATGGCGCGCCTGACGTAACGGGCGATGACGTCGGCTTCGAGGTTGACCCGCGCTCCGGGCTGCAGGGAGCCCAGGGTCGTGCGCGACAGGGTTTCGGGGATGACCGCAACGCTGAAGACGTCGTCTGCGACTTCGACGACGGTGAGGCTGACGCCGTCCAGGGCGACGGAACCCTTGGGCGCGACAAGCGCGGCCACCTGAGCCGGCAGGGCGAACACCATTTCCGCGCCCGTTCCGGTGTCCGTCAGCGAGCGGAGCAGGGAAGTGTCGTCGACGTGGCCGGCGACGATGTGCCCGCCGAAACGGCCGCCGGCGGGGAGGGACCGTTCGAGGTTCACGGCGCGGCCAGGTTGCCATTGAGGTATAGTAGAGCGGCCGAGTGTCTCGCCCACCGCCTGGAAGACGGCGGTCTGGCCGGCGACGCCGGCAACGGTAAGGCAAACACCGGAAACGCACACGCTGTCGCCGGCGGCAAGGGAAGGCGGCCACGTTGCGGGCAGGGACACGGCCAGTTCGACGGCGTTGCCGGGCAGGGATTTCAGGCGTGCCACGGTGCCGACGGCTTCGACTATTCCCGTGAACAAAGCACTGCCTCCTCCCACGAGTACGCCAGGCGCGGATCCAGGGGCGGGTTCACCGCGCACACGTATTTTATATCACGGTCGAGCCGGTCGGTCGAGAGCTGTTTGAGGACGGGCCGTGGAGCGGAGGCGTATTTCAGCGGCGGGTCGCCGGCTTCCAGCATGTCCGGCGAACGGTACACGACGAGCCGGTCGACGAGGCCGGTGTCGAAAAAGGAGGACTGTAGCCGCGGGCCGGCTTCAAGCAGGACGTGGATGAGGCCCATGGAAGCGAGAATTTTCAGCGCGGAGCGAAGGTCGAGACCGGAGGCGGAGCGCGGCACTTCGACCAGTTCGGCGCCGGCGGATGCGAGAGCACGGGCTTTTTCGGGGGGAGGTGAGGGAGCGTGGACGATGACGGTGCGGCCGGAGGCGAAGATGCGTGCGCCGGCCGGGGTGCGCAGTTCCGTGTCGAGGATGATTTTTACGGGTGAGCGCCTGTTTCCGGCGAAGCGGGTGTCGAAAAGCGGGTCGTCGGTGGCGACGGTGCCGGCGCCCGTCAGGATCGCCGAAACAGTCGAGCGGAGGCGGTGCGCGTCAGAGCGTGCGGCGTCGCCGGTGATGCGGACGTTCCTGCCGGGCACGGACATGACGTCGTCGGCGGAGACGGCCCACTTGGCGGTGACGAAGGGAAGCCCCGTGCGGACGTGTTTGAAGAACGGGGCGTTGAGGCGCGCGGCGGTAACTGCCTGCGGAATCCGGCAGCGGAAGCTGACGGCGACGCCGGCCCGTTCGAGGACGTCGGCACCTCCGGCCGCCACGGGATTAGGGTCGTGGTTGAGGATGAAAACGGACGTGATGCCGGCGGCGATGATGGCGTCGGTGCAGGGGGGGGTGCGGCCGTGGTGCCGGCATGGTTCCAGCGTGACGTACAGGCCGGCGCCGCGGGCGGCGGGCCCGGCGCGGCAGATGGCGAGAGCTTCGGCGTGGGGAGTGCCGGGGGATTCGTGGGCGGCGGAGGCGATGATGCGGCCGTCCCGCACGATGACGGCTCCGACGGTCGGATTGGGGAGCGTGAACCCCAGGCGCTCGCAGGCGAGGCCGAGGGCGGCGTCCCAGAATATGGATTCAGCATCCGCTATCCGCGGGGCTTTCGGAGAAGAGGGCGTCGACATAGTCGCGCGGGAAGAATTCGGCGAGGTCGTCGACCTGTTCGCCGACACCGATGAACTTGACCGGGACTTTTATCTCGTCGTAAATGGCAAGGGCGATGCCGCCCTTGGCGGTGCCGTCGAGCTTGGCGAGGACGAGACCTGTGAGAGGCAGGATGCCGCTGAAGGTGCGCGCCTGGACGAGGGCGTTCTGGCCGGTGGCGGCGTCGAGGACGAGGAGGGTTTCGTGCGGGGCGCCCGGTACGGCGCGCTGAGCGACGCGGCCCATTTTTTCGAGTTCGCGCATGAGGTGTTCCTTGTTGTGGAGGCGGCCGGCGGTATCGACGATGACGACGTCTTCGCCGCCGGCGATGGCGGCGTCGAGGGAGTTGTGGAGGACGCTGGACGGATCGGCGCCCTGTTCGGCCAGGATAATGCGGGTGCCGGCGCGTTCGGCCCAGATGCGGAGCTGGTCGACGGCGGCGGCGCGGAAAGTATCGGCGGCGGCGACGAGTACGCTTTTGCCCCTGGAGCGGAAGAAGGCGGCGAGCTTGCCGACGGTGGTGGTCTTGCCCACGCCGTTGACGCCCACGACGAAGATGACGGTGGGCGGCGACGGGGCGAAGTTGACGACGGATGAACCCGTGGGCAGCGCGGCCGAAAGATCCTGCTTGACGAAGGCGAGGACGGACGCGGGGTCGGCGGAGATGCGTTTGCGCCTGACGGCGTCGGAAACGCTGTCGCGTATACGCGTGGCGTTGGCGACGCCCATGTCGGTGGTGATGAGGAGCTCTTCGAGGCGGTCGAGGTCGGAGGGGGAGATGGATGCGCCGGAGAAGATGCCCGAAACGCCGTCGCGCAGGGCGCGGGCGGTGCGGGCGAGACCGTTCCTGAGGCGGGCGAGGAAGCCGAAGGCCATGTCAGGATCCTCCTGGTCGAGGCGAACGCGTTCCTGCGGCTTCGCGCAGCCTGTCGAGGACGGTGGCGGTGGAGGCATACCGGCCGAGGCGTTCGCGCGTGCGTGCGGACCTTCCATGAAAGTCGCTGCCCGAGGTGACGACGAGGCCGAGCGATTCGCCGAGGGCGGCGTAATGCCTGCACTGGGCAGGGGAATGCTTGGGGGTGAAGGCTTCGATGCCGGCGAGGCCTGCGTCGCGGAACAGCGGTATGGCGTCGTCACGGCCGGGGATGGCGGGGTGAGCGAGCACCGGGACGCCGCCGAGTTCGAAGGCGAGGCGGACGGCGTCGTGCACGGACAGGGCGAGCTTGGGGACGTGGTACGGGGCGTGGTTGCCGATGAAGCGCTTGTAGACCTGGTGGTTGGAGCCGGCGTAGCCCTTGGCGGTGATGACACGCGCCAGGTGCATCCTGCCGACGACGGCGCCGGTGGCTTCGGCTTCGACTTCTTCCATGGAGATATCGTAACCGTCGGAACGGAGCATGGCGACCATGCGGCGCATGCGATCGCGCCTGTGATCGAGGAAAGGCCGGAGGCGTTCGGAGACGGCGTCGACAGAAGCGCTGATAAGCATGGCGAGGACGTGCCATTCGGAGCCCTGGTGGTAGGCGGACAGTTCCACGCCGGGGACAAGCTCCAGGCCGATGGAGAGAGCGGCGGAGGCAGCTTCGGGAAGGCCGCGGGCGGTATCATGATCCATGATGCCGATCGCGGAGAGACCCGCGTCGGCGGCGCGGGCGAAGACTTCGGCCGGGGAGAGTGCGCCGTCCGAGGCGGTGGTATGGACATGGAGATCGACGGTTGCAGGTAGATCCGGAACGGCACTGCCTGGCGGGATGGGGGATGTCATGAGGGGTCTGCGTCCGCGGAATCGTCGGAACCGACTTCGTCGGCGCGGAAACGGCGGGCAAGGCGGTCAAGGATACCGTTGATGAAGGAACCGGAGGCGTCGGCGTCGTAGCGCTTGGCGAGTTCGACGGCTTCGTCGATGACGACTTTGAACGGGACGTTGGGACGGTAGATGAGTTCGGCGGCGCCGATGCGGAGGATGTTCCTGCAGATGATGCTCATGCGGTGAATGGGCCAGTTGTCCGCCGTTTCGGAGATTACCTCGTCAACGACGGGCTGGTTGGAGAGGATGAAGGAGACGATAAGGCCGGCGCGGTCGGAGGCGCGCCGTGCGGTGGGGAAATCCGAGGCGAAGGAGGGGAACCCTGCGTCTTCGCCTTTCCAGACGTCCCTGCAGTAGAGGTATTGGAGAGCGAGTTCGCGGGCAATGGAGTCGATGGGGCGGGGCATGACGGTTACCCGGAGAGCTCCGCGAAAAGGTTGGCCATTTCGATGGCGGAGAGCATGGCGTCGGCGCCCTTGTTGCCGGCCTTGGTGCCGGCGCGCTCAATGGCCTGTTCGACGGTATCGCAGGTGAGGACGCCGAAGGCGACGGGGACGGAGGAGTTCTGTGCGACGGCGGCGATGCCGCGAGCGGCCTGCTGGGCGACATATTCGAAGTGGGGCGTGGCGCCGCGTATGACGGCGCCGATGCAGACGACGGCGGAGTAGCGGCCGGACTTGACGGCGAGGGATGCGGCCTGGGGTATTTCGAAGGAACCCGGGACGCGTACGACGTCCACGTTGTCTTCGGAGCCGCCGTGGCGGACGAAGGCGTCGAGCGCGCCGTCGAGGAGGCGTTCGGTGATGAAGTCGTTGAAGCGCGCGACGACGACGGCGAACTTCCATTTCGGGGAAGCGACGAGGTTACCGCTTTTTTCGACGGCAGGCATGGCGTCCTCCATAACAAGCGCCGGCGGCTGCGGGAAGTCGACAGGGCCGGCATCCGGGACTAAATGATACAGGAAAGGCGGGCGGGCGCCACTGGATATAGGAGCGGGAGATCGGAAGGCGTCAGGCGGTCCTGCGGATCCAGACGTCGCGCTGGGGGAAGGGGATTTCGACGCCGTTCTCGCGGAAGGCCGTATCGACGCCGGAGTTGAAGCGGTCGATGACGAGGAAGCGGTCATTGTAGTCTTCGATCCAGAATACGACGAGGAGGTTGAGGGAGCTGTCGCCGAAGTCGGTGAAGAAAACGGCGGGCCGCGGGTCGTTGAGGACGATGTCGATGCCGGCGAGGACGTCGAAGATGATTTTCCTGGCCTTGTCGATGTCGGTGCCGTAAGCGACGCCGAGCGGGTGGCGGATTTTGACGCGACTGTCGGGGTAGGAATGGTTGACGACGGGAGACTTGATGATTTCGGAGTTGGGGACGATGAGGAGGGTGGAATCGAAGGAGAGGATCTTGGTGGAGCGGAGGCCGATGTCCTTGACGTCGCCGATCCTGCCGTCGGCGAGTTCGATGCGGTCGCCGACGCGGAAGGGCTGGTCGGCGATGATGGCGACGCCGGCGATGATGTTGGCGAGGGTTTCCTGGGCGGCGAAGGCGACGGCCAGGGAGGCGATGCCCGCTGCGCCGAGGAGGGCGGTGATCTTTACGCCGTAGTAGTCCAGGAGCATGACGCCCGCGATGAAAAAGAAGGAAAGCTTGAGGAAACGGCGCCCGACGATGACGAAGCTCCTGCGCCCCGCGGCGACGGGGCCGGCGCCGGCCCTGCCGACGTACCATCTTTCGAAGCCTTTCATCAGCGCGAAGACGGCGGCGAGGGCGGTGACGAGGAGCAGGACGAAGGGGCCGTCGGTCATGACGCGGCGGCAGGAGGTCCATTCTTCAGGGAGGGCGGCGAGCGAGAGACGCGATACGATGAAGAGGCCGACGCCCCAGTAGAGGACGCGGACGGGCCTGTCGGAGGAGGCGACGAGGGTGTTGTTGAGGCCGGAAGAGACTCGCCCGGCGATGGGAGTCAGGACGAAGCGCCACGCCAGCCTGAAGACAACGTAACCTGCAAGCACGACGGCCGCGGCAAGGACGGGCCGGAGCGCGTCCGGCATGTGCGCGAGAAGGGAGAAGGTTTCGAGCACGGGAAGCCTTTCGGTCAAGGAGCAGCCTACAAGATGTTTCGGCAGGAATAGGGCGGCGGTTCAGGAACAGGCGAACTTGCGGGGGGAGGCGGTGCAGATATACTGGATGTCTCCGTGGAAGAAACGACGACAAAAGGCCGCAGGAAGGAGAGAGTAATGGACAGACGGATATACCTCAAGGCCAAAGACATGCCCAAGCAATGGTACAACGTGCTGGCGGACATACCGAAGCCTTTGCCTCCGCCGCTGACGCCGGACGGGCAGCCGATAGGGCCGGAAATGCTGGCGCCGATATTTCCGATGTCGCTCATCGCGCAGGAGGTTTCGAGCGATAGGTGGATAGACATACCGGAGCCGGTGCGGGAGGTGCTGGCGATATGGCGTCCGACGCCGCTGGTGAGGGCGCTGAACCTGGAGAAGTACCTGGAAACGCCGGCGAAGATCTACTACAAGAACGAGTCGGTGAGTCCGCCGGGATCGCACAAGCCGAACACCGCGGTGGCCCAGGCCTACTACAACAAGGAAGCGGGCGTCAAGAGGCTGACGACGGAAACCGGCGCTGGACAATGGGGATCGGCGCTGTCGTTTGCGTGCCAGATATTCGGGCTGGAATGCATGGTGTACATGGTGCGGGTGTCGTTCGACCAGAAACCGTACCGCAAGGCGATGATGAACCTGTGGGGGGCGAACGTGGTGCCGAGCCCGTCGGACCAGACAAACGCGGGCCGGAAAGTACTGGAGATGATGCCGGATACGCCCGGGTCGCTGGGCATAGCGATAAGCGAGGCGGTGGAAGACGCCGTGGGCCGCGAGGATACGAAGTATTCTCTGGGCAGCGTGCTGAACCACGTGATACTGCACCAGACCGTTGTGGGGCTGGAGACCAGGAAGCAGCTCAAGATAGCCGGGGACAGTCCTGACGTGCTGATAGGGTGCGTGGGCGGCGGAAGCAACTTCGGAGGCTTTTTCGTGCCGTTCATACCGGACAAGCTGGAAGGCAAAGACATCGACATAATTGCGGTGGAACCCGCGGCGTGCCCGACGATGTCAAGGGGCATTTACGCGTACGACTACGGGGACCTTGCGAAGATGACTCCGCTGCTGAAGATGCACACGCTGGGGCACGACTTCATTCCGCCGGGGATACACGCCGGGGGCCTGAGGTACCACGGGATGGCGCCGATAGTGAGCGGGCTGGCGGAACAGGGCCTGATACGGGCGGTGAACGTGCACCAGCTGAGCTGCTTTGAGGCGGCGACGGTGTTCGGTCGGACGGAAGGGATCATCGTGGCGCCTGAGACGAGCCACGCGGTGCGCGTGGTGATAGACGAAGCGCTGAAGTGCAAGGAGACTGGCGAGCCGAAGACGATAGTGTTCAACCTGTCCGGGCACGGGCACGTGGACATGGCGGCGTACGCGGCGTACTACGCGGGCCAGTTGCATGACTACGACTACCCCGACGATGACATAAAACGCGCGCAGGCAAACCTGCCGAAACTGGACTGAACCGGTCCGGAGACGGCGGAGACACGGAGAGAAGGGGCGGCGGCCGCAGGGCCGCCGCCCCGGTTGTTTTTCACGAAAAGGCGCGTATGCGCGTGACGCCGCGGGGAGCGCCGCCATAATTGCAGGGAACGGGAGAGGAGACGGCCATGCGCGTTGTGAAACCTGGTGCCAAGAAACTGCAGGGCGTGGCGGAGGGGCTGAAACGGGCGGCGGCGGAGCTTCCGGGGGGCAAGGTGTCCGGGGACGGGATAACGTCCCGGGCCGGCGGCGTGGTCCTGCTGGAAGAGGACCTTGGAGGCGACGGGTTCGTCATCCAGCGCGAGAGGGGCAGGTACGGCCTGGCGGCGAGTACGGCGCGAGGATTCCTGTCCGGCATACTGAACCTTGCGGAAGCGGTGAAAGGCGGCGGGGACGCGCAGTGCGAGGTGTACCCGAGGTTCACGAGCCGGCTGTACAAGCACGAGGCGAAGCTCATGCCGGGCAGGGGCGGGCACACGTATATCGGGGACGTGGACGAAAAGTTCTGGATAGAGTATGCGAAGACGCTGGTGCGCAACCATTTCACGGGGATGGTGTTCTACGCGCACTATCATCCGTTCGAGTTCTATCTCGACTTCGAGGAGTTCGGCGAGGCGACGGGCGTGAGCGCGAAGCAGCGCGCGAAGACTCTTGCCGGGCTGAAACGTGCGTTCAGCGCGGCCCGGGCCATGGGGCTGGACACGTTCATGCAGCATTACGTGACGCATTTCACGCCGGGGCTTGCGAAGGCGCACAAGCTGCCCATAGGGGAGGCCGCGGTGGACGACGGGCGGCTGGCGGCGTTCCGGCACCCGGTGGTGGACGCGTACAGCCGGTACGTGTACAGGAGGACGTTCGAGCTGCTGCCGGAATTGTCCGGGTTCTACCTGAATTTCGAGAGCTCGAACAACTCGGGGGATTTCATCAGGAGGTGCCTGTTTCCCGAGATGAAGAAGGCGAAGCGGCCGGTGCAGCTTGTGTACAGGCTGTGGGACTTCAATTCGCTGCCGGAGATGGTGAAGCTGGCAAAGGACACGCCCGGGAAACTGAGGCTGGCGCACAAGGTGATGGACCGGTCGGACGTGTACTACTATCCGAAGGCGGACCCGCGCGTGATCGAATGGAAGAAAGCGCTGCCGGACACGGAATTCATGTTCCTGATAGGACCATGCCACAACTGCGCGACGGTACAGAGCAGCAAGATGTGGGCGGACGCGGATTTTGTGCAGAGGCTGCTGGCGGACATGGAGCTGAAAGGCGCGGATTCGTTCGCATTCCACACGGTGTTCGACCTGCTGATACCCGAGATCGACTGGAGGAAAATAGCCGGGGAGCGGGAGCGCGACATGGCGCTGCTGAACCGGGGGCACCTGGAGGCGGTAATCGACTACGTGCGCGGCCGCAGGACCAGCATTTCGGCGGAGAAGAAGCGGCTGGCGGACAGGTTGGGGACGGACGTGAAGACGGCCGGGGAGGTCAGGCGCGCGGTCCTCGAAGGGAGCCAGATATCGCTGCTGGAGGCGCAGCAGCATTCCAACCGGTCGGCGTACGACAGCTACCTGCTGCCGGGGCGGAATTCGACGTACCAGGAGCCGTTCTTCTACATGACGATGTGCGACGTGAACAATGATCCGGCGCTCCCGCCGCCGACGGAGACGGCGTGGCTGGCCCGGAAGCTGAAGTTGAAGAACATACCGGAAGAGATGCAACTGGTGGTGGATTACGTGAATCCCGGGATCAAGGCGGCCAGGAGGAACCCTGCGGTGATTGCCCGGGAACTGGAACGGCATGCCCTGGCGGGCCTTAAGGCGGCGAAGAAAGCGGCCGGCCGACGTCCGGAGGGTACGTTCGCGACACTGGTGTCGGAAGCGACGCGGAATTTCAATTGGGGGATGCGGAGGGCGGCGGAGATACGTGCGGCGATACAATTGTATTCGGTGTTTTTCGACAGGACGCGCGGGGCGGCCGTGCGGCACGTGGAAAAGGCGGCGGCGGAGCTTTCCGGAATGCTGAAGTACATGAAAGCGGACGACCCGTTATCGGCGAGAAGGCTGGCGCTCGAAGAAGCGTCGGTGGCCGAGAAGGACATAAGGCATCTCAAGCGTCTCGGCAGGCACCTGAAGGGGGCGAAGGGTTTTCAGTACAGGGCGTTCGCGGCGTACGTCGGCAGCATACTTGCGTACGGCAACGCCAGGAGGCGGGTGAGGGGCAACCGGACGGTGGACGGGGCGACGATGCGTTTCATCGGGGAGAGGCTGGACGAAGCGATACCTCTCGCCGGGGAGGCGGTGCGCCTGCTCGAAGAAGCCGGCCGGAAGCGGCTTGCCGGGAACGTCGGCGAATGGTTGAGGTACCTGGAGACGGAGAGGGCGGAGGTGAAGCAGCCGGCGATGGACGTAAAGGCCGCCGGCGAGTCGGGCCGCGACGATGGATTCGTCGGTATGCGCCACGACCAGTGCCTGCGGTACGGGGAAAACGTGATCCTGGACATGGACGGGTTCTTCAACAGGACAGACTTCATGAGGGTGGAACCGGTGTCTTTCCGGCTCGAGGCTGCGGCGGCGGGGCTTGTGGTGTCGCTGAAGGAGGAAGGGGTGGACATGAAGCAGCGGATGGACAGGTGGGAGACGTATCGCGGTACGGCAAGCGACAGGGCGACGGAAGTGCTGTTTTTCGACAGGGAGGGGCGGAAGCAAAGGGTGGAAGAGTACCGTATCCCGACAAAAGGAACGGGGCTGTTCAGGAGGAGCGTGACGTGGCGCGGGCGGCAGGAGATGGCGATCGAGGAGGAGACGCCGCTGAAGGGCGGCAAGGGGCGGTTCGCGCACGACGGCACGTCATGGCGGCTGGATTACACGATCCCCTGGAAGCTGCTGGGCGGCAGGCCGAAGAAGGGTGAAAAGTGGAGGTTCAATATAGCGGTGTGCCCTGCGGTGGACAGGAACCGGGTGAGTTCGTGGTGTCCCGGATACGACATGCGCGCGGGGAAAACGGAGCGCCTGGGCACGATAAGGTTCACATCGGGTTGAGTGCCGGGGACGGGGGCAATATAATGGAAGGGACGGGACCGGGAGGAAAGTTCGGAGATTTCGCGAAACGGAAGGCATCGGTCAGGGTCTAAATGAGCGGGAAAGAAGAAGAACTGGTGGCGGCGGCCCGGAAGGGCGTGAGCGGCGCATTCGAAGAGCTGGCGCTGCCGCAGGCCGACCGGATCTTCTCGCTGCTTGCCGGGATGGCAGGAGAGACCGATGCGGAAGATCTGCTGCAGGAAACGTTCCTCAAAGCCTACCGGAACATCGGGGGTTTCCGGGGGGGCAGCACGTTCTTCACGTGGATCACGCGCATTGCCATCAACACGGCGAGGAGCCACGCCCGGAAGAAAAAGCCCGTTGGGCTCGGCGAGGACGGCGGGGACGGAAACGGCGCCGGGGATCCTTTCGACCGGCTGGCCGGAGACGGCGGCGGACCGGTGGATGTCCTGTCGCGGGAAGAGGAAAGAGAACGCGTACGCCGGTCGCTGGCCCGGCTGGAAGACGATGAAAGGGAAATCCTGCTTCTCCGGGAAGTGGAGGAGTTATCCTACGGTGAGATTGCCGGGACTCTCGATATTACAGAAGCCGCCGTGCGTTCAAGGCTGCATCGTGCCCGGCGCCGGCTGCACGATTTCCTGGGCGGGAGGGTCCCGTCATGAAGTGTGAGTTTGACAGGGAGTTGCTGGACGCTTATGTCGACGGGGAACTGGGGAGCGAAGAAGCGGCCCTTGTGGAGAAACATATCGCGGCGTGCAGGGAATGCGGCGACGAGGTGGAGATGCTGCGCAACCTGTCGTCGAGCGTCAGGGACGCCGGGAGCAGGAAGGCGCCGCCGGGAGCAGTGGCGGCGATACGTGAGCGCGTCGGAGGCGGGCGGGTGTCAGGCGGAGGCGTGAGGTTCATCTACACGGCATTTGCGGCGGCGGCGGCGCTCATAGTGGTGACGGCGGTTTCGATGCGGGGGTTCAGGGAGGCCGAGCGCCAGGAGATGGACAGGATATCGCGCATCAGCACGCCTGCGTTGAGAGACGAGCCGGCGGCCGGGGAGGTCTTGAAGGCCGAAGGGGGACCCGCCGCCCCGGCGGATGCGGTTCCGGTTGTGACGATGCAGAGCCCGGCCGCACCGGATGTGGAAGAAAGCAGGACGTATTCCGCCGCGCGTGAAGAGAACGTGCCGGGCGCAGAGGCGGGGCTGGGTGTTCCGGCGGCGGCTCCCGCGGCTCCGCCGGCGCCATCGCCCATGGCAAGGGCCGATGCCGCGTTCGAGCCGGAAACCGCTCCAACCTTTGACAGGGGCGGCGCGGCGATATCCGGTGCGCCGGTCTTGCGGGAGATGCCGGGGCCGGCTCCGGCGAGAAGGGCGGTGGGGCAGGGGGCTGAAGGAGAATTGGAGGCCAGGAACGGCGGGGCTTTATACAATGAACCGAAAAAGACGGCGGCGGATATTTCGCTTCCGAAGAGCGCGGGAGGGGCCGTGCCTGCAGAGACGTTCGGGAGAGCCCGTACGGAACGCGTGAGAACGCTGGGAGGCTTCAGTCCGGCGGGCGCCGATGCCGCGGCCCACACGGCGGCGAAGCCCGGGCGCCGTGGCGACATTGCGTCGGTGCCGCCGGTTTCAGATTACCTGGTGTTCGAGGCGGTATCGGTCGAGGCGGCGGGCGAATTGGTCCGCAACAAGGCCGGAAGCCTCGGCGGCGACGTGCTGCGCGTGGGGGCGTTCGAGGATTTCGCCGGTGCGATCAACCTGTTGAGAAAGGGAGCGCTCTTGAGATCGGGAGCGGGGCCGGCGGAAAAGGCGATGGCGCAGGAAGGCACCCGGACGCTGCTGGTGGCGCTCGTGGGGGTGAGGAGCGGGGCCGGGACGGCGCAAACGGGCGTCGGAGGGGGAGCGGCCGGCAGCGGCGCCGAGGGAGCCGCGATGAAAGCGGCGGCAGGGGGAGACGCGGGGGAGTTCTACAGGTACGTTCTGATAGAGGTGGTGCAGACGACGTCTCCGGGGCCGGCGGTAGAGGCCGGGGAGGCGGAGTGAAGGCAGTAGGCATCGGCGGGAGCCTGCGCCGTGGAGGGCTGAGCGAACGAATCCTCGAGGCGGTTCTGCAGGAACTGCGTTCGGCGGGGCTTGAGACCGAGTCCGTATACGTGGCGGGAGAGGATATCGCGGGATGCAGGGCGTGCCTGCACTGCGAAAGTACGGGAGAATGCATTTCGCCCCGTGACCGGGCGCACCGGATACTCTATGACATAATCCCGACGGCGGACGTGGTGGTGGTGGTTTCGCCGATCTACTTCGCGGGCGTGCCGTGGAAACTCAAGGCCCTGGTCGACCGGATACAAAGCCACTGGATGGAGCGGACGTACGCCGGGAAGGGGTACGAGAAAAAAGGGGTATCGGCCGTGGTGCTCGTGGGAGGCCTGTCGCCGATGAGGCATTTCAAGGGGCCGGCGCTGGTGCTCAAGTCGGCGTTGAAGGAGCTGGGGTATCCGACCGGATGGGTGGGTGTGCTTACGAACGCCGAGGTTGGGGGGACGGACGTCGACGGCTTTATAGACAGGACCCGGTCTAAGATAAGGGCGCTGGCCGTGGGGGATGCAGGGAAGGCTGGTTGACGCGGTGTTCGTTGTGGCGGACGGCATAAGGCCGCTGACAGCGGCGTTCGCTTCGGGGGTTGCGGAATACCGTGCGGCGCATCCGCTGGACCCGTACCTGGTGCTGGTGCCCGGGTACGCATGGGCAGACCGGCTGATGAAGCTGCTTGCAGGTTCGCTCGAGAAGGATGCGAGGGGCCTGCCGTTGCCGGGGGGGGAATTCATAGATCTGAACACTGCGGCTGCGAGACTATGCCCGGGGGCTGCGGCGCGTGAGAGCGATATTTATGCGGCCGCGCTGTCGGCGGCAAAGACCATGGGCGGAGAGGACGCCGCCTGGCCGTCGGTGATCAATTCGGTGGCTGCGGGCATGACGGGTGCGATTGCGGCGGGTCTGACCGCCGGGGAACTGCGGAACGCCGCCGCGGACATGCCGGGGAACCGCAGGCTCGGGAACCTCGCGTCAGGACTGGCGGCATTTGCACGGGAACTCGAAACCAGGGGCCGCATGTTGCCTGAGCAGGCAATGCTGCGCGCCGACGGCGGTGGAAGCCTCCGTGGCGGAGCGCTGTTCATCTTCGGGTTCTACGACCTGTCGGCCGCCCAGGAGCGGCTGGCCAGGAGGATAGTGGCGGGATTCAGGGAGGGTGGACGCCCGGTGAGCGTGTTCATGCCGTCGCCCGGAGGATACTGGGGTGATTTTGCGCGGCGGACGGAAGCTTTCTGGAGAGAGGTCCTGGATGAAGAGCCGCAGACCGTCGGCGAACCTTTCAAGGCGGCTGGATCGTGGAAGGTATGCAGGGCGGCTTCACCCAGGGAAGAGGCGGCGGCGGCCATGGCGCTGGTGCGGGAAGCCGTCGAGCGGGGCATCGCGCCGGAAAGAATTGCCATTGTGGCAAGGGACCCGGAGCCGTACCTGCCAGTTCTCGAAGCGATGCTTGCAGAACATGGGATAAAGGCGGATTTCGGCAGGGAGAGAAAGCTTGCTTCGACGCCGGCAGGCATGTTCGCTGCGGCCATGTTCAAGCTGGGAGACATTGCGGCGCCGGCACTGAGGGAGGGGCGTGGAAACCACATGCCGGTGGCTGCGTTCCTGAGGATACTCGATCTGCCCGCGTGTTCGGAATGCGGCAGGATGGCTGCTTATTCCGGAGAAACGGTCACGGCCGGAATAATCACGGTGGGCGACCTGATGAGGATTGCTGGTGCGGGCGGCGGAACGGAAGAGCCGGCCGAGGTCCTGCTGAAGGGCCTTGCTGCGCTTGTGGATGAATTGGTTGCGGCCATAGCCGGGTGGGCGGCCGGGGACACGGTGGGGATGTTTGCCGCGATAAAGAAGTTCACCCGGCCGGATGCGTTCGGCGCGGCTGAGGTCGCGGCCCTCATGCAGGAGGCGGAAACATCCGGCGCCGGTTCGTGCGGGCTGCCGGTATTTCTGCTGGACAGGGCAAGGGTCGGGAGTTCCACCGGCGGCGTCCACGTCCTGAGCGTGATGGCCGCCCGAGGTCTTGCGCCGGAATATGTGGTAGTAATGGGGGTGAGCGAAGGGACATTCCCCAGGAGAGCGGGAGGCGGGGGGCTGTTCGGCCATGAAATACGGCGGATGATGAATGACAGGCTGAACGGGGAAGGCACCAGGTTCGCCCTTGCCGGGGACGCCGTGGCGGAAGAACACATGCTGTTTCACATGACGGTGTCTTCGGCCGCGGGAGGCATCTTCACGTGTTCCGGGGACGGCGGACCTTCGAGAATGGTCCGGGACATGTTCGGAGACATCGAGTACGCGGACCCGGTACCATCGGGAGCCGTGGGCGGGAAAGTGCCTGGACCGGTGAAAAGAGGGCTGGGGGATTTTCTTCGGAACGCCGGGAGGGGCGATTTTTCCGCCAGGGAAGGGCTCATGCGGGCCGGAACGGTCAGCGGGCGCATTGTGTTGACTCCGTCGCAGATAGACGATTACCTGAAATGCCCGTACCTTGCCCTGCTGAGGCACATGCTGCAGATCGGAGAGCGGCACGACGATGTGTCCATGGAGCCGGTGCCGGCATGGCTGTGGGGCAGAGCGGTGCACAGAATGCTGGACGAGGCATTCGCCTCCGGCGGAAAGACTCCTGCTGGAGACCAGGTCGATGCCGCGGTCAAAGCGGCGACCGGGGTAGTGGACGCCATGGAGGCAGACGGAGTAGTCAGGAAAGGGGCGGTGTGGCAGGGGAAACGCGAAAGGGTGATCCGGCAGATAAGAACCTACGTGGCACAGGAGGCGCGTGAAAAAAGCGCCGGCAGCGTCAGGCGGGAATTCAAGTTCGAGCACGAACTGGACGGCGACGCCCTGCTGGTGGGGAGAATAGACAGAGTGGACGCGTACGAGGACGGTACATGCCGGCTGGTGGAATATAAGACGGGGCGTCCAGAAGGGGCGGACAAGTACGCTCAGCAGCTCGCGTTGTACAGGTACGCCCTGTCCCACGGGCATGAAACGGGAGAAGACGGCATTGAGGCTGAGATGGTCTACTTCGACAGGCCGCTCAGCGGGGATGTCCAGGTAATAAAAGGCAAAGCGCTGTCACTGGACGCGGTTGCGGAAGGCATAGGGGCCCTGGTGGAGGCCTACAGGGCAGGGGCTTTCGTGCGCTATCCCGTCGGGAAGAATACGTGCGACAGGTGCTACATGTACCACGTGTGCCTGGTTTCAGCGGCGGCACCGACGCAGATAAAAGATGATTCGGAAGCGGCGCGTGCCGTGGACCGGGCGAGGGAGTTTTTCGGTGTCAGGTAGCGACGCGCACTCGGGAAAGCTGGTGGACGAAGCCGAGCGCCGGCGGCTCGTGTCGGATTTCGGCACCGACCTTGTGGCGGTCGCCGGTGCGGGCACGGGCAAGACGCGCCTGTTGACCGCGAGGGTGCTGAGGCTCGTGACGGAAGAGCGCATCACGCCTGATGAACTCTACATCGCCACGTTTACCGAAAAAGCGGCCGCAGAGATGCAGGAACGGCTGCTGAAGGGACTTGCCGAATTCGGAGACAGGGACCTGCTGCGCGGGATGGAGGAGAATCCCGCCGGCACGTTTCACGCCAGGGCCAGGGCCCTGCTGGAGGCGTTCAGGATGGAAGCGGGGCTGCCTCCGGGCTTTTCGGTCATGGACTCGGACGAACAGGCTTCGCTGTATTCGGAAGTGTTCAGGACGTATCTCGCAGCGGTCCTGGAAGAGGAAGGGGAAGCGTCGGAACAGGTGTTCCTGCTGTCGTCGCTGGGCATGAGCGCGCGGCGCATGGAAGAAGCGGCCGTCGAATACGCGAAGCACCGAGGGCGCGCCCCGGCGCTCGCGCTCGAGAATGCCTTGGGCGCCAGGCCGGCGCCGGACGCATCGCGAGACATCGTGTCCGGCGCTATCAGGGCCGCGCGCGATGCGGTGCATCTGGTCAGGGCCAATCCGGAAAAGCCCGGCTGGTGCAAGGCCGCCGCCGCCCTTGAGCGGGCCGTCGAACTGCTTGAGTCCCGGGACATGGAGGAAATTCTCGCAGGAAAGATATCGCTGGACCTGTACGAGTATTTCCTGGAGGCAAAGGCGGATATAAGCCTGACGAAGAACGACGCCAGGGGAAAGGCCATGGAAGCCATCGCCGTGCGGGAGGCAATAGGCAGCGATAAGCCTGGAGAACTGTCGGGGGCCAGGGGGGCGCTGGCGTCGCTGGAGCGGACGGTGCTGGATCATTTCACACGGGACATGGCCGGGCTGTTCGAGGGATACTTCTCGGCGTGCGAAAAGGAAAAGAGCCGCCGCGCTGCGTTGACGTTTGACGACCTGCTTGTGCGATTGAGGGACCTGATGAGAGACAACAGGGAAGTGCTCGCGGCCGTCAGCGGCAGGTTCAGGCACTTCCTGGTCGATGAGTTCCAGGACACCGATCCGATCCAGCTGGAGATAGTCAGGCTGGCGGCGGGAGGGCCTGGCGGGGGGAGGCTTTTCCTTGTGGGCGACCCGCGGCAGTCGATATATCATTTTCGCGGAGCGGACCTGCGTGTCTACGCCGGGATGCGCGAACAGATGATCGGCGCGGGCGGGTCCGAAGTGAACCTGTGGCAGAACTTCCGGTCGGTGCCGGGTATACTCGGGTTCGTTAACGCCGTTTACAGCGAATGGGCGGAACGTCCCCCGCATGACATGAAATCCGGTGCCGAACCGGCGCTTTCCTACAACCTTGAGCCCCACAGGAACAGCGCCGCCGGCAGCGTGGCGGTTCTTGTGCCGGACGGGCGGACACCAGGCGACGGGAGTCTTCTCACGCATGACGCTGTCAGGGGCGAGGCGGCGGCGCTGGCGAAGCACCTGTGCGGGATGATGGCCGCCGGACGGACGGTGATCGACCCGGCGAGCAACGAAGAGCGCCGGTTCGAATGGGGCGACGTGGCGATTATCCTGCAGCGCATGACGCATGTGCATGACTACGAAGAAGCCCTGGAAGACGCGGGCATCCCCTGCGTGCTCGAAGGGGCGCGCACGTTCTTCACAAAATTGGAAGTCCGTTCGCTGGGGGCGATCCTGCGGGCAGTCTGCTGGCCGGAAGACGCCGGGACGGTAATGGGTGCGCTTTCTTCGTCGGTGCTTGCGGTGCCGGCGGAAGACGTCATGTCTTCGGTGCGCTCAGGCTGGAAGATCAGCCTGGCCGACCCGTTGCCGGACGTGGCGTCGGAAACGCTGAAAGCGGCGGTGGAATATCTCAAGGTGTTCCTGCCGCTGGTTCCGCAGGGGCTGACGAGGCTGGTGGAAGCCGTCCTGGGGCGGGGCGGCCTGGGCGCCGCGTTCGGCGCCGCTGATCCGAGCGGAGCCCGGGCGTGGGCGCTGAGCGCATTTGCCGAGCTTGTAAGAAAAGAAGAAGCCGCCGGCCGGGGGCCCGGGGAAATACTGGCGAGGTTTCTTTCCGCCGGCGGCGCCGAACTGACCCTGCCGCAGGCGGTGAACGTTAATGCCGTGCATATCACCACCGTGCACAAGGCAAAGGGCCTGGAGTGGCCGGTCGTGGTTGTGGCGGACCTGTTGGCGGATTCGGCCGGCGGCTCGGGCGGCAAGGTGACGTCGCTTTCCTCGCATGACGGGCGCTTTGCGCTGGCCGTGCCGCTTGACGGCGGCAAGAGACGGCTCGAAACGCCGCTGTTCGAAATGCTGGCGGCCGACGAGCGCGAGTACCAGGCGCAGGAATGGCTGCGCAAGCTTTACGTCGCGTTCACACGCGCGCGGGACCTGCTGGTGGTTTCGTGTGTGAGCGTACGCTTGTGCAAGAACGCCCCGCCGTCGTCGGTGAGAGCCGTGGACCAACTGGTCGAAACGGCCGGGACATCGCCCGGGTCGGAAGTGGTGCGGGTCTGCGGGGAGCAGGTCCGGCGAAGGGGGACGCTCAGGGAAGCGGTTCTGGCGCTGGATGCACTGCCGGATGCGGTCGCGGCGGGAGACGCAGGAATATTGCCGGCGAGTTCTGTTCCGGCGGAGGGGGCGGTGTCGGAAGAAGCGGTCCTGTTGGGCGAAGCATTCCATGAGGGAGCGGCGATCTGGTTCAGGACGGGCGTCAGGCCCCGGGTCGCGTCATACGCCCCGCCGGGGGTGGACCACGACAGGGTCGAAGAACTGCTGGACAATCTGGAGGCACTGGATCTGCCGGCCCGGGTCGCCGGAGCAAAATCCGCGCTGGTGGAATGGCCGCTGCTGTCCGGAGACGGCGAAGTCTTCCGGGCGGATCTCTTACTGCTCGAGAACGACGGCTGGACGGTCGTGGAGCTGAAGTCGGACCGGGTTGCCGATGAGGACGTTCCGGCGACCGTGGAGATGTATCGGCGGGGGCAGGTGTTGAAGTACGTCCGGGCGTTGAAGGCTTCGGACGTCCCCGTGGCGGGGGCGTGCCTGGTTCTTGCCGGCGTGCCCCTGGCACGGAACCTGGATGTTCAGACGGCCGACGCCTGAGCGGCACATGTTTTATGATATTGACTTGCATGACTGTGTCTGCATGCTACATTTAATGGCGAGCGATAACGTGGGGGCTTCACCTGAACAATGGGCGGGGTATTGGTTTTTCGGGCCGCATTGGAGAGCATGACATGGCAGACAAGGCCAAGGCGAACAAGGTGGAAGAGGACGCTGTCGTGGAGCGCGCCAGGAACATGGCGGAAGAAGTAGCCGCCATAAGGGATGCCGAGCAGTCCAGGTTGAAGGACATCCTGGCCGAAGCGGACCAGGTGTTACGGGAGACGATCACAATCGAAGCCGAGGTGACGCATCACAGTGTCCGGCGCACCGAACTTGAAAAAAGGCTGCGTGAACTGAAGGCCCGCGAAGAAGATGCGGAAGCCGCCATAAAGGAACTGGAAAAACAACTGGCCAAGTCCGAAACAAAGGTTGGCGAAATGCAGAGCCGGAGCGAGGAGATGAGGCACGCCGTGGCCGACACCGACCAGGCGGTGGCGAAACTCGAAGTGGAACAGGACGCTCTCGGAAAGGAACTGGACAGGCTTGAGAAACAGAAGACCCGCCTGGATGACGACGTCAAGAGGTTGAAGAAGCTTCGCGAGGAATACATGTCCGCCATAGCCCAGTTCAAGGAAATGAAAGACAACCTTACTGGCTGATCCCTGACAGTATCCGCCGAAAGGAGAAGACTTACCATGGCAAAGAAGAAAGCTGCTAAGCCGAAGGCTGCTGCGAGCGCTGCAGGCAAGGGCAAGGCTCCCGTCGCCGCCGCCCAGGTTAACGAAGCGGTCATGCGGGCCAACGAGGCCATCAAGACCGTTGCCGCTTCCGAGACCGAGTGGAGGCTGGACCTGCTGAAGGAGAACGAGGATCTTTCCAGGGAGACGGTCGACACCGAGGTCGATATCCGCCGCCTTCTGGATGAGCAGGCCAGGCTGAAGACGTATCTTGCCAAGCTGAAGAAGGAACAGGACGCCCTTGCCAAGTCGGTAACGGACCTTTCGGGCAAGGCCAACTCCGCCGAAAAGGAAAGCGCCCTCACAAAGGCCAAGCAGGCGGATCTCAAGGAAAACCTGGAGAAACTCGAAAAGACGATCTCCTCGCTTACGAGTGAAAACAACTCGCTCGACAAGGAAACCAAGAGGCTCGGCGGCCAGGCCAGCAAGCTGGACGAAGACGTGAAGCGGCTGCGCAAGCTGCGCGATGAATACGTGAAGACCATCGCGAAGTTCAAGGAAGAAAAGGACGACCTGCTGTCCTGATCTCTCTCGCTTGCCGGCGGGATTGCTGTGGAGGTATTGACCGACAGCCGTAAGGTGTCTGCCGGTCGATGCAATGGCGCACTGCCCACAAGGGGGGTATGATGCCTGAAGATAATGACGACCGTCAAAGCGCCGAGGGTGTGCTGAAGAGGGCCGGGGAGCAGCTTGCTGTTCTCGGGCAGCGCGGCATTGACACGCAGAGCCTTAACAAACGGCTCGAGCAGGCCCAGATGAGTTTCGCCTCCGGCGACTACCATGACGCGGAACTGGCGGCGGGCGAAGTGATTGTGCTGGCGAAGGCGACGGCGGAGATGGCTCGCATGAGCGCCAACGTCGCCAAGCAGGAAGACGCCACGCGCCAGAAAGTCGCCGAAGCGGTGAAGGCCGAACTCGCCAAGGGCCTTCCGCAGAGCCCGGCGCTGGAAGCCTATCTCACCGGACGTTTCAGGGAGATGTTTGAAGACCTGCTCAGCGGCGATGAGTTCCAGCAGGCCGTGCTGGGTCTCGCCGGCGAGACGTTCAACAACCTGAGCGAGGAAAACGAGACGGTCACTCGCTCCGAGATGGACCAGAGGATCAGCGTTGCGGAGGAAAGAGCGACGTCGGAGGCATCCACGCTCGTCAGGCAGGCCATCGCCGGACTGCTGAATTCGTCGGAACTGGTGGAGAAGATCGACGCCGGCGCGCGCTCTGCAGCCGATACGGCCGTTTCGGAAATCCCGAGGTTCACGGAGGACGATGCCCAGGCCGTGGCTGAAAAGGTCGCGCGGAAGGCGATATCGGCGCTCCCGAAAGTCACCATGGAGGACGTCGAGAGTTCCGTCCGGACGGCCTTGGGGGAAGCCGGTTACGCATCGGCCGAAAAAGTGGCGGAAGATCTTGCCGCGCTCGAAGAGGTGGTCAAGGAGTCCGCAATATCGAACGAAGAAGTAACGGCGGTTGCGCAGAGGATCGCCGACACCGCGGCGGCAAGAGCGGTGGCGTCGATGCCCGGCCAGGAGGATCTCGAAAAATTGGCGGAGGAAACCAAGGCCGAAGTCGAACAGCGGCTTTCCGCTTTCCCCAGCCCTGAAGAAGTGGCGCGTTCCGCCGCCGAAGCCGCCCACGAGGAAATAGTGGTCCTGTCAAAAGAGATACGCAAGCAGATGAACGCTCTCTCGTCAACCGTGGAATCGGTTGCGGGGCGCGAGGTGGTTTCTCCTGCCGAGCTCGAGGAGTCTGTCGGCGGCGTGAAAGAAAAACTCCGCGAGGAGCTGATTTCTTTTGCCGGGCGCGTGCAGGAGAAAGCCGAAGAGCTTGCGCAGGAAAACCAGGCAAGGATTGCGGCCCTGAAGGACGAAGTCGCCGCTGCCGCCGCGGCTGTCGAGACTCTCGATGAGATGGCGGGCGGGCTTGCGGCTTCCTTCGCCACCAAGGTGGACTTGGGCGGCCTGGAAGAAACCGTGAACGGAATTTCCGCAACGGTAACGGCCCTGGAAGCCAGGATCGGGTCGTTCCCGGAGGAAGTGGCCGACAAGGAAGATGTCGCCGGCGTGTCCCTGGGGCAAAGCAGGTTGTCCGCCAAGGTGGACGCCATCGAGGAGAAACTGGGTATCCTGCCGGAAGAAGCCGCTCGCCAGGAGGATCTTGTCCCGATAAACAACGGTCTGGCGAACATCTCTTCCGAATTGAAAACGCTCGAGAAAAAGATCAGCATTCTTCCGCCCGAGGTCGTAAGCCGCGACGAGTATCTTGCGGCCATCAACCAGTTCCAGGAGACCATCGGGGCGGTGGAATCCGCTCAGGCGAGCCTGGCGCTCCGTTCGGAGGTTGAGGAAGTCCTGGGGAACTACGTTCCGGCGGAAGCCCTTCGGACGCGTGTGAACGAAATAATCAGGCCCCAGATAGAAGAAACGCGCAGCTCCATACCGGAAGTGGAAGCCGTGCGGGATATTGCCCGCGTCGAAGCTGAAAACGCCGCGAGCAAAGTGCCGGTGTTCAATCCGCAGGACGTCGAAGAACGCGTGATGGACAAGGTGGCGCCCATGGTGGGTGCCCTGGTCGGTTCGGACCAGTTCATCAGCAACATTGAGATGATCATAAGCCAGCGGATCAATGACGTCATAGACGGCAAGGGCCTGGCTTCCGTGGACACGGTGGAAAAGCTTCTCGACAACAAGGTGAGCAACGCGGCCAAGAAATTCGTTACCGACAAGGAACTGGCGGAAGTCAAGAAGACGCTGTTGAAGAGGGGCGGCGAAGTGGACATTTCCGCCGCGGTGGAAGCTTTGAAGGCGGAAATGGGTACGGAGAAGCCTCTTTCGCCTGACGCGGTCAAGTCGCTGGTTGCAGAAGCCGTGCATGAGGCCCTGTCGTCGGGCGAGTTCGCCGAGAACCTCGGCGCGGCGCAGGACCTGTCCGGCGTGGACGAGATGGTGAAGGAAAATGTTGCGGTCGCCGTTTCCATGTTGCGCAAGGAACTGAAGGGATTTGTCCAGGAAGCGGCAGCCGGCCAGGAAGCGCCGGTCAACGCCGAAGCGGTCGGTGCCATTGTTGAAGAAAAACTGGCTGCCGCCGCATCCGCTCTCAGGGATGAACTGATGACCGCCGTGCAGAACGCCACGGAAGCAGCGGCGGCGGGGGTCGACGCCAAGGAGGTCGAGGGCATCGTGGCGAAGATCGTGGGCGAAAGTACTCCGTCCGGCGTGGACGAAGCGGCGGTGCACAGGATTATCGACGAGTCCGGGCTTGTCGATGAAGCCGGCGCAAAGTTTATTGCGGCCGAAGTCGTTTCGCATTCCGCGGCCAGCGCCGACGAAGAAAAAATAAAGAATATGGTTGAGGAGACCGTGGCTCAGAACCTCGGCGAATTCTTCCATCGCCTGCCCAAGAGCCCGCAATTGAAAGGGGTGATCAAAGAAGCCGTTGCTGCGGCCGCTCCTGCCGAAGGCCACGCTACGGCCACGGTTGATCCCGACGCTCTAAGGCCGGTCATACTCCAGATTGTCCAGGATGTTGTCCCGGCCCAGGCGGAAGGCGGAGGCCAGGTGGATCCGGAATCCCTGCGCCCCGTGATAGAGGGAATCGTGAAGGAACTGGCCCCGGCGGCCGCCGGTGTCCCCGAGGATCTGTCGCAGACTATCGAAAGCGAACTGCTCGGCTTCCTCAGCGACCCCGAGTATATCAAGAACCTGATACCCGTCCCTGACGGCCTCGACGTGGAAAAGATCGAGAAGATCGCCAAGCGCGAGGGCATGCAGGCCGTTATCCAGATATTCGATTCCGACGAGTTTGCCAAACGCGTGGCCGGCGTGGTCGGCGAAGGCGGCGGCGGGGGCGGCGGAGGCTTATCCGAAGAAGCCCTGCAGCACGAGGTGCGCGGGGCCATGGTGGAACTCATGGAGAGCGACCTGTTCATGGAGAAGATCAACATGGCCCTGATGCAGCAAGGCGCCGGCGGCGGGGAAGGCGGTGCCGGCGGGGCGGGCGTGGAGCAGGTTGCTTCCATGATAAAAGAGACCGCGGACCAGATACGTTCCGACCTTGCCGAGCGCATGGAAAAGGTGGAGAAAGTACTGCCGGACATCGTCGGAAAGATTGTCGCGGAAAAAGGCGGCGGCGCAGATCCGAAACTTATCGAAGAACAGGTGACCGCGATCGTTGCCGACAAGGTTCTGGGGGACAAGCTGGATCCGGAAGTGATTCAGGCCGAAATAAAGAACCAGACGCCCGAAGTGGTCAGGGAAATAGCCAACTCGGACGAATTCAAGGTCCTGCTGGACGACAAGTTCAAGGTCATACTGAACTACCTGAAACAGGATGTCATCCCCAAGCAGGTCAAGAAACTCATGAAGAACCAGTGACGGCCGGGCCCGGCTGTACGTCCGGAAGGGTTTTTGACGGAGCGCGCCGCATGGTGCGCTCCGTTTCATTTTGCCGCGATAATTGCCGGAAACGTTGAGCGGTCTTCTGCGTCTAATAGCACGTAAGTGCGAAAGGAGGCGCTTCGATGGCTGCGAACAGGCTGGGCGTGCCCGCCCGCTTCATGGTGGTTGTGGCTCTTGTTGCGGGGTTTTCCGTTCAATCGTATGCGGACGGTTTTGTGATCATTGTTCCTCCGCATCCGCCGGTGCCGATGCCGGTGCCTCGAATCGTCCAGCTCGCCGTGCGCAAGCACAACGTCACGGTGGACATCAAGGGCCCGGTGGTGACTACGGAGATCGACCAGGTCTTCTACAACCCGAACAATATCCAGCTGGAAGGCGAATACCTGTTCCCCATACCGGAAGGAGCGTCGATAAAGGACTTCACTCTTTATATTAACGGCCAGCCCGTGAAAGCCGAACTGCTGGATGCCGACAAGGCCCGCAAGACCTACGAGGACATAGTCCGGCGCATGCGCGACCCGGCGCTACTGGAATATTCGGGGCGGGGCCTGTTCAAAGCCAGGATATTTCCCATACCGGCCAGGGGCGAACGCAGGGTAGTGCTGCGCTATTCCGAAATACTCACGCCGGACGCCCAGGTGTGGAGCTACCGCTATCCCCTGAACACGGAGAAATTCTCCTCGGCGCCGCTTGAGGAGGTGTCCGTGGAAGTCAAGTGCCAGTCGAAGCGCCGGATCCAGGGCGTGTATTCCACCAGTCATCCGGGCGGTAGCCTCGAAAAGCAGAAAGACGGAATGGGCTTCACGTACAGCTGGTCGGACCGGAACGTGACCCCGGACAGGGATTTCCTGCTGCATTTCATAACCGCCACGGGGGAAGTCGGTGCCGCGCCCGTCGTTTACCGTGAAGCCGGCGAAGACGGTTATTTCATGCTGCTTGTCGGCGTCGATGCGCCTCCCGCCGGGCGCCGGGCGATACCCAAGGACATAGTCTTCGTCATGGACACGTCCGGTTCGATGAGGGGCAAGAAGATCCGGCAGGCGAAGGATGCCCTGCGCTTCTGCCTCCAGGGACTTTCGGCGAACGATTCCTTCAATGTCATTTCGTTCAGCACCGGGGTGCACGCCTTTTTCGAGAACATGGTGCAGGTTGCCGATACCCGCGTGAAGGAAGCCCTGCAGAAGGCCGACGAACTCGATGCTTCGGGCGGGACGAACATTGACGAGGCCCTTGCCGAAGCGCTGAAAATGGTCGGAGGCCAGGACGACCGCCCGGCCTACATAGTTTTCCTTACCGACGGCCAGCCCACCGTCGGCGAGACTTCTGTGGACGGGATAGCCGGGGCTGCCAGGAAAGGCAACCGGCGCAACGCGCGGATCTTCTCCTTTGGCGTGGGAGACAGGCTGAATGCCAAGCTGCTCGACGTGCTGACGAGAGACAGCCGCGGCGCAAAAGTGTACGTGGGCGAAGAGGAGGATCTTGAAGTAAAGCTGTCGTCGTTCTATTCCAAGATAGCGAACCCGGCGCTTTCGGACGTCAAGATGGAAGTCCGCGGCGTGGAAGTGTACGATGTGTTCCCGAGAGAGCTGCCGGATCTCTTCTACGGCCAGGAACTTACTGTGTACGGCCGGTTCAAGGGCGAAGGCAAGGCGACCGTTGTACTGAAAGGCAAGCGCGGCGGCGAGGCTGCGGCCATGGAATATGAAGCGGACTTCGCAAGCGAAAAGAACGCTGAGCCGGTACCTCGTCTCTGGGCCGCACAGAAAGTCGCCTTCCTGCTGGAAGACATCCGCCTGGAAGGCGAAACCGCGGCGCTGAAAGACGAAGTCGTGCGCCTGGCCCGCAAGTACGGCATAATCACGCCGTATACCAGCATGCTGGTGCTTGAAGACGAGGAAGTCCAGGGCCGCCCGCCCATCCTGCGCGAGGCGGTCAAGTCCGCGGCCGACGCCGCCCCCGCCAGCGCGCCCGCCGTCGAAAGGGAATTCAGGCAGAGGGCGGAAGAAGCCCGCAGGAATTTCGGCCATGAACTGGGTGCCGGCGCCGTGAGGGCCAGCAAGGATATCAATGACCTGAAAAAGGCCGAGGCGCTGAGCGGCGATATCGCCGGCATGAGCACGGGTGGGCGGTACATCGAGCAGGCGATCAGGCGTTTTGCCGGCAAGACGTTCTACAAGGTCGGCGATTACTGGCAGGATGCGGATTACAATTCGGCCGACATGAAGACCATAGACCTGAAGTTCCTCAGCGACGAGTACTTTGCCCTGGCGGCAAAATATTCCGAACTGGGCAAGTATCTCGCTCTCGGCGACCAGGTTATCGTGGTTCTCGGCGGGAAGGCCTACAAGGTATCCCCGTAGCAGGTTTCGAGGCGTGCGGGGCCGGCCGTACAGGAGCCGGTCCCGCTGCCGTTTTCAGGCGGCGCATCGTATGCCGGTGTTGCCGTGACAGCCCCCCCCGTTTCTTTCCGCAAGGCGCAGGTTTGAAGTGCGCCTTTTCCTCCCCGGCGTCGATTGACCGCACGGCGGACCCGGTTACCATATCACGTTGACACAGCGTCGAAAGGAGGCTGTCCGTGCCAGTCATAAACTTCAGCAGCGTCAGGAAGTACGTGGATGTCCCCGATGATGCCGAAAGGATACTGTCCCGTCCCGAAAAGCAGCAGATATACAATCTTAACGTGCATCATGACCAGGGGCTGCTGGTGCAGACGGATGCCTACGTCGTCTACTACAGCACCGTGCGCGGCCCCGCCAAGGGCGGCATACGTTTCTGGCATGATGTCAACCTGGAAGAAACCACTACTCTCGCAGAACTCATGGTCTGGAAGACGGCCCTTACCGGTATTCCTTTCGGCGGGGGCAAGTCCGGCATAAGGGCCGACCACCACAAGCTGACTCGCTTCCAGAAGACCGTCATCATGAAGGAATTCATCCACCTGTTGCGCAACGACGTTGTGGAAGGCACCTACATACCGGCTCCCGACATGGGCACCAACCCCATAGACATGGCTGTCATTTTCGGTGAAACGCATATCACGGAATGCGTTACGGGCAAGCCGGTCGGAGTAGGGGGATTGCCGGGCAGGCTTCAGGCGACGGGCCGCGGCGTGTCCACCATCGCCGACATGACCGCCGCCCACCTGCTCAACAAGCCGGTTGAGGATATCTCCGTCGCCATACAGGGCTTCGGCAACGTCGGTTCATGGACCGCCCATTTTCTTTACGGGAAAGGCGCCAGGGTGGTCGCCGTCAGCGACATCGACGGCGGCATTGCCGATTCCAAGGGCCTGAACGTCCCCGAACTGATGGCGCACAAGACCGAAGGCAATCCCGTGGTGGACCTGCCCGGCTCGGCGCGCATATCCAATGAAGAACTCCTGGCCATGGATGTCGATATACTTATTCCGGCGGCCGCCGGTGAAGTGATAGTCCCCGCCAACGCCGCCGATATCCGGGCCAAGGCCGTCGTCGAAGGCGCCAATCATCCCGTTGTTGCCGAGGCGGATCCCATCCTGCGCGAGAATAACATTCTGGTCGTGCCGGATATTCTCACCAATGCCGGCGGCGTTGTCGCCAGCTACGTCGAATGGCACAAGGGCAAGAGCGGGGCACTTTCCGGCGAGCAGGAGACTTTCGAGGTCGTCGATAAACTGCTGGGCGACGCTTTTCTCCACATGAAAGACCTCGCCGGCGACAGCACCGACGACCTCCGCAACGCCGCCATGGCGCTTGCGGCGGGCAAGGTGGTCCAGTCCATGAAGGAAAGAGGGTGGATATAGCGTGGCTCGAGACAACTTCGCAACACGTCTGAACGCGGCCGTCCGGGATTACGGTCCGCTCTGCGTCGGCATCGATCCCTTCTTCCCCAGCCTGCCTCCGGAACTGCGTGAACGCGTGGTTACCAGGACCGAAGAGGCCGCCGCCGTCGGCATCTTCGCCGACTCGATTATCGACGCTGTCGAGGGTATCGTCGGCGTGCTCAAGTTCCAGGTCGGCTATTTCGAAAAATACGGGGCGGCCGGTTACGTTGAGCTCGAAAGCGCCGTCAGGCGGGCCAGGAACGCCGGTTTTGTGGTTATAGCCGACGCAAAAAGAGGCGATATCGGTTCCACCATGAAGGCTTATGCCGACTTCTACATGGAAGTCCTCGACGTCGATGCCGTTACACTCAACCCGTACATGGGCAGCGACGTCGTCAAGCCGTTCCTGCCCTATGCCGAAAGAGGCAAGGGCGCTTTCCTGCTGAGCCGTACGTCCAACGCCGCCGCAGCGGAACTGCAGGAAGTCTCGGCGCGCGAAGGCCACCCCTACTACCTGTACCTTACCGAGCGCGTCCTGAGCTGGCAGCAGGACCTGGAACCGGACAACGACGGCTACCTGCCTTTCGGCATCGTGGCGGGTGCCACCGCCCCTGAAGAAATGGCCCTGCTCAGAAGCAGGTTCCCCCAGCTCCCCATGCTGGTCCCAGGGTTTGGTTTTCAGGGCGGTTCCGCCGAAGATACCGCCCCCGCTTTTGACGGCAACGGCACCGGGGCCGTCGTCAATTCCAGCCGGGGCATTATCTACGCTTTTGCCGGAGATTCCGTGCCCCGTGATTGGCGCGAAGCGATAAGCGACGCCGCTCGTTCGGCCCAGGTGGCGCTGAAGAACGCAGCCAATGCTTCCTGAATGTCCGCGGCAGGCCGGCCCGGCCGACATGGCGCGGCTTACCGACGGCATCCCGGGTACCGGGGGCGGGATGAAATTCCGGCCTGAGGATTTCATGGTGACCGAAATCCCCCTGTATGAAGCCTCGGGGCAGGGCACCCATCTCTACCTCACCGTCCGCAAGACCGGCCTGACCACGCATGCCGCGATCGACAGGATTGCCAGGAGCCTCGGCAGGAAGAGTCGCGACGTGGGTTATGCCGGACTCAAGGACGCCGCGGCCGTCGCCGTTCAGCGGCTGTCCATTGAGCATGTCGATGAAAAAGCGGTGGAACGCCTGTCGGTGCCCGGCGTCGAAATCATCGATGTCCAGCGCCACCATAACAAGCTAAAGCCGGGCCACCTGGCGGGCAACCGTTTTCGTATCGTTATCAGGGGCGCGCGGCATGGTTCCGCCGCTGACGCGCAGAAATCGATGGACGTGCTTGCCGTCCGGGGCGTTCCCAACCACTTTGGTGAACAGCGGTTCGGCGGGTACCAGTCCGGCCATCTTGCCGGGAGAGCATTGGTCAACGACGATGCGGACGCGTTTCTCCGGGTTCTCATGCTGCCTGCCGGCTGGCGGGATTTCGAACCGGACGCCGGTGCCGCCAGAACGGCGTTTTCCGAAGGACGCTTTGACGACGCTCTTAGGACCCTGCCTGTCTTCCTCCATGACGAACGCCTGCTTCTTGCCGAATTCGTCAGGTCCGGCAACGCCCGCAGCGCGATGCTTTCCGTCCGGCAGCGCATGCGCCGTTTCTACATGAACGCGTGGCAGTCGCACCTTTTCAATGAAGTCCTGCGCAGGCGGGGCGTTGACGGTATCGATACCATTGCCGAAGGAGACCTGGCCTATATTCATTCCAAGGGAGCCGTATTCCTTGTCGATGATCCCGCTGCTGAAGCGGAGCGCGTGCGGACGGCTGAGATTTCCCCTTCAGGTCCCATGTTCGGCCGCAAGACGATACTGGCCCGGGGCGCTCCCGGCGACGTGGAACGCGCCGTCATGCGGGACGAAGGCATTTCTGCGGATACCTTCCGCTCCAGGCACCTCAAGGCGCTTGTCGGAGAAAGGCGGCCTCTCAGGGTTCCCATGCGCGACGTGCAGCCGGTGTCGGAACCGGAAGCCGGCGTTATCCTGCTTGAATTCTCCCTCCCTCCCGGCTCCTACGCCACGAACGTGGTGAGAGAAGTCACTAAGACTTCCGTTTCTTCGGACTGCTGCTAGAATACCCGTACAGGGAGGTGACGCACATGATTACCAGGCAGGAGTATGACGATGCCAGGGACCTGGCGCTGGAATACCTCGACGCGGTTGGTATCGCCGTGGCCGACGAAGAGCGCGAGCGGATAGAAGTGGCCGACTTCGGCCTATCAGACCTGTTGCACACCGGCCTCGAGCTCCTCGTGTACGTCAACACCGACCGGGTCTGCGCAAAGGAACTGGTCCTCTTCCCGGGCCAGACCTGCCCCGAACACATGCATCCTCCCGTGCAGGGCGAACCGGGCAAGGAAGAGACCTTCCGTTGCAGGTCCGGCGAAGTCTACCTGTACGTCCCGGGCGAGCCGGCTGTCGCCCCCAGGGCATCGGCGCCCCCGGGCAGCAAAGACAGCTACACCGTCTGGCATGAAGTCATCCTTCGCCCCGGCGACCAGTACACGCTCCGCCCGCAAACGCTTCACTGGTTCCAGGCCGGGCCGGAAGGCGCCGTTGTGTCGGAGTTTTCCACGAAAAGCCGGGACGATTCCGATATCTTCACCGACCACGATGTCCAAAGAACGACTGAAATCAAAGACTGACTAGCCGCTCCCGGCGTCCTTCAGAAAGAACCGGAACTTGTTCCCCGTCCATATCCGCTTCAGGATCCGCTGGTACAGTTTCTTCAGCGGCCCCGGCGGCTGCCGGTACCTGGAATACGTGAAGCACGCTGCCGCATGAAGACCCGCTTGCCCGGCGAGGTTCATGAACGCCCTGTGCGTGAATTCGAAGTAGTGATGAGGCGAATGTACCCGCGTCTTCTTGATGCCGGCCTGCTCCATCCACCTCTTGAATCGCAGGTCCGCGCCCATTATGTTCGGGATTTCCACCACCAGCAGGCCGCCGGGAGCCATCCGTTTCCGCAATGCCTTCATGAACAGTGCCGGGTCCGGCGTGTGCTCCAGCACGTGGCACGCCGCAACGACATCATATCTTCCCCGCACCGGTGCCGTGGTAATGTCTTCGCAATGTACGTTCAAGCCATGGCCCCGGCATGCCGTCACGCAGACGGTCGAAATGTCTATCCCGCAGGTATCCCACCCGGTCTCGCGCGCCGCGAGCAGCAGCCTGCCGGTATTGCAGCCGACGTCCAGGACCGAACCCTTCCTGCCCAGCAGGCGTTCGGCCTGCTCAAGCAGGTCGATATTATGGAAGTACGTGGGGGCGTGCCCACGGAAATCACCTTCGTTCCCCGGTGCCGCGTCCGTGCGCCCATCCGTCTGCTCGTACATTTCTTCATGGAATTTTTCGTCGTACAGCGGCCTTGGCGACAGGTACAGCACGTCGCAGTTCTTGCACTGAACGAACCCGTGATCCAGGTCCACAACGTACTTGTGGAACGTCCTGCGGTACGGACTGCCGCATATTGGACACGCGGGAATCTCCTGCCACTCCCATCTCGTGTCGGCGGTGGTGCTTTCCCCTGTGGCGGGAGCTTTTCCCATCCGAGTCTCCTGTCGCCGTTGATTCTACTTGCCGGACCGGTGTTCCGCAACGTTTCGGCGTCGCTTTCGACACATGCGGCAGCCGTTTGTGCTTTACATCGGAATCCGTTCGCCGAAAATCACCTCTTACCGGATGAACGCATGTATTCGGAGGAACCATGATTACGCGTACGTCTCTCTGTGGGCGCTGGGCGCTGGGCGGGACTGACCCGGGAGCCGGGGAAAGAAGGGGCTACCAGTCCGCTCCCGCCTGGGAAGCCTTCGATGCCCTTGTCCCCGGGGCCGTTCCCAACGACCTCGTAAAGGCGGGGCTTATTCCAGATCCGCGCTGGTGCAGGAATCCCGACGACGTTTCCTGGGTGGGACGGCGTGACTGGTGGCTTTTCAGGCGGTTTATCGCTCCGCCGGGCAGGCGCCACGCGCTTGTTTTTCACGGCGTTGACACTTTTGCGGAAGTCTTTATCGATGGCGAGCACGTTGCTTCGCTCGACAACCAGTTCGTTCCTCACGAAATTGACGTGACCGACCGCGTGAAGCCGGGCGTTGAGCATTCCATAAGCGTCAAGCTGGAAGCCCCCGAGCACGCCACGGCGAGGATTGCCGGCCGCCCGCTCAGTTTCTGCAACGGCTGGTACCACAGGCTTTACGCGCGCAAGGCACAGATGTCTTACGGCTGGGACTGGGCGCGCTACGTTCCCACGCTCGGGATACTGCGCCCCGTCGAAATCATCGGCGTTGACGGCCCCTCCGTTAAAGACGTCTGGATCAGGACGGTTTCCATCGACGGCGGTTCTGCTGTCATCGAAATAGCCGCTGCCATAGACAACCCCGGCGATGAGCACCGCGTGGAAATCGAATTCTCAGCGGCCTCCGATACCGGCTCCCGGATTGCTTTCTCCGACCTCGTCGTCCTTCAGTCGGGCATGACGGAATATTCAACGAGGATCGAAGTGAGAACCCCCGCCCTCTGGTGGCCTCTGGGATACGGTCGCCCTGCTTTGTACCGGGGTAATTTCTCCCTGCGCCGGCAGGATTCCCCCGTCGCCTCCATGCCGGTTTCGTTCGGCATCAGGCAGGTTGAACTCGTGCTCGAAAAGGACGGGTGCCGCACCTTCTTCTTCCGCATCAACGGCAGGGACGTGTTCTGCCAGGGCGCCAATTGGGTTCCCCTCGATGTCGAATTCACCTCTTCCGCCGAAAAATACCGCGCCGCTTTCGAAATGCTCAAACATGCCAACCTGAACATGCTCCGTGTATGGGGCGGCGGTATCATCGAAGATCCTCTCTTCTACGACCTTGCCGATTCCAACGGCGTCATGCTCTGGCACGACATGATGTTCGCGTGCGGCGAATATCCCAGGGATGACGAGTTCAGGGACAAGGTCAAGGCCGAAGTCGCCCGCATAACGGCGAACCTCAGAAACCATCCATCTGTCGTGCTCTGGTGCGGCAACAATGAGAACGCGTGGCTCGAATCCGATCATCCCCTGTATACCGTCGACCTCCCCGACGCCGTGCGCGGCTCCGACCCGGACAGGCCTTATTGGCCTTCCAGTCCCTATTCGCCGGACGGGATGCCGCCCAACTCACAGGATGCCGGCGATTGCCACGACTGGGCCTGCTGGCATGGGGCCAGGGGCCTGCCGGCGGTGGAAGAGAATCACTGCCTGTTCCTCAGCGAATACGGGTGTCAGGCCCCGCCGGACCTTGCCACGGTCAGACGTATCATCCCGGAACAGGACATCGGCCGCCTGGGTCCTTCATGGTCGCTCCGCATGGGCGTCGTTGAACTGCTCGCCTGCGTCGGTGCCCCCTGGATCGGCCACGCCCCCCGCGATATGCACCGGATGCTGAAAGCCATGTGGTGCGCCCAGCGTGAAATCGACTGCCGCGCCTACTACCTGCATCGTTCCCGGATGCTTCGTGCCGACGGCGGTTCCGGCGGCGTCCTTGTCTGGGCGTTCGGCGAAGCCTGGCCCGCAGTCAACTGGTCCATCCTGGACTATCTCATGCACCCCAAGGCCGCGTATTATGGTATCCGGCGCGCCTGCCGTTCCGTTTCCATGACCCACGTCGTCGACGGCGGCTCCGTAAGGACCACCCTCAGCAACCAGTCTTCTGAAACCGTCCGGGGAGTCATGACTGTAAGGCTGTGCGATCTGAGCGGTGCCGCCCTTGCCGAAGCTTCCGCGGAAGTCGCGGCTTCACCGATGAGCGTCGCCGGAGGGCCCCGGCTGGATAACCCGGCCGGCGCGGTTGTCAGCGTTTTCTCTTTTGCTGTCGATGGAGCGGCCGTTAGCGATCTTCAGTGGCTCGTGCCCGTGGCGACACAGGATCTCCCCGACGCTTCCCTCGCCGCAGAATGGCTGGACGACTTCACTCTCTCGGTTCGGAATGACGGCGGCTGCATCGCGAGAATGGTCCAGGTCCGGGACGAAGTCGGGTGCGGCGTGCTCTGGAACGACGATTCTTTCGATCTGCTGCCGGGTGAAGGTCGCTTTCTCGCGGGCCGTCTAATACCGGGGATGGCGCCTTATCGCCGTTCCCCGGTCCTGGTGTCAGCCGAGAACTGCGGGATGCGGAGGGTGACTTGACTGTTGCACGCGGCAGGTTGTGCATGGCAGGGTTTTTCCCCCTGGTAGTCTCTGCCTTCTTCCTGTTCCCGCAGGGTTGCGGCGGGCCACGAACGCGCCCCGCCGGGCCCGATACCGCCGAACTCGTACGGCTAAAAATGGCCGTCATCGGTAAGACCCTGGACGGCAATACCCTTGCCGAAAATGATCCCGCCTATATCAGCCCGCAGGACGCCCGCAGAAAGCTCGCGGAACTCCTGGGCGCACAGTCTCCTCCCGCGGGAGAACGGGAGGATCCCTCCCAACGGCAGCCCCTTCCCGAACCCTATACGCCTCCTCCTGTTATCGATCTTGCCAGGTCCGCGCCCGTAAGGATCTCGGTCGCGGATGCTTCCGGCAGGTCGTGCCCCTTTCTTCTCAATGTCCAGGCTGCAGGTATGAATATCCTGCCGGGCCCTTCCGGTCATGGCGAGTACCACCGGGGGGCACACAGCTTCAGAGTGCCCGTGGGGCCCGTCCGTATCGAAGTCCGCGGGGGGCATTTCCGCCGGACTTTCGTATCCGAAGCGGTCGTCAAGCCGGGCGGCAGTCTCAAGTTGCGCGCTCGTCTTGAAAGCGGTCTCCTCACGACCATCACCCGGCAGGGGTTTTCTCCCGCAAGGCTTCTTTTCCTTGGCGACGCTTCGGAGCGCTCCACCGATCTAGGGTCCATCGAACGGGTGTGGCAGACGGCGATCCTGGCCGCGGAGCCGGGGGCGGGCGGCGACACGCTCACCGGTGCGGTCGCACCCTCCTGGCCGGGCTACGGTCGCCACCTTCTGCTCGGTGGCGACGGCCTTGCGGATATCTCCCGCACCTGGCGCAGTTCTGCCGGCAGCATGCCCGGCGGTCCTTTCCTGTCGGACAGCTCCGTTGCCTGGTCCGCCGTCATACTGCCCGGCTCCGGATCCCGCATGTTCAGTCCCAAGCGGGCCTACCTGCTCTGGCACGGCCTGAAAGAACGCTTCCCCACCGCCGGCCTTTTCGAAGAACTCCTCCCCGCGGAACTCCCGGTTCTCTACTCGGCCGGCCTTTCCAGGGCAGTGTGCGTCCCTCCCACGCCCGAAGGGCTCGGTCTTTTCGCACGCCTGTCTTCCGTCTACCCGGAATTGCTCCCCGCTCCGCCCGCTCCGTTGCCGGGCGAAGCTTTCCCCAATGTCCTTGTCTGGGGCCGGCCCGAATCCCCGGCCGACGCGCTCGATATCCTGAACAAGGGCGCATATTCCGTCTGCCACGGCATTTTCATCACCGCCTTGCTGGGCGGTCAGCCCCCTGGACCCGTGGAACCCCCCGCCGCGGGTACGCCTCTCTGGTTCGATATCAACGTCCTTACCGCAGCCCTGTCCGGTGCAGCCATCGATGAAGTCCTCGTGTACCGCAATTCCGAAGTCATCCATCGTGAACGGGGCCATCCCAACCAGACCAGCATGCGCATTACGGTTCCGGTTGCGGACCCAGGGCCCGCAAGGTATTGGGTGGCCGCCATGGGTCATGCCGCGGAATCCCCCCGCCTTCCCGTGCCGGGCGCAGCCCCCCGGGCTTTCCGGGATAACCTGCTCCTCGGCCTCACGGCCCCTTTTTCCCTCGGGCGCCCCGGCAGCCTCCTTCCACAGCCCCTGCAGGTCGTTGTCACGGTAAAGGACCTTGCTGGAAATCCGGTCAGGGATGCCGAGATCGTTGGTGGGGCGCAATCCGTCCGGACGGCCGCTGACGGCAGGGCTTCCGTCTTGTGGGCGCCGGGAAACAGGCTGCAGGTCCGTTGCGGTGATACCCTTACTCCCGTGGAGCCCTTTTTTGCGCCCGAGCTCTTCGAGCTTTACCAGGCCGCACACAGCGGCTCGATCGACTGGTCCGGCCCGGAATATGCCAACCGCGTCCGGACCGTGCTTGCTTCCAGGGCGTTCTCTGTAAGGCTTCCGCTTCGTCTCGAACAGGCTCAGAACCGCCCCTCAAAAACCCCTTGACACGTTTCTCAGGCTCCCCTATAATCTCAAAACCTGTGCTGGTGGTATTTTGGGCTTTCGGAAGGAGTGTTCATGGGTGAGCCTGAGGATAGAAGCCTCGGCAGACTCCTCGTTGACGCCGGCCTCATTACGCCCAAACAGCTCGAAGAAGCTCTGGCCTACCAGAAATCCATAGGCGGCAGGCTGGGGCGTATCCTCGTCAAGCTCGGCGCACTTATGGAAGACAAACTCCTCCAGTTCGTCGCTGACCAGCAGGGCCTCGAAGTCATCAGCCTCAAGGGCTGGGAGCCCGATACCAAGCTTCTCAGCCTTGCTCCGCGGGATTTCTGGGAAAACCACGGCATTCTCCCCTATGCCGTTGAACATTCCACCCTCAAGGTCGCCATGAGCGACGCCAGCGATATCCCTGCCATCGATGACCTCCGCTTCACGACTTCCCTGGAAGTCGTCCCTGTCCTCGCCAGCGAACGCGAGCTTCAGACCCTCATCAACAAGCATTTCTATAAGGACGGCGAAGCCGCGTCCAGAAAACGCGCCCCCAGAGTCGATGTGCGCGATATCGCCAGGGAAGTCGAAGCAAGAGGCGCTGTTCGTGGTGAACGTGAACACATGCTTGCCGATTTGCTCAACACCAACCCGGCTCGTCTGGTCAAGGCCATGGCCTCCCTCCTTGTCAAGAAGGGCGTCCTGGACCCCGAAGACCTCTCAAGCGAGCTTGAAGAGACTACTTGAACCGCTGATGGAGTGCTCGGATGAAAACCGTCTCCTTTGAGCAGCTCTTGCAGGAAATAAACCAGGCGGTAGGGCCTTCCCCGCCGGGCGCCAGGCCCGTGCTTGAAGCCGCCGTCGAGCAGATTCGTGGCCACCTTGCCGCAGGTGAACCCGTCGAGCTTGCTTCCGATATCACGGTTCAGCCTTCCGCCGGCGTCGCCGTCGCAGAAGCGGCCGAAGGCAAGGTCTATAAGATCCTGCTCGTTGTCGGCGCCGTCGATTTCTTCACCAATACCATGGTCCAGCGCCTTACCGGCCCCCTTACCACCGTTGCCGTTGCTGAAGGTCCGGATGCCGCATGGAAAAAAGTTGAGTCCGACGATCCGGACCTCGTTATCATCGACAGTACCGTTGAACAGCCCCGCTCCCTGGTCTCCAGGATCAAGGAAACTCTCGGCACCAGCCTTATCGCCGTTCTCCTCATCTACCCCGAAGGCGCCGATCCGAACGCCGTGGCCGGCCTCAAGGCCTGTGAAGACGAAAGCCTCGTCGAGCCCTTTGAACTCGATGAGCTCGTTGGTCTTGTCGAAGATGAGCTTACGCGCAAGGAAGAAGAAGAAGCCTTCTTCGACCATGAAATACATTTCCAGCTCCAGACCGCCGAACAGCACGTTGAACAGGCCAACGACCTTATCGCACGCCTCGTCGACCAGGTGAAGATGTCTGACGAGAGCAAGGCCGCCGTCAGCGTCGCTTTTCGCGAAGCTATCGATAATGCCGCCAGGCACGGTAATAAAAATCAGGAAAACCGTATCATTGACGTCATTTACCTGCTGGACAAGGAAAAGGCCACCATTACCGTTGAAGATGAGGGCGACGGTTTCGATACCGAAATGTTCATCACTCGCGGCCGCGAAGGTAACGCCGTCGCAGCCGCACGCGAAAGAAATCAGGCTGGCCGCGTCGGTGGTCTCGGTATCATGCTGATGCTCAAGTGTCTCGATGATCTTGAGTATAACGCCGTGGGCAACCTCATAAAGCTTACGAAGTTTGTGGCGTGACCCCTCAGGAAGGACTTGCACAATGGCTGCCATAGATTTCAAGGTCCGGAATGTCAAGAGCCCTGAGGGCGCTGCTGCCGCCGTTGCAGAAGTTACCGGCTCCATCGACGCTACTACCATCAACCAGTTCCAGACTATCATGGATAAGCTGGTGCAGAAGGGCGTCAAGAACCTCATGCTCGATTGCACCAATATCAAGTATATCAACTCCACGGGCCTTGGCACCCTCCTCAAGTACGTCGATACCTTCTCCGGTGTCGGCGGCAACCTGGTCTTCATTCGCGTGCCCAGCAAAGTCATGCTTGTCATGGAAATGCTCGGCTTCAACGCTCTCTTCAATATCTATGAAGAAGAAGACGATGCCCTCCAGTTCCTCGGTGCGAGCGGCGCCGTAGAGGAAGCCCCCGCCGAAGCCGTTGCCCCCGAAATGCCTTCCCTCCAGACCCCCGTCCCGGGGCCCGCTCCCGTTTCTCCCATCGCACCCGCACCCGCCCCGGTGGCCGCCGCTCCTCCGGCCGCCGTCCCCGCCAGGAAAGTTTCTTTTCCCCTCGAAGCCGAATGCTCGCGGTGCGGCCAGAAACTTGAAATACCCGGCGAAGGCACTTTCCGTTGCCCGCGCTGCGCCCAGATGTGCGCCGTCAACGGCTCCGGCTCCGTTGAATTCCCTGCCACAAGGCTTCCTGCGCCCGTAGAAGTCTCCGTCCCGGCCACCGCCGGCTTCGCAGGCGTAGTCGCCGCACTGGCGGAAGGGCTCGCCATTACCATCGGTCTCAACTCCGACAAGTCCCAGCAGATTCGTGAAGATATCGGCGGCATCATCTCCGCCATGGTTGAAAACTCCTACAGCGGCGACGCCACCAGTGCCATCAATATCCTTCTCATGCCCAGCGAAACCGGCCTCCGTTCCGAAATCGTCGATAACGGCTCCGGCACGGATCTCAGCTCCATGCAGACCGGCGCCGATGATGTCAGGGTTACGCCGCATCCTGTCAAGGGCAGTGTTTACGCCTTGCTCTACAACAAGTAGGCTTTCGGGAGATTGTGAATGACACCTGCACCAAGTTCCCGCAGCGGTCGCGGAAAGCCCATCGGTGAAATCCTTCTCGAAAACGGCGCCATTCAGCCCGAACAGCTCGCCCGCGCCATCGCCGAACAGAACGGTTCCTACGACCTCATCGGCCGTATCCTGATTAAGCAGGGCGCCTGCGGCCAAGCGGCTATCCTGGCGGCCCTTCAGGCCCAGTATCGTGTTACCAACGTCGAGATCACCCGCGTCCCGCTCGATTCGGAAGCCATCTCCAAGGTCACTAAGGATATCTGTGAAAAAGGCCGCCTTATCCCCTTTGACCTCATCGGAAGCACTATTTGTGTCGCCATGACGAACGTGCTGAACCGTAAGGGCATTAGCGCCGTCGAAGAAGCCAGTGATTGCAAGGTCAAGGCTTTCTCAGCCTCGTGGGTCGACATCAAGAAAGTTATCAAGGCTTACTTTGACGAAAGCGGCAAGGGTGTTCAGATATCTCAGCACGCCGACGGCGATGCCTTCGACCTCGTGGACGCGCCCGTCGCCGATTCGGAACCTTCCGTTGCTGCCGCCCCCGCTCCGCCGCCGCCCGCTGCTCCGCCTCCAGCGGCCAAGCCTGCCCCGGTTTCCGCTGCCCCGCCCCCCCCTCCGCCTCCAGTTGCTCCGCCCGCCCCTGCTCCGTCACCGGAAGCCGATGTTGCCGTCGTTCCTTTTGGCGGAAGCGGTGCCGGCAAGAAAAAGAAAAAACGCTCCGGCAAGCGCGATACCATGCGCATGCTCAAGGCCCAATTGATGAAGGACAAGGGCGAAGCCCCCAAGGCCGAAAAGCCCCAGCCGCCGTCCGCTCCTCCCAAGGAAGATATTGTCGTTCCCGCTGCTCCTCCCCCGCCTCCGCCGGTCTCCGCTCCCGCTCCTGTTGCCGAAGAGCCCGCTGCCGATGTGCCCGCTGGCGCCAAGCTCTCCGGTAGCGTCGTCTACCAGCCCGTTCCCGAATGGAGCGCCTACGGGGCGCCGCCCGCCGAAGGACTCGTGCCTTCCAGGCCTGCCTCGGATGACGCTGAGCCCGCTATAGTAAAGAAGCTTCGCGAAACCGGCCACAAGGGTTCCGCCGACCATGAAGTTCTTGATGCTCTGCCCGTCGGCGAGCTCTTTGCCCCGTCCCTGGACGACTACAAAGTCACGGTTTCCGCCCTCGCCGCCCTTGAAGATGTCGTCATCGAAGAAGAACCTCTGGCGCCGCCTGAGCCCGAACCAGCCCCCGAACCCGAACCGCTGGAACTCAAACCTGCTCCCACTCCCCAGCCGGCCGCCCCCATGCCCACCATTGAAGCTCCGGTGGTTTCCGCAAGCCCCAAGATCCGGGCCGCCATCGCCGTTTCGCAGCAGGAATCCGTCGCGCTGGCGCCGCGTGAAGGCGAAGACCGCGAAGCCTCTTTCCGCTCCAGGTTCCTCTCTTCCAGGGTCGTCAAGGCCGTGGCGGTCGAATAACCTTTCCCCGTTCCGCTTGACCACTCACGCCTTTTGTGTTATATTCTTTCTGCTTTCCATTAGATGCAAGGCTGCCCTGTCGTCTAATGGTAGGACGCCTGACTCTGGATCAGGTAGTCTACGTTCGAATCGTAGCAGGGCAGCCAGTAATGCCCGGGTGTCCCCATCGTCTAGCCCGGCCCAGGACGGTAGGTTCTCAGCCTACAAACCGGGGTTCGAATCCCCGTGGGGATACCATTCCTTTCAGCAGCTCCTGCCTTTTTGGGAATTTTCCACGGTTAGCCGTTGTGAATGATCTCCAAGACCCTATCATGCCGCGCGAGGCCGCGGCATGTTCGGCCTTACGGCAGGAGACCTGGACATGAAGATTTCTTCCCATGCTGAACCTGATTTTGAAACGGCCTGTTCCTGGTGGAACGATCTTCCCGCCGTCTGGACCCCCGTCGGCTGGCCCGACCATCTCTTTCGCTTCAACGTGTTCTGGAACGGCATGATCCTCGCTCAGCCTGACGTCAACCGCCGTACCCAGGCATGGAACGGCCTCGGCGTGCAGGTTGCTTTCATCCCCCACTTCACACCCGATGTCGCAGCCAATCTCTACGCCTATCTCCGCCAGGATGACGGCATGGTGACCCAGGGCTGGCTGGATCACGACGCTCCCGTCCTCTGGTCCGAATGGCCCAAGGACGGTGTCCTTTACAGGCACCAGGTCTTCGCCCACGTCCCCGGCGGCGGCGCCATCGCTTCGGGCGATGAACCCCTTTTCGCCTGGGTCAGGCTCATTCTCGAAGACACCTGTTCCGCACTTCCACTCGAAGACGTTTCCGGGTTCAACGTCATTATCCAGGCGCCCCACGTCTCCACGCGCATGTCCATGCGCGATAACGTGATCTTTATGTACGGACAGATGGACTATCCCCGTGCCCTTGCCCCGGATTCCGACGCTTATGACGGCTCCTCAGCCTTCCGCCTTCTTGAAGACGGCGGCAAAGTCAGGATGGGCCTTCCCCGGGGACAGAACTGCCGCGTCGTTTTCAATCCCCCGGAATCCGATGAGTCCAAACCTTACCGGCAGAGGCAGCCTTGGTACCGCCTGCATGTCGGCCTTGACACCCTGAAAGGTGCCCACGCGGACCTCCTTATCCCCATGCTTCCCTGCGACAGGGACGTTTTCGACCGTGAACTTGCACTCGGCTTCGACGCCGCGCTCGCTGAAGCCGACGCTTTCTGGGGCCGTACGCCCCATACCGCCGCTTCCGTCTCCGTTCCGGAGACTTTCATCGCAGGGGCTTTCAGGCACAGCGTCCGTCTCAGTCGCGTCATCTCGGAAACGGATCCAGCCACCGGCTACCGCTGCAAGCTCAGCGGCTCCTTCACCTACGCCGATCTCTGGACCACGCCGATGGCCATGGACCTCACCATGATGATGGACGTCCTCGGCTGGCACGATACCGTTGCGGGTTACCTGGATGTCTTCAAGCGGGAACAGGGTACCGTAAAACCCCCCGGTTCCGCATATCCCATGCACCCGGGGTATCTCAGCACTCCGGCGGCCTACAAGTCCGTTGACTGGTTATCCGACAACGGCGCCGTCCTCTACACCATCTGCGAACATGCCCTGTTGTCCGGCGACGAAGCCTTCGCATCGCGCTTCCTCGATACCGTCATCCACTCGTGCGAGTGGATAAGAGACGCCCGTTCCATCACCGGCCACGGCGGCTTCGAAAAGATTCTGCCTCCCGCCGTCGCCACTGACAGGGGCACCGAGATCCAGTCCGTCTGGGCCGCCGGCTGGAACTTCAAGGGCCTTGCCGCCGCCGTCAGGCTCCTCAGGCGCCTTGATCACCCGCGCGCGGATGAATTCAGCGCCGAAGCCGCCTCGTACAAGGCCGACTTTGTCAAGGCGCTGCGTCTCAAGTGCGCGCACATGCCTTCCTGGACCGACGAAGCCGGCGTCTCCCATGTGTTTGTCCCGACGGCCCTTCACGGCGACGCAAAGGACGAAAGCCGCCACGCCTTCTACCTCGACGCGGGCCCTCTCTTCCTCGTCTTCTCCGGCCTCATGGACGCGTCCGACGTTCTTGTCCAGGACGCCCTGGCGTGGTTCCGTCACGGTCCCCAGAGGAAATTCTGCAGGCATGATTCCAATTGCTGGCAGGTCCCCGTCCTCGATCACGAAATTTCCTCCTGCGAGCCGTGCTATTCCTGGAACGTCTTCATCAGTCACCAGGCGGCCGACCGCTGCAATTTCCTCGAAGGCATGTACAGCCTCTTTGCAGGCTCCCTTTCCCGTAAGACCTTCGTTTCCTGCGAGACTCGCGGCGGGGTCACGGGCAATGTCTTTTCGGCGCCGCTCGCCGTTTTCCTGGCTCGCCTCGCCGTCATCGATGACCAGGTCGAAGAGAATGCTCTGCATCTCCTCCGTCTTATGCCCTCTGCATGGCTCCGCCCCGGCGCGAATTCCTCTTTCGATAATATGCCCACGGAATTCGGCCCCGTCACCCTTTCGACCGCCGTGTCCTCCGACGGCTCCCGCCTCGACGTCTCCTTCGACACGGCCTTCAGGCATGCTCCCGCGGGCGTCTTCCTCCACGTGCCTCCTCCCGCCTCCGGAGCGGACGTCTTCGTCAACGGCGCTCCGGCGCGGCCGGCCGGCGGTTCCGGACTCGTCCGGTTGTGATGCCAGCTCCACCGGCCGCTCCTTCCTGTATCTCTTGACACTGTTCCACTCCGCCAATACCATGTTTTTCGGGAGGTGCTTGCTTTGGCGCGGGATTGCCCTCATTGCGGCGGGGAACTTCCGGGCCCTCCGGCTTCTCTTCCCGAATGCTGCCCTTTCTGCGGCGTTCCCCTCGCTTCACGCCCTTCTGATGAAACGATGTCCCTCGACCGCGCTGCTTCCGCGGCTTCCACGCTCGATGCCCCGGCCCGTTCCCGCCAGGCCCAAGAATTCCTCCGGACTTCCGTCGCGGGCCACAGGATTCTCGGTGAACTTGGACGCGGCGGCATGGGCCTTGTCTTCCTCGCGCACGAACCCGGTCTCGAACGGCCCGTGGCGCTCAAACTCGTTGATCCGGACCTCGCCGGTCCCCCCTCCCCGGGCGATTCCTCCGCTTACCTCTTCCGCTTCACCGAAGAAGCCCGCATCACCGGCCGGCTCCAGCATCCCGGCATCGTCCCAGTCTACCGCATGGGTTCCGACGAGGACGGCCGCTGTTTCTACACGATGCGCCCCGTTACCGAAGGCAGAACCCTCAAGCAGATACTCCGCGAACTTGCCGATGGAGGGCCCGCCGCAGCGGAACGCTGGTCCGTCCGCCGCCTCGTTGAAATACTCCGCTCCGTCTGCCTTACCGTCGCCTACGCGCATCACTGCGGTGTCATTCACCGCGACCTCAAGCCCGCCAATATCGTCGTCGGCGATTATGGCGAAGTCCTCGTCATCGACTGGGGGCTCGCCAGGCCGTGCAATGCTCCTTCCACGGCGGAAGCCGACACTCTTTCTGCATCCGCAGCCGGCGTCCCATCTTCCGATCGCATCGGCGTCGTCTCGAAACGCGGCGATTTCCAGCTCACGCTCGACGGCGAGATCGTCGGCACCCCCGCCTACATGTCTCCCGAACAGTCCCGCGGCGACCTCGGCGCCGTCTCCACGGCTTCTGACGTCTATGCCCTCGGCGCCATCCTCTATGAAATGCTTGCCCTCTCTCCGCCTTTCATCGCCGACAATCTCGCGGATCTCCTTGCCGCCGTCGCCTCCGGCGACATTCAGCCGCCTTCCGAGCGTTCCCCATGGCGTGATATACCTGAAGACCTCGCAGCCGTTGCTCTCAAAGCCATGGCGAACGCACCCTCCGACCGTTTCGCGTCTGCGCGCCTCATGGCCGATACCCTGGGCAATTGGCTCGACGGCGTCAGCCGCTGGAGAATCGCCGAAAGAATCGACCTCTCCTCCCCTGCCGCCGCTTCCTGCTTCATCAGCCTCGGCAGCTCCCGCCGCCGCTTCGCCGTCAGGGACGGCGTCGTCTGCCTGAACAGCGGCGAAATCACCCTCATCTATGACAGGCGTTTCTCCGGCTGGATGCGCATGTCCTGCACCGCCTGGTGTGAAGGCAGGCGGGCCACGGAATTGTCCCTTGTCCTCTGTGCCGCCTCTCCGGACCGCATCCGCCACGCGGGGGAAGACGGTTACTGTCTCCAGTTCGGCGGCAAGGATCTCACCTGCCTCAACTTCGCACGCCATCAGCAGGATGTGCTCCATATCCCGGACGTCTGCCCCAGGCCCGGCAGGAAATACTCCCTAATGGCGCAGGTCCTTGACGGCGAAGTTTCTTTCCATGTCAACGGCGAAGAAATTGCCTGCTGGCGCGACCCTTCCCCCCTCTTTGGCGGCTACGTGGGCTTCTACGGTTTCGGCAGCGGCGCCCGTTTCAGCGACGTTGTCGTCCAGACGCTCGGCAAACCCACCCTCGTTTCCGTCCTCGAAACACCCGATGCCTATTTCAGCGACGGCCTCTTTTCCAGGGCGCTCGACATGTATTCCGAAATCAGCCGCTCTCATCCCCGCAGGATCGAAGGCCTGCGCGCCGCCTACAAGGCCGCTCTCTGCATGATGATGCTCGACGACGTCTCCGGTGCCGTCGCCGCCTTCCGCAGGATGCAGCAGAAACCCGCTTCCGTTCCCCTTGGCGTGCTCGGCCACGTCCAGCTCCTTGAACGCGTCCATGACGAAGCCGCGGCCTGCGACTTCCTCCTCTCGTGGGCGCGCGGCGTTGAAAATCCTTCGCCGGCCTGGGCCGAAGTCGCCGTTTTTGCCTTCGACCGGGCCAGGGCGCATGTCTCGCGCCCCGATGAATCCTCCTCGTCTCCTTTCTTCGACACTTGGTTCGAATCCGCCCTCAGGCTCGTACGTGATCGCGATGAACTTGCCGTACGCGCAAGTCCGCGGTATTTCAACCGCCTCCTTTCCCGTTGGATCCGGCACCGCGTCGTCGCCTTCGACCCCTCCCGGGCCGAATCTACCGGCGGCGCGCCGTCCATTGCCGAGCTCAAGGCGCTTTTCTTCTGGCCGTCTTTCGACGTCCGCCCCGGTATGTTTCTGGAATCGGCCGACGCCTTCCTCCGTCTCGGTCGCCCGGATGCCGCACGTCTCATTTTCAACGCCGTTTTCTCCTGGTACCCGGACAGGGCGGATCTGCGTTTTTCTGCCCTGAGCGGCATAGGCCGCTCCTTCGTCGGCACCCTGCACCTTGACACTGGAATAAGCTTCTTCGAAAAAGCCGCTGAAGTCGACTCAGCTCCTCCCGGCAACGTCTTGACCGCTCTGGATTACTGTGCCGCCGCCTGCTCTTGTGCCGGCCGGTATGATAAAGCCCTCTCCTGTTACCGCAGGATCGTCGCAAAACGGCCCTGGGCCAGGGCGGCTTCCCGCAAAGCACTTCTCTCGATCGGTGACGTCCTCATGGCCGACGGCGATTACTCCGCCGCCTTCGAGTGGTTCGTGTCCGTTCCGGAACTTGCCAGGCACCACAAGACCGCTTCTGCCGCCGCGCATTCCGGAGCCGGGCTGGCCCTCATCATGATGGGTCGCCTTGATGATGCCAGGGACTGGTTCGAACGGCGCCTGTTCGACCGTTCGAGCCGAGGCGTCACGGAAACCGGCTGTGTCCGGGCCGCCGGGCTGCTTCGTTCCATCGGCCGCCACGCCGAAGCCCTCGAATACCTTGATGCCGTCCGCTCTGCAAAGTCGGCGCGTGGCGAATTGCGCACTCTCCTGCTCGCCGAAACCGCCGAAACTCTCAGCCGCATGGGCCGTCATGAAGATGCTGCCTCCGCCCTCGAAGACTGCCGGCACGGCGCCGCTTCCGTCCGCATTTCTTTTTCCCTTCACATCGCTTCCGCCCACCTGCTGCGCCGCAGCGGACGCCTTGCCGAAGCCCTCGATGGTTATGCCTCACTTGCCTCTTCGGCGCACGTCTCCGCGGCGCGGGAAGCCGCCGCCTGGGTCGGACTCATCGAACTGAAAAACGATCCGGCCTGCCTCCCGGTGCTTTCAGACCGCTTTCTCGGCGTGGCCCTGGCTGAACTGGATGATCTGGAAAACAACGCCTGGGCCGCGAACTGGTGGGCGCTCGCCATGATGGGCTTCCCCGGCGGCGCGGCGATGGACTTCCCAGCGGAAGCGTTCCACGGGCGTGCCGTGTCGGGCTGGGTCTCCGGCGGCGAAGGTTCGTGGGCGGCCGACGAAAGCGGCGTTCCCATTACGCCGGCGGAAGCGCTCCGCAGGACTCCACTGCTGCATCGGGACCGCTTCCGCGAAATGCTCCGCTTCCGCGCCTCTTTCGACCCTGCTTGGACGAAATTCGCCTCGCCATAACCTTCCTGCTTCCCGCCTCCACCCACCCCAATCGCCTGTGGCGCGCGTGCCTCCGGCAAGGAAGCGCATTCTTCGCGCAGGCACGGGGTGAGTGGGCGTTGGGAGCGGAGCGACCAAGCCCGAGCCGTGGGCTCTTGCATGGGTACAGTGCGTCTTACATACAGGCCGCAGGCGCAGGGGTGGGTGGGGCCCCCGCCCCCGGGGATCCCGGACCGCCATGGCGTACTGTGCCATGCGCGGCCGGCGATTAATGGAGTCTTGAGGGAATCGGAGGCGCAAACGGTGCTTTTCCTCTTGCGCCGTTATCGCGCCGAATGACCGGTGTTTTTTTGTGTTTTGCCTGGACTTGGCGTCCGCGTGGATTAATATATGTAAATCGGGGTAAAATATGAGAACCGGGGGAAGCGGAAAGCGTCTAATAGGAAAGACGGGAGGATGCTATGGCGAACGTGAAGGCTTTTGCGATGCTGGCTGCGGCGCTTGTTCTGGCCGGCTGTCTCGAAACAGACGACCTTAACCGGCGCGTGGGCCAGCTCGATCAGAAAGTCAGCGACCTGACGGTCAAGCTCGACAAGGCGCTCCAGGAACTGGAAGCTGCCAGGGTGCAGTTGAAAGTCGCGGAAGCGGGCCAGGCGGCGCGGGAATCGCAGATCGAAGAACTTGTCGCGGCAAACCGGAAACTGAAAGAAAGGACCGACGAACTCGAAGCCAAGGTCAACGCCGTCAAGGCGGGGGAATTCGTCCCACAGTACAGCTCCAAGCCCCTGGTGAAACTCCTCGGCCATTCCGACTCCCAGGTAAGCAGCCAGGCTATGCAGATACTCAAGAAGCTCGCCGACCCCGAATCCATAGACGACATAATCGCCATTGCGGAAAGCCGCGCCACCGCAACGACGCGCGCCAACGCGGTTCTGTCCCTGGCGGGCTTCAAGGATAAGCGGGTGGAAGCGCTCCTCGTCAAAATGATGCAGGATCCCGACAGTAACGTCAGGCGTGCGGTGTACCAGGCGTGCGGCGAAGTGGGCATGGAAGGATTGCTGGACCCGCTCCTGAAAGCGCTGGACGCGGAACTCGCGGCACCCGTCACACACGGGTCTTACAACTACGAACTGCGCTATCTCGTGGAAGCCGTCGGCAAGTTCAGCGATATCAAGGCCGGGAAAAAACTCCTCGCTCTGGCGGCAAGCCCTGACAGGCACCTCCGCCAGTACGTTTCGCAGGCATTATACCGTTACAGCAACCCCGAACTGGTGCCCGACGTGGTCGAATTCCTCAAGAAAACCGCAGTGGATACAACGGACAGCGAAGCGTATTCGCTCGTCCAGATGATTGTGCAGATGCTGCAGAGGATGAGGGATCCGCGGGGTACGGAAGCCATAATGTTCCTCCTGGGCAGCAAGGATTCCAGGATTCGCCAGACGGCCGCTTCCGCTCTCAGGGGAATGGCGGCCGCTGAACACGTGCCCGCCCTGGCCGGAATGCTCGAATCCCGCCAGGCGCCGAATGGACAGCCCCTGGCGTCGGCTGAGCTCCGGTCCGTGGTTGGCGTCGTGAGTTCGCTGGGCGACGGCAGGGCCGCCAAGGCCCTTCTCTCCCTGGTCGGCGACAATGACATGTCGCTGGCGTATTCCGCAGCGACTGCCATGATGCAGTGCCGTGATCCCAGGCTCACCGAAGAAATGGTCAAAGCCTGGGAAAAGTGCCGCGAAGGCTCCCCCAAGCAGTACCTGAAAAGAGTGCTCATGTCGGGCAACTTCCCCGTCGAATGGGTGGAGCATGACAATGCATTCGTTATAGACACCGAAAGGCTCAAGCTGATAAAGGAAGGAAAGGATCCCGGCACGCCGGTGCCGCCGGTCAGGCTGCCCGGCGTCAGCCCCGGCATCAGGAACGGGTTCACGCCCACGGAAAACCAGTTCTAGGACCGGGCCCGCAGGCGGCTGCTCCAGAGTGCGGCCGGGTCAGGTCCTGAGCTGGCCGGAGCCGCGCGCTATCCACTTGTAGATGGTGAGTTCCTCCAGGCCCATCGGGCCACGGGCGTGTATGCGGTCAGTCGAAATGCCGATTTCCGCCCCCAGCCCGAATTCGAACCCGTCGCTGAAACGCGTCGACGCGTTGTGGAAGACGCAGGCCGAATCTACGCCGGCGATGAAGCGCTCCGCCGCGGCTTTGTCGCTTGTCACGATCGCATCGGTGTGGCCGGAACCGTGGGTGTTGATGAAGCGCACGGCGTCGTCAAGACTGTCAACGACGCCGACGGCGAGGATGAGGTCCAGGTATTCGGTCGCCCAGTCTTCGTCGGCGGCCGGGGAGGCGGGGATCTTGGCGCGTGAGAGGATATCAAGGGCGCGGGCGTCGGCGCGGATCTCGACGCCCGCGGCGGCCAGACGCTTTCCCGCACGCGGCAGGAAGGAACCGGCGGCGTCCGCGTGCACGAGCAGGTTTTCCATGGCGTTGCAGACGGCGGGCCGCTGGACCTTCGCGTTGAAGACGATCTCGTCGGCCATGTCCGGGTCGGCGTCGGAATGGACGTAGACGTGGCAGACGCCTTCATAGTGCTTGATGACGGGGATGGTGCTTTCTTCGACGACGCGCCTGATGAGCCCCTTGCCGCCGCGCGGCACGACGAGGTCAACGAAGCGGTTGAGCGTGAGGAGGCGGCCGACGACGGCGCGGTCGGAAACGGGGACCACGGTGACGGCGCCGGCCGGGAGGCCGGCGGACGCGAGGGCGGTGGACATGATTTCGCCGAGAGCGACGTTGGAATGAATCGCTTCGCTGCCGCCGCGCAGGATGGACGCGTTGCCGCTCTTGAGGCACAGGGAAGCGGCGTCAACGGTGACGTTGGGACGGCTTTCGAAGATGATGGCGATGACGCCGATGGGGACGCGCACCCGAGTGACGACCAGGCCGTTGGGCCGGACGCTTTCGGAGAGCACGTCGCCGACGGGGTCGGGGAGCGACGCGACCTGTTCGACGCCCGCAGCCATTTTTTCAATGCGGGTTTCGTCGAGAGCGAGGCGGTCGAGCACGGCGGACGAGAGGCCCGCGGAACGGCCGGCGTCGAGGTCGACGGAATTGGCTTCGATGATGCGGGAAGCGCCGGCGCGGAGGCCGTGAGCGACGGCGTCGAGGGCGGAGTTCTTCTGCGCGGTGGACGCCGTGGCGAGAACGCGGGAAGCTTCCCTTGCTGCCGCGGCGGCGGCGGAAACGTCGAAACCGGTCATGGCGTATCTCCAGTAACGGAAACCGAGCATCTGCATTATACTGGAACGCCGCGGGGAAACACGCGAAGAGAAGCGGGGCCGCCGGGCGAATTGCGTTCGCGCGGCAATCGTGAATAATGTAGGGAAACCGAGACGGGAGGACCGAGTTGCTTAAGACGATCGAGTACGCGGGAAATGTGCCGGCGGTGCGGATAATAGACCAGAGGAGACTGCCGGACGAACTGGTCTACCTGGATCTGAGGACGAAGGAGGAACTCTACGACGCGATCAAGACGCTCGCTGTCCGGGGCGCTCCGGCAATAGGGATAGCCGCGGGATACGGGCTGGCGCGTGAGGCGGCGGAAAGCGCCCGTTCCGGCGCCGGGGCGGACGAGGTGCGGAGGATACTGCGCGAGACGGGTGAATACCTGGCCCGCAGCAGGCCGACGGCGGTGAACCTCTTCCACGCGATAGACAGGATAACGGCGGCGGCCGAAAGGAGCACGGCGGGGAGCGGAGAGGAGCTTGCGGCGGAGGTTGCCACGGAAGCCGCAGCGATACATGAAGAGGACCTGGAGGCGTCACGGCGGATGGGGGAATACGGGGCGAATCTTATTGCGGACGGCGCTTCCTGCCTGACTCACTGCAACGCCGGCGGCCTTGCGACGGGAGGCCTCGGCACGGCGCTGGCAGTCTTCTACGCCGCCGCGGAACAGGGGAAGAAGGTGCGCGTGTACGCAGACGAGACAAGACCGCTGCTGCAGGGGGCCCGCCTGACGGCGTTCGAGCTGAAAGAAAACGGGATACCCGTCACGGTGATAACCGACAACATGGCGGGGTTCTTGATGAAGCAGGGGAAGGTGGACGCCGTGTTCGTCGGGGCGGACCGGATAGCGGCGAACGGGGATGCCGCGAACAAGATCGGGACGTACGGCGTGGCAGTGCTGGCAAAACAGCACGGGGTGCCGTTCTACGTGGTGGCACCCATCAGCACGTTCGACACGAAGCTGGGCAGCGGGGAGGAGATACCGATAGAAGAGCGGGCCGCCGACGAGGTAAAGGGATTCCGGGAAATGCGGTGGGCGCCGGAAGGGGTGGAAACCTGGAACCCCGCGTTCGACGTGACTCCGGCCCGCTTCATAACCGCCATAGTGACGGAAAAGGGTGTTCTGAAAGCTCCGTATGAAGCGGCGATAAGAAACGCCTGCGGTGACAGCGGCGGGAAGTGAACTGGCGCTGATGTAATAAAACGGGATAGGCCCCGGTTCTTTGGAACCGGGGGCCTGTCCCTATGTTTTCGAAGAGGTGAAAATCAGGCAAAAAGCCGGTCGAGCATCATGCCGACGGGTTCGACGACCGGCATCTGCTCAATGGCACTCGACGCCCCCGACAGGGTGATTGCGAAGCCGATGATGTAGACGACGAAGCCGACTACCCAGATGAGGAAGGCTTTCTTGCAATCCTGCCAGTTCATGATGGCGAAAACGAGGGCCACGATACCGACGAGAAGCGAGGCGATGCCCCAGCCTACGCTGGCCTTAAAGGCCTTGATGAGAATCATGATCCAGCCGACCAGCATGACGATGGCGCCGGCTATGATCAACAAACCGCCAACTGCTGTCATAGGTCTTCTCCTTTCCCCAACGGGGGCAAAACATAAAGCAACACAACATGTAAGAAGCCATTCTAACAGCGGCGGTTGTCCAGTCAATGAATATGTCCGAAAAATGACAACCCTGATAAATGCCTAAATTTCGGCGGATAAAAGGACATGGCTCAAGGTGCAGCCCATGTGGAGGGGAACAGGCTAGCCAAAGGGGCGGGGAGGGGCGATTGCGAGGCGGGTGGTTTCTATTTCGTCCGCGGGGGAAACTTCGATAAAGCGCCAGACCTCTTCCGACGGAGGGCGGAAGGCGACCATGGGGACAAGGTCGTCCCTGCGGTGGCGGGAGTAGCGGGCGGTGATTTCAGCGGCCTTGTAGACGTGTTCTTCGCGGACGTCGCCGCGTATAAGGGTGTCCGGGCCGGTGTCTTCGGCGGTGCGGACGATGACGTCGCCGTCGCGGGCCAGGGCCATGATGCGCGAGTTGTCCTTTTCGTTGCGGCCGATGACGGCCTTGGTGTCATGGCCGAGCCTGAAGTGACGACCGCACTTGAGCAGTTCGATGTCGCTGGCGGCAGGGGAATCGGAGTACTGGAGGAGTTCCTTGAAGCGGAGGGAGAAGCCAGGGTCGGTGAGGAGGCAGCCGCCGGCGGGACTGGTGAAGCCCGAAATACCGAATTCGGCGGCGAGGTCGAGCTGCGGCCTGCGCGTGCGCCCGCGGAAAGCCATGAGGAGAGAGCGGTCGACGAGCCCGGATTTTTCGGGCACGGTTTCGGGGAGGTGGGCGGCGGAGAGCGGGCGGAGGACGAGGCCTTCGACACCGGCATCGCGGTCGATGATGCTCACGGCGTCGGCCCGCTGGCTCATGGGCCGCTGGCCGATGACTTCGCCGGTGACAATGAAGTCGCAGCGGTGTTCTTTCATGAGCCGGTGCGCGATACGGAGCTGGCAGATGCGGCAGTCGATGCATGGATTGAGATTCTTGCCGAAACCGTGGCGCGGGCTCCGGACGGATGCGAGGATGGAGGGTGTGAGGTCGTGGAAATGGAGTTCAACGCCGGCACAGCGGGCGACGTCGCAGGCCGGGTTGCCGCCGGTATAGGGCTGGAAGATGTGAGAAAAGTGGACGGCGAAGATATCGACGTTCTGGCGCTTCATGAGCGCCAGGGCAAGGGCGCTGTCGAGGCCGCCGGAAACAAGCGTAACAGCTCGGGACAAGGGCACTCCTTTCGAACTTCAGAGGTCCATGGAACCTGAGCGGAGGCCTTCGAGGTCGACGGTGACATGGGCGTAGCCTGCACCGTGGAGGATGTCCGTAATGCGGCGGCGGAGGGAGACGTTGAGGGGGACGTCGAAGTAGGAGTCATGGAGTTCGAGGCGCGCGAGCGGCATGGGGCCGGAGAGACTCTGTACCATGTAGTCGCGCACGCGCACACCTTTCGGAAAAAGGGGCCTGAGGGCGGTTTCCGCGGCTTCGACACGGTCGAGGCGGACGGGCTCGAGCTGTTTGCCGTAGGGGATCCTGGTGGCGAGGCAGGAGAAAGAGGGTTTTTCGGCGGTGGGAAGGCCGAGATCCCTGGAGAGGCGGCGGACGTCATCGCGCGAGAGGCGCGCGTCGGCGAGAGGAGATACGATGCCGAGTTCATGGGCGGCCTTGAGCCCCGGGCGCGGAGCGGAGACGTCGTCGGCGTTGGAGCCGTCGGCGACGGTCTTGAAGCCTGCCAGGCGCGCTTCGGCTATGATGGCCGACAGAACGGCCTTCTTGCAGTAATAGCAGCGGTCAGGGGGGTTGCAGGAAATTTCGGTGATATCGTTGACGGCGACGTTGACGACGGCCTGGGAGACGTGGAGGGATTCGGCGATTTCGACGGCTTCTTCGATTTCGACCTGCGGGACGAAGGCGGTCTTGACGGTGACGAGGAGCACGTTGTCCTTGCCGAGGACGTTAACGGCGACGGCGGCCAGGAGGGTGCTGTCCACGCCGCCGGAGAAGGCGACGGCCAGTTTGTCGAAGGAAGAGAGGGAATGTTTCAGCGAGGAGTACTTGCGGGAAAGATCATCCATGGCGGGTTCCTTAGATATGGAAAGGAAAACGATGCTCAGGCGTGGGACCCGTACGGCGGCCCTTGTGCGTGAGATCGAGCAGGGTAACGGAAGAGAGGTGCTGTCGGAGGGCCTGTTCAAGGCCGTCCCAGAGGAAGCGTGCGGAACATTCGGACGCCCTGGGGCAGGGAGGCGACGAGGACACGGAAGGAGAACAGGGGGCGAGAGCGAAGTCCTCGACTTCGCGCACGATGTCCCAGGCGGAGACGAGGGCCGGATCCCTGGCGAGACGGCAGCCGCCGCCGGCGCCCCTGCGCAGTTCGACGAAACCTGCGGAACGGAGTCTGCGGAGAATATTGTCGACGTATTGGGGGCTGAGTCCCTGGCCGCCGGCGATATCGGCCAGGGGCGTCATGCCCATGCCGTAACGCCTTGCGAGTTCGACAAGGACGCGCACCGCGTAGCGGCTCCTGGTGGAGAGTTTCACGCCGAATGCTCCATGGCGTCGAACGAGCAGGCAAGGATGCACGCCTGGCAGAGGACGCACTGTTCGCGGTTGAAAACGATTTGAAAGTCCTGGTCGACGGCGAGTGCCCCGGAAGGACATACCCCGACGCAGGCGCCGCAATGGACGCAGCGGTCTTCGTTCTTGCGGATTTCGTGGGAGAGGGCGTCGATTTCGATGTGCTGGCCCTTGAGGTACTGGAGGCCTTTCTGGATATCGTTGCGCGTGCCGGTGAGTTCGATGAGGGCCCTGCCGTGCTCGTTGGGTTCGATGCGGGCCTGGAGGATGTTGACGACGAGATCGAATTCCTTGACCAGGCGGTAGATGATGGCGTCCCTGGCCTGTTCCGGGGGGAAGTGGAGGTGGACTGTTTTCTTGATCACGGGAAACCTCCGTCCTAATGCGCCTTGAGTTTGAGCGGGGAGAATTCCGGGGCGTCGGGGTCGTCCGGACCCGGGATCGGCGCGACGGGTTCCGACAGGAGGAATCGGCCGGAGGAGATCCAGTCCTTGAGGATGAGAGCTATATCGCGTGCCTTCCGGTAACTCGACAGCGAAGCGGTGACGACCTTCTTGCCTTCAACGGTTATGGAGCCCGAGCGGAGCGAGGCGTAGTCAACGGAGCCGAGAGTGCGCGCCACGGCGTTGGGATAGTCCCGGGAATAATCGACGATGGGCGCGGTGATATCGGAATCGCGGACGGCGGTGAAGGCGGCAATTTCCGGGGAGAGCACAGGTATGGGCAGTCCGAAGCCGACGGCGAGACTGGTGCCGTAGCCCGTGACGCTGGCGCCGCGCAGGAATTCCGGGGACATGTGCTTGAGATCGCCGATGAGCGCAAGGGTGCCGGCGCCGCCCAGGGGAATACCCTTGGCGCTGCGCGGAGTTCTGGGGGCGTGCTGGGTGCCGTGCCAGATGACGTAACCCTGCGCTCCCCCGAGAAAGACCCTCGTGCCGATGCCCACCGTCCTGTAGTAAGGGTCGTTGAGCAGTGGGGAAAGCTGGCCGGCGGAGGAGTAATTGGCGTTGGCGATCCTGGGCAGAAGCATGCCCATGTAGGTGTAAATGGTGCGGTCGCCGACGTTAACGGCGACGTTGTAGTTCTGGTAGCTGTTCCTGGGGTTGAGGAGGAGGGCCTGGTTGAGATCGGAGAGCTTGATATAGCCGTGGGCTTCTTTGGCGGGATAACAGTCGGTGCCGTAGCCTGAGGCGCGGAATTCGACGCGCCGGCCCGCGACGAGGTCTTCGATAACGTGGCCTCCACCGTAGCGGAATTCGCCCGGGTAGATCCTGTTGGCGGGGTCGTCTTCCTGGAGTTCGGCTGCGCCGATGTACAGGTCCACGGCGGCGAGGCCGCAGTAGGCTGGTACGCCGTTGAGGGAGGCTTTGTTCATCTTGATCTTGGGCTTGGTGTGGCCGGTGTTGAGCATGGCGCCGGACGAGCACATGATGCCAAAGGTTCCGGTGGTGACGACGTCGACGGAACGGGCGGCTTTTTCCGGGCCGTCTTCCTGTACGATGTCGATGATTTCTTCGGCGGTGACGACAACGGCTTTGCCGGAGGCGATGCGTTCGTTGATTTCCTTGAACGACTTGACCGGTCCGCAGTCTTTCTTGACCGTCATGGCAGATCCTTTCGAGTTGCGGCAACGTCGCGGCATGAAGATATCCAGGGGAACGTGAGGAAGGCGATCATGGGATCAGTGCTCCGGGGAGGGGAAAAGGTCCGTGGAAAGGTAGCGTTCGCCCCAGTCGCAGGCGACGGTGACGACATTGCGGCCGGGCTTGAGCGAAGAGGCGACCTTGAGAGCGGCCCAGACGTTCGCACCGGAAGAAAAGCCGCAGAACACGGCTTCTTCGCGGGCCAGCAGCCGGGCGGTGTGGACGGCGTCGGCCTGCGTAACCGGCATGACGTCGTCCACCAGGGACATGTCGAGGACGTCAGGGACGAAACCGGCGCCGATGCCCTGGAGACCGTGGGGACCGGGCTCTCCCCCGGAAAGGACCGGGCTGTCGGCCGGCTCGACGGCGATGATTTTTGCGGAGGAGCGCTTTTCCCTGAGAAACCTGGCGACGCCGGCAAGCGTGCCGCCGGTGCCCACGCCCGCCACGAAAGCATCCACTTGCCCGTCCGTATCGTGCCAGATTTCGCGCGCGGTGGTGCGGTAATGAATGTCGGGATTGGCTGGATTGCTGAACTGCTGGGGGAGGAAAGCAGCGGTTTCGCCGGCGATCCTGGAGGCGAGAGCAATGGCTCCGGCCATGCCTTCTTCGCCGGCGGAGAGGGCAATTTCGGCGCCGAGTGCGGAGAGTATTCTGCGGCGTTCAAGGGACATGGTGGACGGCATGGTGAGTATGAGCTTGTAGCCGCGCACGGCGGCGACCATGGCCAGGCCGATGCCCGTGTTGCCGGAGGTGGGTTCGACAATGGTGCCGCCCGGCTTGAGCGCACCGGATTTTTCAGCGGCGTCTATCATGGCGAGGGCAATGCGGTCCTTGATGCTGGCCATGGGGTTCATGTATTCGAGCTTGACAAGGACGTCTGCAGAGGAGGGGCTATTGAGCCTGTTGAGGCGGACGATGGGGGTGGCGCCGATAAGGTCGAGCACGGAGGGATTGATTTTATGCGATGGCATTGAAAACTCCCGCGCTTGGCTATTTGTTCACGCAAAACAGTATAACACAATCACGGAAGTTGTCAATGCCCGCACAAGGAAAAATCCCCGGCACGGAAAAACCGGGGACGGAAAAGCGATTCAAGCGGGATCAGAGGCACTTGATGATGTTTTCGGCGCCTTTTATCCACGCGTGCTCGGGGTCGTCGAACGGCTGGAGGACGCGGCCCGTGCCGGCGAGTATCCAGAGGTAGTAGAGTTGGTAGCCGGGGGCGGCGGCGACGGGGTGGTAGCCGCGCGGCATGATGGTGGTGTCGCAGTCCTGGAGGACGAAGACTTCGTCCATGCTGCGGTCGTCAGTGTAGATGCGCTGAAAGCCGAAGCCCTGGGAGGGCTTGAGGCGGAAGTGGTAGACTTCTTCCATGTTCACTTCGAGCGGGAGCCTGTCTTCGTCATGGCGGTGCGGGGGGAAGCTGGACCAGTTGCCGGGGGGGTTGAAAGTCTCGCCCAGGACTATCCGGCTGGCCGGGGTGCGGAGGTCGATGATATCGTGGACCTGGCGCCGCCAGTTATGAGCGCCCACGGTCTTGACTTTGACGTCGTCAGGAAGGATGAGGCGGACGTCGCCGTCGCCGGCCGCGGCGACACGGCACACGGCAGTTTCCGCTGGCAGCCCGGTGCCTTTTATTTCGAAGGAGCTGTTCCTGGGCACGAAGACGGCGCTGGCCTTGCCGCTGAAGACGTCGGGGCGTGAGCCGATGTTCTTCATTTCTATGTCGTCGGCCTTGATATCAACGGTGCCGGAGAGTACGACAAGGGCGACTTCATTTTCGCCGGTCTTTTCGGCGAGGCTGCCGGAGCCGTCCGTCCTGAAGACGGCGAGGGAGATGTATTCGAGGTCGCCGTCGCCCGGGGCGCATATTTCGGTAAGGCCGTCGGGGAGGTCTTTGCGGACAAGGTACATGGGGCGGCTCCTTTCGTTCAGCGGCCGGGAAGGTGCATTATAACAGGGGCGTCCCGGTCGGCAAAGGCACGGCGAAGAAGTGAGGAATCCGGGGGCTTGACATCTCCGAAGGCATGTTACACTATATAGATGATAGCGCCGGGCAACGCAATAAACAGCCACGGTCAGGCGGCGTCCCGCTGTTCGAGAGGTGCAACCATGAAATTGAGCGATCATCTGTCTGAGAGTCTTGTCATCGCGGAGATGCAGAGCAGCACAAAGGACGAGGCGATCCGGGAACTTGCACGGCTGCTGGACGGGAACGACAGGGTGCTGGATTTCGATCGGTACGTGAAGGACGTTTTCGACCGGGAGAAGGAGGGTTCGACGGGAATCGGGCGGGGAGCGGCCATACCGCACGCACGCACGGACGCACTGAGGAATTTCGTGGTGGCCGTGGGGAGGTCGAAGAAGGGCGTAGACTTCGACGCAATAGACGGAAAGCCTGTGAAGGTGGTTATCCTGATGGGTACGCCCAAGGAAAAGGTGCGTTCGTACCTGGTGTTTCTTGCACACGTGAGCCACCTGATCAAAAAGCAGGGATTTCTGGAATCCATCCTGGCCGCTGCGGATGCGAAGACGATCGTGGAGCTCTTCCGGGAGCAGGAAAACTGACCGGGGGCAGCCCCGGACACCATTGAGGCGGACATGTGGCACGAGATTCTGAATTTCTTTCATGAAACGCAGAACTGGCTTCTCGTAGGCCTGGTTCTGCTCGTCGGGTACGGAGCGGGCAAACTCGCCAAGCTGGCCAGGCTGCCTTCGGTGATAGGGTACCTGGTGACCGGGGTGGTGCTGGGCGGATCGCTGATGGACGTCATAGACCTGCACACGAGCGAGCAGCTCGGGCTGATAACGGATTTCGGGCTTGCGATTGTGGCGTTCATGATAGGCACGGAACTTTCCCGCAAGATACTGCAGCGGATAGGGAAGGAACTGGTATCGACCCTGCTGTTCGAGGCGTTCGGGGCGGTGATATTGACGTTCGCGGCATGCGTGCTGCTGGCCGGAATGATACTGCCGGATGGGATGAAGGTAATGCCCGTGGCGCTGATATTCGGGGCGCTTGCCGCCGCCACAGCGCCAGCGGGAACGGTGGCAGTGATACAGGAGTACCGGGCGCGCGGGCCCATAACGAAAATGCTGCTGGCGATAGTGGGGCTGGATGACGGTCTTGCGATCATGACTTATGCGTTCACCGTTGCGGCGGCCAAGATGCTGCTGGGCGGCAAGCTGTCGTTCGGAGGCGTGGTTACGGGGCCCATAGTGGAGATAGTGGGGGCATTGGTCCTGGGGACGGTGGGGGGGATGTTCCTGACAGCGATAATAAGTCGGGTGAAGTCGAGAGGAGAATTGCTGGTCATTACGCTGGGGACGGTATTCCTTGTGACGGGCCTTGCGAACATAATGCACCTGTCGCTGATACTGGCGAACCTGGCGGTGGGGACGACGTTGACGAACATATCATCGAGGGAGACGGAACGTTCGTACGGGGTGGTGGAGCAGATATCGCTGCCCGTGTATATATTGTTCTTCGTGGTTGCGGGAGCTCACCTGGACCTGCGGGTGCTGGCGGCGACGGGGCTGATGGTTCCGGTCTACATAGTGGGCAGAAGCGCCGGGAAGATATCCGGGGCCTACGCCGGAACGACCATCGGGGGGTCGAACGCCACGATGCGCAAAAACCTGGGTCTTGGGCTGCTGTCGCAGGCGGGGGTGGCGGTCGGGCTGTCGCTGATGGTGTCGCGGGACCTGGCTGAATTCGGAGAGGCCGGGCGCGCTATAGGGCTGGTCGTGATAAACACGATTGCGGCGACGACGATATTTTTCGAAATAGTGGGACCGATATTCACGAAGATAGCGCTTGACAAGGGCGGGGAGATAAACGCCGCGAACCCGACGGGAGAGACATGATGAAACTCCTTGTTGTTGTCCTGAACGAACGTGAAAACCTGGACGACCTTATGGAAGCGCTGCTGGCGCTGGAGGTCAACGGGCTGACGTCGGTGGAGTCGGAGGAAGTGGTGTCGCTGCTGGCCCAGGAAGTGCCGATATTCGCAGGCCTGCGGCACATGCTGACCGGTCCCCGCGAGCACAATATGACGGTGTTCGGCCTGTCGGACAAGGACGACGTCCTTGTGCGGCTGGCGGAGTCGCTGAAAGAGGTGGGGGTGGACATGAACGCGTCCGGGTTCGGTTACGCCTTCTGCGTGCCGGTGGAAGGTGCAGCAGGAGGCGCCCTGGAGGACTAGGGGCGTTCCGCAAGCGCCTCGCCGGAACGATGGCGCAACGTAAGTGCTGTTGAATAAACGGGTTTCCCACGTAGAATAGCAGGTGCGTCGGACGTGAACGTCCGGCCGGGACTCCGGGCGAGCGGCCCGGACAGGGAGAAGCCACCGGCACCGCCATGTGGGAAACTTTCCTGACGGTTCTGCACGAAACGCACAACTGGCTGCTCATAGGGGCGGCCATTCTGCTGGGGTTTCTGAGCGGCAAGGCCGCCAGACTGGTCAGGCTTCCTTCGATAATAGGCTACCTGCTTGCCGGCGTGGCGCTGGGCGTGTCGGTAACGGATATCATCGACCTGCACACGGGTGAGGAACTGGGGCTCATTACGGACCTCGGCCTGTCGATAGTGGCGTTCATGATAGGCACGGAGCTGTCGCGCAGGATACTGAAGCGCATGGGCCGGGAACTGACGATGATACTGTTCTCGCAGTTCCTGGGGGCGGTGGCCGCGGTGACGGTGGCTGTGTGGCTGCTGGCGGAATGGATACTGCCGGCGGACATACCGGCGGGTGCGGCAGCTCTGGTTTTTGGAGCGATTGCGGCCGCTACGGCTCCGGCGGGCACGGTGGCGGTGATACAGGAATACCGTTCCAAGGGGGACGTCACGAGGATGTTGCTGGCGGTGGTGGGACTCGATGACGGGCTTGCGATAGTAGCGTATGCGTTTGCGGTGGCGATAGCCCGGATGTTTCTGGGAGGAGGCTTTTCGGCCGGGGCGGTGCTTGCCGGGCCGGGGCTGGAGGTGTTCGGGGCGCTGATCGTCGGGTCGATAGGAGGCGCGGTGCTCGCAGCGGCGTCCAGCAGGCTGAAGGGCCGGGGGGAAGTGCTGACGGTGACGCTCGGGACGATATTCCTGGTGACGGGGCTTGCGAACGTGTTTCATTTTTCGCTGATACTGGCCAACCTCGCCGTGGGCACGGCGGTGGCGAATATATCGTCCAGGGAGACGGAACGCACGTATGCGGCGGTGGAACAGGTGTCGCTCCCGGTGTACATACTGTTTTTCGTGGTGGCCGGGGCGCACCTTGACCTGAGGGTGCTTATGACGATGGGGCTGCTGGTGCCGGTATACATTATCGCCAGGAGCCTGGGCAAGGTTACGGGGAGCTGGCTGGGGGCGACTATCGCAAATGCCGGTACCGTGATGCGGAAGTACCTGGGGTTCGGGTTGTTGTCGCAGGCGGGAGTGGCCGTGGGGTTGTCGCTTCTGGTGTCGCGGGAACTCGCAGGGTACGAGGAGGAAGGCGGCCGGATGCTGGGGATAATAGCGATAAACGCGGTGGCGGCTTCGACGATATTTTTTGAAATAGTGGGGCCCATAGCGACAAAGATGGCGCTGGTGAAGGCCGGCGAAGTGGACATGGGAGGGAAGGAAGAGGAGGACGGGAAGGAAGAGGAGGATAGATGAGACTGCTGGTGGTGGTTCTGAATGAACGCGAGCATCTTGACGACGTGCTGGAAGCGTTGCTGACGCTGGACGTCCAGGGCGTTACTTCGGTTGAAAGCGAGGAGGTGATAAGCCTGCTCGCTCAGGAAGTGCCCATTTTCGCGGGGCTCAGGCACATGCTGACGGGCCCCAGGGAGCACAACATGACGATATTCAGCGTGTCGCAGAACGACGACGTGCTGGAGAAGTTCCGGGCGATGTTGAACGAGGTCGGGGTGGACATGAATAAAGAGGGATTCGGTTACGCGTTCACCGTGCCGGTTGAAGGCATGGCGGGGACGTTCCCCGAGGATTGACGCATGGCGCGGGTCTGCCGGCTCGCACGTTGCAGGCGGACACGCCCTGCGGTAAACTGGTGGCTGCCCGGGCGCTAAGCGCCGAGGGCGGGAGAGCGGATGCAGATCAGGAAAATATCCCGGACCTACAAGACGGTGAGGCGCCTGTCGGAGATAGTGGGCGTGCTCGTCAAGTTCGGCTTCACCGACATAGTGGACCGGATAGGTCTCGGCGGCCTGCTGCCTGCCTCAAAGCGGCTCGTGGGGACGACGGAACTCTCGTCGAAGGAACGCGCTGCACTCCGGATGCGCCGCGTTCTCGAAGAACTCGGGCCGACGTTCGTCAAGCTGGGCCAGATGCTTTCCACCCGCCCGGATATTCTGCCGCCGGAAATGATAGACGAACTCCGCAACCTCCAGGAAAGTGTGAACCCCCTGACCTACGAGACCGTCAGGAAAGAGCTGGTGGAAGGCATCGGGGGGAAGCTCGAAGACATTTTCGAAAGCGTGGACAGCGAGCCCATGGCGTCGGGATCCCTGGCTCAGGTGCACAGGGCCAGGCTGAAGGACGGCAGGAAGGTCGTCGTCAAGGTTCGCAGGCCGGGCTGCATGGAGTTTTTCGAAGGCGATATCGAGGTGTTGTCGTTCGTGGCCAAGCTGCTCGAGGACCATATCGAGGAAGCCAAGCTGTACAGGCCGTCGGGACTCGTCGAGGAATTCGCCGCGGCGGTCACCAGGGAGATGGATTTTCTGCACGAGGCCACGGTGATAGAGAATTTCCACAAGCACCTCGACGGAAACTACGATGTGGTGCTGCCGGAGGTCGTCTGGGAGGCGACGTCGAGTTCGGTTATAACCATGAGCGAAGTGGAAGGCGAAAGCCTCGGCAGGGCTCTCAAGTCGAACAGGCCGCCGGACCGCCGTCTTATGAGGTTGATAATAAGAGTCTTCCTGACGCAGTACTTCGAGATGGGGCTGTTCCATGCCGATCCCCATCCGGGCAACCTGCGGCTCTGCGCCGATGGGCGCAAACTGGGACTGATAGACTTCGGCGCGGTCGGAATGCTTTCCGGGAGGGCGCTTACCGACATAGCTCTCCTGTACGTCGCTGTCAGCGATAACGAGCCCGAGCTTGCCGTCGCCGTGCTGGAGGAAGTGCTGACGGACAGCCTTCAGCCGCTGCCGGAGGGCGTCGAGAGAGAATTGCGCTGGCTTCTTGGCTACTACAGCGGCCTGCCGGCGCGCGAGGTGGAAGTCGAAAAGATCTTCGCGGAAATCGTCGATATCGCACGCAAATACCACCTGACGCTTCCTTCGGAGTGGGTGCTGCTGGCGAGGTCGATGTCGATTCTTTTCAGCCTGGTGCGCGAGATCGACCCCGACATAAACGTGCTGGAAGAGGTAAAGCCGTATACGGGCAAGGTTGTCGGCAGGATCCTGTCGCCGAAAAAGGCCGGGAAAGCTATGGAGGTGTCGGCCTACAGGACGATGCGGCTCCTGGGGGACCTGCCCCGGGTGGGCCGTTTTGCATTGAGGCGCGTGCTGGGGGGCAAGTTCTCGCTGGACCTGCGTCATGAAGGAATTCAGGGGCTGGTAAGCGAGCTGGAAAGCGCCAGCAACAGGCTTTCCTTCAGCATTGTCATTGCGGCGGTGATAATGGGCTCGGCCACGATCATGTCGAGCGGAGTGGGCCCGAAGTGGGAATTCCTGGGTCAGATAGGGCTCGAAAACGTCTCTCTCCTCGGCATGGGGGGGTTCCTGGTTGCCGGATTGATGGGCATGGCACTGGCCCTGGCTATATATCGGTCGGGCAAATTATAGGGTAATTGTTGGGTTATCGCTTGATAATCAGGTCTGAACGTCCGATAATAAGAGTGTGGTTGTGGGTGAATTCCTCGGTGGAGGCGTAGCATGAGCATACGCAGGGTTTCAGGCTGCCTGCTCTTTGCGCTGCCGGTTCTGCTGGCGGCGGGATGCAGCAGGTACAACAGGAATGCGGAGAGTTTCGAGGTGCTGGGCGGGTACTGGGCCATCAGCATCGAGACTGCGGAGAGCGCGTTCGCCGGAGGCGACAACTGGAACCTCCTGTCCGACGCCGGACTGGACGACGAATGCGACACGTATTACGGCGAGTTCTTCTACCATAAGGGGCAGGATTCCTATGGGCTGGGTTTCGGTACGTGGTCCAGTTCGGGGCAGGCGACGCTGGGCAGCGACCTGGTGTATGGCGGCACGACGTTCACGAACGGCAGCACGGTCCACTCGTCGGTGGACATGAACCAGTACCGCCTTATCGTGTCCTCACGCGAACAGCAGCAGACTCAGCAGGCGTTGTCGGCCATCTCGTTCGTGATCGAATACCTCGACTTCAGCATAGACATGTATGACGTGGGCGCTCCAGCCACCAGGGCCACGTTCGACGACAGCGCGATGATGTTTCTTTTCGGCTACGCCTACGAATGGGGGACGGGGACGGGACAGGTTTATTTCGTAGACGCCAAGTACATGAACCTGGACTGGGTGCGCATCGGCCACACCGGCGGGGAATACCTGGACGTTACAGGCGGGGTGAAATGGACGATGGGCAGCACGACGTCGAATTCGACCATCATGGTGGGCTACCGGTACCTGGACATGGACCTGGATAATTCCGGCGACACACTGAAATTTTCGATGGAAGGCCCGGTGCTGGGCTTTACCGCCAAGTTCTGACGGCGGCAGGAGTTACCGGGGGCGCGGCCTAAAGCGCCCCCGCGACGGCTTCTTCCAGGGACAGGGTGCTCCTGCAGCCCCAGCGGACGAGCAGCGCCATTAGTGCCGGCGTCTTGAAGTGGCCGTGAGCGAAAGCGCTGTAGTAAAGGCGGGCTTCCCTGTAACATGCGACCCCCGTGAGCGCCTTGATGCCGTCCCTCTCCACAATGGGGCCGAGCGCGGAACCACCGCCCACGATGTAGATGTGCTCTTCGCCGTAACCCTTTGCCATGGCCGCGTCTATGATTCCGGCGGCGGCGCACCTGCCGCAGCGGGCGCAGCGGTCATGGATGCCTTTGTTCTCCCGGATGCAGCCGTCAACCGCGGTGATGCAGTGCGGCAGGAAAATGCCGCGGCGCCGGTGCGGAACGGCGTCGAAAAGAGGCCGGGAAACACGGTTCCAGATCCCGGCCCAGACGAAGTCACGGAGCATCCAGCCTTTGTCGTTATAGGCAATTTCGACCGGGTCTTCGACCACGGTGATGCCGCGCCGGGCGAGAGCGCCGGCGATCAGGGCTTCCCGTTCTTCAACGGCGGCGATTACGCCGTCCAGCGGGACGTCTCCCGCCGGCGAACCCGCCATTATTTCATCTGCGATCGCCGCGGCTTTACGATACACGCCGGGGGCATCGAGAACGACATCGGGCATTCGTGTATGCTCCGCAAGGCTGACGGGACTATCTTAGGCTTCCTGCGGCAACGGGTCAAGGCCATGGGAAGGTCACCGCTGGTGAAAAGAAACCGGAGCGTCCCCCGCGGGAACGCTCCGGCCTGTAATACACAATCGTTCTTACTGCAGTATGCCTACCACGATCGGGTTTCGAGTGTTGCCCTGGTAACCGTCGCTGCAGAAGGAAAGGTCGACTCTGTCATTGGCTACGACCGCTGCGCCGTAATTGTTCGCGGGCGTGGCGACCCAGTCGGCAATGAGCGTCGTGCACGGCCAGAAGAACGGGTGAGGCGGGTTTTCGTCATTGGACATGGCGATGTCGGGCGCCAGCCACGGTCCGCCCTGCATGTAGTCGGTGCCGGTGTCCCACGTGGGCGCGCCGGTATTCCACGTGACGACGGCTTCATCCCAGGCGGACGTACACCTGTACATGCTCAGCGTGTCGGAAGCGCCGCCGGCGCCGTTTTCACGGTAGCAGAAGATAATAAGGCCGGCGCTGAGGATCGTGTCGGAACCGACTTCGGCGGTGACGTCGCACTGCCAGAGGAGGTGCTGGGTCTCGCCGGTATACCCGTCGCAGTGTATGTGGTTGTCTCCGTAATTGGTGTCCGGAGAACCTTCATGGATACTGGCGTCCTGGTCGCCGGCGGTGGTGCCGTGGTCCAGGAAGTGGCTGAGGTACGAGTGGCCGGAGCCGGTGTCTACGACGGTTATAATCATGGAGGCGAGGTCCGTGGACGCTCCGTCATCAACCTTTATCGTAACCATGTAGATGCCTTCGGCGGTGAAGTCATGCGTGATGGTCGGATCGGTGGCGACAGCGGGATATTGCGGGCCGGTCCCGTCGCCGAAGTTCCATTCGTGGCCGATGATGGCTCCGGTGGAATCGGAAGCGTCGGCCGTAATGGTGGCAGGGAAGGATCCGGCGTTTATATAGTAGACGTAGGGGAGGGCCGGCGTTTCGCCGCCGATGTGGTTCTGGGCGTTTGGATCTATAATGGCGCCAGCGGTTGTCTTGCAGTTCGCCAGGAGCGGCGGGGCATTCGCCGTGATCGTCACGACGTCATACGCGTAAGTGGTGCCGTCGAAGATGCGCAGCCACAGGTAATACGTGCCAGGTGTGCTGTAGGTGTGCGTCAGCGGGACGGCGTCGGTGGTGGCTGAAGCGGATATGTTTTCCCACGTCGCTCCGGTGGGATCGGTCGGGCTCGTGTGTTCAAAGGCCCATGCGTATTCGGTGATGGTGCCCACGGAATGCTCGTTGCTCATCTGCACCAGCACCGGCGCATTGGCCGTCAGGGTCAGGTAGTCGGCGACGCCGCCCGGCGGCGCCGTGTTCGAATAAATGACCGCTGCAAGGTCTGCGACGACGAAGCTCTGCGAGACGGTATCCGTAAAGCCGTTCTCGTCCGTGATGGTGAGCGACACGGAATACGTGTTTTCCGCACTGTAGGTGTGCTGGATGGTGGGGCTGGCGGTGTCGGCGGTGCCGTCGCCGAAGTCCCAGTGGTAGTTGGTGATGGTCGTGTTGTTGGCGGTGCAGCCGGAAGCGTCGAAGTCCACGGGAATGCCGGGTGCGCCGCTGCCGGGCATGGTGAAGGAAGCGGTGAGTTCCACGACCTTGACCGCTATGGTGTCGGTGCCCGAGCCGGGGGCGTCGGTGGTTATCCGGACGGCGGCGATGTAGTCGTTGGCGGCCGCGTAGGTGTAGTTGTACGTGGCCGTGGGCGGCGTGGTGCTGGCGTCGGCGGAGAAGGGGCCGGCGCCGTAGTTGAAGTCCCATTCGTAAAGCGTTATGTTCGCCCCGGGTCCGGGGTTGCTTCCGGAGGCGTCGAACGTTACCTGGTCGTCCGCCGCGCTTACCCGGCCGATGCACACGATGTTGGGAGTCGAGGTGACGCTCGCAGCCGGAAAGACCTGGATCGTCCGGGTGGTCGTCGCGGTTGCGCCTTCGTCATCGGTTACGCGCAGCCAAACGACGTAAGTCCCGGGCGAGTTATACGTGTTATTGGTGGTGGGGCTGCCTCCGCTTGCCGTGATGTTGGGCGTCATGCCGTCAAAGTCGAAGTCCCATTCGTACAGCGAAATGGCGCCGCCGTCGGGATCGCTCGAAGCCGAAGCGTCCATGTTGACCAGAATCGGATAAGTGGTGCTGGTCTGAGGACTTGCCGTAAATGAAGCGTTGGGCGGAGCTTCGTTCTTCCCGAGGCCGACCAGTTGGCCTCCACAGCCCGCAAGAATCACCAGGGCGATTGCAATGGCCGTTATTGATAGAAACGCACGCATCTGGTATCCTCCCTAACTGCAGATTCCCAAAGAAACTTACCCACGGAAATATTATATCGCGCGGGTAAAGCAATTGCAATATTGTAGTGGGTTTAAAGGACTAATGCGCGGACAAATAAAATAATGGGGCGAAAAAGATATTCGTGGTATAGACGTTCAACAATGGCTTGTATCCCGTTGCGGTGAAGCGTTCCCGCCGGCCATACCGGCTTTATTCTTGCCCGGCGGAGAACCTGCGTTACAATCCCCGGTTGCGCAAACGACGCTCTTTTCATTGCACGGGGAACGATCCATGCTCCTTTCGGGCTTTTCATTCGTCAGAAACGCGAACAGGCTCTACTACCCCGTGGCCGAGTCGGTAAGGTCCATTCTGCCGGCCGTGGATGAATTCGTGCTCGTATACTGTGCCGGCGACGAAGACGACAACACGCTGGAAGTCATATCCGCCATAGGGGATAAAAAACTGCGTATACTCGAACGACCGTGGCCCGGCAGGGAGGAAGCCGGCGATCACGTGTATTCATACCTGACGAACCAGGCCCTCGACGAGTGTTCGGGCGAGTGGTGCTTCTACCTGCAGGCGGACGAAGTGGCGCATGAGGACGACCTGCCTGCCTTGCGCAAACGTTGCGAATCCCTGGCGCAAGACGGGCGCGTCCAGGCCATGCTTTTCGACTATCTCCACTTCTGGGGAGATTACCGCCACTACCACAGGAGCCACGGCTGGTACAGGAAAGAGATAAGGATAGTGAGGAACGGCATAGGGTTGCGGTCGAAGGGAGACGCTCAGTCGTTCAGGTTCAGGGACGGCGGGAAGGCGGTTGCGGCCGAATCCGGCGCCCGGATTTTTCACTACGGATACACGAGGCCGCCGGACGTGATGAAGAACAAGGTGAACCGGGCGAGCGCGGTCTATCACGGGGAAGGGGGACCTGAGATGGGAGAGGCGGAATTCGACTACGGGCCGCTGGAGCGCCTGGCGGTGTTCGAGGGGACGCATCCTGCGGTTATGAAGGATCGCATAGCCGCTCTGAGCTGGCAGGGCAGCTTGAGGGAAACCGACCCGCCCGGCATGAAACGTTCTTGCCACAAGCACGAACGCCTCAAGTACAGGATGCTCACGGCACTGGAAAACGCGACCGGCTGGGACCTGGGACACAAAAACTACCGGAAGATTATCAGGGGGTAATGGGAATGCCGGACGAGCGGGAGAAAATTTCGGTGACCGTCGTTACCCTGAACGAAGAGAAGAACATCGGACCGTGCCTGGAGAGCGTCGCGTGGGCGGATGAAGTGATAGTCCTCGACAGCGGCAGCACGGATCGCACGGTTGCAATCGCCAGGGAGCACACCGACAAGGTTCACGTGGAAGAATGGCGCGGGTACGGCGGACAGAAGAACCGCGCCGTGGAACTCGCCTCTGGACCGTGGGTGTTGTCACTGGACGCGGATGAGCGCGTTTCGCCGGATCTGGCGGAAGAAATCCGCCGGGCGGCGGAAAACAAATCAGCGGTCGCATACCAGATCCGCAGAAAAAACTACTACCGCGGGCAGTGGATAAGACACGGCGGCTGGTGGCCCGACTGGACCACGCGCCTGTTCCGCAAGGGTAAGGCGGCCTTCAGCGAGCCGCGCGTGCACGAGTCGCTGCAGGTCCGGGGGGAGACCGGGCGGTTGAGCGGTGTCATCGAGCACCATTCGTTCCGGTCCGCGGCGGATTTCCTGGAACGCGCGCGCAGCTACGCAGTGCTTGGCGCGCAGGATCGCTTCGAGCGGCGGAAGAAGGCCGGCCTGTTCAGCGCCGTGGGCCGCGCGAAGTTCATGTTCTTCAAGACCTATCTCCTGCGGGCGGGCTTCCTGGACGGCGCAGCGGGAATGCTGATAGCCGTTTCGAACGCAATTGGGGTCTTCTACAGGTACATGCTGCTGCGCGAAATGTGGCGGGATGCAGAACGCAATGGACGCGGGGATTGAGGCCCGGATGAAAACCAGCATCATCGTCGCAACGTACAACGCCCCGGAATATCTCCGGAAGGTCCTGGCCGGTTTCCTGGTGCAGACCGTCCGGCCGCATGAATTGGTGATTGCCGACGACGGTTCCGGACCGGAGACCGCCGGCGTGGTGAAGGAGTATTCCGAAAAGGTGGATTTCCCGGTGATGCACACCTGGCAGGAAGACCGCGGCTTCCGCGTCGCCGCCGCCAGGAACAACGCCACCAGGAAGGCTACCGGCGACTACCTCATATACGTGGACGGCGATTGCATACCGGGGCCGCGTTTCGTAGAGGATCACATGAGAGTCGCAGCGCGGGACCGTTTCATCCAGGGCAAGAGGATAATGGTTACGCAGGCGGGAAAAGACGATGTGGACGGCAGCGAAAGCCTCGGTGAACTGATCAGGCTGCTGTTGTCGAGGAAGATAAAAAAGGCGCATCACCTGCTGCGGATTCCGGGGCTTGCTGTGAAGAAGAGGGGCATGAGGGGAATCCGCAGTTGCAACTTCGCCCTTCACCGGGATAACCTCGAGAAGGTCAATGGCTGGAACGAGGAGTTCGAAGGCTGGGGCAGGGAGGACAGCGAACTGGCCGTGCGGTTGGTGCGCGTCGGCGTGGAACGGCGGGACCTGCTCTTTTCCGGCATCGTGTTCCACCTGCCTCACGAAGAACACGACCAGGACGGCCTGGCGAACAACAACCGGTTGCTGAAAGAAGCCTGGGAAGGCCCCACTTTCGTCAAGCGGGGACTCGAACGGAACGAAACCGGGCCGGACGGCGCTCAGACCTGAGGGGCCACCGCCGTAGTGTCGCCTTCCACAAAGCTGACGGGGATTATCTCGGTGCGGAATGCGTCGTAGCCCCGCTGGACGCGTTCCAGGATGAGTTCTCCGGCGGCAACGCCCATGTCCCTGGCGTTGAAATCTACTCCCGTCAGCACCTTGCCGGCGGTTTTCTCGCCCGCGGCAAACCCGACCACGCTCACGTCCTCAGGGACGTTCACGCCGTTTTCGTTAAGATAGGTGATCGCTCCTTCGGCGTCCCCTCCGCCGAAGCACACGATGGCCGTGGCCCTGCGCCCGTTTTCCCAGAATTCCCGGATGCTTGCATGGGCGTCTTCGATGGTCCTTTCCACCACCCGCAGGGCGTGGCTTTCGTCCCGGACGTCGATGCCCGCCATTTCCATGCCTATCCTGAAGCCGGCGAACCGTTCACGCGCCGCCGTGTCGATGTAATGCTTGTCTTCGGGGTCGGGCTCCGACCTCAAAAGGCCCCCCAGGAATACGATCTGCCTGTGGCCGAAGTCGAGCAGATGCTTGGTCATCAGCAGGCTTCCCTTTAAATTGTCCGCCACGACGGAATCGTAGCCCAGGCCGCTTGCGTCGTGGTCGACGAAGATCATGGGCTTCCCGACCTTCCGCAGCAGCGATATGAACTGCTTGCCCACGGGGCCTATGACGACGTAGCCGTCGACAAGGTCTTCGTGCAGGTTGGCTGATTCATCCGCGTGGCCCAGCCCGCTTTCGTTTATCACCAGGAGGCTGCGGTCAGCGCCAGCGAGCGCTTCCTGTATCCCCGCCAGGACGTTGGCATAGAAGCCCTTCCCCATGTATGTGCCGGCATGCATGGGCGCCAGGAACCCCACGACGTGCGTCATGCCGTCGGCATGGCGGGCCGGTTTGTCCACCACGAATATCCCGCGCCCCTGCTCGGATCGGAGCACGCCGCGGTCCACCAGCCGGTAAAGAGCCCTTTCCACCGTGGATTTGGCCACGTTGAAATTCTGCGACAATTCCCGGATCGACGGTATGCGCCCGCCTCGGGGGATTTCGCCCAGGGCTATTTTTTTCACGATCGATTCGGCGACGTGCATGTAATACGGCGTGCGTTTGCTGTCGGGCACGTGGTATTCCTTTCCCGGACACCATGACGGTCCCCGGTGTTTCATTATAGGCGGCTTCGGTATTCTGCAACCGTCTGTACGCCTGCCGGCCGCCGGATCGTCGCCCCGCCGCCCCTTTCGGTAACTCTACTTGCCGTCAGATGTTCCGGATATCGCTATGGATACGATACCCTTGCGGATGAGCGTCCGCAGGAACATCAGGACCGCTTTTTCAGCTTCCGGCCGGGATACCTTGTGTTTCGACGCGAATTTCTTTATGATGTCCCGGACAGTTCTGCGCCCGTCGCAGAGTTCCACTATTTCGACTCCGAACGAATCCAGCTCGAAATCCCGCGTGACGAACTGCGGCAGCCGGAGCATCCAGCGCTGCCACCGGGATGTCTCGAACATCACCGTCAGCCGCTGGCCGCCGTCGTCCAGCGGCTTGCGATCCTGTATTTCGGCCACCACGGGACGGGCGTCGAGCGCCTGGCCCCTGGAAAGTTTCTCCTGTTTCGCCATGTCCGGTCGTGTCCCCGTCCGCAAATGAACCGCGCGCAGTTGTTATTATTGTACCTGTACGCCGTGGCATACCACGAAACTTCACCCCTCGCCGACGGCGGAATCCTCCGCCCAGTGCAGGCCGTTCATGATTTCTTCGATCAGCGGCTCGAATTCTTTTCCCCCGCACGCCACGCCTATATAGACGAGCCGGTTCAGCGCCGCGTCATGATACAGCCTCACCCGCTGTCCAGGCGGCGTTCTCCACAGGAACAGCCTGAGCGGCAGGCGGAGACGGGTCTCCGTCGTATATCCCTTCGCCGTTCCCTCCTCCAGCGGTTCGAAAACCGGGCCGCCCCTGCTGAACCGCTTCCTGTATCCGGGGCGGTAGAGCGAGCGGCCTTCTTCCAGCAGCCGGACCATCCACGCTTCCAGGTCCATTCTGGCCAGGGCGAGTTCCGCGGGATAGATCTCGCGCAGGACCATGCCGGGCCGCGTCGTCCACGACCGTTCGTCCGCCAGCCGGACCGTCATGTCTCCCAGGTTCAGGGTCCAGTGTTTCAGCGTGTAGCCTGCCGGCGACACGAAGCTCATTCCGAAAAACGCCCATTTCCAGGGAGTGTCCCGTTCCTGGTCGCTGAAGCGGGCGAGCGTTATCTTGCGGAAAGTTTCGTCGTCGCCGGGGCTTTCATGGTGGTAGGCGATTTCAAAAACCCTGTCCGTCGCGGGACAGTAACCCACGCAGTGATCCCGCCCCGTTTCCCTGTTCCTGTACAGCAGCAATCCCTCCAGGGATGAATTTTCAATTTCCTTCGCCGACTTCGTCACGTCGGCGCCGGCTATCCTGGAAAGCTGCCTTATGGCGAAATCACGCGCGCGGAACCTGCGGCGCGTAACGGAATTCCACAGGATTTCCAGCCGGGGCCGGGCGGCGTCCGAAAGACAGATCACGCCCTTCCTGTAGTGGCCGTCTATTTTGTAGGGACGCAGGTCCGGGCGGACTTCGGTCAGCATCCCCATCCAGCCCAGCGGGATCGTCGCCGCCGTCGGCGCGGCGGATTTCTTCCTGTTTCTGCTTTTTCGAGCCGACACGGCGCCCCCCGGTTCCCTGGGTCGCGTTCCCCGGCGTTCACGAACTGTAACGGTTCAGGTCGATTCCGCTTACCTGGAAGTGCAGTATGAGCGAAAGGACGTTCCACAGGAACACTGCCAGCAACTCTCCCATTATCAGGCCTATGAATACCAGGCGCACCCTGTCGTACGTGGATTTGCCGCCGTACCTGACCACTACCTTCTTCGCGGCCCACCCGATGAAGAAACTGAACCACAGGCGCGACATTAACGGGTTCACCAGCATTATGTAGCCTATCGGATGCGGGAACCAGAACAGCGTCTGCCGCAGCAGCATGGAAATCGCCGTCCATGCCGCTCCTATCGCGTACCATATCAGCGTCGTGGCACGGAAGCTCGGCGGCGAAGTGGCCGCATTGTACGCCTGGCGCACGATCCCGGAAGGCCCCTGCGAATAGAACCAGTTGTCCATCTGCTGGCCGCCTTCCATGTAGGCAAGGAATATCGTGAACGCCAGCGACACGAGCACCGTTACGGCCAGGCTCACCACCATGTTCAGGTGATACTTCCCGCGCCCGGCACGCGTATCCTCGCGCATCTTGCCGGCGTTCAGCAGGCTTGGCGCAAGGAACGTCTTTATGTCAAGGAACAGCACCTGGTATATGGGGATCAGCGGCCCTATGAAAGTCGCCGAACTCGGGAAATACTTCCCCATGCCCAGCATCTTGTACGAATGGAAAAAGCTCGCGTGCGACTGGAACCAGTAAATGCCGCCTTCGGCCACTATCCGCATCAGCCCCAGCGTGATCAGCGTCAGGAAGCCCACTATGAGCATCGAGAAAATCATGGTCGAGAAATATCCAGGAGCGTCTCCGGGCGCCGCGGCGCGGGCGTCGTAATTGCGCCAGTTCCAGTTCAGCCACAGGGTCACCACCGCCAGCGATACCGCCAGCCCTATGACCGGCAGCATCAGCTTGATCCGCTCGCCTCCCCTCTTGCCCTTTGCATAGATGAAATACTGCCGGATGCTCCTGTACAGGCTCACCGCGCTGAAGAGCAGGATGCCTCCCGCCCCCTGTGCCGATATCGGGTTGTCCATCCACAGCCAGTCCGTGGGGAAATCGTTCATGTTGCGGCCGTACCCCAGCCACACCGCCACCAGCAGCATGAACTTGGCGAACAGAAAATAAAACCACGCCGAAAAACTGATCTCTGTGGGCAGCAGGAACGCTATGCCTATCGCTGTGAATATGATCAGGAATGTCAGCGGATGGCTGTATCCCCCCGTCAGCCCTTCCACGAAACTGCCTTGCAGTATCTGCTCGGTGCGCCATGACGACATCCCCAGGGTTATCTTGCTGAGCCCCGTGATCCATTCCGCGGCGACCATCGCGTTCCAGCTTATTACGAGGAAACTCAAGGCGAACCCCGCCCAGAAGCCCGGCGCCTTGAACACCTTCGGCACCCAGCTCCTTTCCTCCCCAGGTTCCGGTATCACCGCCTCCGGCAGCTTTGCAAGCGGGAATATCAGTTTCTCTCGCCCTGACCAGTACCCCAGCACGATCTGTGTCAGGCTGTAAAACATGCCGTAGGCTCCCGCTATGAAGATCATCCAGTAGCCCAGCGGCTTCAGCCATACCCCCCAAGGCACTTCCTTGAACACCTCCCACCGGAAAGCCCATTTCTCCGCCGACGGCGCCGATTCCGCCGGCCGCGGCACCGGCAGCCCTTCGCGGAACACCCGCACCGCAGCGGGATCCGATATGTAGAGGTCCTTGTTCATGTACGGCAGCAGTTGCTCGTCCCAGCCCGCCTGGGGCGTGTTCCACTCGGGGTTCCACGGCGCGGTCATCATGGGGACGAGCTGGTCCACCAGGCCGTACGTCGAAATGCCCGCAGTAACGAGCAGCGTCGCAAACACGCACACCAGCTCCGCTCGGCTCAACTTGACGAACAGGTTGTCCATCGGCACTGATAACCATTTCATCGCCATCTGCAGCCCGCGCAGCGCGGGGTTGACGGCTATCACCAGCAGTATCAGCATGCCGAAAGCCAGCACCGGGATCATCGTCGAACTCGGGTACACGTGCCGGTACGTTTCTGCGAGTATCGTCACCACGGCCTGTCCCACGCACAGCAGCAGCGACAGCGGCAGCACCAGCCACAGCCGCACTCTCGTCGGGCTTTCGCTCGGCAGCAGCGCCGAGATGTCCGGGCTTTCGGCCGCAGGCTGGTTTTCCCAGTCCACGCGTTCCAGGTCGACACGCTTGTACGCTGTTTCGCTCATTCTAGTACCCCAGTGTGGTCGTGCTCTTCACTATAAGCGCTATCGCCACCGAAGCCATGCCTACCAGTCCCACGCCCGCCATGAAGCCCGCGACCACTATCGCTATGTATCGCTTGAACGTCTGGTGCCCGAACTTCCGCTGCAGGTAGAACCTCCCGATAAGCGCCCCGATGAATTCCGGCAGTATCTGCCCGGGCGTGGTCTGTCCCAGTCCGCGCACCGCCCCGTAGACCAGGAACGTGGGCAGGTTCAGAAAACTCAACAGTATGAACGACAGCAGCCCCGATCCCAGCCCCCACCCGATTATGTCCCATTTTATCGCTTCCAGGAACTGGCTCGACCCTTCCATTGTCGATGTCACCGTCAGGCTGAAATTCAGCGCGTTCAGGTGCCACACTTCCTGCGTGAACGGGTACGTCTCGCTCGGGATCGGCGCTATGCGCCATATCAGCTCGCTGAACAGCAGCGTGGTCAGCGCCACTATGGGATACGCCAGGAGCTCGACCTTTATGACCCCCGTCAGCTTGGTCCCCGTCAGCTCCAGTATCCGGAAGCCTCTCACCGCCCCGGCGTAGTCCGTCATCGGGATCGGCGCGAACCATATCGCCGCCCCCTTGTAGCCGGAAAGAATGAACGCCGCCTCCCGCACCAGCGGTATCGCCACCGTCTGCCCCACCATGCCTTCGAGCTTGGCGTTCGTGTAGCTTATGATCGGCTGGTACAGGAACGCAAACCCCAGGAAGAACAGCCACGGGAACCGCCCCTTCCCCGTCACCGGGTCGCCCGGCATCAGGTACGTGCAGATCCCTATGTACGTGATCGTGCTCAGGAGGTATATCCCCAGCGACATCAGTATGGATATGTCCCCGCGCTCCCTGTCGCGGCTCAGCAGTTCCCTCCATATCTGCCCGAAGCCCTTCCTTTCCGCCGCCCCTTCCTCGCCCCCAGCACCTATCCACCTCATGAACATGGGCTTCAGTATCCGCGAAGATATGCTCACCAGGAATATCGCGAACATCAGCCCTATGCTGAACGACAGGTAGAAATCGATGTGGTTGCTGAAAAGCGTGTCCACCACCCCCATGCCCGGCTGCCACGTCGTCAGCATGCCGTTGTGATACAGGATGGGATTCAGTATCCATGTCACTATCAGCCCTATGAATCCCCCGACCACCGCCCAGAACGGCAGCACCATCCCCACGATCACGAGCGTCAGGTCGAACACCAGGTTCAGCGGCACCGCCGGCATGAAATCCCTGGTGCTTACCGCCGCCGTCAGGTCCAGCCACGGGATCGGGATTATCTTCACCGGGTGGTTGAACAGCACCGATGTCACCGCCGGAACGCCCGCGTATATGGCGCCGAAGGCCAGCCCCATCACGCCCCCGAGGGAAAAACACCGCCACCGCCACCTCTGCGTTTCGTCTCCCGAATCCGCCAGCGCCGTCACCCCCAGCGCTCCCACCGGCGCCATCGGGAAGGGCAGTTTCTCGACGTGCGACGTCAGCCGGTACAGCGCATATCCCAGCCCGAAGTGGTCTATCCGCCCCAGCAGCAGGGTCCCGAATATGAACGCCATCGGCGGCAGCCAGTGGCGCGTGAAGAACGTCCTCCCAGTCTGCTCGATCACTTCCTTCGACGGCGCTATCCACGCCGGAATCTCCGACGCCACCCCCATCCCCACCGTCGCCGGCGACTGCACCAGGTACTGGTACCACAGGAAGTTCTGGAAAGGCATCCCCAGCGCAATGCCCGTCATGTAGAACAGCAGGAATATCTCCTGCTTCCGCAGCGACTTCATGGAACGCTTCGCCGCTTCCGCAAACAGGATTACCGTCACCCACCTTGCCGCAGGCCCCAGCCCCGCTCCCATGAAGAGACCCAGGTATATCGAGCCCGGTATCATCAGGAAACCGAGAAACAGCGCCGCCACGATCATCTTCGGACCGAAGCCGTCCTCGAACTTGTCCGGTACCTCCATCAGGTCCCGGTACTGTTGTATCTCCTTGTCCTGGATGTTTGCCATCGCGGGCCCTAGACTCCGTCCTTCACCGGCAGGTCGATCGCATGCCTGAACAGCTCTTCTCCCTGCTTGCGGTACGCCTCCTGCGTCTCGAGCTTCTGTGACCGCCATGACAGCAGCCGCTTCCTCAGCGTCTCCAGGAACGGCTGGTTCACCGTCACCCAGTTGCTCTTCTGCCCGCTCATCCTCGTCAGGTGCACCGTAAGCATGTGGGCGTGCACGCGCTCGTCAAAACACGCGTATACTTCCATCTTCTGGTTGACGCCGAGGTCGAAAGGCGCCGGGGCCACGTCGAACAGCATCGCGTACGCCGTGTCCGACTGTTCTTCCGCCCCGGGCACCGCCTCCGCCGGCACGCGGCCCACCGGCCCTATCGCCGCCAGGAATTTCCCCACCGACGCCTCGGAATTCTGCTTCATGAAATCGTACAGGTACGCACACGCGCCCACCACCCGGCTCGCATCGTATACGAACGGGAAATTCACGCGGATCTGGTCGCCCTCCGGTTGCGGCAGGCTCCACCGCCTCTGCCCGCTCGGGACCGCCGCCCTCGCCGCCATCATCGCAGGGTATATCGTCGAAAGCAGTACCGTCGTTATCGTCAGGAATATAACGAGCATCACCGACAGCGACGAGTAGTTCAGGTTGAGATCCACCACCCGGCTTACCACAAGGCTCAGCATCTGCCCTATCAGGTACCCCGCCACCGATCCCACCAGTCCGAACACCAGCGATTCCGCCAGGAAGAACACCATGACGTGCGTCGGGTTCAGCCCGATCGCGTTGTATATGCCTATCTCCCGCTTCCTCTCCATCACCGATCCCAGCATGGTGTTCAGTATTATCGTCGCCCCAAGGATTATCGGGATCGCCACCTTCAGCACGCCCCCGACCTCCGCCGAACTGCTCGATGCCAGGGCATACTGGCCGGCGTCCAGCCTGGTTTCGGTTTTCCCCGCCGTCACCGCCGTCTTCAGTCCGACCGAAAGCCGCACGTCCTGGAATCGTATCAGCTTGTTGGCGTCGTCCCATACCTTCTGCGAAATCTCTTCCGGCGTTGCGCCCTCCTCCCGGTCGTATTTCACGCTCAGCGTCCGGAACTGCGCGTTGCCCAGCATCCTCGCGTACCCCAGCGGCACTATCGCTATGTCTTCCGGCCTCGCCACGCGCGTCCCGGGTATGTTCGCAAAGTCCCCGGCCTGCAGCAGCCCGGACTTCGCCGCTTCCGACCGCATCGCCATGCCCTGCAGGTGCTTTTCACGGCCCGCTTCCACAAGGAGCGGCAGTACCGGCACTCCGGCTATGTCTTTCATGTCCTCCAGCGACTTGTCGTCTATCAGCCCCACCACCTCCAGCTGCACCCCGTTTAACCACACCTTCTTCTCGGAAAGGTTTCCCGGCGTTATGCCCAGCAGCCCTGCAGCCTTCTCCGAAAGTACCATCTCCGGCACGTCGTTCGCGCTGAACCACCGGCCCTTCACCGCCATGGGCCCCAGGAAGCCGTTCTCGGCCACCTCGAGCCCCAGCAGCACCTTCGCACTCAGCGACTTCACCGACGCTCCCCTGATCGGAATGACCGGTGTCACGGCGTACGGCAGGTACACCCCGTGCGTGTCCTTCCTTTCCACCCACGCCCGGCTCGCCTTGGCTGCCCTTCCTTCGAAATGCGCCCTTATCCTGTGCATCTGTACCGGGTCTATCGGGCCCAGCCCAGGATTGGCGTACACGAACCCGTCGTAAGGCGTTTCTCCCCCGAGCTTCAACTGCACCGGCTCCACGTCCTGCCCCACGCTTATCACCGACAGCATCGTGAACGTCACCAGTATTATCGTCGCCGTCGTCAGCGTCGTCCTTATCCGCCGCCTCTTCATGTTGTTCACGCCCACCATGAACGCCACGCCCGCCAGGCGGCTCTGCGGCGCGTCTATCGAATCCGCCATCAGAACCTCCTCCACCGCCTGGTTCATCGACGAATTGAAACGCCCCACCAGTATCCCCGATACGAATATCGCAAGCCCCAGTATGATGAACGCCAGTATCACCACCTGCGGCATCTGCGCCACCTCGAACGCCGGATGCACGAACTGCAGCAGTATCACCATCACCAGGAATATCCCCCCGAACAGCACCATCTGCCGGTTCAGGTCCGTGTACGGCGTCACCAGTTTCATCACGAAGAAACAGAAAGGTATCACCAGCGCCAGGAAGATCACAACCGCCTTTATCAGATCGCTTATCGTGCCCCGGCCGCGCACGTACGCCCTGTACGCCAGGCCGCGCGCCTCCTCCGCCGCCATCAGTATCTCGTCCGTCCTCGACGCCGCACGCGCCTCTTCCAGGCTCTTCATCTGGTCCATCGCCGCTTCGTTGAACGCTTCCGCCGTGTCGTTCACCACCCCTTTCTGGTTCAGTAGCGTCAGGCGGGCGTCCGTCAGCCTCCACATGTCCGTGGCGCTCGTCAGCACAAGGTTCTTCAACGCTCCGACGTCCATCGAAAACCCGCTCCCCTGTGGGTCTTCTTCCGTCGAATTCACCGCCAGCCCGGTGCCGATCTTCAGCTTGAACGTCGCACCGGATTCCATGAATACGCACCCCGTCCCGTCACGCGACGTGGGTACGTATTTCGATATGCTCACGGCCGCCAGCCCCGCCGTCGAAAAGTGCTGCGGCAGGCTGTCCTGCCGGGCGTCTATGACGTCTATGTCGCTTGCCGGCCTCAGCGACAGCGGGTCCGACAGCCCCACAAGGTCCACCTTGCGCGCCCAGAAAGCCACCACGTTCCGGCTCTCGAATTGCGTCCCGTGCGCTATGTTCATCGTCGATGCAAAACGCTTCTCTCCCATCCCGAAGTCCAGGGCCCCCTGCACCCTGCGGAACTCCGGGTCGTATTCGAACGCCAGCAGGCTGGTCCGGTTCATGAAGTCGCCGCGCAGCCGCACCGTCCCGCGCACGTCCGTCGGCAGCACCACCCACGGCCGGGCGTCCGACGTCAGCGATGAATTCGTCGACGGCTGCGCACCGGGAACCGGCGCCACCACCAGCGCCCCGGCAACCTTGTTCTTCGGCACCTTTACCGAGAACTTGTCCTGCTTGCGCACCGTGACCTCTATCGTCAGCGTGCGCGCCTCGCCACGGTCGCTCAGCGTGTTCCCGAGGTCCTGCGAATTGACCAGCATCGGCAGGTAGCCCAGCACGAAGTCCGCCACCTCCCCGAAATGCTTCCTGTCTATCCTTTCCGCCGTGTCGAACGGTGTGAATGCGGCGGGCCTCATGTCGTGTATCGTCGTCAGCGTCAGCCCGGCTATCTTGTACTGGTGTGGTATTATCCCCCCGAACGGAAGCTGCCCCCCCACGTATCCGTCCCACGGCACGCCGCCGGAATTCCTTATCGTGTCTTTCAGCAGGTTCGCCTTCCCCGTTGTCCGGGCGTATTGGTTGCCCACCAGCAGCGTGTGCCTCGCCAGCCGCGATACCCTCTGCCTCGCCTGCTCGCGGAACCTCCCCCACATCGGCAGGTGCCCCATGTAGAAAAATCCGGTCTCGTTGTTGCCGTACGTGAGGTCCATGGCGATCAGCGTGACCGCCGGAAGCGGCATCAGGCGCCGTCTCAACACCTCCTCGACCTCGGCGTCTTTCCCGGGCCTCTCCATGCTCCCCGTCAGGAACATCAGTCTCCTGCGTATCGACGCGTTCCCGCATATCTCGCGCCGCGTCCGTTCCAGGTGTTCCGCCTCCGTCCTCGCACTCGCCTCGAGATGCAGGAACAGCTCCCGCAGAATTCCTTCCTGCCTCTCCGTCAGGGCGCTCTTCTTCTCTTCAGCCGTTAGCGTCCCGTCGTCCAGGTATGTCTTCCGCCCGATCTTGTTCAGCAGGCACATCACCGCTATCAGGTCTTCCGCACGCTCTTCCACCGAGCGCATCTCGGCCTGCAGCTTTTCCATCTCGGCGCTCGCCTCCTCCGTCGCCCCGTTCTCCTTCCCGGATTTCCTGATCTCCTCCAGCCTGAAGTTGATGTCGTTCCTCTCCTCCAGGCAGATGTTCTTCAGGTGCTTCAGGCGGTCCTGCGCGGGCTCCTTCACCGTGAACGACCTGCCGCCCACGGTTTCCATCTGCGTGCGGAGCTTCTGCAGCAGGGCGTGGCTCGGTTTCTGCGAATACACGCTCGCCGTGTACCGGTGCTGCGCAAGTTCCTTGTCGAGTTGGTCGATCTCCTCCAGTATCGCCGTCGGGTCCCCGAACACGTTGTGCGCGTACACCTGTTCCCCGTACAGGCCGTTCGTGTGATCGTTCACCACGCTCAGCAGCACCGGCCTTTCCGGCGGTTCTTTCCCGAACTGCTCCGCCAGCCTGAGCAGCATCAGCACGTTCGACGCACCGTTCGCTCCCGGCGAAAGCTCCGGGACCGCCGACAGGCTGTCCTTGTACGCCTGGATGTGCACCACCTGCCGCCCGGCGTCCTCCGACAGCGGCTTGTCGGCACCTTCCACATCTGCCTTGCCGGGTATGTAGAGCCAGTCGTTCGCAGCCTCCACCGCCTTCCAGACGCCCGGCTCCTGCGTTATCTCGGCCTTCGGCGACCCCTCCAGGACCTTCTCCCAGTCCTTCCCCAGCGCCTGCCGCATCGCATCGCGCGTCGCGTAGAAGCGCGGTACCGACAGCGGCGTCGCCGTCACCTTTTCCGCCGCCTGTCCGTACGTGCCGTGCCCGCTCCTTTTCGGCTCAAGCACTATGATCGCTTCCGCTCCCAGCTGCACGGCGTCCAGCCACCGGTTGCTGCAGTCGAACTCCACCACCGCCGCCGCTCCGGTCAGCTTTTTCCCCGCCAGGTCCGACGGCAGCGCCGTTCCGACGTACACCAGGTTGCCGCTGTATCCTTCGGCCGGCAGGTTCGCCGGTTCCACCATGTTCGGGGCCATCTGGTAGAGCCTCGCCGTCCTGCCGCTTTCGGCCTTCAGCGTGCACTGCCCCGGCACAAATGCCGCCGTCGTGAACTTCATCCTCCCCGCAAGCCACAGCCCCTTCAGCGACTCCGATGCCGCAAGGTCCGCTTCCAGCGCCTTGCGCGCGGCGTTCGCTTCCGCCGCTTCTGCAAGACCGCCCTTCCCGGCCCCCGCCGCCTTGCGGGCGGCTTCCGTCTTCGTCTCGACAAGAACGTCCGCCACCGGCAGCAGCGCCATTATTCCCAGCAGCACTCCGCCCGCCGCCAGCAGTGACCTGCGTTTCTGCATTATCCACGCCATCCCCAGCATCAGCAGCACCAGTACCAGCCCCAGCATCGGCAGTCCCGGCGATTCGACGGTATACTTCACGTACCAGGCGGTTTTCAGGTCCGTCTGCAGCGCTTCGGCCAGTTGCTTTTCCTGCTGGACGCGCGCCAGTTCCGCCTGCGCCGCCTCCGCTTCGGCCAGCTTCTTCTGCGCTTCCGCCCACCGGTTCGCAGGGTTGTTTTTCAGCGCCGCTTCCTCGAAGCGGCTGCGGACCATGTCGTCGATCACTCTGTTCCCGGCCTGCCCCACCTGTCTGCCGGGCGCCTTCTCGGCCAGTGCTTTCAGCTCCCGGTAGACCCTGTCGCCTTCGCTCTGCCCTGCTCCGGCCGCGCGGCACACGGCAAGACATAATACCGGCAGCAGCAGCCGCGCCATCCGTCTCGTCCCGCTTTGTTTTTCCGTTTTCACTGTGTCTGCTCTTCTTCTATCACGCCCACCTGGATGTCCAGGTCTTCACGTTTTTCTATCCGTTCTATCATCCCGTCGCGTATCCACGTCACCCTGTCGCAGATGTCCAGCATCTTGTGGTCGTGCGTCGCGCTGATTACCGTCACCCCCATCTGCCGGCACAGTTCTTTCAGCATCGCGATGATTTCCGCCCCCGTCCTCAGGTCCAGGTTCGCAGTCGGCTCGTCCGCAAGCACTATCGCGGGGTTGTTCGCCAGCGAGCGCGCTATCGCCACCCGCTGGTGCTGCCCTCCCGACATCCTCCCGGGACGGTGGTTCCATCTTTCCCCCAGGCCCACTTTTTTCAGCAGGTCGTACGACCTGTCGCGCGCCTCGTCGGGGTCGACGTTCGCGAACGTCATCGGCATCATGACGTTTTCCAGCGCCGTCAGCATCGGCAGCAGGTTGAACGACTGGAATATGTACCCTATCTTCCTGCATCTCAGCCACGCCAGTTCGTAGCTGTCCAGCGCCGCTATGTCCACCTCGTCTATGAAAACCATCCCTTCCGTCGGCTTGTCCAGGCCGCCTATCATGTTGAACAGCGTGCTCTTCCCCGACCCCGACGGCCCCATTATCGCCATGTATTCACCGCGCATTATGTCCAGGTCCACGCCTCTCAGGGCATGCGTCTGCACGCTTCCCATCTCGTAGACCTTCGTCACTCCCAGCGTCCGGACCACTATGTCCGGCTCCAGCAGCGTCCCCGTCCCGTTCTTGGCCGTTTCGTTCATTCGTCCACCCTCAGGGCGTCCACGGGCTTCATGCTGCCCGCCAGCAGCGCGGGGAACACCGCTCCTATCACCGCAAGCAGCAGCCCGGACAGCATCGACAGTCCCACCACTTTCAGCCCCTCTCCCAGCGGAAAGCACCTCATCCCGAACACCCCGAACTGTATCGCCGCCGCCGCCACCGCCACCGCGGTCCCCAGCACTATGCCTATTCCCGCCCCCACCAGCCCCAGCATCCCGGACTCCAGCAGGAACAGCTTCACCACCAGCGAATCCAGCGCCCCAAGGCACTTCATCGTCCCGATCTCACGGAACCTCTCCGCCACGCTCATCAGCATCGCGTTCGCTATCCCCACCGCGCATGTCAGCAGCGCCATCACTATCAGCCACGTGTCCAGCGGGTTCCCCTTCAGCGTCGCCTGCACGTTTATTCCCGCTCGCCTGAGCCTGGTGGCGAGGTCCGATGCCTCCCTCTTTGTCTTCTCCTGCGCCACCACCTCTCTCAGCACCTTTATCGCCTCCTCCAGTCCCCCGCGGCGCTCCGCAAGGTCCAGGAACAGCGCCAGCTGCTCCAGCCCGTCGTCGTTCAGGCGCGACGGCGTCCCCGCCATGCCCACCAGCGTCTCTTTCCGCAGCCTCAACGCCCCTTCCAGTTCCTCCTCCATGCCGGCCGGACCTGCCCCGGTTTCGAGCCATACTCCCAGCCGGATCTGCTCCTCCAGCAGCTTCTTCCGCTCCCCCAGGCTTTCGACCGCGAGACGCGCATCCTCGACGTCCGCACGCGCCTTCGTCAGGTCTTCCGGCACCGCCTCCGGGTCCGCCTCGATGTCCCCCAGCTCCTTCTCCCTTTCCACCAGGTTGTGCTTCCCGTTCCTGAGCGGCGCGGCGATCTTCTTCATCTCGGCCTGCTGGCTCTCGATTTCGCCCATCCCCAGTTTCACGGCGAGGTCCTTCCGCTCTCCCGCTCCCAGGCTTTCCACCAGCGCCGCCGCCCCGATCTTCTCCGATGCCTCCGCCACCGTTTCCAGCTTCGTCTGCTCCGCCTCCGACAGCTTCTGCGACAGCTTGGCCAGGTTGTATCCCCCCTGGTTCGCAAGCCCGGTGTACGCCAGGAACGCTATCGCGAGTATTATCGAAACCATTGTCACCATCGACCGCATCATCCGTATCTTCAGGCCCCCCAGCACCAGGGCGAACAGCGTCTTGTTCGGCAACGGCGCCCAGCCGTACTTCAGCTTCTCCAGCAGCTCGTCGCCGTAGAGATGTTCCGCTTCCGCGTGCTCCGGATCGCCCATCAGGACCCCTCGTCCCTCTCCCCCTTGCCCTCTATGCTCCCCACCTGGATGTTCAACTGGCTCCTGAGCTCCATCTTCTCCACCTTCCCGTCGCGGATGCTCACCACCCTGTCCGATACCGACAGCATCTTGTGATCGTGCGTCGCCGTGATTATCGTCACACCGCGGTCCTTGCTCAGCTTGCTCAGGCGCGTGATGATTTCCTCGCCGGTGTGCGTGTCCAGGTTACCCGTCGGCTCGTCCGCCAGTATGATGCTCGGGTCGTTCGCAAACGACCTCGCTATCGCAACGCGCTGCTGCTGCCCTCCGGACAGCTCGTCCGGCCGGTGGTGCAGCCGGTCCCCCAGCCCCACGGCGTCCAGCAGTTCCGACGCCCGCCGGTTGGCGTGCTCAACTTCGATGCCCCCCAGGAGCAGCGGCAGCGCCACGTTCTGCAGCGCCGTCATCACCGGAATTATGTTGTACGTCTGGAAGATGTACCCTATGCACCGGTTCCTGAACCGCGCCTGCTGTACCCTCGACAGCGCCCCGAGGTCCACACCCTGCACCTTCACGTCTCCCGCCGTCGGCTTGTCCAGGCCCCCTATCATGTTGAACAGCGTGCTCTTCCCCGACCCCGACGGCCCCATTATCGACAGGTACTCGCCCGCATATACGTCCAGCGATACCCCCTGAAGCGCCCATACCGTCTCCCCCTCCATCGCGTACGAACGCTTCACCCCGCGCACCGATACCACCACTCTCCTGTCGCGGGCGTAGTCCGGCAGCAGAGCATTACCCGCGTAGATGTCTTCCGTGTCCGGAGCGTTCTCTGCCGGGGCCGGCTCCTGGCCGGCCTGCTGCCGGGGATCTTCTGCCAATGTCGCCTCCGCTGGTCGAAGCCGCCTGCCGCGTACGAAAAATCAATGTTACTCCACCCTCCCCCTCCGTCAAGCCCCGCAGCTCTCCGCGTTTCGCCTCTCCACCCAGGGCACGCGCCGGACGGCCTCAGCGGGTCCTCAGCGCCCGGATGAGACGCTTTACCGCAAATGAACACCTCTGGCTCAGCCCCACCGCGTTCCCGGGCCCGGTCCGGTTCAACAGTATCCGCCCGGGATGCGGCCACAGGTACTTGCGTATCAGGCCCACCCTTCTGCCTAACGGCATGCGCATCCGGTGCACCATCTGGACAAGCCCGTCCGGCAGGTTTTCAGGGCCGCCCATTGCTATCCTGTCGCAAACCGCGCGCTCCCCTTCGGCGAGTTCCTCGTCGAGATATCTCAACCCGGGGCTGGCCGGTATCACCCCGAACGTGTGCTGCACCGCCCGCATCGTCGCCATGATGTAGAACCCGAAGCCCCAGCGCCTCACAAGTTCCACCCATCTGTGCCGGAATACCGACTCCTTCCTGAACAGCGCCGCACAGTCCACCAGCCATCTCAGGCTCTGGGCCCGGGGCACCGTCCAGTAGTGGCAGCTCAGAAGCATCAGGGCGTCGATGTCGGACAACCTCTGGCAGCCGCCTTCCCCGCACGGCACCTCTTCCGCACGCGTCCCTATTTCAAGGAACGCTCCTTCCGGCAGGTCGTCGTATTGCCCGTGGTGTATGTCCACGACGGGCTTGCCTTCCGTCGCCAGCGGCAGCTCGTTCCCCTCGGTTTCAAAGTATTCCAGCAGCTTCCCGTGCACCGCCGGATGCCGGTAGCCGAGTTTTCCCAGGGCCGCTTTCGCCGCTTCCAGGTGGTACCGCCCTCTCGGCAGAATTATGTCTATGTCCCCGGATCTCCGCAGCGTCGCATCGCCGTAGAGCTGCTCCGACAGAAACGGACCCTTGTACATGACGTAAGGTACCTGCGCCGCCGTCAGCGCAAGGGCCGCCGCTTCCGCCGCACGGGTCGCCTCCAGCATCGCCGCCGTGTGTTTCATGAAAACCGGTCGCAGCAGACCCTTGACCGTCTCCAGGTATTGGTCGCAGGGCTGCGCCTGCTTCACGGCGCGGTTGAGGTGCCCGGCGAGTCCCAGTTCATCCGCCGCAGCCACGAGCTTTTCCGCAGGGACGCGCGGCGGCGGCTCTTCACCGGCGCCGGTGTCGAAAAGGTGCCGGATCTCCGCCCCAAGGGCCGCGCGCGCCTCCGCGCTGACAACGCGGTCTCGCTCCAGTCGCGGCACCTTGGCCCTCCACGCACCGGTTCCCCCCGGCGCGTACAGAATATAGTCGCACGCGTCTCCCGTGTCAAACCTTGCCGCCGCCGCGGGTGTTTGACGAAAACTCCCCAGGCGGTACCCTTTCCCTCTCCGGGCGGCGCGTCGCCGTCCGAACAGGACGGGCCCGCAATGCTGCGATACGTTCCCATTCTGGTGACGGTGGTGATCTGGTCGTGGTCGGACGTGTTTATCAAGCATCTCCAGACGGCCGGGTTCGACTCTTTCAGCCAGAACTTCTACCGGTATGCGGTGAGTGCCGTCGTGATGCTCGTCATCGCCGCTCTGACCGACCGCCAGGGTCTCAGGAAGACCTTCTCTTCCCCGGCGTTCATCGTCGCCGGCCTCTTCTGCGCGGCCTACCAGACTTCCGCCGTCCTCGGTCTCTACTACGTCTTCCCGGCGTTCAGCGCGCTCATCA
>JAFGGJ010000026.1 GCA_016930595.1 Planctomycetota bacterium
CGGCGCGATAACGGCGCAAGAGGGAAAGCGCCGTTTGCGCCTCCGATTTTTCAAAGACCCCATTAATCGCCGGCCGCGCATGGCACAATACGCCATGGCGGACCGGGACCCCTGGCAGGGGCTGGGGTGGGTGCAGCCGTCCGCCATCCCCCGCCCTACGCGATGAAACTTTAAGGAAGCCCACCCGGATGGCGGACTGAGGGCTTGCGCGGGGGAAATGCTCAATTGCCGAAGGCAGGGAAGGTTTGTTTTCGCGCGGGAACAGGGACACTGATTATTCGGTGTGATAACGGCGCAAACGGCGTATACCACTTCGCCGTTATCGCGCCGTATATCGTGTAGTTGCAAAAATCAAGTGACGGACCCGTCCCTATTTTTGTACAGGAAGTAGCCGGCGTTGAGTATTGCGTGCGTAGCAACTTCCTGCTCACTGCGTTCGCCCGGAAAGCGAGTTTCCGGGCCACCCGCCTGTCGGCGAGAAAGCGTGATTTTCGCGCAGGCCCCTCGCAGGGGCCGGCAATTTGACCCGGGCGAACGAAGTGAGCAGGAAGTCCCTCCGCATGCATCACCCAACACGCAGCCTCCGTGTTTCACATACACTCAATCCTCACTCCAACCGACTGTCCCTTTTCATACCACAGCGCTGAACTGAACCTGTATTCACATGGGGTGTCTGCCAGATTTGCCGCAACAGGGTTATTGTGCATATAGTTCAGCTTTTCAAGGATTTTCTCTCTGGACACCACGTTGAAATCATGATACCGGGGCTGCCACACCGGTTCTCGCAGGTCGTGTCTGCGTGCGTATTCCGAATTTCTGAGGAACTTCTTTATCTTGTAGGAAGTTTCGCGTTTCCAATCCCGCATAAACGGGCTTATGCGCCCGCCATCCCCGAACCACACAAGAACGTGGACATGGTTGGGCATTATCACAAATCCTACGAGCTTGGTTTTGTGCTTGGTGATTTGAGCGCCGAGAGTCCCGACAACAATACGCTTTGTTTCTTGAAGGGACAGCATGTTTCTGCGCTTGTAGCAGGAGAATGTCACAAAATGCGCATGGCCCTGTTCGTCGTGTATCACCCTTTTGTGCATAGGTGGAGTTTACATTACGAGAAGTGTGAGGTCAAACTTCTTGCGGCATGCGCCGCACAGGTTGCAAGAACCTGTGCCACCCTGGGTGGAGGCAGGCAATGTGGCGGGTGGGAAGGCATGGCGGGATGTGCGGCGAGCGGATAGAATCAGTAAATCGGCATACAAGCGGTGCGAGGAGGCAAGGATGGACAGGCGGCTGATCAAGGGTGCCAGGGAGGCGCTCTTCTGGACGAATTGGCGGCTGCACCTGACGATACCTTCGGTACTCGCCGAAGGCGAGGAGTTCACGCTGCGGATGACGGCGTTCGACGCCGAAGAGGTGCCTGCGGAGGGCTACGGGCGGCGGATACGGTTCGGGGAGTCGCCCGGGGTGGAAGGTCTGCCGGAATCCGCCGCGTTCGAAAAAGGCGACGGCGGGTGCATGGAGATAAGCGGGCTGAAGGCGGCGGGGCCGGAGCACGCGTTCGTGACGGCGGAGCCTGAAGGGTGCCCGGGGAGAGTGACGTCCAACGGGGCGTTGGTTTTCAGGAAACCTCCCTGGAGAATCTACTGGGGCGACATCCACGTGCACACGACGTTCAGCAACTGCAGCCCGTGGGCGTGCAAGGACCCGGAGTTCGGGTACGGGTACGCGCGGGATGCGACGCACCTGGATTTCTGTGCGGCGGCGGACCACCTGCGAGGGATCGCTTCGGACGGGACGCGCTGGCCCAGGCTGCAGGAACTGGTGCGGCGGTACGATGCGCCGGGGGAGTTCGTGCCGTTACTGGCGTTCGAGTCGTCGCACAAGTCCGGGTACGGCGGGGACAACAACGCGTATTTTGCGGGATGGGAGGGGCCGTACTTCTGGGTGGACCGCGAGGACATGAAGGGGACGTCGCCGGAAGTGCCGTTGCAGGATTTGTGGGCGTTCCTGGACGGGGCCGGGGAAGAGTATTTCACGGTGCCTCACCACACCGGCAGGGCCGGAAAGTACAGGGATTTCAGCGACGGCGTGTATGACGCCGCGAGGGAGAGGCTGTTCGAGGTGTATTCGGCATGGGGGTCGTCGGAGATGCCCGGGGGGAGGTATCCGCTGTACGCCGGGGAGAGCGAGAGACCCTGCTACCTGCGGGACGCTCTGAGGCAGGGGTGCCGGTACGGAGTGATAGGGTCGAGCGACGATCACAGGACGCTGCCCGGGGGCATGTCGAGCGTGTGGTCGGCGCCGACGGGGCCGAAGGGACTTGCGGGATACATGCAGCACGGTCTGGCCGGCGTGATGGCGGAATCGCTGGAGCGGGACGCTTTATGGGAGGCGCTGAAGAGGCGCAGGTGCTATGCGGCGACGTACGAGAGGGCGGTGCTGGACGTCAGGGTCGGGGACGTGGAAATGGGCTGCGAGGGGAGGCTTTCCTCCGGGGACGGGATGAGGCGGAGACGCGAGGTGAAGGTGAGGTATTTCAACCCGAACGCGCGCGGGCCGCGTGCGGTGCTCGTGAGGAACGGGCGTGAAACAGCCGTGCGGGACATCGCAGCGGGGGAAACGGAGTTTTCATTCGTGGACGAAGAGGACGTGGAGGACGTCGCCCTGAGGGAAGCAAGGTATTATCCCGGGGCGTTCGTCGTATACTACGTCCGGCTGGAAGACCGGATGGGGCAGACGCAGTGGTCGAGCCCCGTCTGGCTGGATTTTTAGAAAGACAGGGAGGACACCATGCAGATGGAGAACGTACGGGTGGCGGCGGTACAGTTCGCTCCGGTCGTGGCGGACAAGGATGCGAACCTCGCAAAAGTGAGAGATCTGGCGTGCCGTGCGGCGGAACAGGGAGCGGAGGCGGTGTGCTTCCACGAGCAGAGCCTGAACGGGTACAACCTGTGGAGCCAGCCCGCCGGGGGCGAGAAGGGCACGGAGAAGGGCGGCATCTGGGCGCCGGCGTGGAGCGAGCTGGGACTGGATCCGTACAGCGTGGCCGAAGCGGTGCCCGGGGGGCCGTCGGTGCGAGCGCTGGAGAAAATCGCCAAGGAGAAGAAGATCGTGGTGATGGCGGGTATCCACGAAGTGGACGAAGACAACGCCGTGTACAACTGCTACTTCGCCGTGGGGCCGCAGGGGTTCATCGGGAAATACAGGAAGTGCCACTGCGTGCCCGGGGCGGAATACGCGTATTTCAAGCAGGGGAACGCGTTCCCGGTGTTCAACGCGGGGAAGTTCAATTTCGGCGTGCTGATATGTTACGACAACCATTTTCCGGAAGCGCACAGGATATACGGGATAAAGGGGGCTCACGTGATAGTGATGCCGCACGTGACCGTAGGCCGGGCGTGGTGGCCGGAAGAGACGCACAGCCTGGACGAGGCCCATGAGCAGGCGCGGCAATGGGTGCTGAAATGGCTGAGGGCGCGGGCGTTCGACAACAGCGTGTACTGCATTTTTGCGAACCAGGTGGATCCGGGCGGCAAGGGATGCCTGGGGGCGTCGATGATAGTGGACCCCGAGGGCCGGGTGGCCGCCCGTGCCGGGAAGGTGGATGAAGAGATCGTGACGGCGGACCTGGACGCGTCGTTCTACTACCAAGTGCGCAAGCGGAGCCACGATTACCTGAACCACCGGCGGCCGGAACTGTACGGGGAACTGGTCCGCGGCCCGCGGGTGCAGCGACACAAGAGATGAAGGGGGAGCGATCGGCGAGGATGTCGCCGGTGTCCGGGACCGTGCCGTGGCGGCCAGGCGATGCGGCGGGGGCCGCGGCCGTGCTGATGAGCGGCGGCGTGGACAGCAGCGTAGCCGCGCTGCTGCTGAAGCGGCAGGGACTGGAAACGGCGGGCTTCACGTTGAAGCTGCCCACGCACGGGACTCCCGCCGATGACGTGCTGAAAGACGCCGGGGCGGTGTGCCGCGAACTCGGAATACCGCATTACGAAATAGACCTGGAGGGGATTTTCAGCGCGGCGGTGATAGAGCCGTTCCGCGCGGCGTACGAGAACGGCATGACGCCGAACCCGTGCGTGTTCTGCAACGAGGTGATCAAGTTCGGCGTGGCGTGGGACCTTATCAGGGGGGAATTCGGCGAAGTCAGGCTGGCTTCAGGGCACTATGCGAGGATAACGGGAAGGGACGGCAGGGCGGTGCTGACGCGCGCCGCGGTGCGTGAGAGGGACCAGAGTTATTTTCTGTACCGGCTGTCACCGGGGCGGCTCGGGAAGGTGATGCTGCCGCTGGGGGAGCTTGACAAGAGCGAGGTGAGGCGTATTGCGGAAGAAGCTTCGCTGCCCGTCGCCGACAGGGAAGACAGCATGGAACTGTGTTTCGTGGGGGCGTGCGGGTACCGGGAGTTTCTCGGGAGGGGGACGTCGACGCCGGGCGATATAGTGGATGCGGCGGGGAAGGTGCTGGGGAGGCATGCCGGCATAAAAAACTACACGGTGGGACAGAGAAGGGGACTGGGTATCGCCGCCGGGGAACCTCTGTACGTGACCGCCATAGATCCCGTCCGCAACACGGTGACGGCGGGGCCGCGCGGGTCGGTCCTGGAGCGCAGGGTGAAGGCGGTGTCGCCGGTGGTGCACATAGCGGAAGCATTCCACGCCGGGAGCGGCCTCAGCGGGAAGATACGTTCGTACGGGGAGCCTGCGGCGTGCGTGGTGAGGGAAGTGCTGGAAGGCGGTGGGGGATTCGAGGCGGAGTTCGCCGAGGCGTGCTTTGCGCCGACGCCGGGGCAGCACCTGGTGCTGTACGACGGTGAAGGGGCGGTCGTCGCGGGAGGGGTTATCGAGAAGCCCTCGGGGAGGGAGTGAGGGGGGGGCGTCAATGTGGGGCCGCCTGCGTTCCCCATTATTCTTATGATGTAATATCGGCGGGTGGCGGCAATTCGTCGATTACGGCTTTCACAATATCTTGCCATTTCCCGGTGCGCATGCTCCTTCCGAGCTGCGCCTACAACGACCTCCGCTTTGCGGCCGGCCCGCTGTCCGGCTGGGTTTTCGAATCCCTCTATACGTTATATACGCCGCGGAAGTTCGAAGTGTCCGATTGGGGTCCGGTAGTAACGGGGCTGTTATTGGGCCTTCGGTTTCTTCCGGTAGTGTGTCAACGGCCAGCCCGCCGCGGCCGCTTCCTTTACGTGCATATGTTTTGACAAACCTTCCGCAAGGGGTTATGATAATGCTGCAGGTGGCTGCGAAGGGTAAGGCAGACACCATCGCTTTGCTCCGGAGAAAGAACCAAGATCCTGAGGAGGAAGTAGCGTGCCTCACGAGGGTGACCCAGGGCGGACCAAGAAGGTGCCGCGCTCGCTGGCTGCGCGTTACGAAACCATCCTCGCCACGGTCCCGGAGATCATCATCGAGATCGACACAGACGAGGTCTGCACCTGGGCCAACGAGAAGGGCAAGCAGTTCTTCGGTGAGGATGTCATCGGGAAGGAGCTCTCGTGCTATTTCGAAGACAGGCGGCAGTCGTACGAGATTACCAGGCCGTGCTTTGAGAGCGCAGGCGGCACTGCGTGTATCGAAACCCGGCAAAGGCGAAAGAACGGCGAGGAACGCCTGCTCGCGTGGTGGTGCAGGCCCCTCAGGGACGCCAGGGGTAACGCCACCGGCGCGGTATTGACTGCACGCGACGTCAGCGATCTCAGACGATCCCAGAAATCGGTGCACGAAATGGAGATGGGCTACAAGGCAATCCTGGAGGCTGCGGTTGAGGGCATCCTCGTGGCGGATATCGAGACCAGGCAGTTCAGGTACGCCAACCTGGCTATCTGCGGGATGTTGGGCTATTCTGAAAAAGAACTGAGGCAAATGAGTGTAGCGGATATTCATCCAAATGAATCCCTGGACCATGTCATCGCCGAGTTCGAGGCCCAGGCGCGCGGGGAGAAGTCGCTTGCTTCTGCAATACCGTGTCTGCGCAAGGACGGGATGGTGTTCTACGCGGACATCAACACATCACTGGCCGTGATCGACGGCCGGGAATGCAACGTGGGCTTCTTCGCGGATCTCACTGAAAGCAGGAGCGCAGGAACGAGGCTGCGAGAGAGCAAAGAGGACTTCAGCGACCTCACCGGCAGCATCGCCGACGTTTTCTTCGCGATGGACGCGGATTTTAGGTACACGTATTGGAACAAAGCGGCCGTGGACCTCACGCACATATCCGCGAAAGATGCCATCGGGAAGAGTCTCTATGAACTGTTCCCGGACATCCGCGGCACGAAGTCCGAAGAATTGTACCTGGACGTGCAGAGAACCCGGCGGGCCAAGGCCACGCTGGACGAATACGAACTTCACGGGAAGACATTTGCCTTCGAGCTCTCGGCGTATCCCTCCAGTGACGGAATCGCGGTTCTGACCAAGGACATCACGGAACGCAGAAATCTCGAGGAGCAGCTTCGGCAGTCCCAGAAGATGGAGGCCGTCGGACAGCTTGCGGGCGGCATTGCCCATGACTTCAACAACCTGCTTACAGTGATAACCGGCTACGGTGAGATGCTGCTGAGGAAAACACTTGAAGACGCTGAAGCCCATAAACGCCTGGAAGCCATCGTACAAGCAGGCAAAAGGGCGGCTGATCTCACCCGGCAGCTCCTCGTTTTCGGCCGCAAGCAGACGCTTCAGCCGAGGGTGCTCAACTTGACTGACGTGGTCGGCAATGTACTCAAGATGCTCCCCCGCCTTATCGGCGAAGACATCGTGATTACCCTGCAACTCGAACCGGAACTTGAATACGTCCTGGCTGACCCGGTAGCCGTCGAGCAGATTGTTATGAACCTGGCGACCAATGCCCGTGACGCCATGCCTCATGGTGGGGGACTTGTCATTGCCACCGCCAATGCCGCTTTCTCCGAAGTGCGGTCCGAAATACCACCCGACGCCCAGCCGGGCGGCTACGTGATGCTATCAGTTCAGGACAACGGGTCTGGGATGGACCTGGAAACCCAAGAACGCGTTTTCGAGCCGTTCTTCACGACCAAGGAGAAAGGGAAGGGGACAGGTTTGGGTCTCTCCACTGTATATGGCATCGTGAAGCAGAGCGGCGGCCATATCACGGTCAAGAGCGAACCCGGTCGAGGCACAACATTCACCGTCTATCTCCCCACGGTCGAAGAGGCGGTGGAACTCAAGGCCGAGGTAACTGAAGACGAGCCGGTACTTGAGGGTTCGGGCACTATCCTCGTCGTCGAGGATGAGGAGGGCATACGGGAACTTTCCATCGAGGTTCTTTCAGACTGCGGTTACACCGTTCTCCAAGCCCGGGACGCGGATGAGGCACTGGAGGTATGCAGAAAGCACAAGGGCGCTATCGACCTTGTTCTGACTGACGTTGTGATGCCCGGCATGAGTGGCAAGGGACTGGCCGATCCGCTGGCAAGGGATCATCCGTCAATGAAAGTCATCTACATGTCCGGCTACTCCGATGGTGTCATGGCCCAGCGCGGCGTCTCGAATTCCGGAGTGCAGTTGATCCAGAAGCCTTTCACGCCGGCCTCGCTCAGCCGGGAAGTGCGCAAGGCGATAGGTGAACCACCGGGGAAAGCCTGATCCACGCGTTCACGACCGCCCTGTTGACGTTAGATGTTGGCGCGGTTCGGTAGCCGCATTGGGTTGCGGGCGTAACGGGGTTGTTAACCCCACGGCGGGAGGAATGGCGTGTTGGAATTCAGGCGATGGGCGGCCGCGTGAAACCCCCGCACAAGCGGGGCCGGTTCGGAACATAAGAGATGGAATGGGCATCCATTTACTCAAGAAGCTTGCCCACATCTACCATCTCTTGAGGCTGCTCAAGATGCTTAGCATCGACAGGATTCTTGGAAACCTCGACGCGATGCAGCTCTTGTCCGATCAGGCGATGAAGGACCCGTCGGCGTCCGAAGGTGGTCCAAGCCCTCATATATGCCCTGACGTCAGAGGCACTGGCATTCGGGAAATTGGCTCGGATGAAAGTGAGGCGCCTTTTGTCCAATTCCTGATCATCTGAAAGCGCCCTGCGATACCACGTCGCGGCCGCGCCAAGTGCGACAACCCAAGTCATCAGCGGATCAAACTGCGCAAGGAACTCGAATATTCCCGAGCCCCGATCCACTCGATAGAGAAAGATGGGAGCAGCTCGATCATACGCTTCGCGCGTCAGGCACTCGGCCTTCACCTCGTGGAACGTGCCCTTGACTGTTTTGTAGATCGCTTCGTGATCGAACAGCGGAAGGTGTGCTGGGTGATTTGCGAAGGTCAGCCTCAAGAGGTGCAATTCTGAGCCTGCGACTTTTTGGATGTAACCTTGACCATCATCATAGTCTTGCCACAACTGCTCCAAGTCAAGCCCTTTGCCTATCCAGTACTTTTCTTTGCTCATTCCGTCCTCCAAGGTTCCTTTGCGAGAACTCCAAGCAGGTGGGCTTCACGTTGAGAGGCGATGGTTCGAAAACCTTCTTGGGGTCCGGGCGTAACGGGCCTGTTAACCCAGAGAGGGTTGTTAAACAGAGAATCAGAGAGTTTTTCTGCGGTTTTTTGGGGTCCGGTAGTAAACATGGGGGTTACGCTTGGACCCCGGATTCCCGCTCTTGCGACAGAACATTTCATACCACCAGATTATACCAGCCCGCTCCTTGGGTGTCAACGGGATATGCGAAACAGGGAAAAGTTCCTCTCCGGGCGTTTTGCGTTCACCAGACGGCAGTCGGAATTCCGCAATGTTCAAGGTGGCGCCCCGGCGAGGGCTCAAACCTGGCACCTGCTGGTTAACAGCCAGCAGCACTACCGATTGGGCTGGCGTGGAACCGGGCCGCTGCGGCGCATCAGTATTGCCCGAGTCGGCGTGCGGTGTCCATGTAGAGGATGTAGTTGTCCGCCGTTTTTTCTGCAAGCGGGACGTTGATGGGCGCGGCGGTGGGCATCAGGCAGAAACGTCCGCCCGGCTTGCCGTGTTCCATGGCGACGGAAACGGCGCTGCGGACGTCTTCAGGCGAGCCGTGTTCCAGAACTTTAAGCTCGATGTTGCCGAAGATGCCCAGGTCCGGATATTGCCCGCGTATGTCGGCGATGGTGACGTCGCCGTCCGGCGGCGGCTCGGCAGGGTCAATGCCGTTGCAGTTGGTGGCGACAACGGAGTCGAGGTTGTTCTTCAGGCGGCCGTGGGAATGCAGGCGGGCGTATCTGCCGTAGCTCCTGATGAGATCGCACATCGGCCTGTCGTAAGGGACGACGAATTCGGCGAAGAGTTCCGGCGGGAGGTAGGGCTCGGAGGCGTATTCCGGCCCGACGACCCTGTACATGTCGCCGGCTTCGGCTTCCAGCATGGCGGCGAGGACGTCCATGACGCGCGGCAGCATGGCGTCGAGAACGGCCTTGAAGAGATCGCGCTCGGTGAACGCGAAAATGGTGAAGTCGCTCATGGCAAAGAGTTCCGCCGCGATGCAGAGCGGGTCGGCGATGCTGGGCATGATAATGCCGCGGTCGGCGACTTCGGAGCGGATGCGGGGCAGGTCGTCGAAGGAGGGAGGAACGAATTCGTAGGGGATGGAGAGGACGCGTTCGACGTCTTCCGCAGACTTGCAGAAATGTTCCAGGTGCCAGGTGGTGTAAATGCCCGGGTCGTTGGCGTCAACAGCGGTAATGTCGCCCCCGGGGGTATGGACGACGGTGCGCGTGACTCTACGTTCGCCTTCCATCCATGTTTCCCGCTCGGCGTCCACGGTATCGGTCCACGTGGTGAAGAGGCCGCCGAGGCCGGCGTTCGACCATGACGGCCCCCACATTGCGATGCAGTCGGAGTTGCGGCGGATGTAGTCCATGAGACGTGAATAGCTGGGTTCGGAGTTTTCCCAGGCGGCGGAGTTCCAGCCGGCGAGCTCGTAGGTGCTGACGGGGACCCGGTCGGGCAGGACGCCGTTCATGACGGCAAGGAGGCGTTCTCTGGAAGTCATGGAGGACCTTTCGGAGGCGAAGTGAGGGGGTGAGGCAGGATCAGCCCTTGTTTTCCTGGTCGAGAATCCAGGTAAGCATCTTCGAGTGCCAGTCCGGGATCTGCCACTTGTTGAAGAAGAACTTGAGATCGGCGAGGTCTTTCTTGCTGGGAGAGAGAGCGTAGGGATGGGTGCCGATGTCCTTGATGATGCCGGTGTGGCGGAGGTCGTCGAGGATCTGGCGGACCTGTTTGTCCTTGAGCGCCAGGCCTTTGGCGACTTCGGTGGGTTCGACGATGTTCATGCGACGCTTGACGAGGAAGTCGAGGACGGCTTCGTGAGTCCTGCTTTTGACCACGTGGCGGATAATGTGCTTGAGGTGTTCTTCCTGTTCTTCGATGGTTTCGAGGTGCGGATCCGGGGATGTTTCGACGGGTGCGGATTCCGCCTGATCGGGTTCATCCAGGGAGGTTTCGGCCTGCCTGCGTTTCCAGGAGGGGACAAAGCCGCCCTTGGGCTCGACGTGTTTATGTTCGGGCTTGTCTTCGGAGACGACTTCGCCGTGCGGCTTGGCGGCGCCGCGCGTGGAACTGGTTTCGCTGGCGCGGCGTTTTTCGACGGAGCCGGCGTCGAGACGGAGGTTGGAGAGCATATGAGCGGCGTCGTGTTTGCTCCCCCCGAGACGGGACATATCGATGAGCTTGACGTCGGGCTTCGAATCGTCGGCATCTTCGGGCTGGGGAGCAGACTTTTTCATGCCCAGGCCGCGCTCGATGGCGTCGATCTGCCTGGCGCCGATGATGCCCAGATCGATGAGGCGCTGCTTGAGGTCCACAGAGCCGCCGTACTGGCGGACGACAAGGACGTCGTATTCCGCCTGGGCGAGGTCTTCTTCAGAAGCCATGGAAAGGGAAGTGAGGAGTTCCTTGAGCCTATCTTCTTCCGGTTCAAGAGCAGGCTTATCCAAGAAGGTTCTCCCCTCAGAAAGCACGGGCACGCTGCCGGTATTTTACCGGGACCCGAGGGCGGCGCAAGCGAGACGCGAAACCGCCTGCAACGCCGGTTCAGGTTTCTGGAACGGCCGGCCATACACATAGTGCCGCGGGGCGATGATTTGCGGACAGGACCGGATGCGGTAGGATATGAGGACCCGCGTGTCGACGGGCGTTGCGTCGAGCGGGAGAGGCAACGGAGCCAGGAAGCATGAAATACGACCTCCACCTGCATTCGGTGTATTCATACGACGCGGACGCGGAAGTGCGGACGGTTTTCGAGGCGGCGGCGGCCAGCGGCGTGGATCTGATAGCCGTAACCGATCATCACTGCATGGACGGCTTCCGGGAGGTGGAAGCGACGGCGGCGGAGTACCCGTCGGTGCGCTGCCTGGCGGGGATGGAGGCCACGGTGGAGACGCGGGCGGGTGCGATCGACGTCGTCTGCCTGGGTTTTTCGGCCGATGACGCCGACCTGCTCGAAAAACCGGTGATATCGAAGTACCGCGAGTGGATGAGGGAACATAATGCGGCCGTTGTGACGGGGTGCGGGCGGTTGGGGATCCCATTTGATGCTTCTGACGTGGAAAAGCTGCTTGCCTGGCGGCCAGGGAGACTGCGGGAAATACAGGGGGAGGTGCGCGTGGCGAACAGCGTCCTGCGTGATGAGTTCGTGCGGAAGGGGGTGCTGGCTTCGCCGGAGGATTACGGTGAGCTGATGCGCCGAATATGCGAGGCGGCGAAGTCCCCGCCGTACCCGCCGGCGGGCGAGATAATGCCGTTCCTGGCGGAGCGGGCGGCGGTGGTGTCGATAGCACACCCGATGGGAAGGCTGGAGCACATGGGGGCGGAGGAATTCGCCGGGCTGGTGGAAGAAGTCTGTGCGAACGGTGTCGAGGCGGGACACGCCAGGCACAGCCGTGAGCAGAGAGACGCATACGCCGGTTTCTGCATGGAGAGAAGGCTGGTGGCTACGGGCGGGAGCGACAGCCATTCGAAGGAAGAGTACAGCCTGGGGATAGGGCGCCACATGGGCGGGGATTCCTGGGGGAAGGAAGTCCTTGATCTGGCCGGGCCGGGAGCTATTCGAGGTAAGTGAGGAGACTTTCGTCATCGCCGATAGCGGCGGCGACGGCGGGCGAGACTCGGCCGGTTTCGTAAAGATCCAGTGCCAGGACGCGTTCAAGGATCCAGCGGGTGATATCCGCCGAGGGGACTTTTTCCTTGAGGGAGCGCTCGCCGGCGACGGCATCGAGGAAGGTATTGTTGACGTAGAGCGGGCGGGCGAAGGCGGCGATATCCCTCGCAAGAAGAGGGAAGTTGAGCTTGGTGGAGAGAGTGAGCCTTTCGCCGAGGTAGTCGTAATTGAAGGCGGCCCGGTCCACGAGCGAAATGACAACGGGGTCGCTGCCCATGACGAGGACGAGGACATCATCGTCGCGGCCGCTGTTGAGGCTGTTGACGTTGAGCATTATCTGTTCGGCCGCGCGCATGGCCCTGTCGTCGGCGGGACTCTGTGCGCCGAAGAGGATTTTTTCGCCGAGGGTGGGTTCTGAGAGGACATGGTTGAGCATGGCCCATACGCCTTGGCGCATGGCGATGCTGATGGGACTGTCGTTCTTACGTCCGCCGCCGGCGGCGAGGTCGAACATGGTGGTATCGGAGAAGGACTTGGTCTTGCCGCCGAAGGAGAGACTTCTGATGGTGTCGCGGCCTATGGCGGACCTGATACCCACGGCATTGCCGGAGCCGCCGTAATAACGCGGCATGCGGGGGACTTTTACGCAGCGTTTTTCACCGCCGGCGTCCCTGTGGAAGGCCAGAACGGCGCGCAGGTGGGTCCACGGGAGGAGCGTGCCGGATGTGCCGTCGCAGCTCTGGACGAGGAGTCCTTCCCGGCCCGGGTCGGCGTTCCTTATGAAGCCCGAGCCGTGCGGGATGTCGAGGGCGGACAGGGGCTGAGCGACGGCGGCAATTCCCCGTGAGACGAGGAAGTCCGCTCCCGCCTGCGCCCGTTCGGCGGCGAGAATTGGGAGGATGAAACTGTGCCTGGACTGGAGCTGAGTAACGGCATCGAGGCGAGTCATGCCGACGGCCTGTGCGAGGCGGCCGGCAATCTGCACGGGCCGTTGCCTTCCCAGTTTTTCGAGGAGCAGGATGCCGTACGTGTCGTCCGTGGAAGGCATGGTCATTCCTTTACGGACAGGCGGATGGATTTCATCACGGGTGATGCGGGAAGAGAAAGGGACGAGACGGTCCTGTTTTCACCGGGTCGGAGGGAAAGCGAACGGGTAAGTTCGGCGCCGTCGATTTCGACGGTGAATTCGGCTTCGAGGGGATGGGAATCCGGTTGCGCCGGGAAAACATCGGCGACGTCCATCCTGGCTTCCGCTTCCCACATGTCGAAGGGAGACCGCACTCGCACGAAGACTTCCGAGAGCGGCTCGCCGGTGCAGGAGAAGCATGCGCCGTCGCCCCAGGGCCAGTGTCCCTGGCCGGGGACTTCGTGGGGTACTTCCGCCCGGTGGAAGAGGGTCCAAGGGCCTTCTTCGGAAGGGGCCCATTCGAAGGTTGCTTCGTAGCAGCGCTCGTCCGGCGGGGCGGGGTGAAAGCTGGCGAAGAAATACATCCCGGCGATAGAGCCGTAAGGCGGAGCAAGCCTGAAGACGGCTTCGAGGGAGCCGTCTTCGGTGCGGAGTTTCGTGGTGTCTTCATCGACACGAGTGCCCGAACAGGAGACGAGGTATTCGTCGAGCCTGTGAGTCATGCGGACGGTGACCGGGACGGTGGCGGGCATTCCCGCTTCCAGCACGACTTCGTTGTCGCCCGCCATAAGGACGGGCAGGGTGCCTGGCCAGAGCCTGAACCATGTGGTGAGGTCGAGATCCTTGAGAATGGTGCCGGCGGCGTCGCTTTCGATGCGCAGGACGTAGCGGTAGTAGTTTTCGACAAGGGGCGTGAAGTCGGCGGAACAGGTTTCCGCGCCATCGCCGGCGTCTTTCACGACGGTGTCAACGGAGCGGAAGGAAACGCCGTCGTCGGTGGAGACAAGAATTCTGAGGGGAGCGTTGGCAAGGGTCGTAACGGAGAGGACGGCCCCATCATGCGAAGCGTGGGTGTTTTTCCAGTCGTCGCGGATACCGTTGATGACATAGGGGGAGACGACGGGTATTTCGAGGGAGGAGGCGTCGAGTTCGGCAACGAGGCCGTCGGTGCCGGGTGCGAATCCTTCGGACTTGAGTGCGCCCTGAAAGATGCTTTCACCGGTAAGATCCGGTCTGTAGCGGAGGTAGCCGTTGCCATACGTGCGGTGTGGTGCGAAACGTTCTCTGGGGCCGTCGTCGCCCCATTCGGCGGCATACCGTTCGGCATTGGCAAGCCAGGAGGGAGGTGCGAACCATCTTCCCATGGGGCCGTAGAAGCGGACGATCTCTTCGCCTGGCCTGAGGAAGTAATCCATGGTTCTGAGTTCCTTGGAATAGCGCGGGTAATACGTGGCGGCATGAGGGCCGTAGCATCCTTTAGCGGAGGATTCGGGCGGGCGGTCGTCGAGGTAGTAGGGGTCCGATGGGTTCTGCTGGTCCGTTATCAGGGAAAGGTCGTCCATGCAGTCGGCGACGGAAGCGATGATGTGGTGCCTGGGAGGATGGTGCCTGTGGTAGGCGTGGAGGTCGGCGTCGAGGAGGTGCCAGCCGCCGTCGTAGAAGGCTTCGGACACGACATGGCCGGTGATGCCGACGAGCCTGCCGCCGAGGCCGGCCTTGTCCCAGAGCCATGATTCGACGCGTGCGACCGTGCCGCAGAGGAAGCTGCCGTAGGAATTTACCAGGGAGAGAGGATCCTGGACGTAACCGGGGCTTTCCGGGTCGTCAACGGTTTTTTCTTCCGGCGACCAGAAATGGTAGAAGCCGAAGTCGCTGTTGACGCAGTAGCTCCAGACAGCGACCGCGAGATCTTCAGCCGATTTGCCAGCGAACGCCGGGAAGGCCAGGATATGCCGGGCGTCCCGGGTATCCGGCCGGTGGGGAGTGGTGATCCAGGGCGAATAGCGCATGGCAATTTCCTCCAGGTTCATTTTGGCCGCTTGCGGGCGGGTGTCAACGGCAGGCGTTCAGCTTGCGCCGGCACAGGGGTGTACATACAATCGATTGAACCGGGCAGGAGACAGGCAAAGGGGACAGCGATGGCGAAAGAAAAGCCCAGGATAGTGCTGGATGAGAGCGCGATCGAGAGGAACGAGCCGCTGATGGGTCTGGTGTCCGCTCCGCCCGGAGAATACGAACTGGTTGCGGTCGATACGTACGGGCGGCACGTTGTGGATGAAAAGATCCGGGTGGCGGACAGGGCCCTGCCGTTCTCGTTCGGGATGGAGCTGGCGGCGGCGGTTTCCCACAGGTTGAGGCTTGTCCGGAAGGGGCGGAAGGTGGCCGAGACGGCTTTCAAGGTGGCGCCGCCCCGGTCGGAGAGGAACTGGGACGACTACCACGTTTGCGTGTGGGCCCGTTACCCGCAGGGTTTCTACGAACTGCTGCGGGAAGCGGGGGTGAATGCTTCCATGGCGTACCGGATGAATGATTTTTCCACCATAGTGGAGAACGAATTTCCTTTCTACGTGGAGCAGGTGGCGCCGACGTGGCTGGCGTACTATCACCGCTCGGGGATACCCAACTGGACGGTGCTGCTCCAGCAGCAGAAGGACGCGTACAGGAAGCACAGGCCGCGTCCCGGCAAGGGCCTGCATCGGACGGTCTGCCTGTCGAAGCGGGTGACGTACGATGAAATGGAACGGCGCATAGCGAAAGAGGTGCTCGATCACCGGTTTTACCGGCCGCTGTACTACACGGCTGCGGACGAAGCCGGCATAACGGACCTGACGACGCCGCTGGACCTGTGCTGTTCTCCGGAATGCCTCGGGCGTTTCCGGGAGTGGCTGAAGGCAAGCTACAGGAGTCTGAACGCCCTGAACAGGGAATGGGGCACATCGTTTGCGACGTGGGGGAAGGTAATGCCGAGGACGGCCGACCAGGTGTTGAACGATGCCGGCGGGAATTACTCGCCGTGGGCGGACCACAGGGATTTCATGGACCACGTGCTGGGCGAGGCGTTTGAGCGGGCGCGGTCAATGATGCGGAAGTACGATGCGGAAGCATTATCGGGGCTTGAAGGCGGGCAGATGCCGGCCGCGTACGGGGGTTATAACTGGTTGCTTCTGGGAGCGGCGGCCGACGTCCTGGAGATCTACAACATCGGGCACAACTGCGAGATAGTCCGGTCGCTTCACCCTGGCAAGGTGATGCTGAAGGCGGTCTTTGCCACGGGGACCGACTGGGACGTACACCGGGTGTGGTACGAGTTTCTGCACGGCGACATCGGGGTGATACTCTGGGACAACGGGGAAGAGCGCGCGAGGTGGATACATCCCGACAGGAAGTATTCGCGGCATGCGGTGAAGCTGGCGCCGCATTTCAGGGAACTGCATTCGGGGACGGCGCGCCTTCTCCGGGGTGCAAAACGTGTCGACGACCCGATCGGCATTCATTTTTCGCAGCCGTCCATCAGAGCGGCCTGGATACGTGAGACCCAGGAACAGGAGCGGCAGGGCATAGACTGGCTGAACCAGGGATCGGCCTGGGGCAGACAGCATTCGGAATTCCTGAGGGTGCGGGAATCGCTCGGGGCGCTCGTGGAGGATCTTGGGCTGCAATACCGCTACCACGCGTACCCGGACATAGAGGAGGGACTGTCGCCTGCGGAGGTCCGGATAATGTTTCTGCCGGAGTCGGCGGCGATATCGGACCGGGAAGCGAGGGCGTTTGAGCGGTACGTGAAAGCGGGCGGGATACTTGTTTCGGACGCTCTTGCCGGCGTCTGTGACGGCCACGTGAAGAGGAGGGGAAAAGGGGCGCTGGACAAGCTGTTCGGGATCAAGCGCGCAGACGGAGCTTTCTTCCCGTTCGGAGAGAGCATCGAGGTGTTGAAAGCACAGGGGCCGTTCGCCGGCCTGAAGGGGCTTGCGGAGGTAAGCCTCAAGGCGGCCGAGCCAGGTATCACGGCGAACGGTGCGAGTGTATGCGGTGACTGTTCCGGCGTTCCGGCCCTGATGTATAACAAGGTCGGCAGGGGGATGGCGGTGTATCTGAACGTGCACAATCCCGACTACCGGCGGCTGCGGCTGGACACGCGGTCAGCAGCCGCTGCAGGGATCAGGGCTCTCTACGCCACGCTGATCCGAGCCGCGCGCGTCAGTCCTGCGGCGTTCTTCAGAGGCGGGAATCCGGTCGGTGTCGAGATACACCGTTACATGGACGGGAGGATCGCCTACATTGGCATCGGTCACAACCCGCACCTGCGGGTAAGCGAACTCGGCGGCGATGAAGCCGCCGACAACGGCATGATCATGAGGCCGCATTCCGGCACGCTGGCCGTCGGCCGAAAACAGCACGTTTACGATGTGCGCAGAGGAAGGTACATAGGGTTGAGGGAGTCGGTGCCGGTGAAGCTGCCCGGAGCCGGAGCCGTGATACTGGCGGTGATGCCGTACAGGGTAACGGGGATTGAAGCGGCTTTCCGTGGCGAAGGCAGGCCGGGCTCGGTGGTCGCGTTGTCAGGGCGCATCAAGGTATCCAAGGGGGTGCCGGGGCGGCACGTAGTGCACATGTCGATCCGGCAGCCGGACGGCCGAACGCCGCATTACTTCGAGCGTAACCTGGAAGCACCGAACGGCCGGTTTTCCTGCAGCATACCGCTGGGCCACAATGCGCCCGCCGGGCGTTACAGCGTTACGCTGGCCGACACGGCCACCGGCGTCAAGCGTACGGTAGCGTTAACTGTGCGGCGCTGAGCCTCCGGCAGGCTGAGGACACGGTCCTGAATCGGCGTCGTGGTGGACGTCGAGCGGCCCGGACACGAGTTCATCCGGCTCTGCCGTGCCGTGCAGGATATTTTCGACGGCGGCCCGCTGCCTGGCGGTGAATATCCCCGGTCCGGGCACGCCGCCCATGAGGCGGGCGAATACTTCTGCGCGTAGAGCGTCGATGCCCTGGCCGGTAAGCGAACAGACCGGCAGGCCGCCGTTTTGAGTGCCGATGTCGCACTTGTTACCGACGCGAACGACGACGGCAGGGACGTTGTCGGGAAACGCCGGTTCGACCGTATCCGGCGACACTACCCAGACGAGGGCATCTGCGGCGGCTATGGACTGGAGGGCGCGGCGGCGGGCTTCACGCGGCAGCGGCGTATTGGCAGTGCCCAGGCCGGCGGTATCTGTGATTTCGACCGCTGCGCCGAGCCAGTCGACGCGACGAATGACGGCGTCCCGCGTCGTTCCCGGGAATTCGCTCACAAGGCTCCCGCCGCCCAACGCGTTGACAAGCGTGCTCTTGCCCGAGTTTTCCGCGCCGGCGACGGCTACGCGATGAGTTAGGCAGAGGCGTTCCAGCGGGCCGGCGCCGGCGAGCATGTCGGCAAGGGCGTCGATATCGCGGCGTTCCGCGGCAGCCCTGAGCACCTTGACACTGTCTCTCACGAGGGCGGAGGCGAGCGGCGAGGTGGTGCTTTTCAGCACGGAGACCGCTTCGGTTTCAAGGGCGTCACGGTGGCCGGCCTGGAACCTCAGCATGTCCATTTGCCGAACAGGGATTTCTTCATACCCCATTGCCGCGAGTTCCGAGACGACAAGGCCGGTTACAACGGCGCCTCCGTGGCAGTGGATTTCGAGGTAGTCCGGCTGCCCGTCAGGCAGGTTGACTATGACTTCGTCAAGGGCCTGCCCATCGGGACCGAGAAAATCGGCCAGTAGAAGTGTGTTAGTTGAGCCGGCGCGGGGCCTGAATCTCGACATGGCAAGGCGGCGGGCGGATTGGCCGATCAGGGCGATAACTGCGATGGCGGCGTCTCCGGGCGGGGTCAAAACGCAAAACATGCCGCATGAGGGGGGCATGGGCGTCGTTCAGAATCCTGCGGCCGTCAGGTCGAGGGCGAGGCCGAGAAGCGTAAGATGCGGTACGGTGGTCACCGCAGTGCGCAGGTGGCGGTTGAGCAATTCAGTGTCTCCTCCGGTCAGGTAGACGGGACAGCCGTCAACGGCCTTTTCCCTGCGCATAGCCTTTACGAGGGAATCCACGGCGCCCGCGGCCCCCAGGACGCATCCGGAAAGCATGGCCTGCTTGGTGTCGCTGCCGACGGCGCTGATGGGCGAAGCCGCTTCCAGTTTCGGGAGCAGGGCGGTGCGGTTTCCGAGAGCGTCCAGGGATACCTGGATGCCGGGCAGTATTGCTCCTCCCATGAACACGCCGTCGGCGGTGACGAGGTCCACGGTTATGGCGGTGCCGGCGTCCACGGTTATGGCGGCGCCGCGTGCGATATAATAAGCCGCCCGGCTGTTGAGGATCCTGTCGTCGCCGGTTTCCATGGGCCGGTCGGTTCCCATTTCAATTCCGGGGTCGAAATCCACACGGTACCTGAGCACCGGAACATCCAGTTGAACGGACGCCGCTGCAAGCACGTGATCGACAATATCGGGGGCGACGCCGGAGATCCCGACAGCAGAGACGTCCCTGTCCACCACGCCGCCGAGCACGGCTGCAGCGGCTCTCGACGGGACGCCGCCGTACCTGTGCGAACCCGTTACGACGGGATCGGCGTCTTCGAAGACTCCCCACGAGACCCGGGTGTTTCCGATGTCCACTACATAGACAGCAGGCAACGGTGTTCTCCTTGATGTGTTCCAACCGCATTCTACACAATCACCATTGCAGTGAAACCCCTAATCTTGGGAATGAACGGCTTGACACTGTTTCGGCAGGGCTTACCTTTGTTTGCGAACCATGCTGCAGTTCACAGGAGCCGATGAGCTGACCGGAGGCCGTGGAATGGAATTATTCTGCAGGCAGTACCAGGTCGCTGAATGGCCGTTGGTTTCCACGGTTGACCACGGGGATCCCTTCAACGAGCTGGACGTAGATATAGTTGTCGCCGGGCCGGGCGGCCTGCGGATGCGGGTGCCCGCGTACTGGGCGGGCGGGGCGGAATGGCGTGTGCGGTTTTCGGCGCCGCTGCCGGGCGAATACACCTTTTGCTCGGAATGCACGGATGAGGGCGATGGAGGGCTTCACGGGAGGGAAGGCCGCATAACCGCCGCTCCTGCCGCAGGGAGCAATCCCCTGTATGCTCACGGCGCTGTGCGTGTTTCCGGGGACAGGCGCGGGTTCGAACATGCCGACGGGACGCCGTTCTTCTGGTTGGGAGACACGTGGTGGATGTGCCTGTCCGAAAGACTGTCGTGGCCGGAAGACTTCCAGCGGCTGGCGGCCGACAGGTGTGGCAAAGGGTTCAGTGTCATCCAGTTGGTGGCGGGTTTCTATCCCGACATGGACCTCTTTGACGAACGGAACATGAACGGGGCTGGTTTCCCGTGGGAGCGGGATCTTGTGGCCGTCAATCCCCGCTATTTCGACCTTGCCGACCTGCGTATCCAGTGGCTGGTGCGTTCGGGCCTTGTGCCGTGCATCGTGGGAGGGTGGGGGTATTACGTTCTGAAGATAGGGCCGGAGCGGATGGGGAAGCACTGGAGGTACCTCATCGCCCGGTACGGGGCGTACCCGGTGGTCTGGTGCCTGGCGGGCGAAGCCAGGATGCCGTGGTACCTGTCGGAGAGCAGGGAGGAAGACAGCGAACGGCAGGTTTCGGCATGGACGGAAGTGGGACGAACGGTTCGCAGCACGGATCCGTATCATCGGCTCATTACCATCCATCCTGATGTCACAGGGCGCGACCAGGTGAAAGACGACGGCGTCCTGGACTTCGACATGCTGCAGACGGGACATCATGGCAGGGAAGTCGTTCCCAATACCATCAGGATACTTAAAGCGGAGCTGAAACGCAGGCCCGTGATGCCGGTTATGATCGGCGAGGTTCTGTATGAGGGCATTATGCACGAGTCTTCCGACGAGATGCAGCGCTGCGTCTTTTGGGCATCGATGCTGTCCGGATCCGCCGGCTACACGTACGGCGCCAACGGGATATGGCAGTTCAACCGGCCGGGCGCGCCCTATGGCGCTTCCCCGCCGGGACACAACTGGGGGAATACCGCATGGCAGGATGCCGTCGGCCTGCCCGGGTCGCGGCAGTTGGGTATTGCGAAGTCTTTGTTGGAGCGTTGCGAATGGCGGCGCTTTGAGCCGCATCAGGATTGGGTTTCGCCCGCGGCCGGCGATAAAGACTTCTTCGCCTGCTATGCCGCGGGGATAGCGGGCGAGGTCCGTATCATCTATGTCTGGCGGGGGGGCTGTTCCTGGGACAGGATTACAGTGCTGGAACTGGAACGCTCTGTGAAATACAGGGCGTATTTTTTTGATCCCCGCAACGGGGAGGAGCACGGCATAGGCGAAGTTGTTCCGGATGGATCGGGTTCGTGGGTTGCGCCTGTTGCTCCCACGATAGATGATTGGGTTATAGTCCTGCAGAAGGCATGATTGCGAAAGGACGCTGAAATGCATTACACGCCCCGGGTTGTATCAGAGCACGTCCCCGATTTTTCTTCGCTGGGGGCGCTTTTGGGACACAGGCGTTTCCAGGGGAAGTCGGGCCAGGAACTTGCCATAGCGCTCTGGGAACTGATCGTGGACCATGATCTCGGCATTTACCATTATCTGCCGGCGATAGAGCGTTTCTGGAACAAGGATGTGTACGATCCGCTTAAGATACTGAACGTATACGGTTTTACGATATGCCACTGTCACGCGCACATGCTTGCGATGATAGCCAGGGAGGCCGGGTTCACGACGCGCATAGCGAACATACGGGGGCATGAAGGCACAGAGATATTCTATGACGGGGCGTGGCATTATTTCGACGCCGATATACAGTATTTTCACCGCAAACATCCGCCCGAAGAACACATCATAGCCTCGCGGCAGGATCTCTATGACGACCCGTCGCTGGTCGACGGGCAGCAGAACCCATCCTTTCCATACGGCTTCCCTGACCGGCTGCCCCAGAACATACGTCCGCTGTACGAGGATGTTCCCAGTTATCTGCCTGTGTTCGCAGAGCGGATACACAGCATGGATTACCGCCTGAGGCCCGGTGAGGAAATTGTCCGCTTCTTTCACAACAAGGGGCGGTGGGTGGTATTCGATTACTATCCTGAAGCGTGGTTGCGTTATGACCGGGAAACGGGTGCAGAGGGACCGACGGAGCGTTTCTGGCCGCGGCGCCAGTGGGGCAACGGGTACTTTCATTATGCGCCGTGCCTCAACAGTGCATCGCGGGACGTCGAACTTTCCGATATCGCCATGAAGGGGATTGAGCAGGATCGCGACGGTCTGGTCTGCAGCGGCGCGCGTGGAGAAGCTGTACTGAGTTTTGAATCGCCGTATATCTACTGCGGGGTTCCGGATCCGCTGAAGCGCGTGCCTTCCGAGCGCGGGGCGTTACTCAAGGCGCGTTTCATGCTGCCCGAGGGAACGTCTGCCACGGTGACGGCGGTAGCCGGCGGGCGGCGCAGGAAACTGTGGTCTTCAAACGGCCGGTTTGGCGAAGTCGTTTGCGACGCGGACTATACGGCTTCCGTTGACGGGCTTTATTCGTGTTCTCTGAGGTTCAAGCTGGAAGGTCCCGGAGCACGCCTGGCGGAGGTCGACAACACGCTCTGGTTCATGGTATCCCCGCATTCGCTGCCAGCGCTGAAGAATACCGGTCCCAACCGGATGAGGCTGTGCCACGGCGACAAGCACGGCCTGTTTACAAAGCCCGACCTGCTGGAAGTGAAGATGGAAGGCGCTGAGGGCCCTCCCGGGGCATATTCCGCCGAAAACCTCGTTTACCGGCCGGAAACCTTCTCCCGTGTCCTGCCGGAGGATCCGTCACGCCCGTGGAGATTGACTTACAGGCTGCGTCCCCCGGAGAAGGGCGCGGTCGCGTGGGTTTCGGCATATGCGATATTCGAAGGCATACGGCCGGGCGAGGATTATGACGGCACACAGGCCGTTATTGAAGTTGCTGTTTCGCCTGACGGTCCATGGACCGAAGCCGCGCGTTCACACGTCTATGAACATCCTCAGGGATGGCATTTCGGTCTGCATGGCGAGAGCCTGCTTGAAAAGCCCGCGAGGACCGTCTATATGCGGTTATCGTGCAAGAAGGGGATTCTGGGTTTTCGCGTCGCCCAGCACTATGTGCCGGCAGGTGCACGTGCCGCGTCCTGTCCTCTTGAAGCGGTCCATGAATGGTACGAGGTGGACACCCGTGTCGGCCGGCGGCTCCGCAGCCACGTTGAAAGAGTTGTATCTCCCGAAGCGGAATACGTTGTTGAGTGTGCACAGGAGCCGCATGATGAAAGCATTACGCTGCGGGTGCCGTCGGTGGCGAAATGAGGCAACCGTGCTGTTCAGGGTATAAGTAATGGACGGCACGGGCCTGTTGACAGCAGGCATTGCCGTGGTAGGCTGTCTTGGAGCTTTGATGGGAAGGACAGATGCCGCATGATAGGGATTGGCGCCGAAGATAAAGTCCTGACAGAGGACGAAATAGCATCGATAGTCAATGAAGCAGCTGCGGCCATTCCGGCCTCCGGAAAGAAAGTACTGGTCCTTATCCCGGATGCAACCCGCACCTGTCCTACGCCGCAGGTTTACCGTTTACTGAACGATTCGCTCGGGAAGAAGGCCGAGCGAGTCGATTACCTCGTCGCCCTGGGTACGCATCCGTCCATGACCGACGACCAGATCGAGCGTCTCCTGGGGATGTCCCGTCATGAGCGTGAAGGGAAATATCCAAACTCGACTGTCTTCAACCATGCCTGGGACGACCCTGCATCTCTTGAGACGGTAGGCGTCATAACGGCGGATGAAATCAGGGAAATGACGAACGGGCTCTTTGAAATGGAAGTCCCCGTTGCCGTAAACAGGCTTGTTGCCGGTTACGATATCCTGTTGATTTTCGGACCGGTATTCCCGCACGAAGTGGTAGGGATGTCGGGGGGCAACAAGTACATCTTTCCCGGTATTTCCGGTCCGGAATTCCTGAATTTCTTCCACTGGTTCGCCGCGGTCATTACCAATCCGAAGACCATCGGGAACAAGCGTACGCGTGTGCGGGCGCTCATTGACCGGGCCGTGCAGTTCCTGGATATCGAACGCTACGCGCTGAAAGCCGTGGTGCACGGAACGGACACGAAGGGCCTGTTTTTCGGTGAGGTGGATGAGGCGTGGTCTGCGGCGGCGGACCTTTCCATAAAGATCGATATCGTCTACAAGGAGCAGCCTTTCAAGGCGGTCTTGTCGCAGGCGCCGGAGATGTATGACGATATCTGGACGGCCGGGAAGGCCATGTACAAGCTGGAACCCGTCGTCGCCGACGGCGGCGAGCTGATCATATATGCGCCGCACATAACGGAAGTCTCTTATACCCACGGCAGGATACTCGACGAAATCGGCTACCACACGCGCGACTACTTTCTGAAACAGTGGGACAGGTTCAAGCATTATCCGTGGGGGGTGGTTGCGCATTCAACGCACGTGCGTGGCATAGGTACTTTTGAGGACGGCGAGGAAAAGCCCCGGGTCCGAGTTGTGCTTGCCACCCGCATTCCGGAAGAGCGCTGCAGGAGGATCAACCTGGGCTACCGTGACCCGGATTCGATAGACGTCAGCGAATGGCAGGACAGGGAAGAGGAAGGTATTCTGTACGTACCCCGCGCGGGGGAACAGCTCTATCGCCTGGCCGACCCTCCGGCCTGGCAGCAGCCATGAGTTAATCCGGCGGGCGTACACGGTACGGGACCGGTTGATTTGCAGAGAAATCTCGGTATGCAGGCATTTGTACAACAGCACCAGTTTGTACGTGTCCACTGAGCCGCCTTGGCTGTAAAATATGCGGGACGTTGTTTGAGAGGAATCATGCAATGAAAGTCGTGAACATATTGGGGTTCGTCTTGAGTGTTATCGCCGTCATACTGGCCTGCCTGGCCTTGCGGCAGGTGCAGAAGGCGGCCGACAAGCCGGTGGCGGAATCCGAAGAGGCGAAGCAGATAGCGGCGCTGTCAGGCAAAATGGGATCCGTCGAAGCCGCTCAGAAAAAGGCTGCGGCTGACATGGGCAAGATCGGCGCCGATGTCATGTCCGCAAAGATCGGACAGGAGCGCGACGCCGAAAATATCGAGAACCTCCAGGATGAGGTGGCGGTGTTGCAGGAACAACTGGAATCCGTTAAGGCCGAGGCGGCACAGGCCCCGGCAGTTGCTCCGCCCGTGCAGGATCCCGCGCCAGGCGCCGTTACCGAAGCCAGAGTCCGGGAGCTGATGCGCGAGGAAATGCGCTCCATGTTCGACAGGACGCGTGGAGGGCAAGGGGGCAGGCGCGGTGGTGACCAGCAGACCGAGCTCCGCCAGAACGTCGGCCTGGATGAAGCCACGGCACAGCAGGTGGCGGGTATTCTCGAGCGCAGCAGTGACGCAATCCGGACACTCTGGCGTGAAAACCAGGGCGGCGATCGTGAAGCGATTGCTGAGCAGATGACGGCCATTCAGCAGAAGGCTGACGCCGAAGTCGCCGAGCTACTTGGTCCCGATGAATTGGAAAAGTACACCCAGTGGCGTCAGGAACGTAACAATCGAGGCAGGCGCGACCGCCGGCCACCGGGCGGACCTGATGCAAACAACAATGTGAATGACGGCGGGGATGACGGCGGCGGAGGTGCCGCAGCCCCGGGATTCTAGAGACACAGAGCCCGTTGTAGATCGGTGTCCGGCTTCCCGCGGGGAGGCGGTTTCTTCGACTGCGGGCGTTCCGGCACCACGTTGCGTGGGCTATTCAGCGGCTTCCACTGCGTCAAAGGTTATGGCCGATTGGCAGGGAGTTGTGCCGTACTTGCCGGTTGCTGCGGCAATCGGCAGGTTCGCTGTCAGCTCCGGGGGTGGTATTTGCGGTGGATTTCACTGAGGCGCTTCTGGTCGATATGGGTGTAGATCTCCGTGGTGGTCAGGGAGACGTGCCCCAACATTTCCTGGACGGCGCGGAGGTTTGCACCCCCGCTCAGGAGATGCGTGGCGAAGGAATGCCTGAGGGTGTGCGGGTGTATGTGGCGGCGGATACCGGCCTTCAGCGCGTGCCGGCGGACTATGGACCAGATGTCCTGGCGCGGTATCGCCTTGCCGGACTTTGATAGAAAAACCTGTCTCGGACTGGACGGACGCGCAAGAACGGGGCGGGCTTCTCGAAGGTACAGGGCAAGCGCTTCGGCGAGTTTCCCCCCGATAGGGACCACGCGCTCTTTCCTCCCCTTGCCGAAGAGACGGACATATGAGGCGTCGACGTTGAGGTCCTTGAGCGGCAGGGAGGCTGCTTCGGACGCGCGCGCTCCGGTCCCGTAGAGGAATTCGATAAGCGCCCGGTCGCGCATCCCAAGCGCCGTACCGATATCCGGGGCTTCTATTAACGCAACGACCTCTTCGACGGAAATGACGTCGGGCAGACGGCGGCCCCGCCTGGGTGCGCTGACAGTGTCGAAATCAACGGCGTCGTTAATATTGATGGAGGCGATGAAGTCGAGATACGTATGGATGGCCGACAGCCGGCGCTGAATGGTAGCCGGAGCATCGCCTGCACGGGCGCGGTGCCCGCCGAAACGTTGAACGTGGGACGGCGTAACATCATGAACGGGAATGTCGGAGTCTTTCAGGAAGGCGTTGAATGCCGCCAGGTCGGAAGCATACGCGTCCACCGTATTGAGCGACAGCCCGCGTTCGAGCAGCAGGTGGTCAAGGAAGTCTTTGAATGCCGGCAGTTCGCATGCGGGACGAGAGGGATCGGTCCCGCCCGAGTCGTCACGTGGCCGTGAGGTCATTGGCGGAGTCTTCGGGCGGATTGGCCCCGCCCGGCGGTTGCGGCGGCGCGGAATCCTCTTCCATGGGCAGCGAAATGGATATGGAACGCGGCCTGCTTTCCTTCTGCGGCGGCAACTCGACGGAGCCGGGTTCTTCGATCAGGCAGACGGCATGCGCCTCGATGGCTTCGAGTTTGCCGATGGGCCCTATGCCTTCCCCGGTCTTGGCTTTGATGTTCACCTGGAAAGGTTGGATACCGAGCGCTTCCGCTATGTTCTGCGCTATTGTTGACTTGATGGGTTTTATGTTGGGGGCCTGCAGGAACACGGTGGCATCGATATTGTCTATTGTGAATCCGAGGCCGTGAAGTTTTTCCCCGACCATACTGAGCAGGTCCAGTGAACGTGCGCCTTTCCACTGGTCATCGTCATCGGGGAAATGATGCCCTATATCGCCCAGTCCGGCGGCGCCGAGAAGAGCGTCGATAACCGCATGCGTAAGGCAGTCGGCGTCGGAATGACCGCGGGCGCCTTTGGCGTCCGCGATTACGAACCCTCCTATGACGAGAGGATGCCCAAAGGCCAGCGGATGAATATCGGAACCTTCACCAATTCGCAGCATGACTGCCCCTAAGCATAAACGGACCGAAGCACCGATTCGACGAACGCCAGGTCATCCGGCCAGGTAACCTTGACATTCCATCGGTTTCCGGGCACGTGGTAAACAGTACGGCCTTCCAGCGTCCATGGAATTGTATCGTCAAGGTGAGGGCCCGGGTGTAGTTTCAGCAGGTGAATGTGTTCACCCAGAAGGAAGCCCTGCGGCGTCTGAACGGCAACGATGGCGTCTCTGTCCAGCGTGTCGGAAAGCTCTTCCCCGGAAACCAGTTTGAGCGTATCCGGTACGGTGATGACCGGCGTTGCATTCCCATGACGTACGGTGCCCTCAACGACTCTGGAAACGAGCTCGGGCTCGATACAGGGACGGGCGGCGTCATGAATGAGCACGACGGTATCGTACGGGAACGATTCGGCGGCTTTCAGCAGGCCGTTCATTACGGATTCGCTTCTATGGGTACCTCCAGCAATGACGGCGGAAACGCGCAGGTCGGCCAGATCCTGCCATGCCAGGACTTCCTGCTCAAAACCGGGCGGAACGACGGCGATCTGCGCGGAAACGAGTTGACAGAGCGCCATGCGGCGCAGAGTGACGTGAAGCAGGGATTCTCCCGATGTCATTGTCGCAAAGGCTTTGGGGCACTTCGAGCGGAAGCGCGAGCCGCTCCCGCCCCCGACGACAACGGCGCAAACCGGTTTCCCCGGCCGCAGCACGGCGGGCGCCTCCTAGTCCTTTTCTTTCGGGGCCGGATCGGCGGTATTGTTCTGCCGGTGCGACGGCTTGGCGAAAACCATTCTGCCGCCGGCCGTGTGCAGTATGCGAGCAACACCGACATCCATTGTTGTCCCGATGTGCGCGGCGGCATTTTCTACCACTACCATGGTGTCGTCTTCGAGAAAGCCCACGGCTTGGCCTGCAGCTTCGCCGGCGCGGACGAGCTCAACGGCGAATTCATCTCCCACGTTTATGACAAGATGAAGCCTGCAGACGAGGTCCCGTATATCGATAACTCCGACATTTTCGACGCGGGCCACCCGTGCCAGGTTGCTGTCGGTGGTAACGAGACGGGTGTCGGTTTCCTGCGCCACGCGGATCAGCTTGCCGTCAACGTCGGGGATGTCCGGATAGTTGCCGGGCCGGACAACGATTTCGGAGGCATGGTTCTCCTGCAGGCGTTTCAGCAGGTCAAGGCCGCGCCGGCCGCGTTCACGCTTGATCCGGTCGGCGGAATCGGCTACTTCCTGCAGTTCATGGACAATGAATTCGGGTATGATTATGGAACCGTTGAGAACGCCTGAATCATGAATTTCGATAATTCTGCCGTCGATGATGGCGCTGGTGTCAAGCAGGTATCCCCCGGTGGGGGGGCCCTGTTTTGAAAAATCAACATAAGGCAGGATGAATCGGAACTGGTCCTTGGTCTGGAGGACTATGGTAACACACAGGTAAGTGAAGAAAAGGCCGGCTATCGGCACGATGCGTGAGCTGACATAAGCTTGAAGTTCAGGTTCGGCTATCAGCAGTTTGAGCAGGGCCCCGATGACGAACGTGATCCCGACGCCAACCAGAAGTCCGAGAAAGAACGCGACAAGGGTACGCAGGTAGTGGCGCTGAAAGACTATTTCAAGGATAACGAGCGATACCGCCAAGGCTGCCATCAGGAAGGGATAAGAGGCGCCGACTTCCTCGGGCATGGCTTCCTTGATGCCCAGACCTACAAGGTAGGCCAGCAGGACAAAGAAGATTCTAGTAACCCAAAGCAGGTACACAGGTATCCCCTTTATCAGGATCTGCCGTACCGTTGCACGGGGACGTCAGTGACCGTGGCGTTCCCGGCATCGCCCGTTTCGGTCGTCGTGCGGCCGCCGTATGCCCCATACGGTGACAGGTTGCGACAGGGCCGTCGTGAAAGATCCTACAGCATTTTACGGATTTGCGAGACGTTGTCCACGAAAACAACGGAGATATCCCGGGCGTCCGCTGCTTCGGCGGAGTTGCTTTTTGGGAGGATAATCTGCTTAAAGCCCATTCTTGCGGCTTCCCGGACCCGGAGGGATACGTGGCTGACCCGCCTGACTTCACCGCCCAGTCCGACTTCGCCCACGAACACCGAGTTCCCGGAAAACGGAATGTCCGCCATGTTGGAAAGGATGGAGGCGGCCACGGCAAGGTCGGAAGCCGGCTCACGGATCGCCACGCCGCCTGCGACGTTCAGGAAGACGTCTTTACCTTGCAGTTTCAGCCCGACGCGTCGTTCGAGCACGGCAAGTATCATCGAAGTCCGGTTGGGATCGAGCCCCGAGACCCGCCGGGCGCCGGGACGTTCGGCGTCTGAACCCGAAACAAGGGCCTGAACGTCCAGGAAAAGCACCCTGTCTCCGATAAGAGCGGCGGTGGGTGCCGTGCCCGAGAGATGAGAATGCGATTTATCCATGAAGAACCCGGAAGGGTCGGAAATGCCTGCGAGCCCCGTTTCTTTCATGGAGAAGACCCCTACGCTGTCCGTGGAAGCAAACCGGTTTTTTCTGGCTCGCAGAAGACGCAGGGCGAGGTTTCCTTCGGCCTCGAAGTACAACACCGCGTCGACCATGTGCTCGACAAGCTTTGGCCCGGCGATGGCGCCGGCTTTGGTTATGTGCCCCACCATGAAGACGGCAGCGCCGTTTTCACGATGTGCGTAGCGGCCGAGTGCGGCCGCAGTCTCGCGCACGGCTGAAGGAGTACCCGAAAGGGAACTGCCCGTCGAGGCGAACATCTGCAGCGAATCCACGACGACGGTTCGCGGGCGGCTCTTTTCACAGGCGTCCAGAACCGTGTCGAGATCGTTTTCGGCAAGGATAAGGGGATCCGAATCGGGGGCGATCCTGCGGGAGCGCTCCGCTACCGCCGCGGCCGATTCCTCGCTAGTGACGTAGAGCGCCGGCTGCAGGTGCGGCGAGGCCGCGACCTGCAGCATCAGGGTCGATTTGCCCACCCCCGGTTCTCCGGCTACCAGTATTGACGCCGCGGGGGGAATCCCGCCGCCGAGAACCCGGTCGAACTCCGCAATCCCTGAAGGCGTCAGGTTGACCGTCGACGATGGAATCTCGGAAGCTCTCCTGGGGGCCGATGAAGCCGTTGTGTGCCGCGACCGGGAACCCTTGCCCTGCCGTACCGTGTGTTCGACAAGCGAATTCCATTCCCCGCAACTCGGGCAACGCCCCTGCCATTTGGGGGTTGTGTCTCCGCAGGAAGTGCACAGGAAGACCGGACGCCTGGTGGCCATTGGCGGTAACGCAGGCCCTCTCAGGCCTGTTCTTCGCCGCCGGGTGTAACGGTGGATAGCGAGGTGTCGGACTTGTCGGTGTTGGCAAGAGGGGCAATTTTGAAGGTAAGGACGCCGTCCCCGACGCCGGCGATGATACGGCCCGGCCCATGGATCTCTCCAGACAGGATCTTTTCCGCGAGCGGATCTTCAACCATGCGTTCGATGGTTCTGCGGAGCGGACGGGCCCCGAAGTCAGGGTTGTACCCCGTGTCTATGATGAAATCCTTGGCTGCCTGGGAGAGCTCAAGTTCCAGGTCCTTTTCAACCAGGCGGCCCGTGATCCCGCGCAGTTCGATTTGAATTATATCGTCGAGGTCCGACCGTTCGAGCGGGTGGAAGACTATTATGTCGTCGAGCCGGTTTATGAATTCGGGGCGAAAGCGTTTTTCGACTTCGTCTTTGAGGCGTTTTTTGAGGGTTTCATAGGAGGCTTCGGCATCGCGCTTGCCGAAACCAAGGGATCCCTGGTGCCTCGCGAGCCGTGCCCCGACATTGGACGTCAAGATGAGGATAGAGTTGCGGAAATCCACCTTGCGTCCGAAGTTATCCGTAAGGCGTCCGTCTTCAAGGATCTGCAGCAGCATGTTGAATACATCCGGATGCGCCTTCTCGATCTCGTCAAACAGGACGACCGAGTAGGGACGCCTGCGGACTTTTTCGGAAAGCTGGCCCCCCTCGTCATAACCCACGTACCCCGGCGGAGCACCCACCATGCGGCTGACGGTGTGTTTCTCCATGTATTCGGACATGTCCATCTGGATCAGGGCTTCTTCGGAGCCGAACATGAATTCGGCAAGGGCGCGTGCCAGGAGTGTTTTGCCGACGCCGGTGGGGCCGAGGAAGAGGAAGGAACCGACGGGCCTTCTGGGATCTTTGAGGCCGGCACGGCTGCGTCGAAGGCTTCTGGCGACAGCTCCGATGGCCTCATGCTGGCTCACGACCCGTTGATGGATCTTGTCTTCCATTTCAAGGAGCCGGCGGGTTTCATCGCCTTCCAGCCTGACCAGGGGGATACCGGTTATCGATGAGACGACCTGGGCTACAACTTCCGCGTCGAGCGCAGGGGTTGTTTTGCCTGTATCGAGGCGCCATTTCTCCTTGTCTTCTTCGAGTTCGCTGCGCATACGGTCGGCGGCGTCACGGAAGGCGGCGGCGGCTTCGAATTCCTGGTTGGCCACGGCTTCTTCTTTTTTCCGGTCCAGGTCTTTGATTTCTTCTTCCCGGGCTCGCAGGGCCGGAGGATATGTCATGGTTGCCAGACGCAGGCGGCTTCCGGCTTCGTCGATGACATCAATGGATTTATCAGGCTGGAAACGGCCGGAAATATACCTGTCGGAGAGAGTGACTGCGGTTTCAATGGCTTGGTCTGAAATCTTGACGCCGTGGTGTGCTTCGTAGCGATCCCGCAGGCCGTTCAGTATTGCAATAGTTTCGAGCCGGGTAGGGGGATCGACCATGATTATCTGGAAACGGCGTTCGAGAGCGCTGTCTTTTTCAACATACTTGCGGTATTCGTCCATAGTGGTGGCGCCGATGCATTGGACTTCGCCCCGGGCCAGAGCAGGCTTGAGAACGTTGGAAGCGTCTATTGAGCCTTCGGCGCCCCCGGCCCCGACGAGGGTGTGCAATTCGTCGATAAAGAGAATGACGTTATGTGAGCGCTTGACTTCGTTCATGACGGCTTTGATGCGCTCTTCGAACTGTCCCCGGTACTTGGTGCCTGCGACCATCTGAGCCAGGTCGAGGACGACGATCCTGCGGTTGCGGATTATTTCGGGAACCTTGTCTTCGACGATGCGCTGGGCAAGTCCTTCAACGATAGCGGTCTTGCCGACGCCGGCTTCGCCAAGGAGGACAGGGTTGTTCTTGGTGCGGCGGCAGAGGATCTGCAGCACGCGCTCCACCTGGCTTTCCCGCCCGATGAGCGGATCCAGGGCGCCTTCCGTGGCGAGCTGGGTCAGATCCCGACCGAACGAATCGAGCGCGGGCGTTTCCGATTCAGCGGGCTTGGCATCCGGCTGTTCGGTTACGGGCTGAGCCTGTTCCTGCGCAAAAGAAGCCCCGAGGAGGTCGAGGACTTCGCTGCGGACAAGATCGGGGCTGAGGTCCATATTGAGGAGTACCTGGGCGGCGACACTGTCATGTTCGCCAAGGATGCCCAGGAGAAGGTGTTCGGTGCCAATGTAGTTGTGCTGGAGGGAACGGGCCTCTTCGCTGGCGTGTTCGACGACGCGCTTGGCGCGTGGCGTGAGGGGCTTCTGGCCCATGGTAACCATGCCTTCGCCCTTTTCGACGAGTTTTTCCACCTCCAGGCGGACTTTCTCAAGGCTGACATTAAGGTTTTCCAGGACATTGGCGGCTACACCGGTACCTTCTTTGATGATACCGAGCAGGATATGTTCAGGCCCGATATAGTCGTGGTGCAGCCGTTCGGCTTCGCGGCGAGCCATGCTCATGGCGCGCTTGGCCCTGATAGTCATCTTGTTGAACATCTTGCATCACCTCCGTTGTTATTATCGGCAGGGGAAAGAGCATGCGGTAAACCGCGTTGGGAGCCCGAATCCCTACTCAATAATACCATACGCCCCATAAAATGCACATGCAAGTCCGGTGTGGCCCGGTTGCCGCTCACGGGAATTCAGTTCACGGCCGCGAGATGTTTACGGACGAGTTCGGGGCGGCGGGCATCACGCTCCGTTTCCGAAAGACTGCCGCCGAAGATAGTCTGCATGTGTCCAGGCTGAACGAGCATGATGAGGTGATCGAGAGATGCTAACGCGGGTTCCTGGACGAGCCCCATGCCGATTCCGAACCTGAGGATGGAGAGAAGCCCTATGGCTTCGGTGGAGCCCATGACGGCAGCGGAATCCAGAACGGCCCTGCAGCGGGATATTCTGTCCTTCAGCATTAGGGGCTCTTTGTCCATGAGCTTTTTTCTCGAGCGGGTCTCATAAGCTTCGATCTGCGCCACAAGCTCGGCCAGTTCGCCGACTATATGTCCTTCAGAACGTCCCAGGGTCCTCTGGTTGGAGACCTGGAAAAAATAGCCCGCGGGGTCGCTGCCTTCACCGTGCATGCCGCGAACGGTGAAGCCGCCCTGGATAACGGCGGCGGTCACATTGGCAAAACGGCCGCTGATGACAAGCGCCGGCAGGTGCATCATAACGGATACGCGCAGGCCGGTGCCGACGTTGGTGGGACAGGCTGTCAGGTAGCCCAGTTCAGAATCGAAGGCGAATTCAACGGACCCGTCGAGCAGGTCGTCCACGGCATCCACGGCGTCCCATGCTTCTTCCGCTGCGAGGCCGGGCCGCAGTGCCTGAAGCCGCACGTGATCTTCCTCGTTGATGACTATGGCGTCGCCTTCGTCCTGCGACAGCAGCAGTGCAGAGGGCTTGTCTTCGTCGAGCAGCGTTTTGGGAACGAGATGGCGCTCGTGAAGCGCCTGCCTGTCACTGCGGCTCAAGACATCGGTTCTGAACGAGCGTGAATAGCGGGAAGCCGGAATAGCTGAAGCAGCGGATTCAACAGTAGTAACTACGCGCAGGCGCTCTTCGACGGAGGCGACGGTAGTGAACATGGCGCCGTGCAGATTGCGAGCGAGCCTGACGCGGGTAGAGACAACGACCGGGCCGGTACGGTTATCCATCCATGCCGGCGGTTTTTCGATTTCACCTACCGGCAGCATCGGGTGTCTCCAGTTCGGTGATCCTGTCCCGAAGGCTTGCCGCTTTTTCGAAGTCTTCGCGTGCAACAGCCCTGTCGAGTTCCAGGTGCAGGTATTGCAGCATCCGCCGGGTCCTTTCGGGAGCGTTCATACGGGCGGGGTTTTTCCCTTTATGTGTACTTGCAGAATGGTTTTTGAGAAAGATGCTCCCCAGGTGGTCGCGAAAGGCGGCGTAACAATTTTCGCAGCCGAGGCGGCCCGCGGCGACGAAGTCCTTGAGTGATATGCCGCAGATCGGACAGGTCGTGTTTTCCGCCTCGGGAACAGTCGTTTCAGCAAGTGTGCCGACCAGACCCATGTGGCTGGCACATTCTTCGCAGAGGTCCAGTTCCTGTTTCTGCCCGTTTTTTATTTCGGTAAGATGCACCCGGGCTTCTCGTTGATGGCACTGTTGGCATTTCACGGTGCGGCCCTTTCCGCGTGCATTATACAACGATACAGCGGAATGCTTGGTCAAATACCATGACTTAAGCGTGTTCACGCCGTCCTCATGTGACTCGAGAACAACGGCAATTGACGGCATGTTGATGCCGGGGGCTCCAGGCCGTATCTGGCAACGGCCGCGGCAGGATGTATGATTCATAGCATGAGCAACCCTGAATATATCATATATATCCCCACGGGAATGAGTATTGCCGGGGGGCAGCACGGTCCCGGCGTGCTGGTATGGAACGGGCGAGAGAATTTCATCCCATTGATCAAAGGCCGCGTGCGGAACATTGCTTCGACGATAACAGGGTTGTGCTCGGGGGAAACGGTCTACGGCTTTGACCTGCCGCCCAGGCTTGCCAGGATATTATTCAGGCGAGGCATGCGCGTCCGGGACACATGTGAAATAGCCAGGATCCTCTTCCCCCAGGCAGACGAGTTCAGCGCCGGAGGCATTGCCGAGTATCTCGGCCTGGAATGGCCCGGGCAGGATATGGTCGCATCCGCCGGGGCGATTGTCGAAGCGTGTGACGGCGCTGTCGACGCCATGCCGCTGGTCGCCGTCGAGATGGTATATAACCTGTTGAATTCCGCAGGTGAAGGATCGGCCGAATACTTCGATTTCGCGGCGAAGAGGCTGACCGCGCGGGGCCGGTCGGGGCCGGCGGGCGGCCTGCAGGAATACAAGGCGTTGTTCGGGAGCCGGGTTGCAAGGTATGCTTCTCCGCCGGAGGACCCGGGCGCAGCGGCGTACCTGGAACCGGGGACAGTCAGGGACTTCTTTGCACCCGATGGACCCCTTGCCAGTGTTCTTCCACAGTACGAGGACCGTCCCGGCCAGGTCAGCATGGCGGTGCTTGTTGCTGAAGCCATGAACAAGGGCAGCCGTCTGCTGGTGGAGGCGGGCACAGGGGTAGGGAAATCGCTCGCATATCTGCTGCCGGCGGTGACGTTTTCTCTTTCAAGCGGCCGCCGCGTGGTGGTGGCAACTAACACGAAGACGCTCCAGAACCAGCTTATAAACAAGGACATGGTTGTATTGGCAAAAGCCCTGGAGATGCCGTTCCGGACGGCCATGCTGAAAGGTCGGCGGAACTACCTGTGCCTGAGAAAGTTCTTTAGGCTGCTGCAGCGCGGTATCGGGGGTGCAGGAGAGGAAACGGCGTCGGCGGTCGCGTGCCTCATCCCGTGGTCGCTTGTCACCGGGACGGGCGATATTTCTGGGAACACGGCGTTTCTTTCCAGGGCGTCGAGCGAAGACTGGTTGGGACTGGCGAGCACGCATGAAGACTGCATGGGCCGGCAGTGCAGGTGGTACAGGTCCTGTTTCCTGAGACGTGCCAGGGCCGCCGCGCACGGCGCGAACGTGGTGGTTGTGAACTATGCCCTGCTGATGTCCGGCCTGGAAGAAGACAGCGATATTATTCCTCCGTTTGAAGACGTCGTCCTGGACGAGGCGCATAACATTGAAAATGCGGCGACGGATGCTTTTTCAATAGTGGCGGCGAGATGGAAGACCAGGCGGTTCCTGAAGAATATCGCCGGGGGTTCCGATGGAGGGCTGGTCGGAGCCATGGGCGATCTGATAAGGGCATCCGGCCTGGGGGAAGAACTGACGAAGGTTGTGGGCAGGCTGCTGAACGAGGCGTCGAGCCATTATTCGATAGCCGACACGGCACAGAAGAATTTCTTCGACACGGCTGCAGGAATGGTGGAGCAGTCAGGCGTCGAGAAGCTGAGATATGACGGAGCGACGCGTAACCCGGACGTGTTTGCGCCCCTGGTGGAGGCGAAAAAAGACCTTGTAGCAGCCCTTGCCGGCATGGCGCAGCCCTTGAAGAAAGTTCTGGACCTTGTCGGGCCGCATGCAGGCGGGCGGGGCCTGTTTGCCGGAGACGCCGAACATGCTCGGACTGGAGGTTCCGGCTGGCTCGAGATAATGTCGGAATTGTCGGGGCATCTCGATATGGTGGCGGAATTGATTCATGACGTTGACTTTGTGGTCAGTGCAAGCGAGAAGGGCTACGTCTACTGGATAGAGAAGACGGGAGGCACTGCGGAGGTCTGGGCGACCCCCGTGGACGTTTCCGGCATGCTGTACGAAAACCTGTATCTCCGCAAAAGGTCCGTGGTGTTCACCAGCGCTACGCTGACGGTATCCGGCAGGCTGGATTTTTTTATGCGGAGAACAGGAGCGGCTTATCTCGAAGAACCGGAAACACATGTCGTGCCGTCGCCGTTCGACTACAGGACTCAGGCGCAATTGCTGATCCCGACATATCTGCCGGAACCGATGGATCCCGATTTCACAGAGGCTTTCGCAAGGCTTATCGGCGGCGCCGTGGAAGCTTCGGACGGCCGGGCGATGATACTCTTTACCAGCCACAGGATGCTTTCCGGGGTCACTGACATGCTGAGGACGGATTTGCTGGAAGCGGGCTATGAAGTGCTTCAGCAGGAGGTCGACGGCCCGCGGGACGCTCTCCTGGGCAGGTTCAGGAGAAACCTGAAATCGGTCCTGTTCGGCACGGCCAGTTTCTGGGAAGGCATCGACGTCAAGGGCGAGAGCCTTTCTATGCTCATACTGGCCAAGCTGCCGTTCCCGGTGCACAGGGATCCTTTGATCGCAGCTCGGCAGGAATTCGAGGAGGGGAGAGGCAACGATCCGTTCAACGGCTACCTGCTGCCGCTGGCGGTACTGAGGCTGAGACAGGGCTTCGGGAGGCTGGTCAGGAGCAGGCATGACAGGGGAATCGTAATAGTAGCGGATAAACGGTTGATCAGCCGGCGGTACGGAGGAGCTTTTCTGTCCAGCCTGCCGGCGCCGTACAGGCCGGTCGCGAGTCCCGCTGAGATGCAGTCGATTACAAGCGGTTTCTTCAGGAACGCCCGGTATGCCGGGGATACGGAAATAGTTTATGAAGACCACGCCGACGTTGATCCGTATGACATATGGGGTGTTTGAGGTGTCTTCGTGGATTTTGGCGGTCAAAAAAGCTTGACCGGGGAACGTACGATGGTACGGAGTAGTTAGTTGTGTTGTAGAAAGGGGCGCTTGTATGCCGGTCGGCTTGGATAGTTCCTATCCCGATGAGTGGAAATATGCCCTGAAAGGCAACCTGCATACGCATACGAACGTTTCAGACGGTACTCGTTCAATGCAGGCAACAGTGGACGACTATGCCAAACGCGGCTACGGGTTCCTTATGCTGTCGGACCACGACAACTGCGGGGATATCGCTTCCATAGACGCAAGGGGCATGATACTGCTACCGGGGGTGGAGGTTTCCGCCAACGGGCCGCACATGCTCCAAGTCGGATCAGGCGAGCCGGCGGCCCCGGATGCCGACCGCCGGAAGGTCATCGGGGAAGTAGCGGCCAAGGGAGGGTTTGTCATCTGCAATCACCCCAACTGGCAGGGTCATTTCAATCATTTCCCCCAGGAAATGCTGGAAGAGTTGCAGGGTTATTCGGGGATTGAGATATTCAACGGGTGCATCAAGAGATTGCACGGTTCCCCTCTGGCGACCGACAGGTTCGACCGGCTGCTGACGGCCGGCCGTAAAATATGGGGGCACGGCGTGGACGATGCGCACCGGCCGACGGACGTCGGCAATGCCTGGGACGTCGTGCTGGTTAACGAAAAGAGCGCAGGGGCCGTGTTGTCGGCGCTGGCAGCCGGAGCATTCTATGCTTCGACCGGGGTGACTATTTCCGACATAAAAGTGTGCGGAAGCACCCTTCACGTGACCGCAGCGGATGCGGAGAAAATGGTTGTTGTTACCGATGGGGGGATGATCGCCGCCGAACATTGGGGTAGCGAAATCATTTACGAACTGACACCCGATATCGAAACGTATGTCCGTGTCGAGTGTTACGGCCGTGGCGACATGATGGCCTGGACTCAGCCGTTCTATGTTTCCGGGAACCCGTTGCGCCAGGAACTCGCCGGTGCAGTTGTTCCAGTGGTGGGGGAAGGGCCGGAGATAAAAGGCGACCTTTCCGACCCCCTGTGGCGGAAGGCTGTGTGCCTCGGGGGCTTTGTGGATATACAGAACGCGATGGAGGCTGCACGCGAGACCGAAGTCCTGGTCATCGCAGAGCCGGAACGGATCTGCTTCGGGTTCAGGTTTGCCGAAGACCACATGGATGAATTGATTCTGACCGGCAGGGCCGGGGACTTGTTGGGACTCTATAAAGACGATTCGGCGGAAATGTTCCTGGATGCGGAAGGCAAGGGTAAAGACTATTTCCACTTGATTGTGAACGCCGCGGGCGTTTGGGGTGGTGCGAGGGGGCGTGACGGGGACTGGGCCCCCGCCGTCGAAGTCAAAACCGCTGCAAACGATGACGGGTGGACCCTGGAAGTCGCCGTGCCGGTGCGCGACCTGGGGCTGCGCAGGATCGAAAACGGTTCGGAATGGGGCGCTAATTTCGCCAGGAACCGGGGGCCGGAGGAACGGACGACATGTTCATGGGCTTGGGTAGGAAAGGATTTCCACAGGCCCGCCAGGTTCGGCAGACTCCGGTTTGAAGCCTCCTGATTACAGCATGTCAGCATATTGAAAGGATAGGATATGGCCGCTGGGAAAGTAAAGGTAGGTGTCATAGGCTGCGGAAACATAAGCGGGATCTATTTTGATCGTATGGTGAACGTGTTCGAGGTGCTGGATGTCGTGGCGTGTGCTGACCTCGACATGTCCCGGGCGGAGACCAAGGCGGCCGAGTTCCCGGGGGTGAAAGCCATGAGCGTCAAGGACCTGCTGGCCGATCCCGATATACGGATAGTGGTAAACCTGACCATCCCGAATGCCCACGCCGAAGTGGCCCTGGCTGCGGTCGAGGCCGGGAAGTGCGTTCATAACGAGAAGCCTCTGACAATCACGCGCAAGGACGGCCTGGCGCTGTTGAAACTGGCCGCTGAAAAGCAAGTCCTCGTCGGCGGCGCTCCTGACACGTTCCTGGGAGCAGGTCTCCAGACCTGCCGGAAGATCATTGAAGACGGATGGATAGGGGAGCCTGTTGCCGCCGTCGCTTTCATGACGTGCCACGGCCACGAGAGCTGGCACCCGGCGCCCGAATTCTACTACAAGGTGGGCGGCGGGCCGATGTTCGACATGGGCCCATACTACCTTACGGCGTTGGTCAGCCTTGTCGGCCCTGTGAAAAGGGTAACCGGCTCGGCGCGCATAACGTTCCCGCAGCGGATAATTACCAGCGAGCCCAAGTTCGGCACGGTGGTTGATGTCGAAGTGCCCACGCACGTGGCGGGGATATTGGACTTCGCCAACGGCGCGGTGGGGACGATTGTGACAAGTTTTGACGTATGGGCGGCCATGTTGCCGCGGATCGAGATATATGGCACGGAGGGCTCTCTATCGGTGCCGGATCCGAACTGTTTCGGCGGTCCGGTCATGCTTAAACGACCCGGCGCTGAAAACTGGAGCGAAATGGCGTTGAGTCACGTGTATGCCGAAAACAGCAGGGGCATCGGTGTCGCCGACATGGCGTACGCGCTGTTGTCGGGCCGGCCGCACAGGGCCAGCGGCCGGCTGTGCTACCACGTGCTCGATATCATGCACGCGTTCCATGACGCGTCCGGCAAGGGCAAACATGTGAACGTGGAAAGCACCTGCGAAAAACCGGCGCCGCTCCCGCTGGGTCTGCGCGAAGGCTGTCTCGATCCCTGACCTGTATCCTGCCGTCGCTGCCCGTTCGATGCGAGAGTATGCCGCCGATCGCGTTCCGCGCTGTTCAGATGCTTGCCCGCCGGCCGCCATCATGTAGAATGCATTACGGTCGGTGATGGAGACCCTGCCGTGTTTGGTGTGAGAATAGAGAATCTCCACATGTCCTATGGGGACCGGGAAGTGCTTCACGGAATCACGCTGGAAGTGAAGCCCGGTGAGATGTTCTTTGTCCTGGGGCCGTCGGGGTGCGGTAAATCCACGTTGTTGAGAGGTATTGCGGGGCTCGTACCGTCCGCGGCGGGGCACATGTTTATCGGCGAGACGGAAGTGACGGGAATGCCCCCCTATATGCGCAACACCGGCATGGTGTTTCAGAACTACGCGTTGTTTCCACACTTGACCGTCGGGGGAAATGTGGCCTACGGGCTCAGATTGAGGGACGTGGCCAAAGATGAAATCGCCGACAGGGTGCGCCGGATGCTCGCTCTTGTGGGGCTCCCGGGCTATGAATCCAGAAAACCTGCTGAGTTGTCCGGCGGCGAGCAGCAGAGAGTCGCACTGGCCAGGGCGGTTGTTGTCGAGCCCCAGGTGCTGCTCCTGGATGAGCCGCTGAGCAACCTGGACGCCAAGCTGAGACTCAAGATGCGCCGGGATCTCAAGGCAATCCAGAAACGGCTTGGTATCACGACCGTCTACGTGACCCACGACCAGCGGGAAGCACTTTCACTCGCGGACCGGGTGGCGGTGATTAATGACGGCAACCTTGAGCAGACGGGCGCCCCGCGCGAGATCTACTTCAGGCCGATCAACAGGTTTGTTGCCGGCTTCGTCGGCGAAATGAACATTATTCAGGGCAAGGTGAAGGACGTCGAAGGTGCCAGCGTCTTGTTTGATACTCCACTGGGGACGCTGGCGGTTTCCACTGAAGGTGTCTTGCGGCAGGGCCAGATCCTGGACCTGGTGTTCCGTCCCGAAGACGTGCAGTTGAGTTACAAGAAAGGCGTCAGCGGCAAGGTCGTGTATTCGGCTTTCGAAGGTTTCCAGGAGGAAGTCTCTGTCGAGGTCGATGGCGCCGGGGTGTTGAAGGCTTTTGTGAAGGGCAAGACTTCCCCCATGGCGCAAGAAGGTGACGAAATCAAGGTTGCTGTCGAAGAAGGCCGTATAAGAGTTTTTCCGCATGTCAATCACCGCTAGGACGCCGTCGGAATACCGTTCTGAAACACGATGTGAAATGCCTGTACGGGGTCCGCTGTCCCGTTGAATTCATCGAAAGGGCCGCACCTGTGCTTCCGCCATACGATTGCCACATCCATACATATCTGAGTGGACATTCAAATGACGACATGACGCCGGTCGCCATTAGCGGCGCGGCGGCCCGCAGGAAGTTGAAGTCTGCAGTCATTCTGGAGCATGTGCCGCAGATATTCCAGGGCGAAGAACCCCCGGTATGGTTTTCCAGAAAGAACGACCGGAGCCACCTTGACCTGTTGTATTCCGAACTTGACGATACAGCACAAGGTGGCGCTGTGCTGTTGATAAAGGGCGCTGAAATTGATATTGAACCGGTGGCTCTCGACGGCACGGCCATGCTGGATGATACCGGGGGCGTCGAGTATGTTGCGATGGCCACGCACTTGATACCCGGCGGCCGCTCCTTCTGGTTCAACGTGGGCCCAATGCCCGAACCCGTCGCGCTCCGTATGCTGGAAACGTATGTCGACTGGGTTTCCGCTGCTCTCGTTACGGGCCGCTTCAGAACCTGGGTGCATCCGGGAGCGTTGATCGCCAAGGCCGGACTGGTCCCGGATTTTTCACGGCGAAGCGTCGTGCTCCTGGAGAAGATCCTGTCCGTAATGAGCGAGCGGGACGTTGCGTTCGAACTCAACGAACTGCTGGCCAGGAAGATAACCGGGGCCTATCTGGAAACATATGCCGAACTGGTTGGGGTGGCGCGTTCCTGGGGCATCAGGTTTGTCGTCGGTTCCGATGCCCATTCGCCTGACGCCGTGGGCGTCTTCAAGTGGGTGGCTGCAGTTGCACGCCGGGCACACCTTACCAGGGAAGATTTCGTGGGGCCTGACGAACTCCTGTGATTGTCCGCGGTATTCAAGCTGTCTTGACAACGATGGATTTCACGAGCATCACCAGGCCTGAAAGTATTACCAGGGCATATGCAATTTTCCTGAGCTTTGCTGCATCGATGCGATGGAACAATTTGAGCCCCAGCCAGCAGCCGACCGCTACTGCGGGCCAGCATATGAACCCCAACAGGCAATTAGACGCTGTTACCTGTTCATATCCGGGCGCTCCTTTTATTCCCAGAACGACAAGCCCGGCGAACTTCGTCACGTTGGCCACCGTGAAGTAGGCCTGCAGAGACGCGGACGCTTCTTCTTTTGTGACGTCCTGCAGCCACATGTAGATGACGACCGGCGGTCCTCCGATGTTCGCGCTGCCCGAGAGTATGCCCGACAGGGTGCCGGCGGGCACGGTGGTCCACCCGGGCAGCCTGTATGTCCTGTCTCCGCTGAAGATCCACAGTCCTCCGCAGCCGAGAACCAGGGAGATGCCGAGGATTTGCCCAAGGAGCCTGTCGTCGGCATAGCCGAACAACAGGTATCCCAGCGGAAGTCCCAGGAGAATGTATGTGATGCAGAGCGGCGTTATCTTCCGCCAATTGGCGTGCTTGCGCAGGGACAGCAGTATCTGTGCAGACATGACAGGGGCCAGCGCCGCTACCACTACGGCGGCCGTCTTGGGCGGCAGAAGGTACGGCAGCATACTCATGGACGCAATGCCGAAGCCGAACCCGCTGGCTCCCTGGAGCATGCCCGATGCCAGAAATACGGCGGCGACCGCAGCCAGCGTTCCGGGAGGGGCGTCAAAATGCATCCTGCGCAGCCTGTTCCGTGTTGTCGGGCGGGGGATTGTCTGCGGCTTGGCCGTCTTCTTCCTGGATCGCGGGCGGCGCATCACAAGCGGGAGCACATGTTGCGGGATCCGTATGGCTGCCGTCCCAATCCCCGGCTGTTGCGGCATCGCCGTCCGCTTCGCCTGCACCGTCGGCGGGTTCAGCAGGTTCCGTGTCGCTCTCCTGTTCGTCGGGCAACATGGTCTTGTGGAGTTCTTCAAGCCGCTTGACCGCTCTGTGCGCTGACAGCAGACCTTCTGAAAGCTCGTTCAACAGGGGATCGTCGGTTTCCTGCCGCACAATTTCTATGCTGCCCTGCGCCGGCGTGGGGATCGCCAGTTCATGGTTTGCCGGAGGGGCTTCATCCGGCCGCATGACGACGATAGTGTTCATGTCTTCTATCTGCCGGACTGATGCCAGGTGCTGTTTCACCAGTTCCAGGATCGCCAGAAATGCAGTCACCACCTCCATGGGATTGGTGGCGTCGCGTATGATTTCATGGAACAGCACACGGCCTTTAGAAGAAAGCGCCGAAAGGATTTCCTCTATCTTTTCTTCGACCGGTATGTCATCGTAGACTATGGGCCGCCGTCCATATTCGGATATCTCTTCGCGGTATCTCTTGATTATCGCCGCCAGGATGAAAGGGGATACTTCAAAGGTTTCATCCTCGCCGTCGTCCATGGGACGCCGTATGTGTTCAAGCGTGTTTTCAGGCCGGGCCTGCATCAGCGATCGTTTGTGCATGAGTCGTTCAATAAGACCGGCGCGTTCCTTGAAAAAACGGAACCGGAGCAACTGGCGGATGAGGTCTATTTTCGGATCTTCCTCCTCTTCCTCAGGTAGATCCTCGTCGTCGATGGGGATCGAGTTGGGCAGCAGTTGCCGCGCCTTCATCTCGGCAAGGACGGCAGCCATAACCAGGAACTCGCTTGCCACCTCTATGTCCAGCTTCCGGACGTCTTCTATCAGTTTCAGATACTGTTCGGCTATCCTGGCAAGGGGGATATCGTGTATGTCTACTTCGTTTTCCCTTACCAGGTGGAGCAGCAGGTCGAGCGGCCCCGTGAAGCTCTCCAGCCTTACTGTCGCCGCGTTCATCCCCTTATGCCTTGCGCAAGGGCAGGTGCAGGGTATCGCGGACTTCGTTCATGGTGTCGCGTGCGATGGATGCGGCCCGGGCTTTCCCGTCGGCCAGGATCGCGTCAATGGTGTCGCTATTCCCCAGTATTTCTTCTCTTCGGGCCCTGATCGGCTTTACCGTATTTTCCAGTATTTCGGCCAACTCTCTCTTGCAGTCCACGCAGCCGCGCAGGGCGCCCGTACATTCCTTCTCAACGGTCTCAACGCGGTCCTGCGCGAACACGCGGTAGTAACTGCAGACGTTGCACGTGTCGGGATGGCCCGGATCGCTCTTGCGTATACGGGTTTCGTCCGTGACCATTCCCAGCACTTTCTTGTTCAGTGACACCGCTTCTTCCGACAGGGCGATGAAATTGCCGTACGACTTGGACATCTTGCGGCGGTCCAGCCCCAGCAGCCTCGGGGTTCTTGTCAACCGCGCTTCCGGCTCCGGAAATACCTGAACGCCGTAAAGGTTGTGAAAACGCCTTACTATTTCCCTCGTGAGCTCCAGGTGAGGCAATTGGTCGTCGCCGACCGGTACGGTGTCGGCCTTGTAGAGGCATATGTCTGCGGCCTGCAGGACCGGGTAGCCCAGGAACGCGTAAGTATAGACTTCCTTCTCCTGCAGGGCTTCAACCTGCTCTTTGAACGTAGGCACTCTCTCGACCCAGGGTATCGGTGTGACTATGGAAAAGGCCATGCAGAGTTCCAGGTGTTCCGGCACGTCGCTCTGGACGAATATCAGGGACTTGTCGGGACTCAGCCCGCAGGCGAGCCAGTCCGCGACCATGGAGCGGATATTGGTCTTGAGTTCGGTGGGATCCTTGTATTCGCTCATCAAGGCGTGCCAGTCGACCACGCAGTAGATGCAGTCGTATTCATCCTGAAACTTGACCCAGTTCTCCAGCGCGCCGACAAGATGCCCGAGATGCAGGGGCCCTGTCGGCCTCATCCCCGAGAATATGCGTCCCTTTTTCGCCATGTCTAAATCTCTCCCAGGAATAACAGCAGTGTCTTTGTGGCCGGTATGCCGCTTATGAGCGCCACCGCCTGTACGGCGTATATTGCCAGGGCCTCAAATACCCCCAGCACGTTCAGCAGTATTATGACGAGCATCAGTCCCAGAAAGCCTATCCGTTCAATAGAGGCCACTCTTTCGGCCAGACTTCTTGGAAGCAGTCCCACGAGGACCCGGCCTCCGTCCAGCGGAGGCACAGGAATGAGGTTGAATGTTGCAAGGAATATGTTCAGCACGGCTACTTTAACGAAAATACGCATGTTGTAACTCAAGTCGGGACTGATGAACGGCACGCGCAGAAGCAGTATGAAAATCAGCGCAATGGTGAAATTCGTGAGCGGACCGCTGGCGGCGGTCACGGCCATTCCCCGCCTCGGGTTCTTGAATGCGTACATGTTGACCGGCACCGGTTTTGCCCCCCCGAAAATGAACCTGCCCCCCGACAGCAGGTAAAGACCCAGCGGAACGAGTATTGTGAAGAACGGGTCTATGTGGGCTATCGGGTTCAGTGTCAGCCGGCCCATCCTCTTGGCCGTCGTATCGCCCAGAAGCAGCGCGGAATAACCGTGGGCCACCTCATGCAGCACGATCGAATAAATCAGCAGGATAATTGTGGCGACTGCTACTATCATTACCGCGTTTCTCCTTGGTTGTTCTGCCGCAAACACTCCGTCAACTTTACCATTATGCCGGTATGTCCCTGCCCGTCAAACTGATGCATGGTGTCATCGTGTATGTGTTTCATGCAACACCTGAGCATGGCCGGATAGCCGTCCCGAATATAGGTTTGGAGGATTGTAGGGCTTTGTTCGGTACGCCGGTGGCTTCGCCTTAGCTTGACAATAACCGGGGCTACGGTAACATTTTCCTCGGTAGCTTTGGCTCGGCGGGTGGTTCCTGTTGCCTAGGAAGGTGACCCGATGGCCGGTATATTCAAAGCATATGACATCAGGGGCATTGTGCCCGAGCAGCTTTCCATGGATATGGCCGAAAATATCGGCCGTGCCGTACCTCCGGTTCTCAATGCATCGACCGTCCTCGTTTCCAGGGACATGCGCGTGTCCGGTCCTGACGTGATGCGGGCGTTGGTCAAGGGGATAACCGAGAGCGGAGCCGACGTCCTGGATGCGGGGGAGTGCACGACCCCCATGAATTACTTCGGCATCGGACATTTCGGGGCGGATGCCGGGGTTATGGTCACGGCCAGCCACAATCCATCCGAATACAACGGGTTCAAGATTTCCAGGGAGGAAGCGAAACCGGTAAACTATGAAACCGGGCTTGCCGCCATCGAACGCCTAGCCACCGGCGATCTGCCGCCTGCCGCCCGGGTGCCCGGCCGGGTGACTGGGGTTGATCTTGTGGAACCCTACATGGCGCACCTCAAACGGTTGTCTGAAGGCGTAAAAGGCGGAATGAAAGTTGTGGTGGACAGCGGCAATGGCGAGACCGGCCGTTTTGTCCCACGTATCTGCGGCATGCTCGGTCTGGAGCTTACCGGTCTTTATCTTGAACCCGACGGCAATTTCCCCAACCACGAGCCCAACCCGTTGAAAGCCGTGAACCTTCGCGACCTCCAGGCCAAGGTTATTGAAACCGGGGCCGACCTAGGCATCGCCTATGACGGCGACGGCGACAGGATTGCCTTTGTTGATGAAAACGGCGCTATCGCCTCCAGCGACCTCGTCGGCGCTCTTATGGCCAGGCGAATACTTGATGATAACAAGGGGGCGGCGATTATCTACGATCTCAGGAGTTCCAGGGTTGTGCCCGAGGTTATAACGGCCGCGGGCGGCAAGCCGCTGGAAAGCCGCGTCGGCCACTCTTTCATCAAGGCGCTTATGCGTGAGCACGAGTCGCCTTTTGCCGCAGAGCTTTCCGGCCACTACTATTTCAGGGAGAATTTCTACACGGATTGTGGCGATCTCGCCCTGCTGCTCCTCTTGCGCATCATTGCCGAAACCGGACAGCCTCTTTCAGAACTTATGGCTCCGCTCGCCCGCTATTCTTCTTCGGGCGAGATCAACTTCAAAGTGGACGACAAGGATAGCCGCATGGCCACTATCCGGGATGCCTTCGCAGACGCCACCGTGTATGAATTGGACGGCATATCGGTCAAGTACGATAACTGGTGGTTCAACGTGCGTCCTTCCAATACCGAGCCTTTGCTCCGCTTGAATCTTGAAGCCGTTGATGACGACCATCTGAAGGCTGGTATCAGAAAAGTGGAGCAGGTCATGGGCGTAGAGCCTGAATAGCAGGACGATTCCGGCCGGGGGCTTTGCATGAAACGTGTTTCCAGAGAAAAATTGTATCATGTCATATCCGCTCTGAACGAACCTTCCGCCGTGGTGGAGCAGAGCGAGCATTTTGTTGTTGAAACGGAAGCGGGGCGCGGCGAGCAATGCATAAGAGTAGAAGGCGCCGTTGCCGGCGAAGTTCTGGCCGTCGAAATCCTCAATATCGTGCCCGAGCCGGACGGTTATACGGCTAACGGCCCGGGGTGCAAGAGTTTTCCGGACTGGATCCGCTACAGGGGCTGGGGACAGATCAGGCGTGACGTCAAGCTGGCGAACGGGGAAGTTGCCTGGCCCGGCGGGTTCAGTTTCCCGTGGGCGCCCATGGTCGGCATGCTGGGCACGGCCCCTGAGCCTCCGGAAGCTCCAACTACCGGGTTTCAGGGGATTTACGGCGGCAACATGGATTGCCCGCTGCTGACGGCGGGCTCCACACTGTATGTCCCGGTCTTGGTTGACGGCGCTTTTCTGCATATAGGCGACGTGCACGCCGTACAGGGCGACGGCGAAATCTGCGGCGCCGGCGGCATAGAATGCCGCGCCGAAGTCACCTTGAGCGTCAGGTCCATTCCTCGACCGAAGGGTTTTTCATGGCCCAGGATCGAGAAAAGCGACACTATTTCGACCGTGGGTATCGGGGGGTCGATGGACCATGCCTACAGGATAGCCGTCGAAGCCCTTCTGCGTTGGATACAGGCCGAAACATCCTGGCCCGAAGAGGAGGTTTTCCTGCTTCTGGGTTCCGTTCTTGAAGCCAGACTGTGCGAACTGGTGAACCCCAACGTCGCGTTTGTGGCCACTTTCCCAAGGGCTTATCTGGAAATGATGCGCCCTTGCCCTCCGCCGCCGCGGTAGCAAAGAAGGGCGTTTTGGCACTGAATGTTGCATTCCTGTGGCATTTCCACCAGCCGATGTATTCCGATCCGCAGAACGATTCCTTCCTGCTCCCGTGGGTGCGGCTGCATTCCACCAAGGATTACTATCCCATGGGGCTCATAGTCCGCGAAACCGGTTGCCCGGTAACCGTGAATTTCGTGCCGTCTCTCGTTCTGCAGATCGAAGAATATGTGGCTGGCAAGACTGACGTGCACGAGGACATTTCGAGGATACCGGCGGCGGATGTTTCATCCGACGATCTGGATTTCATGCTGGACCATTTCTTCTCGTGTAATCCGGCGGTGATGATATACCCGCACTCGCGTTACCGGGAACTCTACATGCAGCGGCGTCCCGGCAAAGTGTCCGCCAGGGACGTTGCCTCCCGCTTCAAGCCGCAGGATATCCGGGACCTGCAGGTATGGTGGAATCTGGCCTGGATGCACAGGAGGCTCGGCGGGGAATTCCCGCTCATAGCCGAATTGGTCGCCAAGGATCACGGTTTCACCGAGGACGACAAGAACGCCCTGCTGGACCTTTTCCGCCCCATCATGGCCGGTATCATTCCTTTCTACAGGCAGCTCTGGGACGACGGTCTCGTCGAAATAACCACAACGCCTTTTTACCATCCCATCCTGCCGCTTTTGTGCGACGCCGAAAGCGCCCGGGAAGCCATGCCCACGGTACAGCTCCCCGAAAAGTGGGAGCGTGTACCCGAAGATGCCGAACTGCAGCTCGTTCGTGCCAGGGATTTCATGCGGGAACGATTCGGCCGCGTCCCCGACGGGCTCTGGCCCTCGGAAGGCTCTGTATCCAGCGAAACCCTGTCCATCGCATCTTCGGTTGGTTTCAAGTATGCAGCCACGGATGAGGCAATCCTCGCAGGCAGTATTCACAGGAAGGTCCGTGACGAATACGGACGGCCGAAGGTAGACCTGTTATACAGGCCCTATCTCTACAGCAGGGATGGGCACGATATCGCCCTGTTTTTCCGTGACAGGGAGCTGTCGGATCTTATCGGGTTCAGTTACCAGATGGCCGAGGAACAGAATGGTGCCGACGACCTGCTTACCAGACTTGCGAATCTCGCCGGACGCTCGAACGACGGCGCTATCGTAAGCATTATGCTGGACGGCGAAAACGCGTGGGAACATTATCGCAACCAGGGCGAAGGATTCCTGGGGCGTGTCTACAGCGGCCTGCTGAGTGCCGGAAACCTTGCGCCTGTCACGTTCGGCCGTTACCTGGCGGAGGGCCACATGCCGGCGGCCGATACGGTCCTCCCCAGGGTCGCCGCCGGTTCCTGGGTTGACGGCAATTTCGCGATATGGATCGGCGCCGAACAGGACAGGCGTGCATGGAACATTCTCTTCGATGCGAGAAGGGCGGTAGTCGAAGCAGGCGGCGCCCCGGAAGCCATGGAGGAGATCTATATCGCCGAAGGATCCGACTGGTTCTGGTGGTTCGGCCCAGACAGAACCAGCTATGATGACGCCACGTTCGACGCAATATTCAGAAAACACATCATGGCCGCCTATCAAAAGGCCGGCAAACCCGTCCCCGCCTTCCTGGACGCTCCCATCGGCGCCGGAGCAATAAAGGGTCACGAGCCTCCGCACGGTATCGTTCAGGCGGTTGTAGACGGCATGGTTACCGACTATTTTGAGTGGCTTGCCGCTGGCAGAGTTCTGCCCGGAGCAGGGGGCGTTATAGCTTCGTCCGGCGGCGCTTTGCTCAAAGCCCTCTACTACGGTTTTGACAGAAGTGTTCTGTTCCTCAGGGTCGATCCTGCCGATGACGTCGAAATCGCCGGATTGACCATAGCCATCGTCATCCCCAGGGAACGCAACCTGGAACTTGAAGGCGCTGAAGAGCCCGGCAGGTTCAGGATCAGGGATGAGGTGGGCCGCAAAGTCGGCACCGGCAGGATGAAGAGGATACTGGAACTGGGCGTCCCGTTCGGCGCCCTGGGGGTTTCGCAGGGTGAAGAGGTGGGCTTCCTGGTCAAGGTGAAGGTCGTAAACACTGCATCTGAGGCCGCCGCCGTCGAAGAGGTCAGGCTTCCGGCGGAAGGCATACTCAAGGTTTCCGTGCCGGAAGCGACCTACGGTCTTGAAGACTGGTCGGTTTGAACCTGGTGCTTTGCGAGTCGTGTTGTACTCGGTTGTCGGAAAGGATGGTTGACGATGCCGGAACTCAGAAGAGACCCGGTGCTCGGCAGATGGGTCATTGTCGCCCATGAAAGGGCTAAGCGTCCGAGCGATTTCCCGGTGGAACTGCAAAGAAAGTCTCCGGATTTCTGCCCTTTCTGCGAGGGGAATGAATCCAAGACTCCCAATGAAATATATGCCGTCAGGACCAGGGATTCCAAGCCCAACACGCCGGGTTGGAAGGTGCGGGTTGTACCCAACAAGTTCCCCGCTCTGGGTATTGAGGGCGACCTGGACAAGCGAGGACATGGAATCTACGACCGGATGAACGGTATCGGCGCACATGAAGTCATTATTGAATCGCCGTCACACAATATCTCCCTGACGGAGCTTTCGGAGACTCACATCGAAGATGTCTACCTGACTTATCTGAATCGTGTCAAGGATTTGGACAGGGATCACCGCATGATCTGTCCCATGATATTCAAGAACGTCGGCTTTACCGCCGGAGCGACTCTCGAACACACGCATTCGCAGATAATAGCCACCCCGGTGGTTCCGCGAACCGTGCTTCAGGAAATGGAAGGCGCCAGGAGATTCTACGACTACCGCGGCCGTTGCCTGTTCTGCGATATTATTGCCCAGGAAAAGGATGAAGGTGTGCGGCTCGTCGAGGAGAATGACAGTTTCGTTTCATTCTGCCCCTATGCCAGCCGGTTCCCGTTCGAAACCTGGGTGCTGCCCAGGAACCACCAGGCCCGTTTCGACAAGGAATCGCCGGCCTTGATGCGTGATCTTGCAGGCCTTATGCGCAGGACCCTTCTTCGCCTGGAACGGGCACTCAACCTGCCCCCCTATAATTACATGATACACACCACGCCGTTCGATAATCAGGATGTCGAATATTACCACTGGCATATCGAGATTATCCCGAGACTTACGAAGGTCGCCGGTTTCGAGTGGGGCACAGGTTTCTACATAAACCCGGTCCCTCCGGAAGCCGCCGGCACTTTCCTGCGGGAGGTGGATATCTGAAGTGAAGGTCGTATTCGTTTCCAGCGAAGCGGTGCCTTTTGTCAAGACCGGCGGCCTGGCCGATGTCGCCGGTGCTTTGCCGCGGGCCCTGGCTGCACGGGGCATCGACGTGGCTCTTTTCCTGCCACTTTATGGACGGCTGCGGTCTGCTGATTTGGATATCGGGAGTACCGGGATGCGCATTCGCGTCCCCGTCGGCGGCGTACAGGTGACTGGTACGCTTTACAGGAGCGAGGTTTCCGGTAACGGTTTTCCGGTTTATCTTGTTTCGCAGAACGACTATTTCGACCGGGACGGGCTTTATGGTACGGGGGACGGCGACTATCCCGATAACGCGGAAAGATTCTCTTTCTTCTGCAGGGCGGTGCTGGCAGCGTTGGATCGCCTTGGTGTTTCACCGGATATCCTTCATGTGAATGACTGGCAGACAGCCATGATTCCCGTCTACGCGCGCACTTCTGCCAAGGCCGCGGGGAAAATGCGTCCCAGGATATTGCTTACCGTCCATAACATGGCTTACCAGGGCAGGTTCCCGGTCGAAACATATCCGCTGCTCGGTCTGGACTGGCAGTATTTCAACTGGCGGGAACTCGAGTTCTACAATATGGTCAATTTCCTCAAGGGGGGCCTGGTATTCTCGGACGCGGTAAATACCGTAAGCAAACGTTATGCAGAAGAAATAACCACGCCGGCTTTCGGGGAAGGCCTGGAAGGCGTCCTGAAAGATCGCAGGGACGTGCTGTTCGGCATCGTCAACGGTGTGGATTACCAGGTATGGGACCCGACCTCGGATATCCTGATCCCGGCCAACTACTCGTTTTCGGACCTGTCCGGCAAGAAAGCCTGCAAGGCCGCCCTTCAGCGTGAAATGGGCCTTGCCGTGGATGCTTCCACCCCGCTTATAGGAATGATCGGCCGGCTGGCGGACCAGAAGGGGTTCGACATCTTTGCTGACGCTGTGGCCTATCTGATGCAGATGAAGCTCCAGGTCGTCGTTCTCGGCACCGGGCAGCAGCGGTACCATCGCCTCCTTACCGGTGTGGCTGCCGCCAACTCGCAGAAAATGGCCGTCCGGCTGACTTTTGACAATGCCCTAGCGCATCGCATCGAAGCCGGCGCCGACATGTTTCTCATGCCTTCCAGGTTCGAACCGTGTGGCCTGAACCAGTTGTACAGCCTTCGGTACGGTACGGTTCCCGTAGTGCATGCCACCGGCGGCCTGGCGGATACCGTTGTTGATTATGCTTCAGGCGGCCGGGGAAGCGCCGCAGCCAACGGTTTCAGCTTCAGCGGGTACGGTGCTTTTGATCTTCAAGACGCCTTGCGCCGCGCTCTTGGCCTTTACAGGCGCCGGGACCGCTGGCGCAGGCTGCAGATCGCCGGTATGAAACAGGACTGGTCCTGGGACAGGTCTGCCGGAGAATATGTTGGTCTTTATGAAATGCTCATGGAAAGGTAGACGCCGTGCCAGCCCGCCTCGAACTGGTTATTGTCACACACATTCATCAGCCGGTGGGTAATTTTGATCACGTCGTTGAAGACGCCTACCAGCATTCCTACCTGCCTTTTCTTACGGAACTGGAAATGCACGCCACCATGCCCCAGACGCTTCATGTCTCGGGCTGTCTTTATGAATGGCTTGATGCGCATCACCCTGAATACGTGGACCGCCTTTCGGACCTGGCAAAGAGCGGGCTCGTGGAAATCATGGCTGGAGGTTTCTTTGAACCCGTTCTTACCATGCTCGAGGAACAGGACCGTAGCGACCAGATCGCTCTCATGCGTTCGTATATCAGGGACCGCCTGGGCGTTGAATCGGTAACTGCATGGGTCACCGAACGGGTCTGGGAGCAGGGACTTGTCAGGGATCTTGTTGACGCCGGCATACAGGCGGTAGTCGTCGACGACTTTCATTTCAAGTGTGCGGGGCTAACGGATGACGATCTCACGGGACCTTTCCTCACGGAAGACCAGGGTCGCACGATCAAGGTTTTCCCGGGGTCGGAACACATGCGCTATCTCGTGCCTTTCCACGACGTCAGTGAAGTGATTGCCCACCTGCGGACGCTCTACGAAAACGGTTGCCGGCTGGTAACCTATGCCGATGACGGTGAAAAGTTCGGTGTGTGGCCGGGGACTTACAAGCTTGCTTATGAAAAAGGCTGGCTGAAGAATTTCTTCGCCGCTCTCGAGGAAAACCGGTCATGGCTCTCTTTGCGCGGCCTGGGTGCCGCGGCCGCCGGCGTGCCCGCCGTGGGGCGTATTTACCTCCCCGATGCCTCGTATCGTGAAATGACCGAATGGGCTTTACCGGCAAAAGCCCTCCGTGCCCTCAGGCATGCGGACGATTCCCTCAAGGACAACCCCATCTATGAACAGCTCAGACCTTTTGTCCGGGGCGGCACCTGGCGCAATTTCCGCGTCAAGTACCCGGAAATCCAGTGGATGTACGGGCGCATGCTGGATCTCAGCCGCCGGAGCCGTGCCGCCGTGACGGATCCGGGATCCCTCTCTCCGGCGAGACTCCATATTCTCCGCTCACAGTGCAACTGCGCCTGGTGGCACGGTGTTTTCGGCGGCCTTTACCTGCCGCACCTGCGCGGCGCGATCTGGAAGGAAATACTCGCGGGCGAACGGCTTCTCGGGGATGTTGCCGGGGCCAGAGTCGGCATTGCCGATATCGACCTCGATTCTGCCGAAGAAGCCGTTGTCGAAAACCGGTCGCTGTCACTCTACGTCGATCCCGGACGCGGCGGCATCGTTCGCGAAATAGATGTTCTGGATAAGGGAGTCAACCTGCTTGATACGCTTGCCAGGCGCTATGAAGCCTATCATGAAGCCGTCCTCAACCCAGTTGCCCAGGATGACTCCGGCACAAAAAGCATACATGAACAGATGCCGCTAAAACAGGATAACCTCGACAAGTACCTTTTCTATGACAGGCATCTTCTTGCGTGTTTCCTGGATTACTTCATGACGGATGCTCCCACGCCGGATGACCTGATGCAGGGCAGGGCAGGGGACCCGTCCTGGTGGAACGCTCCTTATTCCTGCGAGCTTCTGAAGAAAACCGACGGCGCGGGTGTTTCGCTCAGGCGGGAAGGCGTGGCCCGGTCCACCGACGGCCGGGAATTGTCCCTGCGCGTCAAGCGCAGGATGGCGCTGGATGAACGGGCGCCGTCTTTCGCGGTTGACACCAGGATCGAGTCCGTCGGCGGCCGGGGGGAGATAATCTGGGGCCCCATGCTCAACTTCAATTTCCTTTCGGCGTCGGGGGAAGATAGAGGCTACAGGATAAACGGCAGGACGGGCGGCCTTGCCGACGAAGTGGCCGAGACCGCCGGCGAAGTCTTCCTGTTCGACCAGTGGCGCAATATCGGCCTGAAGATACTCGTGGAACCGCAGGCCGATATTCGCATATTCCCCCTCTATACGGTATCCGCCTCCGAATCGGGTCTCGAATTGGTTTACCAGGCCACCGCCGTTTTGCCCTTCTGGCGCGTCGCCCTGGACAAGTTTAATCCCGTTCGGACGACCGTCCGTCTGGAGTTCCTGGATGCCTGACGACGGCCGATATATGCCGAAGGTCCTGCTTGTTATTCCCGAGCAGGACGATCTCAGCCTTATCGAGGGCATCCTCCGGGATGATGGCTTCGTCGTGAATGTTGTTGCCGATCCGGAGCAGGCCCTGGATTTCCTCGACAACAACAACATGGATCTGCTTATAATCTCGCATGATCTCCCCGGGACGAGAGGCGAGGGTTTCCTTGCTCAACTCCGTTCCAGGGACAGGCTGCGTTTCCTGCCCGTTATTGTGCTGCTGAATTCCTACGACGCGGAAGACGCCGACCGCCTGAAAGCCGCCGGTGCCGACGAATATCTCCTCAGGCCGCTCAGGGAAGACGGTATACGTTTACGCTCCAGGCTGCTGGCCAAGGCCGGCGCCGACAGACGCGCCCTGCTGCGAGCTCTCGAAGAAGCGCGCCAGGTTGCCCACAAGGAACGTGACCTCGCTTCACAGTCCCGCCTGTTTATCGAAGAAATACTCGCCAACATATCAAGCTATGTAATCGTGATTGACAGCGCCGGGACCGTCAAATTCATAAACCGGCGCGCACGGGAATTCTTCGGCATTCCTGGCGAAACCCTTCCGGCAACGCTTACCGAGTTGCTTGGAGATGATTTTTTTGCCCAGCCCGAAACCAGGCACGTTCTTGATCTTGCCGCCCAGAACCGCGAGAGGGGCAGGCTCGACAGTCTCGAAATTACCGGAGTCCATGGACACGTCGCCATTACCGACATGCAGATCGCTCCCGTGATTATGCAGAACGCACCGCATCTTACCATAGTGCTGGACGACGTTACCCAGCGCTGGGAAGCCGAACAGGAACTGCTTGTCGAAAAGATGAAGCTCGACGACGTTGTCAACGCCATGGGGGCTTCTCTCTGCCTGATAGGCAAGAACGGCGAAATCCTATGGCATAACCGGACGTTCGCGGAATGGTTCGGCGAGCCGCGTGGGCGCCGCTGCTGGCAGATCTTCAGGCAGGAACTGCAGAAGTGCGACAACTGTCTTATGGACCAGGGCGTGCAGATCGATGCCGCAGCCTGCCGCGAATGGCGTATTTTCGGCCCGCAGGGGCGCTTCCGTGCCTTCCAGAACCATTTGACTCCCATCCGGAACATGAGCGGCGACGCCGAATCCGCTCTCGTTCTTACCCAGGATGTCACCCAGCAGGCCATGCGCCTTGAACAGCTTGACCTCCTTCGCAGGCTCGGTACCACTATCGAGGCTAACCTTGAGCTGGACCGGCTCCTCCATATGATTCTTACCATGGTTACAGCGGGACACGCCCTCGGTTTCAACAGGGCATTCCTTTTCCTTCTGGATCGTGACGGCAGAACCCTGCGGGGCAGAATGGCCCTGGGCCCGACCAGCCGTGAAGAAGCCTTCCACATATGGGCGGAACTCGCCGGCCGCTCCCAGGATCTTCAGAGTTTTCTCGAAATGGTTGACAGGCCCGTCGCACCCGAGGAAATCCCGCTGTCCCATCTCGTTCTTGATCTCGTCTACGATTCGTACTCCGACAAGAGTCTCCTCGTTGACGTGGTTACGCGGGGGAAGGCCGTTCATGTCACCGATTCCTGGCATGACCAGCAGGTCTCCGACGATATCAGGCAACGCTTCCATGCCAGGGAATTCGTCCTCGTTCCCCTCAGTTCCAAGGCCCGGGCCCTCGGCGTTCTCATGGCCGATAACCTCTACAACGAACGTCCCATTACGGATGATGATATCCTTCTCCTCAAGACCTTCGCACAGCAGGCTTCGCAGGGGATTCTCAACGCCATCAGTTTCGAACGCCTGCGGGAAACCATCGATGAACTTAACGCCACCCGGCAGCAACTGCTGGAAAGCGAAAGACTCGCCGCCATCGGCAAGACCGCCGCTTTTGTCGCACATGAAATCCGCAACCCTCTTGCCACTATCGGTGGCTGGGCGCGTTCGATCCTCAAAAAGTCCACCAACAGGCAGCGCGTCGAGGAAGCCGCAGGCATCGTTCTCGAGGAAACCACCAGGCTTGAATCCATGCTCAAGGATGTCATGGACTTTGCCCGCCCGTCCAAGCCAGTCTTCACCGTGGAACAGGTGAATCCGATTGTCGCCACCACCCTGAACAAGCTTGCACGCGTCATCAATTCGGCCAGGATTACCGTTGATAAAAAGTTCGCCGATAATCTCCCCAGGGTAAAAGTCGATGCCGCCCAGATCGAACAGGTCCTGCTCAACCTCATCAAGAATTCGGTCGAAGCCATAGGCCAGAAGCAGGGCACTGTCACCATCAGCACCTGGAAGGACGGCAGTGATTTTGTGGCTATCGGCGTCAAGGACACCGGCGGAGGCATATCGACGGATGTCATGGGGAGAATGTTCGATCCTTTCTATACTACCAAGCATCGGGGTTCTGGGCTGGGACTTGCCGTTTCACGCGGTATAATCGCGTCACATGGCGGCCGCCTCGATGTTGTCAACAAGCCGGGCACCGGCCTCGAGATGATTATCAGGCTGCCTGCCGGCGAGGTGTCCCCGTGAGGGTTTGCTTTATAATACGTCTGTAGGCGGGAGGTTGCAGATATGGCCAGTGTGATGATAGTTGAAGACGAGGATAATCAGCGCCTGCTGTATGTCAGGGAGCTCGGCGACGAAGGCTACGATGTCATCGAGGCCGCCGGCGGCAGGGATGCCATTGATATCATCAGGTCCGGCAAAAAGCCCGATGTGGTCGTCCTGGATATTTCCATGCCTGACATGGACGGTATTGAAACCCTCGGTAAAATCCTCAGCCAGGATAATTCTATCCCCGTCATTCTCAACACGGCTTACTCCACCTATAAGGATAACTTCATGACGTGGTCGGCTGACGCCTATGTCGTCAAGTCCGGCGACCTTACGGAACTCAAGACCAAGATCAAGGATGTGCTCGAACAGCGTGCAGGCGGTTGATGCCGCCCGGAAAGGATCTTACAGGATAGTCCCGCCATGCAGACCTTGTCGCTGTTGAAAAGTTCTTTGGCCGTTATCCTCGCCGGCGGCGAAGGCCAGCGTCTCTATCCTCTGACGCGCGACCGGGCCAAGCCCGCCGTCCCGTTCGGCGGCGTCTACCGTATTATCGATTTCACGCTCTCCAACTGTCTCAACTCGGGCATCAGGCGGCTTATCGTTCTTACCCAGTACAAGTCCCTCTCGCTTAACCGCCACCTTTACAGGGGCTGGAATCTCTTTAACCCCGAACTTGATGAATTCATGGAAGTTATTCCCCCACAGCAGCGCGCCGGTTCCTCCTGGTACTCCGGCACCGCAGATGCCATCTTTCAGAACATCTATACTCTTGACAAGATCCGCCCGGAACGTGTCGTCATACTGTCCGGCGACCACATCTACCGCATGGACTATCTGGATATGCTCGACACCCACGAGAGTGCCGGCGCCGACTTGACAATTTCTTTTCTGGAAGTGCCCAAGACGGAAGCCGCACGCTTCGGCGTCGCCCGGATCGATCGGGACAACAGGGTTATCGATTTTGTCGAAAAATCTCCCGACCCGCCGGAAATCCCCGACAAGCCCGGCTGGTGCCTTGCCAGCATGGGGATCTATGTTTTCGGCACCGAAATCCTTGTCCGGCGCGTTTCCGAAGATGCCCGCAAGGCCACCGCGCACGATTTCGGCAAGGATATCATCCCGGGGATGGTCCAGAGGGGGGACAGGGTCTTCGCTCACCGCTTCCACGGCGTCGGCAACGAATCGTCAAGCTCCCCGTATTGGCGGGATATCGGACTTATCGACGCCTACTACACTGCCAACATGGACCTCGTCGATGTCGTGCCGGCCCTTGACCTTTACAATAGGGACTGGCCCATACGGACGTACCACGGCCAGGTCCCGCCCGCCAAGGTTGTAAGGGGCACCAGCGGCGGCGAAGGCCAGATCCTCTCCAGCCTCATGGCCAACGGATGCCTCGTGTCCGGCGGCACCGTCAGGCATTCGATCCTTGCGCATTCTGTTCGTATCGGCGATTCTGCCGATGTCCAGGACAGCATATTGATGGAAAAAGTCCAGGTGGGTCCGGCCGCCCGCGTCCATAATGCCATTCTCGACAAGGGCGTTCAAATCCCGGCGGGTATCGATCTGGATGATTCGCGGGGACGGTTCCCCGTTACCGATGGCGGTATTATTGTGGTGCCGAAGGATACCCCGGAAGAGGTGTTCCTTGGTAAATGAGTATTGTAACGCCGGGGCTGTGCTCCGGCCTTGTTTTGGGGGATAAATAACATGGCGAAGAAACGTAAGCCCGCGGCGGGCAAGAAGAATTACTCCGTCAAGGAACTCCGTCAGATGGCTTCCGACAGGAAAGTGCCCGGCCGCAGCAAGATGAACAAGTCACAGTTGCTGGACGCTCTCGGTCTTTCCGATACAGTTGCCGTCGCGCCCCCCCCGGCACCGACCCCGGCTGCCAGAAAGGCCGTGGCGAAAATCGCCGAACACGTTGCCGCCCAGCCCCCCGCTTCCGCCCCTCCGGAAGCTCCCGCAAAGTCTGACGGCGTCTTTATCGACTGGGGTCCCGATATCCCCAGGGCTTACGGACAGGATGTCATCAGTCTCGTGGTCAAGGATCCCGAATGGCTTTTTGCCACCTGGGAGCTCACCGGCCCGCTTTCCAGGTCCACCAGGGAGCGTATCGGCCAGGATGCCGTGCTTGCCCTTCGAATCGAACGGCTCGACGGCGCCTTCGCAGACATCCGCCCCGGCGACAGTTCCGACTGGTACCTGAGCGTTACGCCGGGCATGGTGTACCGCGCTATTATCGGTTTCCTCGACCGGGACGGCGTTTTCGTTCCCGTTGCCGCCTCCCGCACGGTCAAGACGCCGCGGGTCGGCCTCAGTGATTCCGTCGACGCCAAGTGGATGATCGTCAGGCAGAGAATCGATGAGCTTCTGCGGTACCTGGGTGGCCTCCCGGCTTCCGGATCCATGTTCGCCATCGAAGCCGGGAATTGGCGTATCGTCAAATTGGCCTGGTCGGGCACTAACCTGCAGAAAAACCCTTGATTCGAGGCCGACGAGGCTTTTTCACTCGTAATCGGGCAGGGGGACGCTTTCCACCGGTATTGCTTTTGTCAATACCAGCAGGGCCCGTGCGATGTGCAGTCTTTCCTGCTCCGTTTTCTTGCCCTTCAGGGCGGCCTTGCTGAACAGCGATTCCTGCACTCGTGCCACTGAATGCCTGTCCCCGTGTATTGAAAGTCCTTCGATACCCACCATCTTCACCCGGGGGAGCGGGCTTACAAGGGCGAGCGTTTCAAGGTCTGTGAGGTACGACCCTTCCCCCACCGTTACGAACACGCGCAGCGCGCCTATCCGGTACATGTCGTTCGTGTGGAACGTCATCGCCCGGGTCAGGGCGGGGCATCTTCCGGCGATAACCTTGCGTATCGGCGCCCCGTCGGCCTTCTCGGCGTTTCGCGCCAGTTCGATCAACGCTTCGGCATCGCCGTCAAGGCCCGCCTTCCACAGCAGCAGGGCGCTTTCAACAGTGCCCATTTCTCCCAGGGTCTTGGCCGCCACAACGCGTTCTGCCGTCGATTCCTGGTGCAGCATGCGCTCAACCAGCGGCGTCAGTGACGCGATCTTCAGCCGTCTGGCGCTCATCGCCGCACTCTGCCTTACGCCCGAATCTTTGTCTACCAGCAACTGCTTCAGGATAGCCTCGGCGAACCTCGGGTTGCCGGTAAGATATCCCATCACTCTTGCCGTCTGGCTTCTGACCGACAGGTTTTCTTCCAGCGCGGACGACATCAGCAGCTTCACTCCGCTGTAGTCCTCCTGGTTCAGCAGGATTACCGCCGACAGCAGCCTTTCCGCAGCCGTTCCCGCTTCCGGTACCGTCCATCCCGATACTTTTACGTCCGGGCGCTCGGCCAGAAACGTCAGTACGTACAGCCTCCGCTCCGCGTCCGATCCGGTCAGGTCGTCCTGCAGCATTTCCAGGACCTTGTCCCGGTTATCTTTCCTGCCCCGGTCATAGAGCGTTGCGAGCGCCGCCTTGTGGACAAGTGCCGACTGGTCGCGCAATGCCCTCATCAACAGCATCTCCGTAGCCCCGTCGTTCGATTCCTTCAACGCCGCCACCGCCGCTGCACGCACCTCCGGGTTCGTGTCCGACAGCGCCATCTGCGCGGCCCGGGCGAATACGTCGCTGTCCGGATAGGCCGCCAGCAGCTCTATTGCGGCCTTGCGTACTTCCGGCCATTCCGATTCCGACAGTTTCTTGACTTCGTCCCTGGCGCGCGACGCGATACCTTCTTTTTCTTCGGGTGTCAGGAATATCTCGCTTGTTCTGCCTGCGGGAGGCAATCCCACGGTGTTGTCCCCGCACCCGCTGCATATGCCAATGATCAGGCCGGCCACAGCCATGCAGCCCGAGAAATGCATGTGCCGCTTTTTATTCCCGTTCATTTGCCTTTGCTGTCTCCTCTCAGGCCGGTATCCGTGAGAAGCTTCTCGATTTTGCCTGTGTCCAGGGCTTCCACTCTGTGTCCGTCTATTCCGTCGACCGTTTCCGCCGTCAGTACGCCGTCCAGGTAGCTCTCTTCCGTCGCTTCTATTACAGCTTCGAAAAATACCGATATGTCTTCTTCCCTTATTATACGCGATTCGCCCTGTTTTCTTCTGCTTTTTCTTCTGCTTGCCTCCGGGGCATCGCACGTGGACACCGCTATCGCATAGTCTCCTGAACGGTGGCCGCTTGTCATACCCGTCCTCGCGAGTCCGTGTGTCACTCGCCCCGCCAGCCGCCTCAATTGCCGTGATGTAAAGTTGCCGTCCGTCGCCACTATGAATATTATCGACCCTTTTTCGGCTTCACCCAAGCCCTTGCCGGCTATCCCCACCGACGTTCCGGCTATCCTCAAGTGTTCGATGTTGCCCGTGTTTACGACTGTCAGAACCCCCACGCTTATCATGTGCCCGTCGTATTCCACCATCCTGCTGGCGCTGCCGACGCCGGCCTTGTATCCCAGCCCGCGCATGCCCGTACCTGCGCCGGTCGAACCCAGCTCGAATATCTTCCGGGCGGATTCCACGGCTTTTCTCACGTGGTGCGGTTTTACGTGGAAGCCCCGGATATCGTTCAGATACCCGTCATTGCATTCGCCTACCACCGGGCAGACCGACTGCACGTCCGCGTGTTTTTCCAGCACCATCTTTACAAGGGTTTCGGCCGCCGTCCACACCGATAGCGTATTCGTGATGCAGACGGGCGTCTCGATCCGCCCCGTCTCGCGCAACTGGTCCAGCCCCGTCGCTTTCCCGTACCCGTTTATGACGTGTACCGCCGCGCGTACGGGGTCCATGTATACGTCGCGCCCCGGGAACACAAGAGCGGTTACCCCCGTCCGCACGACTCCGTTCACCCGCCCTTCCCGGCTCTGCCCCCTTACGATGCTCGCATGCCCCACCGCCGTCCCCGGTACATCCGTTATCAGGTTCAGTCTCCCTGCCGGATGCTTCCAGATGTTTACCCCCAGCTCTCTTATGCGCCGGCGTCTTGTGCTCAAGTCTCTTTCTCCTTGGCGGCCGCTTCTATCACGTCCCGCAGGCTGCTCATGTCCGTTTCCTCTTTCAGTTTTCCGCCGCCGGATTCCGTTATGTAGAACACGTCCATGGCGGTTTCCCCTCGGGTTGTTATTCTTGCGAAATGTATGTCCATCCCCTTGCTGAGTATGGCGGTTGTAAGATCATATAACAGGCCCTGCCTGTCGGGACATACCACGTCCACCACCGTGTACCTGTCCGATATCCGGTTGTCTACAGTTACGGAAGCCCCGCTTGTTCCGCTTCCCGTTCTTTTCGGCTGCACTGCCTGCAATTGTCCGCGCTGCTCCATCAATTCCCTCACCGACGCCCTGCCGCCCAGCACCGACAGTATGTTTGCTCGGGCCGTTTCCCACGGCGACGCCATCAGCGAATCCTCCGGAACCGTCGCCAGGAACTTGTCCAGCACGATTCCGTCCTTCCGCGTGTATGCCACCGCACTCTGAATGTCCAGTCCGCTCGCCGATATTGAGCCGGCTACTTCCGCCACGAGTCCGGTCTTGTCGGGCGATACCACCCATATCTCGCCGTGTCCGTCGGCTACCTTGTACATCGCCGCCGCCCCCTCTTTTGCAGTCGACATCTCTTCGATGAGACGCAGGTGCTCCAGGGCTTCTTCTACCGTGACCTCCAGCTTATATCGCGGCGGCACCAGCTCCAGGTGCTGCAGGGCCGCCGCTTCGCTCACTTTCTCCGGCAGGGCTTCCAGCAGCGCGCGCCGGAAGTCTTTTTCCTCTCTGGCAGGCGTCCTGCCTTCGAGTATCAGGATCTTCACCTTGTGGTACAGTTCGTTCAGTATCGTGTCTTTCCATGCCGGCCATCCGCCTCGTCCCAGCGATGATACGTCGGCGTATGTCATCAGGTAAAGATAGTCCAGCATTTCCACCGATCCAGCCGTCTCGGCCAGTTCCAGCAGGATCTTCTCGTCGTTCGTGTCGCGGATACGCGCTATCTCTTCCATCAGCAGATGGTTCGACACGAGAAACATCACCTGCCGCGCCACCTGCTCGGGCAGCCGCAGTTGTTCGGTTATCTGCGGTACCGCCACCGCCCCACGCTCAGAATGCGCCCCTCCCTTGCCCTTGCCCGCATCGTGCACCAGCAGCGCCAGCATCAGCACTTCCGGGCGAGGCAGCCCTTCCAGCACGTGCCTTTTGTTTGCCTCCTCGTCTCCCCCGGCCGTGAACAGCCCGTCCACCGCTTCTATCGTGAACAGGGTGTGTTCGTCCACGGTGTATTCGTGAAGCACGTCGTTGGGCACGAGACCTTCCATGCTTGCCAGCGGCGGCAGGTACGCGGCCAGAAATCCCGAATCCCTCATCGCCCGCAGAGCCGGAGCCACGTTGCCCGTTGCCGAGAGTATCCTCATGAACGCCTCCGCAGAACGGTTGTCTTCCCGGAACCTCTCGTCCACGCGGTACAAGCTGTCGTGTATCCGCTTGATGAGCTCTTCCGATATCTCGACGCGGTGTTTCTGCGCTTCCTCGAACGCCTCCAGTATCTCCATCCCGCCGTCAGCGCCGTCGAACACGGCAGGAGTCGCTGCATATAACGCCTTGCCTACTATCGTGAACGGGCGGCCTGCCAGCTTCCTCCTGTGTTCCACCTGCCGCTTTTTCGCCGTGCTTCCTATCCGTCCGTAGCTGTTCATCACCACGCGCAGTGCCCTGTGTACTGCGCCGGCGTGCCGGTAGTATTCCCTCATCATCACCTGTGAAGCGCTCATCTCCGCCGATGCTTCGTAGCCGGCCAGTTCGGCTGTTTCCGGCTGCAGGTCTATCCTCAGGATGTCCTCCCGTCCCCCCGTTAAATAGTGCAACGCCAGCCTTATGGACATTATGAAGTCGAGCCCGCTTTCCATCGCCTCCACGTCTTCGGTGGATATCAGGGGGTGCGGCGACGTCGCTTTCCCGCCGCCGGCGTGTTCGAGCGCCTTGCCTATCCAGCGGATCGTCTGTATGTCCCGCAGTCCCCCCGGCGCTTCCTTTATGTCCGGTTGCTGCCGGAATACCGTTCCCCCCTGCCTCGCATGGCGCGCCGCAGCCTCTTCAGTTTTCGCCGGAATGAATGTGCCGCTGTTCTTGCGAAAATACCTGCTTACCGTTCCCATCATTTCCCGGTGCAGTTCCGGTTCTCCGCAGATGAACCTCGCGTCAATGAACGACGTTGCCGTCTCGATATGCGCCGCCATGCATCCCGCCACGTCGCCCAGTCCCAGGGTCTTGTGCCCCGCTTCTTCCGCTGTGTTCCACAAGAGTCCCAGTATCGAACCTGTCACGGGGTGTTTTTCTTCCGGTTCTCCTCCCGTCAGGAACAGCACGTCTATGTCGCTCCCCGGCGCCAGTTCCCTCCTTCCGTATCCGCCGGTTGCCATGACCGCCACCGGCTGGGATCCTTCCGCGTAGTAGTGTGAATACGCCTCCTGTATCAGCAGGTCGTACGCAAGCGACAGCTGTTCTGCTCCGCGCCTGCCGGGACACCCGTTTCCCGCCATTTCGTCCACCAGCCGCCGGATCTCGCGCCCTATCCTCTGCCCCGACGGGGCTTCCTCTCCCTGGAATTCTTCGTTGAGCAGCTGCCGGTATCCCAGCATGGCCTACAGGGCTTCGGGGCCGTGTTCACCCGTCCTTATTCTCACCACGTCTTCCAGCGGCAGTATGAACAGTTTCCCGTCGCCGATCTTGCCCTCTTTGCCGGTGCGCGCCGCTTCCACTATGGCGCTCACTGTTTTCCCCACGTCGCCGTCCTCCACGGCTATTTCGACCTTCACTTTATGAAGCAGGTTCACGGTGTATTCATGTCCCCGGTACGTCTCGGTGTGGCCTTTCTGTCTTCCGTACCCCTGCACGTCGCTTACCGTCATGCGGTAAATTTCCGCCTTCGCCAGGGCTTCCTTTACGGCCTCGAATTTCACCGGCTGGATTATGGCTACCACCATCTTCATCTTCGTACCTCCCTTTCCCGGGCTTTTCATTCTACACACCCCCGGCCGCTCAGGCAATGATAAGCGACTCGTATGTGCTGAGGGTCCTTCCATGCGGTATAATAACTTTGTGAATCGTGTTTTCTGGGGACTCGGTATGGAATTCTCAAGGCGGGACATCCTCCGCTTTGCTGGCAGCGGCTTCCTGGCCGGCCTCGGCTCGCGCTTTCTCTTTGCGGAAGATGCCCTTCTCCCTCCCGCCGACGGCCGCCCCAACGTTCATTTCCGCAGGGAAGCCCGCTGGTATACGAAATCCAAGGACGGTTCCGTTTCCTGCGGACTTTGCCCGCTACATTGTACCGTCGCACCTGGGTCGCGCGGCGCCTGCGGAGTCAGGGAAAACCGCGGCGGCGTTTACTACTCCCTCACCTGGGGCAGTCCCTGCGCCGTCCACGTCGACCCGATTGAGAAAAAACCTCTCTTTCATTTCCGCCCCGGCAGCAGGGTTTATTCGTTCGCCGCCGCCGGCTGCAACATGTCCTGCAAGTTCTGCCAGAACTGGGACATAAGTCAGGCGGCACCGGATGAAATGCCATCACGCGCCCTGCCGCCGTCAGCGCTCGTTCCCCTTGTGAAAAGCAGGAAAATCGACATCATCGCATTCACGTATTCCGAACCCACGGTTTCTTCGGAATACGTCCTTGATTCCGCTTCCCTGGCGCGTTCCGAAGGCATCGACACCGTCACGATTTCCAACGGCTTCATCGAAGAAGCCCCCCTTGCCGACCTTCTCCGGGTCCTCTCCGCCGTCAAAGTCGATCTCAAGTCTTTCGACGACGGTTTTTACAGGGACATCTGTTCCGCCCGTCTCAAACCGGTTCTTGATACTCTCACCCGTCTCGCCGCCGCCGGTACCTGGTTTGAAATCGTCTACCTCGTCATACCATCTCTCAACGACGACATGAAGATGATCGCCTCCATGTCCGCTTGGATCCTGAAGAATCTCGGTGCCTCCGTGCCCCTGCACTTCACGCGTTTTCATCCTGCTTACCGCCTCAAAAACCTCCCTGCCACCCCGCTTTCCACGCTCTCACGCGCCAGGCAGACCGCACTGGCGGAAGGTCTCCGCTTCGTTTACACCGGCAATGTCCCGGGTGCCTCCGGCGAAGATACCTTCTGCCCTTCCTGCGGCAAAGTGCTTGTCGAACGCCATGAATATCACATAATGAACGTCCGGCTCAAGAACGTTTCCCGTAATAAGAAAGAGGCCTCCTGTGAATACTGCGGCGCGCCTGTTCCTGGTATCTGGTAGCCTTCTTTTCCTTCCCGGCTGCCCTCCCTCGGATTCCGCCTCGGGCGGCGTCCGCCTTATCTATAGGGATCCCTCTATCCCTGCTGAGCCCCACGCCGCCATCAATGAAGCCCTCAACGACCTGGAAAACGGCAGTGTCTCCAAGCGACTGGCTGCCGAACGTTATCTGACCCTTGTGGGACCCGGCCTCGGCGGCAGGATCACTCCTTATCTCGTCCAATTGCTCGATTCCGGCAAGGAAGAAACCCGCCTTGCCGCCACCCGCATCATCATTGCCACCGCCGGCCCCGGCGCCGTGCCCTGCCTCATTGATTTTCTTTCCTCCCCCAACGTCATGGTGCGCCACGACACCATCAACAAACTTCGTCTCATCACCGACAGGGATTTCGGTTTCGATTATGATGCCTCGGAAGCCGAAAGGAACGCGGCGATAGCACGCTGGCGTTCCTGGTGGTCTGCGGGCAAGCGCCTTCCCGATGCTCCCTGACCGGTTCGCTTCACGTTTTTCCACCTTCTTGACAGTGCTCTGTTTTTCCCCTAGAATGTTTTCGGCCGCGGAGAGGTGGCAGAGTGGTCGAATGCGGCGGCTTGCTAAGCCGTTGTCGGGGATTTACCTCGACCGGGGGTTCGAATCCCCCCCTCTCCGCCAGTCCTTCCCCCAAAGATGCCTCCCCGGGGGATTCGAAGCGAATGAACGGCCGGAGCAGGTGCGTGCGGCATACGGCACAGGAAGTGCCGGATAGTGAGAGAGGTGAGGCTACGC
>JAFGGJ010000027.1 GCA_016930595.1 Planctomycetota bacterium
CCGGGCCAGCGGGGAGACGTCAGCAGCCACAGGCCGACGACCCGCCAGAGCCGCACCGACTGTTCGGACAGCACAAGCGTCGGATACCCCGGCGCAATGCACTGCAGCAGGACCTTCCAGCCCTTGCCGACCTTCTGGCGCTCGTAGCGCTTGAAAAGCCAGGCCCCTTCGCTTTCGCCGTCCAGCACGTTGGCGACGACGAGGTCGCCGGAAACTACGGGAGCTGCGGGGCTCACCAGAATCTTCTGCCCGGGACGGGCCAGCGGCACCATCGAAGTGTCGTAGACGTTGAAGGCCATCAGCTTCTGTGGAATCTCCAGGTACTCTTCCGGCTCGTCGGACGCCTCCCGCACCAGCCCCGGCCTCGGATTGGCCGCCACCGATCCCATCACCGGAACGCGCATCAGGTTGCCGTAAAACGCCCCAACGGGTATGCCCAGCCATTCCGCCACCGCCTCGATGTCCTCGGCCTTCCAGGACGTCTCCCCGCGCAGGCGCGAAGACACGGCCGAACGCGGGAGCTTGAGCCGGCCGGCGAGCTCCGCCTGCACCTGCCTTTCGCCAACCATGTCCGCCGCCGCCTCGAATATCCTGCCGGAAATACCGGAATATCTGCCACGCCTGACCATGTCCGCTGCCTCCATAAACCAGTATAGCAGATATCAGATAATATGCAAATTTTTTTTATCCTGTAACGCCGGACTGGACGCCGGCTTGCACCACGTATTGCGCTATAACAAATAAATAATAGTTGCGCTATACCGGATTTAGATGTACAATTCCGCAAAACAGGAAAGAACCCCATGCGGAAACAAAAACGCCTCTCGGCCAACAAACCCTCCGCAGCATCCACAAAAAAACATTCTCCGTCGCCGGGACCGCTCCGGGCCGGCGCGGCTTACGGACAACCCGCACCCCCCACCCACCTCGTTGCCCGCGGCTTCCCGCCCGCCGGTGGAAAAGAGCGTCTCACGCGCACGGCCTTCATCCCGACGGCCCCGCTTCAAGACGACGTTCGATTCCACGGGCCGGCGTGCCGTAAAAGGCAGGGGTGGGTGGGCGGCATTTTCACCTTCACGCGGGGGGGTCGTCCCAGGGGAACACTATTGGACGGGAGGCATCCATGCGCATCGCAGTGACTGGAACGGGAATTCGGCGATCGAAGGCACCTCGCGGGAACGCGTCGCGCCGGAAGCTCATCGTGCAGGTGATGATCCGGGCGGCATGCGAAGACTTCGTCGGGGCTTACCTCACCGACCAGGACGCCCTCGAACTGCTGGGCGACATCGACGGCTGCAGCCGGACCTGGGGGGCGGCGACGGCGCTGGCGTGTTTCAGAAAAGTCCTGGCGGCGGCGGACTCCACGGCGACAGGAACGCCGGCGCAATAAAGAAAAAACTTAAACCTGTTATTTGCCCCTTGCCTTCTTGGCGGTTATGGCTGTCCCTTTTTATTCAGAAACCGTGAAGTTCTGTCGAGAAAGCTATTGACCGCCACAGCAACTCATGGTATTATACATATGTCCTTTACCCAGGGTAAGGGACCCACAAAGGCTTCGGTCGCTGTGCCATATCAGCGGCCTTTTTCTTTTCCTCACCATCTCGGGTTGCTCCGCATGTTTGCCAAGGCAGTGGTTCCTGCCACATATGCTGTGACAAAGTTCGCGGTCTTCCCGTTGCGGTTGACCTGGATGATGACGGCGTACCTCTTCGAAGGCCGCTTCAGCCCCAGGTTCGGCGTAGGGCTGAGTGTTTCATTCTGATATGGAACCACTGTCAGACGCTGCTACTTCACGAAATGGATGTCATAGCCGTTGGCTCGTTGTTTCCAGACGAGACGGTCATTTTCAACAAGCACTTCACCGTCTATTACATGCATAGGACCCGACATCCATTGCCAGACCTCGAATTCAGGGCTGTCTTCGGCCGCGAGTTTCAACTTGGCTCTGTATGGGTGGTCTGAGAAGTAGCCTTGAACGATGAAGCTGAAGTCTCCGAAGTCCAACAACTCGGTCGGCTCATATTTCTTGATGTCGAGAACAAGGCTCGATAGCCAGGATTCCTGAACACTCTTGTACGCGGCCAAATCAATGAAGTCTTTCTTCCTGTGCTCGGGGATAGTGTTGATGTTCTGCAACGTGGTTTCCGTATCGACGCGCCACCTGCCCGTAACGGCACTGCATCCGCCAACCAGGACAACAAGACAAAGGAAACCCCCGCTAAGTTTCACAGCACTGAGTTTCCCACGGACTACTTGACAATCTTCGGCCTGGTGGGTCATTGTTCCCCCGCGTGCTGTTCTTATCAACTATATCAAATGATAGCCTGCAAACACTTCTCGGTCAAGAGTGACCGGCTTCCGCTTGAGACCTCGACGGGAACCTCTGTGCGCCAGGGAACAATCTGTGATTTCTCGCAAGATTCTCCTTGAGATTACCCGTCCCCACGCCCTGATCTCCCTGCTCCGGGAGCGCCGGCGCATGGTGCGCTGACCTTCAGGTCAGGGCAAAGGTGGCCCCCAAGTCGAACGGAAAGAAGCCGATGCAGGCCCCGGCCAAGCCGAACGGCTACCCCACGGCTTGACAGCCCCGCGGCCGCATCCCCACGACAGCCGCAACTTTGCCACACGCCGCCCCGCACGCGGTTATAATGTCGGCTCCCGGGAAGGGAGGTTCCTCATGGCGCGCAAAGCCCCGGCCGTCAAGCGCCGCACTGACTGTTTCTTCGGGCTCCACTTCGACCTGCATCCCAACGAAAACGACTCCGACCTCGGCGCCGACGTCTCCGAATCCATGGTCGACGCCCTCCTGAAAAAGGTCAAGCCGGACTTCGTCCAGTACGACTGCAAGGGCCATCGCGGCTACTCCGGCTATCCCACGGCCGTCGGCACCCCGGCTCCCGGCATAAAAAAGGATTCCCTCAAAATATGGCGCAAAGTCACCCGCCGGCGCGGCGTGGCGCTTTTCGTCCACTATTCCGGCGTCTGGGACACCGTCGCCGCCTCCGCTCATCCCGACTGGGCGCGCATCGACGAAAACGGCGCTCCGGACCCCAACATCACTTCGACCTTCGGCCCCTACGCCGAGTTGCTCCTCATTCCGCAGCTCAAGGAGCTTGCACGCGACTACGGCATCGACGGCGCTTGGATCGACGGCGAATGCTGGGCCATCCTCCCCGACTATTGCGACGCCGCCAAGCGCGCCTTCCGCGAAGAAACCGGCCACTTCGTCCTCCCCCTGAAGCGCGGCGACACGTTCTGGCGCGAATTCCTCGACCTCAACCGCCACCAGTTCCTCCGTTATCTCGCACGCTACGTCCAGGAAGTCCACCGCGATTTCCCCGACTTCCAGATATGCAGCAACTGGCTCTATTCAACCATGGTCCCCGAGCCCGTTACCGTCCCCGTGGATTTCCTCTCCGGCGACTTCTCCCCGGGCAAATCCGTCAACACCGCACGCATGGAAGCGCGCTACCTCGCTTCCAACAACATGCCCTGGGACCTCATGGCCTGGGGCTTCAACCGGGCACAGGACACCGACTGGAGCCACAAGGCCCCCGTCCAGCTCCAACAGGAAGCCGCCGTCTGCATCTCCCAGGGCGGCGGTTTCCAGGTCTACTACCAGCCCACGCGTTCCGGCCGCATCGACGGCTCCCTCGTCGGCGTCATGGCCGACGTCGCAGCCTTCTGCCGCAAGCGCAAAGCCGCTTCCTTCAGGACCGACTCCGTCCCGCAGGTCGCGGTCATTCTCTCCTCCGAAAGCATCAAGGCCGCCACCGACACACTCTACAAGTGGAACGACCAGCAGGCACCCGCCAAGGGCGCACTCCACGCACTCCTCGAACTCGGCTACAGCGTGGACGTCCTTTCCGAACACCAGTTGTTCGAACGCTCCGACTCCTATCCCCTCATCGTCCTCCCCGAATGCTCCGCTCTCCTCCCCAGCTTTGTCGAAAAACTGCGTGAGTACGCCGCTTCCGGCGGCTCGCTCATGCTCATCGGCGCAGCTCCGGCCCGCCTCTTCCCCAAAGAACTCGGCGTCCGCTTCTCCGCCGACCCCGAAGAAACCGACGCCTTCATCGACGCCGACGGCGTCCTCGGCTGCTGCGACGGCCTCTGGCAGCCCGTCTCCGTCCCGCCCGCCAGGCGCGTCGCATCCCGCTACGCCGCACACGACACCTCCGGCCCCGCAGACGCCGCAGCCTCCGTCTCGAAGTTCAAGAAAGGCCGCGTCGGCGCCATCTACGGCCCAGCCGCCTCCGTCCACCTCAAAACCCACCTCCCCGCCACACGCCGCCTCATCGGCCTGCTGGCCGGCAGGCTCTTCCCCAACCCCGTCGTCAAGCTCTCCGCCCCGCCCTGCGTCGACGTCGTCCTGCGCCGCAAGGGCGCCAGAGTCATCGTGCACCTCGTCAACACTTCCGGCATGCAGCAGGCCGACGACTATACCGTCGTCGACTACGTGCCCCCGGTCGGCCCCGTCGAACTCACGGTCAGGCTCAAGCGCCGCCCGGATAAAGTCTCCCTCGCCGGCGAATCCGCCGGCTTCACCAGCCGATGGAACGCCGGCAGACTGCGCGTCAGGATCGACCGCATCGACATCCACGCCGCGCTTGTCATAGAATGATATCCTGCTAACATGCTCGCACTGCGCCGCCGCCGCGGGGAGAACTCGTAATGGACGACTCCGACAGAAACATCATCCGTGAACTCGCCCGCCGCGTCGCGGATATCGCCTCCCGCCCCGTCATGCGGGAACGCATCGCCCTCTGGAAACGCCATAACTCCCTCAGACCCGCGCGCCCCATGGTCCTCGTCTTCCCGGAAGGCTCCTGGCGCGAACTCCTCCCGCCTTCAGCACTCGAATGCCGCGACGAAGAAGCCCGCCGCATCGAAGCCTCCCTCAGGCGCCGCCTCTTCTACGACGAAATCCTCCCCGACGACACCGTCGTCGACGCCACCTGGCTCGTCCCCAAAATCGCCAGCGTCACCGGCTGGGGACTCGAACCGCGCAATCACCCCAGCTCCGATCCGACCGGAGCCTGGGGCTTCGACCCCGTCCTCAACTCGCGCTCCGACCTCGAAAAAATCACCATGCCTCAGGTCGTCTACGACGAAGCCGAAGCCCGCTCACGCCTCGACTCCGCCTCCAGCCTCTTCGGCGATATCCTCGACGTCCGCCTGGCCGGCACCAGAACCATCAGCTTCCACCTCGGCGCTCTCTACGCCTACCGACGCGGCCTCGAACAGATGATGATCGACATGTACACCGACCCCGCCCTTATCCACGAAACCATGGCGCTCTTCGAAAAAGGCTGCGCGGGGCTCCTGCAGCAGTACCTCGATAACAACCTCCTCGACCTCAACAACGACAACAGCTACCAGAACTCCGGCGGCAACAGCTGGACCGATGAACTCCCCGCCCCAGGCTTCAACCCCGATCGCGTCCGCCTCCGCGACCTCTGGGCCGCCGCCGAATCCCAGGAACTCGCACAGGTCTCCCCGGATATGCACAGGGAATTCGTCTGGCAGTATGAACGCCGCCTCCTTGAACCCTTCGGCCTCACCGGCTACGGATGCTGCGAAGACCTCACACGCAAGCTCGACTTCGTCACCGCACTCCCCAACATGCGCCGCATCTCCGTCTCCCCGTGGGCCGACGTCGATAAGTGCGCCGAACGGCTCGGCGGCCGCTTCATCTTCTCCTGGAAACCCAACCCCGCCATGCTCTGCGGCTCTTTCGATGAAAACGCCGTCCGCTCATATGTCCAGCACGCCGCGGACGCCGCCCGGGCCAACGGCTGCGTCCTCGAAATGGTCCTCAAAGATACCCATACCTGCGAAAACCGCCCCGAACGCTTCACACGCTGGCTACGGATCGCCTCGGAAATCGCCCTCAGCTCCGCCGGCTGAGATGCCGGTCGAACCATTCGAACGCGCTCGCCTGCATCTCCAGGTCGAACTTGTGCGGCCCGGGGTACAGCTCGCACTTCAGCATCTCCCCCGCACCCCCCTTCCCGAACGTCTCCTCCAGTATCCCGAACGCCCTCTTCACCTCGCTCAGCGTGTACAGCTCGTCCTCCGTCGTGTTCTGCACCATCGTCGCCGCGGGCGCCCTCAGCGCCAGTATCTCCGGAAAGTCCAGGTCCCTCGGCACCAGCGGCGTGTACGCCATCCACGTGTGCGTCCAGTTCTTGTACAGCAGAAAATCCCTCCACGTCGTCATGAATCCCACGCATGCGCAGCACCTGACGCGCTCGTCCAGCCCCGCAAGGTACGCCGTCCGCATCCCTCCACCTGAAAGCCCCCCGCATCCCACCCTCCCGGCGTCCACCTCCGCCCGCCCGCACAGCACGTCCAGCGCCCTCATGTCCTCAACAACGTACACCCCGGGCCACGTCGTCCCCGCGCACAGCAGGCTCTTCTCCATCTCCGTCTCGTGCCGCCCGGCGAACCCGTTGTACTTCGCTATCGCTTCGGCGTCGTCCCCCTCCGGATCCACGCCGCCACGGCGGATCGCCTCCGGCACGTCCGCCACCCTCACACGCCTCGACGCAAACGGAAACGTGTCGTGCACCAGCACACCGTACCCCCTCCGGGCCAGCTCCGTCGCCCACCCCGCTCCGCCGTAATAGCGCTCCTGGTGCTCCGCCTGCACCTTCCACGGATCCCCGTCCGTCCGGCTGATCTTCCTCCACCCCATGTACTTGTTGCCCCCGTGGTCGTGCAGCCCCAGCACCCCAGGCAGCGGCCCCGCCTCCCCGGCCGGCTTCATGAACACCGCCTCCGTGCGCGGCCCGCACGCAAGCTGCCACGTCAGGTACTCCACCTCCACGCCGTCGTGTACCCCACTCTCCTCCACGCGCGCCTCGGGCGTGCCCCCGAGGTCCACCGGCGCCATGCACTCCAGCACCCTCTTCCGCCCGGCCTCGCGCCACTCCTCAAGCGACGCGTACCGCCCCGTCCTGTACGACATCCCCGCCGGGCCCTCACCCAGCACCGCGTCCGACAGCCACCCCCCGTAGCCCCCCGCCATGTTCGGTCCCATCTCCGCTCCTTTCCCCGCCTCCCACGCCGCTCAGCGCCCGCCTTCCGCCCCATCCTCTACAGCCGCGCCCCCCCGCTCCACCGCCCCCATGTGCGCCGCGGGCGCCTTCATCTCCGGCATGAACGGCGTCAGCAGGCTTATCCCCAGCCACGCCACCGCGCATGTCACCACCCCGGCCAGCAGCCCCACCTTCAGCCACTCGAAAAACCCGATGTGCTTACGGTACCTCTTCTCGAGCTGCCCCAGCGCCACTATGTTCGCCGTCGACCCTATCATCGTTATGTTGCCCCCGAAACACGCCCCGAACAGCAGCGCCCACCACAGCGGCATCGAATTGAACTCCTTCACCACCGGGATGAACGCCGCCACGAACACCACGTTGTCCACGAACGCCGACCCCACCGCGCTCGTCGCCAGCACCACCGGCACCAGCGCCGAAGGACTGTCGCCGAACGTCCTCGCAAAGTCCGTGGCCACCTTCACCGTCACCCCCGTGTGCTCCAGCGTCCCGGCCTTCGCAAACACCATCATGAAGAACAGCAGCGTCCACCACTCCACCTCCCCCTCCACGTAGTGCCTCGCACGCTCGTGCCTCCACAGCATCAGCACCCCCGCCACCGCCATCGGCGCCACTATCAGCATCGTGTTCGTCGCCAGCCCCAGCGCCCCCTCCAGCCGCGTGTGGCTCGCTATCAGCGCCAGCAGCACCAGCAGTATCGCCAGCCCCTTCCCGTACGGGATCCGCACCATCGGCCCCAGCCCAAGCCCCTGCTCCCGTCTCTCCTTCAGCTTCTCCGACAGCAGCGCTATGTCCTTCCTGTACCACGCCGCCACCAGCGCCAGCGCGGACACCAGCGACAGCAGCATCACGGGAAACGCCCACGTGATGAAGTCCGGGAACGTCAGCCCGGACTTGTGCCCTATCAGTATCCCCACCGGGTTCCCCAGCATCGTCCCGCTCGACCCTATGTTCGTCGCCAGCACCGCTATTATCAGGAACGGCGTCGGCCTCAGCTTCAGCGTGTCGCATACCTGGAATATCAGCGCGCTCATGAACACTATCGACGTCACCTCGTCCACCGCGCACGCCATCAGGGCGCTCAGTACCACCAGCGTCACCGTGAACAGCCCCCCCGTCATCCCCTTCATGCTTATCACCGACTGGATTATCCAACTGAAGAACCCCAGCTCCTTCAGCGCTCCCACCGTCACCATCATCCCCACCAGGAACATTATCGTCGGCAGCTCGCACGACTCCACGAAACTCGTTATGTCCAGCACCTGCGTCGCCAGCAGCGTCACTATCCCCAGGAACGCTATCGCCAGCCGGAACTTCCAGAAAAACAGCGTCGCAAACACCGTCACCGTGAATATCCCTATCGACACCAGCTGCAGCCCCTCGAACCCGCCCAGGTACGCCGCCCCGGTCACCCCCGCCGCTATGCCACCAAGCATCACCGCCTTCGCCGGCAGCGACGACCCCGCAGCGTACATGCTCCCCGTCCACGTCATCCCGCGCTCAATCCCTCAGCACTTTCCGTATGAAACCCTGCAGCGTCACCACCCCCACCAGCTTCTTCCCCTTCACCACGAACACCTCGCGCGCCTTGCCGCGCGCTATCTCGCGCGCCACCTGCACCGCAGGGGCCTCCACCGGCACCGTCGCGTACTCCGTCGACATTATGTCCGCCAGCCACGTCTTCCCCTCGTTCTTCAGCACCTGCACGAACGGCTCGAAATGCATTATCGGCGACAGGTCCTCCATCCACAGCAGGTAGTCCGGCAGCGCCACCCTCAGCAGCTCGTACGCCGACACCATCCCCACCAGCTCCCCCGTCTTGTCCAGAACCGGCAGGTCCACGAGGTTGTGCTTCGCAAACATGTCGATCGCGTGCTCCAGCTTGTCCGTCTCCTGCACCGACACCACGTTCCTCGACATGATGTCTCCCGCACACAGGTGTTCCGGCAGCACCGCCCCCCTGTCGAAATACCTCCACACCTCTTCCGCCGAACCCAGCCCCGCCACCCGTTCCGCCGCCTCAGCGTCTTCCACCAGCCCCGCCAGCGAACTCACCGCCTGCAGGTAGCTCCCCGGCGCGTCCTTCGGCACCAGTATCACTATCACCAGCTTTACCGCCGCCTGTCCCTCCACGCAGAAATCTATCCCCTCCCGGCTCGTCGCCACCCCCACCACCAGCTCCGCCACCGCTTCCAACCTCGCGTGCGGCAGCGCCACCCCGGGCGCAATCACCGTGCACTGCGCCTCCTCACGCTCCATCACCGCCCCGTACGCCTCGTCCACGTTCCCTATCCCGCGGTCGTACGCCAGCCGTTCCAGCACCTTCCGGATGACTTCGTCCCGGCTTGCGGCGCCCACGTCGCATATGATGTCCCTGGGGCCGAAAAGGGCCGAAAATTTCACGCTGCCGTTGAAATTCGCCATCTGTTTCCCGCCGCTGTTTCCGTTCATAACCCGTTCACTGCCATATTGTTGCCGGGATAGCACCGATGTCAAGCGGTTTCCGCCCGGAGTGAAATTTCCGCCCCAGGCGCCGGCAGGAACCCGGGCCGGCGCCGAATTATCCCGAAAACCCGCGAATTCGGGCCCAAAAAGGGCTTGACTTAACCGGTTAACCGGTTAACATATAACCGTACAAGTGAAAGGGCCGTTCATGCCGCGCCTGTTCCATAAAATTCCGATGTACGCCCAGATTCGAGACATCCTGGCGGACAGGATCACTCTGGGCGAGTTCCACCGGGGCGAAAAATTGCCTTCCGAACGCGAATTATGCGCCGAATTCAACGTTTCCAAGCACACGACGATCCGTGCGCTGAACGAACTTGTGGCGATGGGGCTGGTGCGGCGGGCGCAGGGGAAGGGGACGTTCGTCGCCGGGACTTCGGTGAAGGCCGGGGTGGTGCGTTTCGTGTTTTACCGGACGGCCGTGGAGCTGCCGCTGGACGTGTACTATGCGTCGATACTGGGTGCGGTGGAGAAGAGGATATCGGAGAGCGGGTACGACCTGGCGGTTTCGTCAGTGGGGACGAACCGGGAGGTGTTCGGGGCCGTGGAAGAGGGATACCTGATGGTGGGGCCGGTGCCCGACGAGATAGTGGAAGAGGGGGTGGAGAAAGGGGTACCGGTGGTGACGATAGACCATCCGGGGTGCCCGATAGAGACGAACGTGGTGGCATTCGACGAGGTGGCGTCGGGGAAGCTGGCGGCGAGCGTGCTGCTGGGCAAAGGCTGCCGGGACATAGGGTACGTGGGGGAATACGAGAGCCGGTCGGAAGACAAGAGGGAATGGCCGAATTCGCGCCTGAGGCGCACGGGCGTGGAGATCGCCCTGGCCGAAGCGGGGGAGCCGCTGGAGGAAGAGCGTTGTGTCACGATATGCAGGACGGCGGAGCTGAAGGAGTTCATAGAGGAGCGCATTGAGGGGAAAAACCTGCCGGAGGCGTTCGTGACGTTCAACGACGGGATTGCCGGGACGCTGCTGGAGACGCTGGAAGAGGCGGGGCGGCGGATGGACCGTGAGCGGGTGGTGAGTTTCACGTCGCTGGCGAACGGTGCGACGGCGGCGGCGGGGACGCGGATAGCCGGCGACCCTGGGCGGCTGGGAGCGAGCGGAGCCGACATGCTGCTGAGGTGGATGAAGAAGCGCGGAAGGAAGCCGGAAAGGGTGCTGCTGGAAAGAAGCGCCGTCGACACGGCCGGACACAGTGTGCGGCCGTGAGGCTGGACAAGGCGTGCAAACAGTTCGGGAGGTAACAGGGATGAAAAGGGAGAGGACATCGGTTTACGCGTTTATGGCGGCGGGGATGGCGTTGTGTGCGGCGGCGTACGCCGGGGACGGGGTAACGCCGACCCAGATAGCGACGGGGTGGGGAGCCATGTCAGGGGGACTGGAAGCGAAGGTCGTCTACTGGGACGTGAATTCGTACGGGCTGTGCGTGCTGAACCTGAAGACCGGTGCGAGCACGGAAATAAGGGACGGGGAATATTCTGCGAACAAGATACCGTGCTGGTCGCCGGACGGGACAAGGATCTACGTGCGGGACAACGGCGTGGCCACGGTGATGAACGCGGACGGGACGAACGCGAAGGCGGTGCTGGCGAACGCCGGGTACAACCAGGGGAGCTGGCTGGACGACGACTGGATAGTGGTGGTGGACGCGTCGGACTACAGGATACGGAAGGTGCAGGTGAACGCGTCGAACGACTTTGTGCAGGTGGTGGACGTCGTCACCGATGCGCTGGCCGGGACCAGCAGGGGCTATGCGACGATGTGCGGGGATTACGTGGCTTGGTGGGCGCCGGACGCGAACGTGCCGTTCGGGGGCACGCACCGGTGCATAATAAGGAACGTGGTGACGCTGGCCGAACACGAAGCGCTGCCGCGCGACGAGAGCTGCTGCGGGATAAACCTGAAGCGGGACGGGTCGGGGGCGTACATATACAACTACCACCACCATTTCGAGGACGCCCGGATACAGGCGTTCGACGGGACGCTTCTGGACCAGATGCCGGCGGGGAGCGGGGCGGAGATCTGGCATCCGAGGTGGTCAAACCACGAGGACTACGTGGCGCACATGAACGTATCGGAAGATCCCAAGACGAATTCGACGCACGCCTACGTGCGCAAGGCGCCCGCCTGGGGCGAAGTGCACCTGGGCGGAGGAGTCGCCGATCCGGACCTGTGGGTGGAAGGCGGAGGAGCGGACACGGCGGCGCCGGACGTGACGGCGGGGACGGTGGTGATATACGGGGCGGCATCCGACGCCGCGTGCACACCCGTCGTCGAGATAGACGGGAGCACGGTGGCGCTCAGCGGCGGGGTGTTCGAATCCGAGGAGGTGCTGTCGTCGTACCCGGAGGTGTTCACGATAACGGCGACGGACGCGTCCAGCAACGTGCGGACGGTGGAACTGGAGATAGACGTCCCATAGGGGAGAAGAGGACTCGGGACGCGGGGCGCCGTACCGCAAGCGGGCGGCGCCCCCGTCTTAATCGGGGGCGAGCACGGGGCGTCAGCGTGCGGTAATAAGCTCGGCGAGGGTGCGGCGGAGTTCGGAGATCTGCCAGGTTTTGAGGCCGCCGAAGGTGAGAGCGTCGGCGTTATCAGCACCGGCGCCGGCCTTGCGACCGGTTTTGAGTTCGAGGGAGCGCGTGACGATATCGCGTAGCTGCTCGCGCTGAAGGCCCCTGCGCCTGGCGAGTTCGGCGAGGTATTCGATAATCTGCTGGCCGTCGCGGAAGGCCTTGAGGCGCATGTCGGCGACGACGCTGACGCCGAACCTTGTGCCCGGGACGAGGATGGCGGAGCCGCCGACGCCCTTGTCGTTGGTATCGAGGGAGCCGTCGCCGCCGAGGGTCTGCCAGGGGAGGTGGGCGTGGGCGCCGTTAAGGTACATGTTGAGGAGGAGCGTGACGGACTGGGTATTGCTGGCGGTATCGGGGCTGGTGCCGCCGTAGGTGCATATTTTGACGCCGGTTTCCCGGTTGAGGATACGACAGCGGCGGTAGTTGCCCGTGGAAGTGAAGCCGCCTATGTACTCGGTCTGGAGGATGCCGTCCATGACGCGTCCCTGCCACTGAGGGCGGGAAATGTCGGCGCGGCTGGTCCAGACGGCGGGGTCGGCGTCGCCGCGGCCCTGTTTCCAGAGCATGTTGAAGAACTGGAGAGCGAGCCAGTCTTCCCAGTGGTAGGGTTCGTCGGTGGTCCACCACATGTTGGAGCCGTAGTCGATGCGGTGGGTGGCCTTGCCGCCGTAGAAGCACTGCATTTCGGTCTTATTCCAGCCCTTCTGCCTGAAGTGTTCGATGAACTGTTTTTCGACGGCGAGGAAGGCGTCCTTGTATTCCCTGGAGAGAGCGTCGCCGATATAGGGTGCGAGGAGCTGCTGATTGACGATGTGACTGGAGTCTTCGCCGCGTCCGGGCCAGTGTCCTTCGTAGCGGTAGGTCTGCTTGGAGAGCGGGGTGGGCCAGCTATCGCCGAAGGGGAGGTACATGCATTCGGTGGGGACACCTGAACGGCGGTTGTTCGCGAAGGCTTCGCCGGAGAGGAGGGGGCCGGCGTTGCGGTCATAGTCGTCCCAGTTGACCTGAATGGCGGAGCCGGAGCCGGTGGTGCGTGCGCCCCAGGTGCCGCAGTTCAGGACGCAGCGGTGCTGGTGTGCAAGGCGGTAATAGTCGTGAGCGTTGCGCGGGATGCTATAGGTGTTGAGTTCGGGCCAGAAGGCGAGCTTGTCTGGGAGCTGGAAGTCGTAGACTTTGAGCGAGAGGGGCAGGTTCACGGAAGCGCCGCCCGAGGCGGCGACGGCGATGGTGCCGGAGTAGATGCCGGGCGAGGCGGCCTTGGGGATATAGATATCGAGGTAAACGGTCTGGTTTTTCTGGGAGTCGAGCTTGCGGAGGGGATCCGGGATACGGAAGGATTCGCCGTGCTTGAGGGGAACGCAGTAGGCGGGCTGCCACTTGTTGGCGGAGTTGCGTGCGTACCAATTTTTCCAGAGCTCGATTTCCGCAGATCCGATGGTCGAGCCGGCGGGGCCCTTGAGCGTGCCGGGGGTGACCGTGACGTCGGCCGGCTGTGCGGGGGGTGTTTCGATGCACAACTGGCAGGAGACGTATTCGCCTTTTGCGCCGAAGAGGTCGATGCGCTCGCCGTTCCAGACGGCGTTGGAGGAGGAGGGCGGGGAGCCGGCGCCGACGTCGTCGAACATGACGCCTGCGTCTTCGGGGCCGACCTTGGCGAGTCCCGGGAGGGCCCAGACGCGCAGGGTGCCCGCGGCCGGGGGTCTGCCGGCGGAAGGGGGCCTGAAGGCGGCGAGGGCGAGATCCGAGGCGAGAGCGGGAGACGACTTCACCGAAACTCTTGCCGGAGCGGAGCGGCGGTTGCCGCGTGAGACGGCGACGACGGCCAGGTCGAAGGCTGCGGAGGGCGGGAGGTCTTCCAGGTAGAAGGCCGTGGGGCGGCCCTTGATGGGGTGATAGACACGCCAGCGTTCGACGGGACTGCCGTTCAGGGTCAATTTCCAGCAGAAGACGTCATCGGAGGGCGAGACGGTAACCTTGATGGCGCCGAACTGCAGGGTGGACTTTTCGGGAGCGGGTTCGGCGGAAACGCGCGGCACGGCGGGATCGGCTGCGAGGGGTTCGCCGAGTTCGGCTTCGACATAGGGTTCATTGCCGCGAGACTCGGAGGCATAGACGAAGTTGTTGAAGAGGCCGATGGTGCCGCCGTCCATGACGGCGAGGCCGTCGGTATCGCCGACGCACAAGGCGTAGACGAGTTCGGGAGGGAGGTTGACGGAGATCCAGCCGCCCTGGAGCTGTTCGCGTGCGGCCCATGCATCGAGGGTATTGCCGGCGGACATGACGGCGTCGGCGAAGACGGAGCCTGGCCAGGTCCATGATTTTTTAGAGGCGTGGTCGGCGTAGAGGTAGGTGGCGCCGGAGGGGGGGCCGTAGTCGTTGGACGTGGTACCTTCGACCCATTCCTGGTTGACGGTGGAGACGCGTATGTAATGGAGCTTGTCCTCGTTTGCGCACTTGAGGAAGAGCTTTGCGGAAAGGACGCGCCTGCCGACGGCCGGGGAGGCGTCGAAGCGGATGGCGGCCATTTCCTGTATGGACTTGATTTTCATGCGGGAGTTTTTACCTGAGGAAGAGTTGCGCTCCTGGTTATTGGCGTCGGAGAGCCAGATGTCGGCGACGGCCCTGAGGCGGACTTTTTCGGTCTTGCCGGAATAAGGCTGGTGCGTTGCGGGTGCGGAAGGAGGGGCGTCGGCGGCGGTTTCGCCGGCAGGTTGAGGCGAAGGGGGATGGATCAGGTCGGCGAGCCTGCGGACTTCGGCGCTGCGGTTGGGGTCGAGTTCGAGGACGCGGTTAAGTGCGGTTTCGGCGGTATCCGGAAGCCCTGCCGAGACGCAGAATTCTGCGATCCTGAGGGCTTCGGAGGCGTCGGCGGCGACAAGTGCGAGTTCGGCGAGGGAGCCATCGTCGAGCATGGACCACTGGAGGACCATCTCGTCGGCAGCGCGCCGGCCTGCAACGCTGAGAGCGGAAGAGCGCGCGGACTTGAAGGTGACGCGCATCCTGTTGCCGAAGACCTGAATCTGGACGCGCTTGCCCTGGAGGTCGCGGCTGTGAGCGACGACGACGTCCACGAGAGCGTCCCTGGCGACGGCGGCTTCGAGCGAGCCGAAAGCGGTAACGGCAAAAAGAACAAGAAGAGCGGGTTTCCGCATGTCGGCACCTTCCCTTCGGATCCACGGGTACCCGGTATCTATTCTGCAAACCTGCGGAAAGAACGCAAGTCACAGGCAAAAAGCCGGGGCGGGGGAGACTATGGGGCGAAATCGACGGTGCGGACGGAAGCGCCCGAGCGCTGGAGGCGCGCCCAGGGCATGACGGGGTCGTGGCCGACGACAAGGAGCGCGTCTTTGCGCAGTGCGGCGTCTATCAGGCGGAGCTTGCTGCGGCGGTCTTCTTCGGCGGACCAGATCCAGGATGGGTTCCAGTCGACGTGCTCGAGGTGGAGCCTGGTAATGGCGAGGTCGCCGAGGTAGACGGCGGAAGGGCCGCCGCAGTCGATGAAAACGGACTGGTGTCCGGGCGTGTGGCCGGGCGTCGGCATGCAGCGGAAACGGTCTCCGACAGCGGCATCGCCGTCGAGAAGGACGAGGTTGCCGGCGGCCGCGATGGCGCCGAAATACCTGTTCCAGCGGTCAGGGGCGGAGGACTTGAGTGAGTCGGATTCGGAACGCTGGAGGAAGAAGCGCGCGTTGGGGAAGGCGGGGAGCCAATCGCCGTCCACGGGGAGTGTGTTGTAGCCGACGTGATCGAGGTGAGCATGAGTGATGAGCACGGTGTCGACGTCGGCAGGCGAGACGGAGGAGTCGGCGAGGCTCTGCATGAAGGTGCTCCTGCGTGCGACGACTTCATGTACGTTTTCGCCGCCGGTGTCGACGAGTGCGGTGCGGCCCTGCCGCCGGACGAGGAGGGAATGGGGCATAACGGCGATGCTGCCGTCGTCTTCCGGGGGGATGTAAGAGGCCCAGCCGCGGGACGGCGGGACGCCGAAGACGGCTTCGCCGTCGGGGCGGAGGAGGCCGCCGTCGCGGATGAGAGAGAGCTCGGTGTCACCGAGGACGACGGTGGACGGGAAGGTCATGAGACACCTCCAACAGCGGGTACGGAGCGTTCGTCCGAGCCTGCGGAAAAGACGGGCATTTCGGTGAAGCCGAAGACCCTGGCCACGAGGCCCCTGGGGAAGACGAGGACGTTCTGGTTGTACTCGGTGACGGCCTCGTTGTAGATGAGGCGGCCGTGGGCGATTTTTTCTTCGATGGCCCTGAGTTCGCGCATGAGGCGCTGGACGGGGAGGCTGGCCTTGAGGTCGGGGTATTTTTCGACGACGACGTTGAACTTGAGGAGGAGGCCGAGGACGCCCGCTTCCATGGCGATTTTCCGGGCGGTATCGCCGGAGGCGCCCTGCCCGCGCATGGAAGTGAGTTTTTCGAGGACGTCCTGCTCGTGCTTCATGTAGCCCTTAACGGTGGAGACGAGCTGCGGGACGAGGTCCCAGCGCATCTTGATGTCGACGTCCACCTGGCGCCAGGCGTTCTGTACCCGGACCCTGTAGGCGACAAAGGTGTTGAATACATAGATCAGCCAGACTGGGAGAAAGAGTGCGGAGGCGAGAGAGGCAGCGGCGGCGAGAGCGGCCGGGTGAAAGCGACCTGAGGTCCTGGCGGGCCAGGAGGTGAAATCGAAGAGGCCGTAGGCGGCGGCGGCAAGACCGAGCCAGAAGAGGAGGAAGCCGAAGAAACGCATGAGGGTTTCAGCGCGCTCGGCGTCCCGAATGAAATCCTTCCGTTCCTTAGGCGTGACCATCAGGGGGATGTTCTGGTAGGGCTCAAGGACCTGTTTTCCGTCGCCGACGCTGCCGACGGCGCTGACGGTACATGGACAAGGGAGGTAGGACAGGGAATGGCGCCAGCTGCCGATCCTGTCGGTCTTGTGCAAAAGGTCCTTGAAGTCCGCCGCGGAGCCGTCTATGGCGATCGAGAGCTCGCCCTGCTCAAGGCGGAAGACGGCGGCACCGGAGGAAGTTTCGCGCGTCTCCCAGGTGTAATACGTTTCGGTGCCGTTCTTCGTGCGGCGGGTGCGGCGGACGTGTTCTTCCAGCTTGTAACGGTAGACGAGGAAGGCGCCGGGGAAATGCGGCGCCGAAACGGGGCTGTCGGAGAGCGCGTCGCCGCGCAGCCAGACGTCGTCTCTTTCGTTGACGAGGTCCAGCGGGAGAGGGGTGGCGCGCTGGACGATATAGTTCCTGCGGTCGGCGGCGCGGGCGAGAGCGAGGAGCACCGAGCCCGCGAGGAAAGCAATGCCGCCGCCCACCCAGAGCCATATCATGTGTTCGGCCACAACCATCTGCAGGTTCTCCCGGCAAGGCTTTCAGGGGGTGCGCCGGGGCGGCGGGGGTCCCGGCGGCGGGGGACCATGGTACCATAAAGCTTCCGGTGCGCACGTTTCTTTTGGCGCTGCGCCGGCAGCGGAGCAGCGGGCCCCGCCCGGGCGATGCCTTCTATCTCCACAACAAACCTGTACCGCGGAAACGGGTCTACCCGTGTATCGGGCATATGAAGCCTTCGAATTCTTTCTCAACCATGAGAATATTTGACACATGACAGTTCCGGCGGTATTATTAAGTAGCCGATTAAGGCTACAGGAGCTGCACATATGAAATTTATAACTATGCGTGAACTTAAGATTAATCCTACGAAGGTCCTGAAGGGACTCAGTAAGGATGGAGCGGTCATTACCCGTAACGGCAAACCCGCAGCTGCCCTCATCGCGCTCGACGAGGACATGCTCGACGACTTCATCATTGCAAACCATCCCGAACTCCTCAAGTCCATTGATGCGGCAAAAGACGAATACAGGGGAAAGGGCGGTATCTCCCACGACGAGATGCGCCTGCTGGTCGAAAAACGCCGTGGCTAAGAAAACTCTTGTTTATTCGCCCAGGGCCCAGGAAGACCTTGCGAAACTCCAGAAGAAGTATGCCGTCCAGATACTGAACGACCTCCCCATCCTCGAAAGCCCCCCCTGGCCGCGCGGAAAGGTGAAAAAGCTTAAAGGCACTGATTACTGTGAGATCAAGACCGGTGACTTCAGGACGATATTCTGGCCGCACGGCAACAAGGTTGTCATTCTTCGGGCGGTCGACAGGAGAGATCTATTGAAGACCATCAAGCATATCGATCCGGACGTCATAGTCCGATGGCTGAACCAGCAGAAATAAGCTAACGCAACAGTATCTCACCTGTCCCTCTATTCGGATATCCTTTCTCCGCCCTGCCACTGGCCGATGCGGAAGATTACAAACTCCGCAGTGTCCACGATGTTTACACCAATTCCGGTAATGACCTGCCGGGCATTACGGACTTCTACCGGGTCTTGGTCCGCCCCCCGGAAATCGGCCCAGCGGAACAAAGTGCCATGTCCCTTTTTATTCGAATTAAGTATTGTGTCCCCTTAATAAGCAAATAAAATGACGCGTCCATTTTGTATCAGGGAAAGAGGAGCAACCAGTGGACATGTGGAAATACTTCGCGGTTACGCATGCGGACCACACGATCATGAATCCCATAAGCGTAACAAAGACACTTGAGACGGTCGAACTGCTGCGCTTAGAAGAAAACGGCCACGTGCTGGACATAGCGTGCGGCAAAGCCGAGTTTCTCTGCCTGGCGGCAGAACGTTACAAGGTGAAAGGCACGGGCGTCGACGCCTCGCCGTTCACTTCCGCTAAGGCGAAGGAGAACGTCAAAGCCCGGGGCCTGGCAGGACGGATAGAGATTCTCCACATGGACGGCGCCAAGTATGAGCCGAACGAAGCAGAATGCTACAGCATGGCGTCGTGCATTGGCGGATCCTGGGTTTACGGAGGCCACAAGGGCACGCTCGAGGCCCTGAGCAGGATGACGCAGCCCGGCGGTCTCGTGCTTGTGGGCGAGCCGTTCTGGAAAATGGAACCCGATGGAGAGTATCTTGAAAAGACGGGCTACGTCCTGGAACAGCAAGGGTCGCACATCGGCAACGTGAAGACCGGCGAGGAACTCGGCCTGGCTTTTCTGTATTCAGCCGTTTCCAGCAAGGACGACTGGGACCGGTACGAAGGTCTCCAATGGCAAGCGGCGGAGCGCTACGCTTCCAGCCACCCCGACGATCCTGACGTCGAAGAGCTGCTGAAGAAAGTCCACTGCAGCAGGGACGCCTATCTGCGCTGGGGGCGAGAGTGCCTGGGCTGGGCCCTATACCTGTTCAGGAAACCCTGAAGCCGCCAGCCGGCGTTGCGCAGGGAACCCCGCGACCATGCGGAGCCCACGGGTTCCGGCAGACATGCCGGACATCCTGCAACTGGTTCGGGCAGGAGCAAGTCACCGGACAGGCCCGGGTCTCCCGGCGTGCGGCAGCGGAAAGGACTACTTGCCGACACAGAAGCGGGAGAAGATATCGTGGAGGAGCGCTTCGTTTACGCTGCCGTGGCCGGAGCCCTGGATGAAAGGCTCTTCGAGAACAATGACGGCGCGGTTGAGGAGAGAGGAGCAGATATCGAGGCCGCCCGCCGCCGCGGAATCGGAGGCTTCCGTGACAAGCCGGAGGGTTTCCGCCACGGCGCGCTGCAGGGCGACGGACGCCACGAGGCCCGGTTCGAACCTGCCGGAAGAGAGGGCGTCAGTGAGAGCCGCAAGAACGGCACGGGAGTCGCCGGGCTTCGAATCCACGGTGCGGAAGACCCGGAGGCCCGCGTCCCGCGCCGCTTCGCGTGCGGAATCCGCCGCCGCCGCGCTTCCGGCAAGGTCGCATTTCGTAACCACCACTATAAGGGCATCGGCGCCCGCGTGAGCCAGGACGGAGCGTGTTTCAACACTGACGGCAGGTGAAGCGTCCGCCGGAGCGCAAAGGAGAACCATGTCCGCCGAGGAGGCTTCACGCGCGGCGAGTCGAGCGGTGAGCGGCGCAAAGTCGCCTGCGGCGGCCAGCCCCGGGAGGTCGACGAGGGTAACGTCGCGCCCCGCTAGGCGGAGGACGGCGTAGAGGGCGTCGCGCGTCGTACCGGGTATTTCGCTGACGATGGCGTCCCTGGCGGCAAGGCGGTTGAAGAGAGTAGTCTTGCCTGCGTTGACGTCGCCCAGAAAGACGACGCTCGCCCCGCCGTCGATGCCGCCGCCGCCGGTGCGCCCGAGAAGCACGCGGATGCGTGCAAGGCTTTCAATGAGCGTTTGCGGACCGATGATATCAATGTCTTCTTCGGGGAAGTCGAGAGACGCCGCCAGGTCGGCATGGAGGCGCCTGAGATCGTCGAGGGCGAGGCGCAGCGCCGGCGGGGCGTGTCCGGACAGCAGCCGCAAGCCGGCTCTCGCGGCGGCCTTTCCGCGTGCGGATACGAGCGCCAGGACGCCTTCGGCTGCGGCGAGGCTGATGCGTCCGTTCTGGAAAGCGCGCCGGGTGAATTCGCCCGGCTCCGCGAGGCGTGCCCCGGCGCGGACGGCGCGGCCGAGCACGTCGTCGGCCCAGTGGCCGCCGGCGGGCAGGTGGATTTCCGCGAGGTCTTCCCGCGTGTAGCTCGCCGGAGAACGGAACACGAAGACGTCGACGGCGAGACCGTCGAGGCGCGCTTCGATGGAACTGAAAGCCGGGGCGTTCAGGACGGCGCCCGCGTCGTCAAGGAGAGCGGCGGCGGCGTCAACGGCCCCCGGTCCCGAAAGCCGGACGATGGAGCGGCCGCCGGCATGAGGGACAGTAGATATGGCGGCGATCAGGCCGTTCATGTATGAAGCACGGTTCATTACAATCATTATAACACCGAGGCCGGCGGGGGCGGTTCAAAGGGTGCGGCGCATCTTGCGGTTGGCGCAGAAGGCGGGAGCCGTTATTATTAAGTCCTGAAGCACAAGGAGGATATGGAAATGGCCGACGGCAGGATAGCGGTATACGCCGGATCGTTCGACCCGATAACGAACGGGCACATGTACATAATAAGGCAGGGAGCGGTGATATTCGACACTCTGGTGGCGGCCGTAGGCACGAACCCTGAGAAAACCTATGACTTTTCCGTGGAAGAGCGGATGAACATGATAAAGGCGTGCACGTCCGACATCGGGAACCTGAAGGTGGAGCATTTCGAGGGGGAATTCCTGGTGAAATACGCCGCCAGGATAGGAGCCACGCACCTTGTGAGAGGGATACGGCACGAGGAGGATTTCCAGTTCGAGCGGACGATGCGGCACGTCAACGAAGACATCCATCCGGGCATGGTGGCGGTATACTTCATGCCGCCGCGTGCGCTGGCGGAAGTATCATCGAGTTTCATCAAGCAGCTCGTCGGGCCCGCCGGGTGGGAAGAAGTGGTGAAACGGTACGTGCCGGAGCCCGTGTACGACGCGCTGGTGGCGCGCCACGGAGGAACCGATGGGTAAGAGGTCACTCCGCCGGCTGAAATGGCCGTCGGAGGAAGCGCTGGAATTCACAAGGACCCTGCACCTGCGGCAGTCGCTGGAAGAAGCCCGGGCGGGCGAGGCTTCCGTGCGGAAATCTGAAGAGGTGTTCGGGGAGGCCCTGGGCCCTGCCGAAGCGGTGAACCGGATAGTGGACGACGTCCGGAGCGAAGGGGACGCCGCGCTGGTACGCTACACGAAGCTCCTAGACGGGGTCGATATCACACCGGAGAGGTTCCGCGTCGGCGAAGAAGAGGTGGCGCGGGCGTTGAGCCGCACGCCGGAGGAAGTGATGCGCGCGCTCGAAACCGCCAGGGACAACATCGTCCGGTACGAAGAGGAACTATGCCGCAGGCATACCGGCGTAAAGGTGCCGACGGCCGGCGGGGGGCATGTGGAGGCTCGTTTCGTACCGTTCGGAGCGGCGGGGATCTACGTACCCGGCGGGACGGCGCCGTACCCGTCGAGCGTTCTGATGAACGCGCTGCCGGCGGTGGTGGCGGGCGTCGGGAGAACCGCCGTGTTCACGCCCCCCGAGCCGGCTGCGGGGATACTTGCGGCATGCGCCCTTGCCGGGGTGAAGGAAGTCTACCGCATCGGCGGGGCGCAGGCGGTGGCGGCGATGGCGTACGGGACGGAGAGCGTGAGGGGTGTGGACATCGTGGCGGGCCCCGGGAACATCTTTGTAAGCCTGGCCAAGAAGCGCGTATTCGGAGACGTTGCGGTGGACCTGATAGCAGGGCCATCCGAGATCCTGGTGATAGCCGACGAAACGGCCGAGGCGGGATACGTGGCGGCCGACATGCTGAGCCAGGCGGAACACGACCCGGTGTCCAGCGCGGTGCTGGTCACGACGCACGCACCGCTGGCCGACGCGGTGTGCCTGGAACTGGACGCGCAGATCGGGAAACTGGCCCGCGCGCATACGGCGGCGGCGGCGCTGAGGGACTTCGGCGCCGTAATGCTCGTGCCGGACATCGCGACAGCCTGCGAAGCGGCGAACGCGGTCGCCCCCGAACACCTGGAAATCATGACGGCGGACCCGGAAAGCGTTGTGCCGATGATAACGAAAGCCGGTGCGGTTTTCGTCGGGGCGTGGAGCCCCGAGCCGGTGGGTGACTACACGGCGGGGCCGAGCCACACGCTGCCGACGGGAGGGCGGGCGAGGTTTTCGAGCGGGCTTTCGTCACTTGTTTTCCTGAGGAAAATGAGCATCATTGCGTGCACCGAAGAAGACATCCGCGGAGACATGGGGGCGGCGGCCCGCACGCTTGCGCGAGCCGAAGGGCTGGGCGCCCACGAAGAAAGCATAGCAAGAAGAACGCGACAGGTAAGCGAATGAAACAGAACATACTGAAACACATACATGAAATGGACGGGTACGTGCCCGGGGAGCAGCCGCAGACGGCGGACTACGTGAAGCTGAACACGAACGAGAACCCCTACCCTCCATCGACCGCCGTTTACGAAGCGGTGGCCTGCGAACTCGAAAGACTGCGTCTCTACCCGCAGCCGATGTCAGACCCGCTGAGGGACGCGGCAGTGGAAGTGTACGGGTTCGAGCGCGAGTGGGTGCTGGCCGGGAACGGGTCGGACGACCTTTTGCGGATGTTTGCGCAGGTATTTCTTTCGGAGGGGCAGGCGGCCTGCGCGCCGGTGCCGACGTACACGCTGTACCGGACGCTGGCGGCGATGCAGAATTCGAGGGTAATCGAAGTGCCTTTCGAAGAGGGCTACCGGCTGCCGGTGGAAAGGCTGTGTACGAGCGGCGGAGCGCTGCTGTTCCTGGCGAACCCGAACAGCCCGACGGGGACGATGGCGGGGTCAGGGGAAGTGTCCGAACTGGCCGGGAGGTTCCCTGGCTACGTGCTGATCGACGAGGCGTACGCGGATTTCGCCGATGAGAACTGCCTGGAGCTGGTGCGGAGACATCCTAACGTGGGGGTGCTGAGGACGTTCAGCAAGTCATACGCGCTGGCGGGGCTACGGGTCGGGCTGCTGTTCGCCCGGCCGGAGATGACGGCGGAAATAACGAAGGTGAAGGATTCGTACAACCTGGACCGGCTGGCGATCGCCGGTGCGGCGGCGGCCCTGCGGGACAGGGAGCATTTCGAAAGGATCCGCGCCCTGGTGCTTGGCACGAGGCGGAGACTGGCAGCAGCCCTGCAGGAACGGGGTTTCAGCGTGCTGCCGAGCCAGTCCAACTTCGTGATGGCGTCGCCGCCGGAGGGCCTTGGAGCGGGCGAAATGTACGGGAAACTGAAGGAGCGGCGCATCCTGGTCCGATACTTTGAACGGGAGCTGCCCGAGTACCTGCGGATAACAGTGGGGAAGGACACGGAGATAGACGCGCTCCTGGCGGGGATCGATGAAATAACGGAAGGCGGCTGAGATGGCACGCAGCGCACAGAAGGAACGCACCAGCAAGGAAACCGGCGTGCGGGTGGCCCTGAATATCGACGAGGCCGGGGAGCCGCGGGTGTCCACGGGGATAGGGTTCTTCGACCACATGCTGACGCTGCTGGGTTTCCACTGGGGCGTGACGCTGGACGTGGACGCCAAGGGGGATACCGAGGTGGACGGGCACCACACCGTGGAAGACGTGGGCATAGTGCTGGGGGACGCACTGACGGAAGCCCTGGGCGACAAGAAAGGAATCAACCGGTACGGGTTCGCGTCAGTGCCGATGGACGAAGCGCTGGTGCGTGCCAGCGTCGATGTTTCGGGGCGGCCGCTGCTGGTCATGAACGAGGACGTGGTGCCGAAAGAGAAGGTGGGCGCATTCGATACGGAACTGGCGGCGGAATTCCTGAGGGCGTTCGCCAACCACGCGGGACTGACAGTCCACGTGGAAATCGTCCGTGGCGCCAACGCCCACCACGTGCTGGAAGCCGTGTTCAAGGCGGCGGCGAGAGCACTGAGGACCGCGACGGGCAAAGGCGCGGGCGGAGTGCCGTCCAGCAAGGGCAGGATCTGAGGGAGTACGGCTGCGGGGCGGCCGGCTCACCAGTAGATATGCCTGGTGAAGCGCCGCTTGTCAACCGCGGGCAGGGCGGCGAGGTCGGTGATGAGGAAGCGGTTTTCTTCGACATCGAGGAGGAGCTTTCCGTTGGCGCCGTATTCCTGCGCCCGATCGTATTCCCAGCGCATGACGAACTGCTCGCGACCGCGCTGAGTGTCCACGTCGAAGAACAGAAGGCCGTTCCTGCACTCGACCTTGTGCACCCTGGATATGACCTGCTCGTGGTAGTGCCTGGCGAGGCTGGAGCGGACGAGGGCCTGTTCTTCGACAGGGAATTCCTCGAGGTACTGAATGATGCCGACTTCCGTGGTGCCGCCGCCGGGAGTATCGGTGAGGAGGGCGATGTAGGAATCGGGGAAACTGGCGGGGAAGAGGCGGATAGCGAAGACGCCCGAGACGGGCTCGGCGCCATTGACGGCGCAGCAGAGCATTGAAAAGGCGCCTTCGTAGACGTGGGCGTTCTCCGGGGTAAGCCAGTCGATGCTCCCGTCGCAAAGGCCGGCGTCCGTCATTGCTACATCATCAGCCATAATCATGTCATTCCGTTCCTATACATGCGAGCTGGGACTGGATGTTCACCATGTTGGCATACACGCCGTGCCCTGCCAGCAGTTCCCGGTGAGTGCCGCGTTCAATGATGGAGCCGCTGTCCATAACGAGGATACGGTCGGCGTTCTTGAGGGTGGTCAGGCGGTGGGCGATGGCTATGGTGGTGCGGTTTCTGCTGATGCGGGCGAGGGCTTTCTGTATCTCGAACTCGGCCTCGGTATCCACCGACGAAGTGGCTTCGTCGAGGACGAGGATCTGCGGCTGCCTTGCGATGGCCCTGGCGATGGTAACGCGCTGTCTTTCGCCGCCGGAAAGGCCTGCGCCCATTTCGCCGAGCTTGGTATCGTAGGCGCCCGGGAGCTTGGAAATGAAGCCGTGGGCATTGGCCGCCTTGGCGGCGCCTATCACGGCCACCGGATCCGCCTCGGTACAACCGTAGGCGATATTGTCCCTGATGGAAGCGCGAAAGAGGAACGGGTCCTGCAGGACGAGAGCGACGCGCCTGCGGAGTTCCTGGCGGGAGAGGTCCCTGACGTTGACGCCGTCCACGAGGACTTCGCCCTCCTGGGGGTCGTAGAACCTGCAGACCAGGTTCACAAGGGTGGTCTTGCCGGAACCGCTTCTGCCGACAAGGCCGACAAACTGTCCCGGCTCAATGCGGAAACTGACGTCGTGTATAACCGGCGTATGGGGCTCGTAGCCGAAGGTGACGTTGCGGAATTCTATTGCGCCCTGGACATCGGGTGCCGCAGCCGGCCGAGGACTTTCATGCAGCATCGAATCACTGTCGAGGACTTCGAAGACGCGGCGTCCCGCCGAGACAAAACCGGTCATCCAGTTCGAGAACATGCTCAAGGCATGTACGGGCCCGTAGAACATGCCCACGTAGCTGAAGAAGGCCATGAGCGTACCGAGGGAAATTCTGGAATCGAGTACAAGCCTGCCGCCGTAGTACCAGATGATGAGGCCGCCGAGGCCGAAGACAAAAACCATGATATGGCTGAAAGTGATGGAACTGCTCTGCAGTGCGAAGCGAGCGCTCTTCATTTTTGCGGCGGTCTCGCCGAAACGCGTTCTTTCGCGCGATTCCTGTCCGAAGACTTTAACCATGCGAATTCCGGACAGTACGCCGGAGAGATGCTGAGCCATCTTGGACTGGGTCTCCCAGACGGGATAGTACTTTGGATAGACGTGTTTCCAGAAGAGGGTGGTGCCGACGATGACGAGGGGGATGGGGACCATGACCATGAGTGCGAGCTGCCAGTTCATGTAGAAGAGCATGATGCCGATACCCAGCACCATCATGACGTTGAGGAGGAAGCCGCCGGCGACCTGGTCCACAAAGGCATGGAAGTATTCCACGTCCCACAGGACACGGCTCATCAGGCCGCCCGCCGGATGGCGGTCGAAATACTTGACGTTCAGGTCGAGAAGTTTCTCGTGAAGTTTCTCGCGCAGTTCCTTGCCGATGCGCGCTCCGACGGCGCTGCTTATCCAGCCTACGACGACGTTTATGGCCATGACCATCACGGCGACGGCGAGGAGGCCGAGGACGAAAAGCAGGAGCCATTCCACGTTGGAGCGCGGCTCAAGGACCCTGTCGACAAGCACCTTGACGAGGTAGGGAGGGATCATGCTGAGCGCGACCCGCAGGCAGAGCATGAGGAAGACGATAAGGCTGAACTTCCAGTAAGGCTTCATGAGGCCGATAGACCTGGCGGTTATGCCGCTGCCGCCTTTGCAGCGCGGGCAGCTTTCATCGCCGCCGGCGAGGGGAAGGCCGCAGGAACTGCAGCGCCTGGAGTCCGCGCCGCCGGGCGCATCGACGAGCGGCTTGCCCTCCACCAGTTGTTCGACGTGAGAGCGCAGCCTGCTGAAAGTATCTCTCAGGGCGTTGCTGAAATGCGCGACATCGACGTAGGTGCCGTCGATTTCCAGCTGGAGAAAAGCGCTGCCGACGGCCTGGAACAAGCGGATCTTGCGTATCTGGTCCATACCGAAGGGGCCGCGCAGGGGCGGGCCGCCGGCTCCGGCCGCAAGCGTGACCACGCCTGCGGCGGTCACCAGCACCCAGTTGTCATGGTCCCCGTCATCCAGGCCGATATCGCTGCACGCGCTGAAAATACAGTCTTCATCTTTGAGTCCCATTGCCACGGCCTGTTCACGGACGGGACCGGGGATAGCGTTGACGACGAAAGCCGGCACGTTCGCATGCACATCACCGTTGTGTGCCATTACACGAACCTTTCAAGACAATCGATGTGTAAAAGAGGGAAAAACAAAGGGAAGAAAGATACTCTGCTTCCGGTCACCGGCTGCGGGACGGACTACCCCGCGGCGGCAGTCAGAGGTCTCCGCTTCACGGCGGAGCAGGCAGAAAACTACAAGCTGCACAAACGCGCAGGCTGTTCAGGAACGGGATGCCACACCAGGCACCACCACGCATCGGGAAAGCCGGCGAGGCATCCGCAGCGGCCGGCTCGTCAACGAACCGGCATGCGCTCCGCACGCTCCATCGGTCGCCCGCACGCCCCACAGTCATCTCAAACTCCCTCCACAAGCGGGAACTGCTCGCCTGACGGGCGGGAAGATATCCCGCCTCAGGGTTAAGTCAACAGATTTGTGCGAATTTAATCGACAGTTTTTTAAAAAATATTAAGATAACGTATCCATATGCACATCAAGACGTTGAGGCCACAAACGCCACCCGGAAGATATAAGTCCTTGCGCCGGGGCACATTGTGCAATTTTCTGCACCGTGCAGCAAACGGCCGTGGACGAGGCATCCGGTTTTCCGCAGAAGACCGCCCTGCAACGGAACGATGCGGTGCAGACAGAGGGTAAAACAGGTTCCGGGCCACGCCTTGCAAAAAGCAGGCGGATAATGTACCATCGGGAAATCCCGTCGATGAAAGGGAAGAACATGCGAATATGGTGGCTGACCGCAGCGGTTTTTGCGTCAGCGGTCGCAGGATGCGCGCAACCGTCAGGCACAGCCGGCGCCGAAATCCCGGAGGCGACACGAATGGAAATACCCGACACTCCCGTCGTCATCAGAAACGTACGTTTAACGAATGACCGTACCATTGACTGCACGTCCCTGGACGGAATCATCCGTGGGGCAATCCGGCCGGACATGACGGACAAACAGAAAGCGCACGCCTTGTGGGACTTCCTGAGACTCAGGACGTTCCACAAGAGCCCCGGGGTTCCATCGCCGGAAATGGCCAATCCCGTCACTATTCTCAACCACCACGGGCAGATGCAGTGCGGGGTATGCAACACGATGCTGTGCGGACTGATGCGGCACGCCGGCATACCCGCCGCGCGTGGTGGAGCCATCGGCCATTCCATAATGGAAGCGTTCTACGACGGCGCATGGCACATGTACGATTCGGACATGCACGACTACTACATCAAGGAAGACGGGACGGTCGCGTCCATATACGAAATCGCCAACATCCCCGGGCTGCGCTTCGGTCCTGAGAACAAGTCGTACCCGTGGTACAACGGGCACGACTGGCTGTATTCGCTGGCTGGGACGTACGCGCCGGGAGGGCATGGGGATTTCAAGAACCCGCGCCCCGCGGACGAGGAATACGTCAACCGTTATTCAAAGAACCCCGGCTGGAAGTGGAAGTACGACCTCGAACTGCGTCCCGGCACGGAAATCACCTGGTCGTGGTTTCCCGATCCCGACGTGGGATACGCCCGCATAAACTACGTGCCCGACGAGATGAAGGAGCGCGCAGCGAAAGACCTGCCGTGGCCGGACGCCATGCGTGGAGGGCTGCCGTGGGCGCCGCTTCAATCGGTGGCGGGTTTCGGAGCTAACGGGAGGCTGACGCTGGACCTGGGTCCTTACACGTTCGTCCACCTGGCGGAAAACGCGCGGAACGTCATGCCGGTCGAGAAGGGGATAAGGCTGAAGGATCCGGGAGCGCCCGGTGCGTTCGACGTGAACATGAAGATGCCGTACTACTTCGCCGACGGTTGGATAGAGGGGGCGCTGCCTGCGGGCGGGCTGACCATCGAGTGGTCTTCCGGCAACGGGGAGCGCGTGAAGATCTGGCCGAAGGGGGATGCGGTCCCCGGGAAGCGGCTGCGCATGTACAGGGAGATCGCCCTGAAGTTCGAAGGCACGCTGCACTTCACGATGGCGCCGGGGACCGAACTGGACGGGCTGCGCATCGTGGGGGTATTCCATCACAACCACACGGTGCTCCCCGCCCTGCTGAAGGGCCGGAATCTTGTGAAAGTAAACCTTGACTACGCCGGCGTTCCGGAAAGTGACCGCCAAGAGAATCCGGTTTCCGTCGCGTACGTGTACGACCAGAGGACCGACGACGGCAACATAGTGCGCCGCACGGTCCGGCACGAAGCGCCGGCATCGCGAGGCTCGTCGCCGGATAACGCCCTTATCGAAATAGACACCGGAGAAAAGCACTGGCCGCTGATGCGCGAAATACGCATCGACTGCAAGCCCCGGGCACTCGGCGGCCGGGAGCCGGCATACAAGCCCCTGGCGCTGGAGTCCTGGGCTGACTGGGGCGCCTACCCGTGGTCGACGGCGTACCACGGGATGAATTACTACAACGACTTCGAACGCGGCGACAAGGACGGGTGGCGCGGAAAACTGGTCACGTCGCCGACGTACGACGGGTCAGATTTCGCTCTCGACAACGACATCATCAGGCAGGACGGCAGCAGCGAGTTCAAGATAATACGGAACATCGGGGTGAACAACCACAACAGCCGCCTGAGATTTGCGTGCTACGTGAGGAACGTGGAGTCGGTGCGCTTCTATACGCAGGACCGTTCGCTGGAGGAATTCGCCGACCGGGAAAAACAGGCCTGGTACGAATACACGTGGACGGGGCTGAAACAGGGCGAATGGAACGTGCTCGAATGCGGCCTGGACGACCTCACCTGCCCCAAGTACCCCGGCAGGCCGTTTCCCGAGCGCGGCAGGCTGGGAGGATTCTACTTCCAGGCGAAGAAGAAGGAAGGCGCGGCGGATACGGCGGTGAAGTTCGTGATGGACAATTTCGCCTGCTGGGACGAAGGAGTCACGGAGGAAGATCCCTGGCCCCGGATGAAAGGGCCGCGGGCGGGGATTACTCCAGAATAAACGAATTTTTGCACTTGGGGCAGCCGACCCTGGCGCCGGCCGGCCTGCTGCCGACGTGGATCCTGGCGCCGCAGTCGGGGCATTGAGCGTAGCCCTGAGGCAGCCTGGGTTTTGTTTTCACGCCCTTCAGCAGGTTGCGAGCGGCCCCGGTAATGCCTTTGGTGATTCCCGACAGTGCGCCGCGCAGCCCGCGTCGGGATTTCTTTTTTTCGGCCAGGACGGTAATGACCGTGTGCCCCGCCTGTATGGCATCGTTGGGACGCAGCCTGTAAGGGAGGTGTCCGATGTTTTTCTTGTTGACGAAAGTCCCGTTGGAAGACTTGAGATCCTGTGCGACAAGGCCCTGGTCGGTAACGTCAATACGCAGGTGGGCGTTGGACAAGCCGGCGTCTTCCGGCACGGAAACAACGTTTGCGGGGGCGCGCCCGACGGAGACGCTCTTACCCTGGACCTTGTGAATGAAGGGGTCCCTGCCCGGCGTTTGAATCTTCAGTGAAAACAGACTCACTTCCGTCATTCCTCCAGGAGCTCACTCATGTAATCGGACAAAGCCGGCGGAGACCCGGCCAGGAAGCGGCTGATCAGTTCCTGGAGAGCGTCAAGGAACTGGAAGGCGTCCGCGTAACGTTCATCGAGGCGGCGAGCGAGGCCTGTCAGGACGATAGTGGAAAGCCTGGGGGGGATATCCGGCACGAGGTCAGCGGGCGCAGGGACGGGGGCGTAGCGGACGTTTTCCATGGTGCGCTCTATGTCCTCGTTGTAAAAAGGGTGGTGGAGTGTGATCATCTCGTACAGGACGAGGGCCACGGCGAAGATATCGCCGGCCGGAGAAGACACGCCGTCTTCGATACGTTCCGGGGAAAGGTATTCCGGCTTGCCCATGTACCTGCCCGGGGAAGCCGCGCTTTCCTCGGCCGCCCTGGCGATCCCGAAGTCGCCGAGCTTGACACCGCCCTCAAAGGACAGCATGACATTACGTGGCGAGACGTCGCTGTGCACAATGGAGGTGCGGCTGCCGTTGGGGAGTATGACGTCGTTGGCGTGAGCCAAAGCCTTCAGGATACCGGTCACGATCCTTACGGCGACTTCAGGAGGAACGGGCTTTCTGAGCAGCCTGTGGCGCACGATGAAGGCTTCGAGGTCCATTCCTTCGACGAACTCCATAAGCAGGTAATAGCGGATGCCGGTGCGGCCGAAATGGTAGACCTGAATGATGTTGGGATGGTTGAGAAGCGCCGCCAGCCTTGCTTCGGCAACGAAGAGGCGTATGAAGTCAGGGCGTGTGGAATACTCTTCCTTGATGAGTTTCAGGGCGACGGGACGAGCAAAGCCTTCCACGCCGTGCATCTCGGCTTCGTACACTTCACCCATGCCGCCCTTGCCTATGAGCCGGCGGGGGATAATGCGAAAGGCGTCTTCGAAAGACTCGTTGCTCCGGTCCATCAGCCAGGGCTCCTCTACCAGATTGTACTGCAACCCACCACCATGGCAAGAGGTTATCAGACAGGAGAGGGCACGATATTCATGGTCTGGGGGGCGTGCGGGGTTGGTGTGGCTTTCCTGGGAACGGGTGGTACAATAGTGGTCGCGCAGGAAGATACTCGTGTACCGGGTCCGGAGACCGACTCAATGCTGTCGAGAATATACGACGGGATAGCGTTCGCAGTGGGCAAAGTGTTCGGCTCACGCAACGAACGCGTCCTAAAGAACCTGCAGCCTGCAGTCACCCGGGTACTGGAATACGAAGAGCGGCTCAGGAGACTATCGGACCCCGAGCTTGCCGAGAAGACGGACGGATTCCGCAGGGGCCTGGGCGAGAACGGCAGCCTGGACGAAATACTCCCTGAAGCTTTCGCCTGCGTGCGGGAAAGCGCCCGCAGGAACCTTGGCATGCGCCACTTCGACGTCCAGATACTGGGCGGCATCATCCTGCACCAGGGGAAGATAGCGGAAATGGTGACCGGCGAAGGGAAGACGCTCGTGGCGACCGCCCCCGCGTACCTGAACGCCCTCCTGCGCCGGGAAGGACAGGCAAGCCACGTACACGTGATCACCGTCAACGACTATCTCGCCAGGAGAGACGCGGCCTGGATGGGTCCCGTCTATCGCGGCCTGGGACTGCAGGTTGGCTGCATCCAGTCCAACATGTCCAACGCCGACCGGAAAGAGCAGTACGGGTGCGACATCACGTACGGGACCAACAACGAATTCGGTTTCGACTACCTGCGCGACAACATGAAGATAACCGTCGAAGACCAGGTCCAGAAGCTGCGCCATTTCACCATAATAGACGAAGTCGATTCCGTCCTTGTAGACGAAGCGCGCACGCCGCTCATTATTTCCGGGGCGGCCGAAGAGGCCACGGACAAATATTACAAGGCCATGCAGGCGGTGGAAACGATGAAGGGCGGCGACAGGGCGGAAATAGACCACCAAGTGCTGGAAGCCGCGAAGAAAGGGCACGACAAGGAGGAAATCCGGGAAGAAATCGAGAAGGACTTCGACTACGTGTATTCGGAGAAAGACCACACTGCGCACTTAACGGACCGCGGAATCGAACGCGCCATGAAGGCCCTCGGCGTCAAGGATTTCTACAGCGGGCGCAACATCGACTGGCCGCACTACCTGGAAAACGCCGTAAGAGCGAAGTCACTTTACCACAGGGACGTGCATTACGTGGCGAAAGAAGGCCAGGTCATCATAGTGGACGAGTTCACTGGACGCCTGATGGAAGGCAGGCGGTGGTCTGACGGGCTGCACCAGGCGGTGGAAGCCAAGGAAGGGTTGAAGATCCGGCAGGAGAACCAGACGCTCGCCACGATAACGTTCCAGAATTTCTTCAAGTTATACGACAAGATATCCGGGATGACGGGCACGGCGATGACCGAAGCAAAGGAGTTCATGCAGATATACAAGCTGGACGTCGTGGCCATCCCGCCCAACCGGCCGCTGAGGCGCACGAGCGAACCGGACCTTGTGTTCGGGACGGAGCAGGAGAAGTTCGAAGCCATTGCGGCGGAAATAGAAGGGATGAACTCACTCAGCAGGCCGGTGCTCGTCGGCACGACATCCATCGAGAAGTCGGAGCAACTGTCGAGGATGCTCAAGCGAAGGGGCGTCAAGCACGAAGTGCTCAACGCGAAGCACCACGAGCGGGAAGCTGCCATCATAGCCGACGCCGGCCAGCAGAAAGCCGTAACCATCGCGACGAACATGGCGGGCCGCGGAACGGACATCGTGCTGGGAGAGGGCGTCGCCGAACTCGGCGGGCTCCACGTCCTTGGCACGGAACGTCACGAAGCGCGCCGCATCGACAACCAGCTGCGCGGGCGCGCCGGCAGGCAGGGCGATCCCGGATCAAGCAGGTTTTTCCTGTCGCTGGACGACGATCTCATGCGGATATTCGCCAGCGACTGGGTGCGGACGATGCTGCAGAGAACCGGGCTGTCCGGAGGCCAGCCGCTTGAAAGCCGCATGGTCACGGGAGCGATCGAGAAGGCCCAGAAGCGGGTGGAGGAGCACAACTTCGCCATCCGCAAAAGACTCCTGGAATACGACGAAGTCAACAACGAGCAGCGCACGCTGATCTACGACAGGCGGCAGGAAATTCTCGAAGGCGGCGATACTAAGGCGCGCGTTCTCGAAATGATCGACGGAGTGATTGACGAAGCAGCTTCCGGCTATTCGCCTCCGGGCATGCGCGACGAAGACCGCGACCTTACCGGCCTGTCCGAGTGGCTCAAGCGGAAATTCACCGTCGTGGTTGATCCGGTGGAATGGAAGCGGATGTCGCAGGACCAGATATACGAAGACATGTACGACAGGGTCGGCAAGGCATACACGGCCCGCGAGCAGGCGATGGGCGAAGGTCCAGCGCGTGCGCTCGAACGTTTCGTGCTCCTTGAAGTCATCGACCGCAAGTGGAAGGACCACCTGCGGGAGATGGATCACCTGAAGGAATCCATATGGCTGCGGTCCTATGCGCAGAAGGATCCGCGCATCGAATACAAGCGCGAGGGATATTCGCTCTTCAACGAATTGATGGGGGCGATCTACAACGAAGTTACCGATCTGATTTTCCGGGTATCGGTCGTAAGCGACGAAGACAGGCGGGCGCTGCAGGAACGCTGGGACATCGCCAGCGAAGGCCGCGGGGAGATGGAGAACCTGGCCCGGAAGCAACAGGCGGATATCGCAACTGCCGACGCGGCCGGGGGAGAAGGCCGGGTGACCGAGCCGATAAAGAGAACCTCTCCACGGGTAGGCCGCAACGACCCGTGCCCCTGCGGTTCCGGCAAGAAATACAAGAATTGCTGCATGCGGAAGAAAGACACCGCCGGCGCGACAGCGTCCCGGGACAGATGACGGGGCCGCCTGATGGGACTTCTACTAGATGTTCTCTACATTATCGCCGGGATCATCGCATTCCCCTGGTACTACCTGCGGCTGAAACGCACGGGCCGCGGCCTTGACCAGATATGGGCCAGGCTGAAAGCCCCGCCCAGATTCGACACGACCCGGTACCGGATATGGATACACGCGGTGAGCGTAGGGGAGGTCCTTGCCGCCGTCCCGCTGACTGACATGTTGTACGAAGTACTCCCATCGGACATTGAGCTTGCGCTGTCCGTCAGCACGACGAGCGGGATGGAGATGGCGCAGCAGAAAATGCCCCATGTCCCCGCCTTCTATTGCCCGCCCGACCTTTCGCTGCTTGTGAAACGGGCCTTCCGGCGCGCGGAACCGGCCATCCTGGTCCTGATGGAACTGGAGCTCTGGCCGAACATGCTGCGGGAAGCGGCGCGGCGCAAGATCCCCGTGCTGGTGGTTAACGGGAGGATCAGCGAGCGGTCGGCGAAAGGCTATGCGAAACTCGGGTGGTTTTTCAGGAGGATGGCCCGCCGGGTATCCATGTTCGGAGTACAGAACCACACTTATGCGAGAAGGCTCCTCGACCTCCAGATACCGCAGGAGCGCGTCGTCATACTCGGCAACGTCAAGTACGACCTCGCGCTCAAGCCGCCGCCTGATGCGAAGGTCCGCTATCTGCGCCGTGTCATCGGCGCCGGGAAAGGAACCAAAGTGTTCCTGGCCGGCAGCACTCACCCCGGGGAAGAGGAAATCGTGGCGGACGTCTACAGGCGACTGAAGAAGGACGTCCCCGATCTGAAACTGGTTCTTGTGCCCCGGCACCCGGGAAGGTCCGGGGAAGTGTCCGCCGCTCTGGCGGACATCCCGCATGTTCTGCGGAGCGAAGTGGAGAAAGGCGCGTCCACGGACGGCAAAGCCGTGATAGGCGACGTGATGGGAGAACTCTCTGCGCTCTACTACGCATCGAGCGTGGTCTTCGTGGGAGGCAGCATGATCGAACACGGCGGGCAGAACCCCCTTGAGCCGGCGGCCGCCGGCAGGCCCATGGTGGTCGGCCCCCACATGTTCAACTTCGCCTCCGAAATCAAGCTGCTGAAAGAGGCCGGAGCCGCCGTGGAAGTGGCGGGCGCCGATGACATGTACCGAGTCCTTTCGGGCTGGCTGGCGGACGAAGCGGCTGCATCCAAGGCGGGGCTTGCGGGCAGGCAGGCGATAGTCAGCCACAAGGGCGCCGCGGCAAGATACGCCGAAGTCATCCGCAAGTACCTTGCGGAAAACATGGAAGTCGCTTAGAATCATGCCTGGTTCTCATTAATGCTGTTCGCACCATCCTGAATACCTGCAATGAAAGGCGGCGATTATATGTCTGGCTCTCATTTGTTCACTTCCGAATGTGTTACCATGGGGCATCCCGACAAGCTGGCGGATCAGATTTCTGACGCGATCCTGGACGAGATGCTTAAGCAGGACAAGTCGTCCCACGTCGCGTGCGAAACCCTTGTCACCACTGGGCTGGCCTTCGTGGCGGGCGAAATAACGACTGAGGCATACGTGGACATTCCGGGGGTCATCCGGCGGACCATAGAAGAAGTAGGTTACGTGGATGCGAACATGGGTGCGGACGCTCATACCTGCGCGGTCGTCACCTCCATAGACGAACAGTCGGGCGATATCGCCATGGGCGTCGACCGGGAAAAACCCGAAGACCAGGGCGCCGGTGACCAGGGCATGATGTTCGGCTACGCCTGCAACGAAACCGACGTGTTGATGCCGCTTCCGATCCATGCAGCGCGCCGCATCACTTCGATGCTTGCGGAAAAACGCTTCGCCGGCGAAATCAAGTGGCTGAGACCCGACGGGAAAAGCCAGGTGACGATCGAATACGAACATCACAAGCCCAGGCGGGTGCATACCGTCGTGGTTTCCACCCAGCACACGCCCGACGTATCCAACAAAGAAATCCGGGAAACGGTTATCGAGGAAATCATAAAGCCTGCGGTCCCCGCGGGGCTTATCGACAAGAACACAATATACCACGTGAACCCGACCGGGCGGTTCGTGCTGGGCGGGCCGCACGCCGACTGCGGGCTTACCGGCCGGAAGATAATCGTGGACACCTACGGGGGGGTCGGATCGCACGGCGGGGGAGCGTTCAGCGGCAAGGATCCTTCCAAAGTGGACCGATCCGCCGCCTACATGGCGCGCCATATCGCGAAACACATCGTGGCGGCCGGAGCGGCGACGCACTGCGAACTCCAGGTGGCCTATGCCATCGGCGTCGCCGAACCAGTCAGCCTGACCGTGGACACGCAGGGCACCGGCAAGGTCGAAGAATCGAAAATAGCGCAGGCGATACGCGAAGTCTTCCCGCTGAAGCCTTACGGCATCATCGAATACCTGGACCTCCTGAGACCCATCTACAAGAAGACCGCGAAGTGGGGCCATTTCGGCATCGACGACGACGATTACACGTGGGAAAAACTTGCCAAGCTGGACGAATTGAAAGCCGCCCTCAAGCTCTAGGCCCGAGGAGCGGGTCAGCCCTGAAACCGGTGGGACGTCTCCGGCGGCGATGCGGGAACGGTGTTATTCCAGGTAGAACGCGTACACGTTGGACTTTTCCGCACCCCAGGTTTCATCCAGCGTGCAGCGAATTCCTTCCACTTCCCGGTTGATATCGACCCGCACGAGCCGCTGGTGGTTGTTTTCGACTTCGGCCACGCGCTTCCACTTGCCGTCCACAAGCCCATCAATGTGAAACGCCCTGGGCATGACGTCGGGCACGGCAGCAAGCTGGTCGTCCGGCTGGTGGTGGCTCATCGCCACCAGGCGGTCCATGGCACTGTCCAGTATGAGGGTCGCCTTGGCGACATGGGCCTTCCTGTCGAACGTGTAAGCCGTCCAGCAGCCGGGAGCGCTCTCCCACGAGTGCATGTCCTTGCCCACCGGGCGGTTCGTCCCGTCCCGCAGGGGCGAGGGATCCCCATGCGAGGCCGTAAGGGCGGATTCCATCGTCAGCGGACTGAATTCCTGGCGCAGCCACGGGATATACGCGTCGTCGTAGAGAAGCATCTGCTGAAGCAGCCCGACATCGCCCGTCACGTCCGCCGGATTCTTCCCGGCCCGGACGGCAATCGCCGCCGCGGTGCCCATCGCCTGTCCCTGGCTGCAGCCGGTCCCCATAACCCTGGTCGAACTCATCGCCGCATGTGAAGCACTGGCACACCTGCCTGCGAACATCAGGTTTTCCACGTTCCTCGAATAGAGGGTGCGGTAAGGTATGCCGTAGGGCGAAGGAGCGCGATGGAATATCGTGGCCGGGGACCCGATTCTTGCGGCGCGGAAGCCCGCCGGATGATGGTCGTCCATGCTCCACCCGCCGTAGGCCACGACATCCTCGAAACGGCCTTCCGCCTCTATGTCGTTCTGCGTCAGGACGTGCCCGCCCAGGTACCTGCGGCTCTCGCGTTTCCCCGGAAGGAACTGAATCCAGTCGAGGGCCCAGTTGTCCGCTCCGTGATTGCCGCGGTTCTTTATGTGATCCCACAGGCCGTAGACCGTCTTCAGCAGTTCATCGCGAATGTTTTCCGTGTCATAAATCGAATGGACCTCGCCGCCCAGTTCCACCCACCAGTAGCCCAGAGACCACCACTTGTGCCGGTCGGCCCCGTACGGGAGTTCGTTTTCGTCGTCGTAGCGGTACGCCCACGCCGGCGGCTCAAAATGCTGCACCGTGTCGTACTCCTTCGCCGAGAAGAGACACGTCATGCCCATAGTTCTCTCGTCGGTCACTTCGGGCGCAATGGATTCCCCGTATTCCGAGCGTCCCTCGCGCCCCATCCTGAAGTCCGCCCCGGTGGGGAGGGCCAGTACGCCGTCACCGGAACAGTCGGCGAATATCGAGGCCTTCACGAGGTGATGAGTTTGAGTGGTCAGCTGCCAGGCCGTCACGCTTTCTATCCGCCTGCCGTTCATCTTCGCGTCGCGGCAGGTACAGTTGAGGAGGATATCGAGGTTCTGCTGGAAACGCGCCTTTTCGTACAGGACGGTGTCCCACACGCTGAAATTCCTGTTGGGGTTGACGCGCAGGTTGTCCAGCCTTATTTCTTCGAGTATACCCGTCTCCCGCATGAACTTGATGCCGTTGTGCCTGTCCGCTCCGCAGACGTGCACTCTTATTTCGCTGGATGCGTTGCCCCCCAGGATGGGACGGTCGTGGATGAGCAGCGTTTTCGCCCCCAGCCTTGCGGCGGCCAGGGCTCCCACGAGCCCCGCCATCCCGCCGCCCACGACGCAGAAGTCCACTTCATGCTGAACCACAGGGAAACTTTTCCCGGACATGCCCGATCTCCTCGCCCGACAGACGCATTCTAGGCCGCCGTCCGGAAGGCGGTAGTGCAAAGCCGGGGTATTTCCACGCGGGGCGGCCTGCGGCGGAAGTTGAAAGCGCTCCTTCCGCTGCTACACTGGGGCTGCCGAAAGGAGGGGCCCATGCGTATCGTTTCGTTGTTCGCCCTGCTGTTCGCACCGGCCGTCTTTGCCGCGGAATCCGTCATAGTCGACTTCGAAACGGCCGCCGACATGGAAGCCCTCTCGGTCGAAGAAGCCGACTGGGTTTCGCTCTCCCTGGACGACACGCATCCCCTGTCCGGCACGAAAAGCCTGAAGGCCGTCTTCATCAAGCATCCGTGGCCCGGGTTCCACGTCGGCATCGGGGAGACTCCGGCGGACTGGTCCCGGTACGCCGCCGTATCCTTCAAAGTGTGGGCGCCGTCGCCCGTCACCGTCCACGTGCGGATAGACGACGTCAATTCCACCGACCACGCCACGCGCTTCGGCGCGTCGCAACAGGTGAAAGCCGGCGAAACCCTGTTCCAGGTCCGCATGAAGGAAATCGCCACCGTCCTGGACACGACCAAGATCCAGCGCCTTATTGTCTTCCTGACCGACCCGCCCGAAGGCACCGTTCTCTGGTTCGACGACTTCCGTCTCGGATCATTCAACGAAGCCCTTCTCTACCGGGACGTCCCTCCGCCCGGCAAACGGCTGGATATCGTATATTCGAACAAAGTGGTTACCCCGCATTTCAAATGGGCCTCGCCGCTGCCCGGGGAACCGCCTTCCGTCTTTCTTCTGCCCAACCGGATCGGCGGACGGGACGTAGTCGAACTCGCCCAACGGATGGACATGACGCCGCGCACCGTCACCATCGACAGGAACTGGGGCACCGACACGTGGGGGTTCGGCAACTTTTACGGCAAGCGTGGCCACAAGCATAATTTCAATACCGTGTATTCGTATCTCGCCGCCGACCTGGGCGGAGATACACCCTTTGACGTCTCCATCGTACAGTTTCCCCACGGATGGGACTACATGCCGGCCTACGCCAGGGACGGCATTGCAAGACGGGTCGAAAACGGCGAAGGTCTCGTCCTGGTCAAACCATATTTCAATGAACGTGAAGAAATCGACGAACGTCTGCTCGACATATCCCCGCTGGTGGAAGGTCCCGAATGGTACATGGACCGCGTGAGCGGCTACATGCGGTCCGAAGACGGAACTCCCCGGCCGGCGGCCGCCGCATGGGTGAAAACCACCGTCGGCAGAATCCACCCCGTCACACGCTCCATAGACCTTTCCCCCGTCAATCCTCTCGACATACCCGTGCACACGTATGAAGCCGCCGACGACGCTCTCGTGCTCATACAGACCGAAGACGGACGTCCCGTCCTCGCCGTACGCGAAAATGGCAACGGGGGGCGCGTCGCCGCCTTTGCTTTCGAGAACCGCAGCCTGACACCCGCATATGGCATCCCGCTTACCGCCTCTCCGCAGACGCCTTATCGTTACCAGGATTACTACTACGGCCTGCTCGCCCGAACGGCACTCTGGTGCGCGCACCGGCTCGATGACACGGGTATCGAATGCAACGTGTCCAGCGACGGCAAGTGGGCGGTGGCCGTGAGCGTGGACCGCCTGCCGCCGGGGACGGCGGCGCTGGAAGTCTCGGTCGAAGACGCCAGCGGTGCCGAAAAGATCCTCCATGCGATGTCCCCCGCCGAAAAACTCTATGAATACCTCAACGGCGCCGCTCCTTTCAGCGGCGTCTACCGATTCAGGGCGCTGGACGACGGCGGCAGAGTTTTGGATTTCGCATGGCTGGACGTCCCGCCGCCTGCGGGCAAGCAGCCGTCACTCAGCATCACTCCCGGAGCGATGGAAATTGCCCCCGGGAAGGAACTGGCCTGGAAAGTCTCCGCCCTGAACCTGCCCGCGGGAATCAAGCCCCTTGTCCACGTGGAACTCCGGGACACGCACGGCCGCCTGCTGGCCGAAGCCAGGTCCGCCCTGGACGGATCAGGTGCCGCTTCCGGCACTTTCCCCACCGACCGCACGCTGACACGCTGCCTGCGCCTGAAAGCCGAGGTTCCCGGGAACGGTGGCGTCTGCGTCCAGAGCGAATCCGCTCCGGTCCTCGTCACCGGCTGGAAAGTCCCCCGCGACGACTACCGCGTGATCCAGTGGCCCAACGAAACGCACCCGTTCCTGCGCGACCTCGAACGCAGGATGATGCACCAGTGGGGCTCCGACGGCCTGTTTTCGTACGAAAACGACCCGGCCGAAGTCATGCTGAAGAACATCTCCGACAATTTCGAACTCTTTGAATTCGGCATAAACCGCTATACATTCCAGTACAATCCGTTCTCGGATATTTTCGCTCGGCAGAAGCAGGCGTGGGACCAGACCGGCGACAAGAAATACCTCGTCCGCCAGCCCTGCCTTTCCGACCCCGCCACGTTCAGGCAGTCGAAAGAGAACACCGAACGCCGGGTCCTTGCCCGCAGGAAATACGGCATTGCGGGCTATTCGCTGGGCGAAGAATCCTCCCTGACTTCCTACCGTGCGGAAATTGACTTCTGCCACGGCACCCACTGCCTCAACGAATTCCGCACAGCGATGCGCCGCCGCTACAGTGACAACCTTTCCCTCCTGAATCTGCACTGGCGCACCGCCCACAGGTCCTGGGACGAGGTCGTTCCCATGACGCTGGAGGAAGCCCGTGAACACGGCGTCCCCGCCCCATGGCTCCTCCACCGCCTTTTCATGGACGAAGTCTGGGCCACGCACATCGACTACTGCCGGCTTACCATACACCAGCATGACCCCAGCGCCGTGGTGGGCACCACCGGAACGCAGGAACCCACACCTTTCGATGGCCACAACTGGCCCGTCATGATGACGGCTTACGATTTTCTCATGCCCTACACTTATGCCGACCAGCAGGAGTACCACGTGTCGTTCGGCGCCGAGGGCTTTTTCTCCATGCCGCCGGCGGGTTACGGTAATTCGGGCGATGGCGTCCGCTACTCCACGTGGCGATCGGTCTTCTACCGCGGCATGGGGCACGTCATGTTCTGGTGGATAGCGCTGGTCGAGGCCGACCTGACGTGGTCCGACTCCGGCGCCGACTACATGCGGCAGTTCAGGGAATTCCGCAGCGGCATCGTCAAGCAGATCAGCGCGTCGGACCGCAAGTTCGACCGTGTAGCGCTGCTTTACTCGCAGCCGTCCCTCAACGCGGAATTCTTCCACAAGCGTTTCGAGGAGTTCAAGAAAGCGCGTGAGGCGTGGCTCTTGCTCCTTCACGACGCCGGGATGAACCCCCGTTTCATCACGCTGGACAGCCATCTCCCGGCCGTACCTGCGGACGTGGACGTCCTCGTGCTCTACCGCGCCACGGCGCTGTCCGACGCTGCGCTGCAGGCGCTCGACGCCTTCGTGGCGAGGGGTGGCGTTATCCTGTACGACGTCCCCTTCGGCACCTGCGACGAAGCCGGCATCCCCAGGAAAGGCGACGGCACCACCGCCCTCCCCGGGGCATCGCTGCGCTGCGTAAAGAACGTCACGGAATATCCTGACCTGCGGAAGAAACCCTCCGTCGCTGCGGGCATCATCACGGAAATCATCGGCATGATCCCCCCTTCTTCCCGCGCTGTTTCGATCTCCACGGCCGACGGCTCCCCGGCGATCGGCGTGCAGGCCTTCTCGTACGTTCCCGGACCGGACGCCCTGATCGTCGGTCTGCTGCGCGAACGCTCCGCGACCGAAGCCTCCGTGGGCACCGACGGCGTCATCACATACACGCAGGTCGGGCCACCCGCCGGTCCCATGGCCGTCACCGTCAGGCCGAATCTCCCTGCCGGCAGCCGTTACCTCGCCCACGACATGCGCGGGGGCGGCCTCATGAGCAAGAGGCGCCTCTCCTCCGTCGACATTGCGCTCCCGGAAGCCGATGCCGCCGTCATAGCGTTCCTGCCCTACACGGTGCGGGGTATTGTCATGCGGGTTCCGCACACCGTAAGCGCCGGCACGGACCTTCGTATTCCGCTCGGGCTTGCCGCCGTTCCCAGACCACGCGGCAAGTACGCTCACGTCGTGAACGTCACCGTCGAAAAGAACTCCGGGCCCGGGCGGTGGCTTCCCGCTCCTCATTATTCCGCCAACATCGAGACCTACGACTTCAAAGCCGACTTCACGATCCCCTTCGCTCTCGACGATTCCGGTTCATGGAGGATTACCGTGCGCGACGTTCTATCCGGCGCCGAAGCCGCGCGGACCGTTACGGTCAAGTAGCCGTCCACCGTACAAGCGTAGGCCGGGTCCCTGCGCTGCACTCGACACGCGCGCCATCGGTCCTATCATATGCCGTGACGATCGCCGAAATGGTGCGTACTTGCCAAACTGGAGGCCGCGATGAAAATCCTTCAAGTATCCGTTTTCATAGAAAACCGCCCCGGGCGGCTGCTGGAAGTGACAGGCATCCTTGCCGACGCAGGCATCAACATCATTGCACTCGAACTCGCCGACACCTCCGACTACGGCATCCTGCGCATGATCGTGGACAGACCGCAGGAAGCCCAGAAAGCGCTTTCATCGGGAGGCCTAACGGTGATAACCAACGATGTGGTCGTGGTGGACGTGGCGAACCGTCCGGGCGGCCTGAAAGGCGTCCTGAAGATACTGAGCGACGCGGGAGCCAACGTCGAATACATGTACGGGTTTTCGGGACTCGCCAAAAAGAGCGCGGCGCTGATTTTCAGGTTCGAAGACTCCGACAAGGCGGTGAAAATCCTGCTGGATAACGGCATGAAAGTGATCGAGTCTATAAACGAACTGAGCTAGCGGAACACCCTATCGCTTTACCGCTTTTGAACAAATACCAGCCGGAAACCGCCCGGGAGCCGATGAATCCCGGTCCGGGACAGAACAACACGAAACCCCGCTACCCCTGTGGTTACGGAGAAACCTCTTTAACCAGATTCCTGCCGCCCAGGAAAAACACCCAGACAAGCACCGTCAGCCAGTGGATCATAACCGGCGCCCACAGGGAACGGCTCGCTATGTAGACGGCCCCGCAGGCAATACCCAGCAGAAACACGATCAATAGAAACACCGGGTCATAAAAGAACCCTCTTGCGCCGGTGTTCAGCAAGAAGGCATTCGCCGGATGCCAGAGCACAAACAGCAGCGTGCTCAAGAACACCGCCGTTCCCTTTTCCCGAAGCCCCTTGTCGAAAACCGACCGCGGTATGAGAATGCCCCTGAAAAACGCCTCTTCGAGCAGACACGGAAACACGAACATGGTGAAAGGGAGAATGAAGACCAGATTTGACTTGAGCACCTCGTGTTTGAATACTCCACCTGTGTCCCCTGCTACGCAGGCTGCAAGTGCATAAACAACCAGTATGCCCAGCGAATAGCGGATGTTCCTGAGCGGCGATGCTTTCAGCCCCGCCAGCAGGTTTTCACGAACGTATTTCAGCAGTCCGGCCATATCATCCGCCTGCGGTCCTTGACGAACCTTTTTACAGCCGCATCCCCAAAGTCGTTTCAGTCACAACTACCGGGTGCGAAAGCCTGTAAATTTCATCCCTGACTGCGTCAAGGTTCACGCCGTTCATCACCACCAGCGATATTTCATAAACGTGTTCACCCTGGTCGGTGTATGCAAACCCGTGGTTCTCAGCCAGTTTCAGCGGCTGGTGATGCGCGTACGGCGGACAGCGCAACAGCGTCAGCCGGACAGTCCCGTCAGGCTGGACATCTCCCGAAAACGCGTCCCGTGTCACGACAGCCAGTCCTACGCTTCCGCCGGACACCGACACGAAATCCAGCACCGGGTATTCCCAGCCGTTCAGCCGGCGCTCCAACACCGATTCCTGAATGCCGTCGATTCTCTTTTCAACCTTGAACGCAGGCGGAACGACCAGTTTCACAATCCTGTGCCGGCCCGTCCAGTTCAGGCGGATTTTCATCCGCAGAATCGTTTCGTCCCTGTCCGCCGTGACTATCCAGCACAGGCTGGATCGACCCATGGTCATGTCCGCCGCCGCTGCCGCGCGCAGAGCACCTGAATCGATAACGTTCCATCTTGCGCGGCCCTTGAATTCGCCCTTCTGTTCTCCTTCAAAGCCCGGGATATCGTGCGACCACGTGTCGGACATGTCTTCGAAGGCCGCGATCCGCATCGGCCCGGCCAGAAGTTCAGTACCACCACATGCGAGTGAACTTGGGCCGCTGTTTCCGAACGTCGCTTTCAGCAGGCCGTTGTAGATCGATCTGGAAGATGCCTTCAGGCCGGCCGGAGCCTTGGCCGGTTCTTCGTGCCGGAGTTCTATCTCCTTCACGGAAGCAGCGGATATTTGGACTGGAACGAGTATTCCTTTCATGCCGGGTGTCGCCGCGTACGGCCGTGTTTCCTGCGTTATGATCGGAGCGCCGTCCCTTTCACACAAAGTCAGCGGCAGGTGTTTTTGCGTCCAGTGTATCCACGGTTCGACGTGGACCAACCCGCTGAAATCCCTTTCCCCGGTGTTTGCGAGCACGAGCCGCTGGTGTCCGCACGGGGGAAGTTTCAGCGCATGCCTGCGTGTAATGTGCGTAATCACGTCCCTCGCCGTGGACTTCGCAAGGCCGAAATCGTCACGGGCGTGTTCATAGGCGGATTCGATCGAACTCCCCGCAAGAATATCGTGGAACTGATTGAAAAGGACCTTTTCCCACGCCGCTTCTATCGTCTTGTTTGCATCCGGCGGGGCATCGCCGGGATTGTTTTCCGCCAGGCGTTCGGCGCGTTCGCACAGAGTTTCCGCGCGGCGCATTTCCTGTTTTGCCACGTGCACCACCGAATAACAGCCGACAGCGTGGTACTGGAGTTCATCTCTGACCGCCGGCAGCTTCACCGGGGATTTTCTCACCGCGTCGAAAAAAGCCTGCGGACAACTCAGTTTCAGTTCGACGTCGCCCGAGAAATCCCTGTGCTCCAGAATCCATTCGACCTGTTCCCTCGTCGGCCCGCCGCCGTGGTCGCCCACTCCGTAGAAACACATCGTATGGCCGATTTCCCTGTTCGCGTCGCCAAGCGTTTTCTCAATTGCGGGCTGCAACTGGTCCACACGGTGAATCGTGTACGGGTCGGTAATGCGAAACGCCGTCACGGACTGCCCGGCAGGGGACTGCCATTCGAAAAGATACGCCGGCAGTTTCTTCTCGTGTTCGCCCGGCCGCATGAAAACGTAACTGTCGAACCCGGTTTCACGGAGCAGCGCCGGGAGCGCCGCCGTGTGCCCGAAACTGTCCACGTTGTAGCCGACCGTGACGTCGACTCCTAGATGCTTTCTGAACCAGGCTTTGGAAATTTCGGCGTGCTTCCTGAACGACGCCGCTGACGGCAAATTGCAGTCCGGCTGAATCCACCAGCCGTTTACTACCGCCCAGCGGCCCGTGGCAGCATGGGCTTTTATACGTTCGAACGTAGCCGGAGATAATTGGCGTACCACTTGATGCACCCATGCTTCGCCCCGTGTCACGACCATTTCCGGGTATTCGTCCAAGATGTCGCACGCGGTGCGGCACGTGGCGAGCGCTTCGTCAACGCCTGACGGCTGGTTCCACAACCACACCGGATCCAGATGAGCGTTCCCTATCATGTGCACCGTCAGTTTCGGCATTGCTGCTCCCTCCGGCAACCTGTATGCACCCACGACGTAAAACGGAATGATGCTTGCCCGAACGTATTTGTCCAGTCCATACCGGCCGTCTTTCCCAGGCCGGTCGCGATGTGCCGATTTGCTTGACAGCGCTTCTTTCCCAAATTAACATCATAAAAAGCACGGGAATCGGCGAATTGCGGCCCTTGACAACCGTGGGAAAGAGGTGTTGTGATGATGCGTCGTTTCCTCCTCATCTGCGCCCTCTGGGTCGTTGCTGCGACATCCGGCGGCTGCGGCATCACGCTTCTCTCCATGCTCCCGGGTTCGGGCCAGTACGAAAATACAGTTATCGTCACCGGGATGCTGGCTGATTTCGGGCTCGGTTACGTTGCCGCCGAAGCCATGGATGAAGAAGACCCCGGCACCATCGGCCCCTGGGTCTACGGCCCGCTGATCCTGATGGTCGATTTCCTGTTCTTCCGTGCCCTTCAGACGGATCTTTCGCGCCAGGCGGAACTCGATAACCTCAGGTACATGCAGGCTTCCATCGACGACGCCATACGCTCCTCGGGCCTCGATAGCCCCGCTCGAGACCCCTTCGAAATCCTTCCGCCGCTCACAGCACCTCCTCCAACTCCTCTCGGTTGCTCTCCTCCCCCCACACTCTCGTACTCGGCAGTCTTGCCTTGCAGCTGCGGGACTCTCCCGTGACGCCGTCATGCCGTTTCCTGACCTTGGTACTGCCGGCCGTCCTTGTACTGCTGGTTCCCGGCTGTTCGTCATTGATAGGAGGGGGCGGAGCAGTCACATCCAGGTCGGGATACGCGATGTCCCCTGATGCACTGTCGGACTTCGCCTCGAACGTGAAAACTATAAGTATCTACACTGGGAGCACAGCCGCCTACGACACGGCCGCTCGCATTCTGGCGAAAAAAGGGTACTCGGTCACCACCTCCGGAAGCGACGCTCAACTCACAATCACGGTCTCTTCCGACTCCCGCACCGAAGAACGCACCTGGACTTCCGAACAGGATGTCGCCTACGTCTACAACAGCAGCGGCGACCGAATAGGCTCCGTCACCAGCCCCGTCACGGAAACAACCACCTACAATTACTACATGAACACCGTCCGCTGCAACCTGTCCATGGGAAGTTCCACGACGCCGGTCTACAGTCAGTCTGTTACCATAAGACAGTACACCACCAAGCTTGACCATGCGCTCGCGGAAACCATGAAAGGCATCCCGCGAAAGCGCTGATCCGCCCGCCGACAAGCCTTCCTCCTGCCCGGTATCCTGTTTGGCACCCATCGGATATTGCGGCTTTGTCCGAGTAGGCTATAGTCTCCTGCATGACGGGAGGATGGAATGCCGGGCAAAACGAAGCCTAATATTCTTTTCATCTTCAGCGATCAGCAGCGGTGGGACACGATGGGCTGCTACGGCCAGAAACTCGATGTCACCCCTAACCTCGACCGCCTGGCGTACGAAGGCGTGCTCTTCCGCAACGCGTTCACCTGCCAGCCCGTGTGCGGACCGGCAAGGGCCTGCCTCCAGTCGGGCAAGTACGCGACCGAAGTGGGTTGCTTCAAGAACGGCATCGCTCTGCCTCTCGGTATCCCCACCCTTGCAAGGCACATGCGCAAGGCCGGCTATGAAGCCGGCTACATCGGCAAGTGGCACCTGGCCTCAGTGAATTTCGGCCCCGAAGACACGCTTCTGAACCTCCGCACGGAACCCGTGCCGCCCGAACGCAGGGGCGGTTACGATGATTACTGGCTGGCGGCCGACGTGCTCGAATTCACATCCCACGGATACGACGGCTACATGTACGATGCGGATATGAAACGCGTCGATTTCAAAGGCTACAGGGTGGACTGCGTCACGGACTTCGTCCTGGATTACCTCGGGACGCGCACGGGGGAAAAACCCTGGTTCCTTTTCCTATCCTATATCGAACCGCATCACCAGAACGACCATAACCGCTACGAAGGCCCGAACGGCTCCAGGGAAAAATGGAAAGACTACGAAGTCCCCGGCGATCTTGTCGACACCGAAGGCGACTGGCGTGAAAACTTCCCCGACTATCTCGGCTGCTGCAACAGCATCGATCACAACTTCGGCCGCATCCGTGACGAACTCGAAAAACTGGGCGTCATCGACAACACGCTGTTGATATACACCAGCGACCACGGTTCGCACTTCCGCACGCGTAACGCCGAATACAAACGCGCCTGCCACGACGCATGCACGCACGTCCCGCTCATCATCAACGGACCCGGATTCACGGGCGGCAAAGTGGTCGAAGAACTCGTCAGCCTCATCGACCTCCCGCCCACCGTGCTCGCCGCAGGCCAAGCCGCTCCCCTCCCCGGCATGCAGGGGCGCCCCTTGCAGGAACTCACCGGGAACGGCACCGACGACTGGCCCGACGAGGTCTTCATGCAAATAAGCGAAAGCCACGTCGGCAGGGCCGTCCGTACCGACAGGTGGAAATATTCCGTGCGCGCCCCCGAAAGAGAAGGTGGCAGACACCCCGACAGCAACCTCTATGTCGAAGATTATCTCTACGACCTCAAAGACGACCCGCACGAACGCAATAACCTCGTGAAAGACCCCGCTTTCGATGGCGTGCGGGCCGACATGCGCCAACGACTCATGGCTTTCATGGCCCGGGCCCATGAAGCCGCGCCGGAGATACGTCCGGCCGGCTGACCGGTCCCGCCAGAAAACTTTTTCCGGAATTTTCCAGAAAAAAGTTGCACACCAGGGGGTCGAATGGTATTGTTATTATGAACGCAGGTTCATAACTGGAGTTTCCCGCCACATGCCCAGACCGGAAAAACACCGCTTCATATCGGCCCGCCCCGGCGCCGTGCTGTATAAGCCGGCCGGCATGCCGGGCCGTGACCTGGAAAGAGTAGTAATACCCCTGGACGGCTTCGAAGTCCTCCGACTCGTGGACTATGAAGGCCTGGATCAGGAAACCGCTGCCCAACGCCTCGGCGTTAGCCGCCCCACCGTGACTCGGATTCTGCAACGCGCCAGGCAGGCGGTCGCCACTGCCCTGGTCAAAGGAGCAGCAATGGTGATAGAAGGCGGCACGGTAGTCGAAAGACCTTGGGGGATCCAGGGCCCCGGCCCGGAGCCGGGACTGGGATGGAGCTGGAATGGACATGGAGGCGGTCGAGGCCGCGGCGGTGGAGGCCGCGGCGGCGGAGGCCGCAGGTTCAGAGGTGGCCGTGGAAACGGTCCATGGAGGTGAAAAATGAAAGTAGCCGTAACATCGCAGGGCAAGGACATGGAAAGCCAGGTGGACCCTCGTTTCGGAAGAGCTCAGTATTTCTTGGTCGTCGACACCGAAACCGGCGAATCACAGGTTGTCGATAACCAGCAGAACCTGAATGCCCCTTCCGGCGCCGGCATCCAGGCCGCACAGAACATCGTCAACGCCGGCGCGGAAGCGATCATCACCGGCAATGTGGGCCCCAAAGCCTACATGGTGCTCTCCACCGCGGGCATCAAGGTCTATCTGTCCGGTTCGGTAACGGTTTCTCAGGCCGTACAGGAATTCAAGAACGGCAAACTCGAAGAAACCGGAGGTGCAAACAGGGAAGGTCACTGGGTTTAGAAGATAAGGAGGCGCACTATGCCCCGTGGAGATGGAACAGGTCCGATGGGTATGGGCCCGATGACGGGCAGGGCCGCCGGGTTCTGTGCAGGCTACAACGTTCCCGGCTACATGAACCCCATCCCCGGCGTAATGGGCTGGGGGAGAGGTTATGGGCGCGGTTTCGGCTGGGGCCGGAGGGGTGGCTTCGGCAGAGGTCGGGGGCTCGGCTTCGGTTACGGGTTCCGCAGGGGCTTCGGATGGGGATTCGGCAGGCGCCCTTCACCCGCGTGGAGAACATACTTGCCCGCCTATCCCTATTACTGGTGAATACCTGTGCGTGGACACAGGTCGGAAAACTTCTGAGAAAGGAGGCTGTCATGCCTCGTGGAGATGGAACAGGCCCGAATGGAATGGGCCCGATGACAGGCAGAGCCGCCGGGTTCTGCGCAGGCTACAACGTTCCCGGCTACATGAACCCCGTCCCCGGTGGAATGGGCTGGGGAAGAGGTTTTGGACGCGGCTACGGGCGCGGCTTCGGCAGAGGTCGTGGCTTTGGCAGGGGATACTATGGCGCGATGGCGCCCGCATGGGCCCCGCCCTATGGCGCAGCCCCACCGCTGCCGGCCTACCAGGGCCCGACGCCCGAACAGGAACTCCAGGTCCTCAAGGACCAGGCTGAATTCCTCCAGGCGTCGCTTGAGCAGGTGTCGCAGCGCATCGAAGAAATCGAAGCTGCTTCCAAGGAAAAATAAACTCGGAACAGGGAGTGCCCGGGGCGGGCATGCCCCTGCCCCGGCGCTCCACAGTCAGGTCAGGAGATAATCATGCCTCGTGGAGACGGAACAGGCCCCACAGGTCAGGGGCCGCGTACGGGACGCGGCGGCCAGGGACGCGGCGGCCAGGGCAGCGGCGGCCAGGGCAGCGGAGCGGCGGGTTCAGGTGCGATCGGCGGTGGACGCGGTCGCATGGGCGGGTTGGCGGCAGGTCCGGGCGGGAAATGTGTCTGCCCGGGATGTGGCGCTGAAGTGGACCACAGACGCGGCTCCCCCTGTTCGCAGGCGCACTGTCCCAAATGCGGCCTGCCGATGATCCGGAAAACATGATACCGTGATTATCGCCATAGCCAGCGGCAAAGGTGGCACAGGCAAAACCACACTCGCAGTCAACCTTGCTTACGCCCTCGCCGGGCGGGGCGAGCGCGTCCGGCTCCTCGATTGCGATGTCGAAGAACCCAACGACCATTTGTTTGTCCGGCCTGGCTTCACGGAACACCGTGATGTAGCCGTCCCCAAGCCCGTCTGGAGCGAAGAAAAATGCACCGGCTGCGGCAAGTGCGGCGAGGCGTGCAACTATAACGCCATCGCCGTCGTAAAAGGCAAAGTGCTGCTCTTCAATGAACTCTGCCACTCCTGCGGCGTATGCTCGTACGTCTGCCCGGAAAACGCTCTCCGCGAAGAGCCGGCGGTTATCGGCTCCGTCGATGCTGCGCCGGGGCACGAGCCGTTCTTTTTTGCCCAGGGATCACTGAACATTGGAGAAGCTCTCGCCCCGTCCGTCGTCCGGGAAGTCAAGCGCTACGTAGTCCCGGACGCCATTAATATCATCGATGCTTCGCCCGGTACGGCCTGTCCGGTGGTCGAAGCCGTCAAAGGGGCGGACGCCGCCCTTCTTGTCACCGAACCGACGCCTTTCGGCCTCAACGACCTCAAACTCGCCGTGGGCCTTACCCTCAAGATCGGTATCCCCACCGGCATAATTGTCAACCGGTCGGATGGGAAAGACGCCCTGATTGCCGAGTATGCCGATGAAGTTGGCCTGCCCGTCACGGGACGCATTCCTTTCAGACGCGAATACGCCGAAACCTACTCCGGCGGCGGAATACTGGTGGAACACTTCCCGGAGTTCGCGGAGAATCTTCTGGACATCTTCGATCACCTGAAGCTGAACATCACTGCTGAACCCGCTGAAGACATGTTCGAGACCGCCGCGGGGGAGCCTTCCCAGTTACCGACAGGCTCGGCCGATGATTACAAAGAAGTCACCGTCATCAGCGGCAAGGGCGGGACCGGCAAAACCACCGTCACCGCGTCGTTCGCGCAACTCGCCAGAAACAAGATCCTGGCCGATAACGACGTCGATGCCGCAGATATGCACCTGCTCCTCAAACCGGCGGTGTTCGAAACCCATGATTTCTTCGGCGGAGTGAAAGCGACCGTCGATCCGTCGAAATGCACCGCCTGCGGCAAATGCGCCGCAGCATGTCATTTCTCCGCCATCCGCCGGGACGGCCCCGCAAACCCGAAGGGCGACATTACATATCGCGTCGAAGCGCTTGCCTGCGAAGGATGCGGCCTGTGCCCGCTCGTATGCCCGGTCGACGCCATAGAAAGCCGTCCCAACATGACCGGCCGATGGCACGTGTCGTCCACCGCGTGCGGCCCGATGGTCCATGCACGGCTCGGCATCGCCGAAGAAAACTCAGGCCGCCTGGTGGCCCGAGTCCGCAGCAGGGCGGCTGAACTCGCCCGCCAGCTCAAGCAGGAACTGATCCTGGACGACGGCCCCCCGGGCACCGGCTGTCCCGTTATTGCCTCGGTTTCCGGCACGGACCTGGTCCTTGTCGTTACGGAACCAACGGTTTCCGGCGTGCATGACATGGAACGCGTGATGCGTCTGGCCGATCATTTCGGCGTCCGCACGCTGGTTATTATCAACAAGTCCGATCTGAATCAGGAGCAAGCGGAGCGTATCCGCCTGATAGCCGGCCGGCATGGCTCAGGAGTCATCGGGCACATTCCGTTTGACTCAAGCGTGAACGATGCTCTAATGGCAGGCAGGACCGCCCTTGAACACGGCGGGCCCGCCGCCAACGCCATACGCGAAGCGTGGTCCGCCCTGCGGAAGGAACTCGACTTAGGTACCTAGCCGCCGAACGAAAGGGAAAAACATGCTCATCGCCATACCCGTTGCGGAAGGCCGGCTGGCGCTTCATTTCGGTCATTGTCAGAGCTTTGCACTTGTCGAAGCCAACGCCGCCGGTGCCGTGCGCTATGAGACTCCTCCTCCCCACCAGCCCGGTGTACTGCCGGCCTGGCTGAAGGAACTGGGCGTGGATGTTATCATTGCCGGAGGAATGGGCATGCGCGCCCGGCAGATATTCACTGAAAACGGCATTGAAGTCGTGGTCGGAGCGCCGCCCGCCACGCCCGAAGAACTCGTGGAATCCTACATGAAAAGCACTCTGGAAACGGGCGAAAACGTCTGCGATCACTGATCCCTCCGACCACTACGTCTCGGTCCGGAACCGTACAGCCATGGATAACGAAGACCGCACATCTATCGGCATGACGCAGCGCCTTGTCGCGGCGGACAAGCGCGCTCGCAGGATACTGGGCGTTGGCCCGGCGGCTTCCCATGCGGAGATAAAAGCCGCCTACTGGCTGCTCGCCATGGAAAACCACCCGGACAGGTGTCCCGGCGATGAAACGGCGGCGGAACGCTTCAGGGTCGCCACCGCCGCTTACGAATTTCTCCTGGGCAGGACCGTGGACGATTCCCTGCTCCGCTATCACAGGGAATCGAAGGATACCGACCCGGCGCGTTCCGGCAAATATCACACGGACAGCACGTGGGGGCATTTCCTCTGGTGGCGGGACAAGTTCTTCTAGAAGACCGGCGGGCGGACGCCTTCTTCTTCCACGCCCCCCCGGTCACCGGCTTCCGCACCGCCCATCCCGTCTTCCTTGCCCGGTTTTTCCCTGGGGAGGCGTTTTTTGCCGCGGGCTTCTCCCGGCGGCTGCATCTTCTCCATCATCTTCATCATGCGCTCGCGGACCTCCGGGCCCATCTTGTCAAGCATTTCCGGGTTCATCATGGGCTGCTGGCCCCGCTGCTGCTGCACTCTCTCGGCCTGGCGTTCCATCATCTCCGCCTGGCGTTCGGCCGCTTCCACGGCCCGCTCAACTATCTCGCGGCGACGGCCGGCAGGCAGATCCCTGGCCGTCAGATTGAAACGCATGGTCACGGCGCCGGCGCGGACTTCGATTTCCCCGGCCGCTTCCTGTGATGGTTCAACCAGCAGGATCACCGGCGGCCGCGGCTCGATAGCCAGTCCCACGCTTTCAGCCAGCACCTCCAGCGCCGCTATGACCGGGACGCTGTTCAGCTTCAACGTAACGGCAGGCAATCCGTCGGCGTTTCCACGCGCCTTTTCCCTTGCGCCGTTGGTGATGACGACATTCGCCTTTGCCAGCTCCGCTATCCTGGCCACCGCCTGGTCGAGAGGCACCTCTTTGAAGTCCAGCGATATCAGTGTTTCGCCGATCCGCTCCCAGTTTTCCCAGGCGGCGTCCTCGTCGCCGGCGACGATTTCCGCCCGGGGCTCTTCGGACACGGCCGACAGCGTCACGGCCAGCAAAAGCACCACGCTTGCAGGTTTCCGCCACATGATTCTTCTCCCTAATCGCAATCCAGGTTAATTTAACCCGCTGATGCCGGTCCGGTCAAACGTGTTTGGCAGGCCGGGGCCGCTCCTGGTATCCTCTATACAAAACGGATGGACGCCATGGACCACAGGGAAGTCGGCAAGTACTGGGATGCGAACGCTGCCGCCTGGACGGAACTCGCCCGGCTGGGTTATGACGTCTACAGGGACTGCCTCAACACCCCCGAATTCCTCGAGATGCTGCCGGATGTAACCGGCCTTATGGGTGTGGACATAGGCTGCGGCGAAGGGCACAACACCCGCAGGATCGCCGAATTCGGCGCAGACATGGCCGCTTTCGATATTTCCAGGACTTTTGTCGAACTTGCCGCCGCCGCGCCCTCCCCCATGCCTGCCGATATCGTCTACTGCCGGGCCAGTGCCGTCGAAATGCCCTTCGGCTCATCGACGTTCGACTTCGCCGTGGCAACCATGAGCCTGATGGACATCCCCGAAGTCGATCGGGTGTTCATGGAGATCCACAGGGTGCTCAAACCCGGCGGCTTCCTGCAGTTCTCTATCACCCACCCGTGTTTCGGCACCCCCCGCTGGCGGTGGGTGGCCGATGACAGCGGAACGCGTATCGGCGTCATATGCGGCGACTATTTCGAACACAGAGAGCATATCGACGAATGGCTTTTCGGCGCCGCCCCTCGCGAGTTGAAAGAGAAGTTCCCCCTGTTCAGGGTGCCGCGCTTCTATCACACCCTGTCCGAATGGGTCGCCTTCATACTGAACGCAGGGTTGGTTATCGAAGAAGTAAGAGAACCTTCCGCCGACGACGACACTGCTGCCCGCTGCCCCGATGTCGCCGACACCCGCATTATCCCCCTCTTCCTCCATGCGCGGTGCCGTAAACCGGGCTGAATCGAAAACCCGGATCCGCCCGCACTTGCCCGCCGAATTCACCCGTGGTAGACTGTCCTCCGGTTCTATCGGGGAGAATTCTCATGCACGAAAAACCCGCCGGGCCGAGCGCCTGGTATTTCCTGTTGGCCGGGGCCGTCGTATTGACTGGAACAGTCATGGCCGGCCTGCAGATCGGCGGGGCCATCAGCGACTTCGACGACAGCATTCAGACAATGGTTGTCCCGGGTATCTCCCGGCTCGAACTCGACAAGCCCGGCACTTATACCGTGTTCCATGAATTCCATTCTTTTCGTGACGGCCGGCACTTCGATACCGAAGGCAGGATACGTGACCTGATGATAGAAGTCAAATCCGTAGAAACCGGGCAGCCGCTGCCGCTGTATCACCCTGCCGGCACTTCCACCTATTCCATCGGCGGCAGACAGGGTGCGTCCATGCTCGCCTTCGCCGTAACTGAGCCCGGTACCTATGATGTCCGCGGGTTCTATCCGCAGGGGCGGGAAGGCCCGGAAGCGGTTATTTCGGTGGCGAGCGGCGCAGTCCTCATCCTGATGATGGGCATAGTCAAAGCCATGGGCTTCGGTTTCGGCGGGGTTCTTCTGGGCGGCATGACGGCCCTTCTCGTCTTCCTGAAAAGACGTGCTGCAGGCAAACCGCTTCAGGAGCCGGCGGCGGGAAACGGCCTGACTCCCTGACCGGCTTTACCGGCGCCCGTGTTTCCTGCGCTTTCCCCATCGCGCACCTTTGCCCTTGAGCCTCCGCGTTTCCCCTCCCCTCCCCTGAACGGCGAATATCGCATCCCTGATACGCGCTGCCTCTTCAAACTTCAATTCGTCCGCCAGGCGTAGCATTTCCGCCTCGAGCTCTCCTATCTTCTCTGCCATCGAAAGCCGCTCCTCGAAGCCCTCCTCCGCGTGCCGCGACCTCACGATCTCGGCGATTGTCGGCTTGATGACGCTCTCTATCGTCTCCGGCGTTATCCCGTGCTCTTCGTTAAAACGAATCTGCTTCTCACGGCGGCGGTCGGTTTCATCGAGCGTCTGCCGTATCGCGCCGGTCATGCTGTCCGCATACAGTATCACCCGCCCATCCACGTTCCGGGCCGTCCGCCCGATCATCTGGATGAGCGAAGTGGCCGAACGCAGAAAACCCTCCCTGTCGGCGTCGAAAACGGCCACAAGCGTCACTTCCGGCAGGTCGAGCCCTTCGCGCAGCAGGTTTACACCGACTACGATCGAGAACTTGCCTTCCCGCAGGTCCCGCAATACTTCCACTCTCTCTATCGCGTCCAGTTCGCTGTGCAGATACGTGCAGCTCAGCCCTTCCTCCTCGATATACTGCGACACGTCCTCCGCCAACCGTTTCGTCAGTGTCGTGACCAGAGCCCTGCCGCCGCATTCTACGACCTTGCGGAGCTCGCCCAGCAGGTCCTTGACCTGCCCCGTCGCCGGCCGCACTTCCACCGGGGGGTCCACCAGCCCCGTGGGACGGATAATCTGTTCAACCACGTTCTCCCGCCCCGAATTCTCCATCTCGTACGCCGCCGGAGTGGCCGAGATGAACACCCACTGCGGAATAAGCGTCTCGAACTCCTCGAACCTCAACGGCCGGTTGTCCAGCGCGCTCGGCAGCCTGAACCCATGGTCCACCAGTGTGACCTTGCGGTTGTGGTCCCCCACGTACATGCCTCTTATCTGGGGAATTGTCACGTGCGACTCGTCAACTATCATGAGGAAATCCGGCGGGAAATAGTCGATGAGCGTGAAGGGACGCGAGCCCGGCGGCCGGTGCGACAGGTGCCTCGAATAATTCTCCACTCCGGGGCAGTATCCCAGGTTTTCCAGCATTTCGATGTCGTACCTGGTGCGCCCTTCCAGCCTCTCGGCCTCCAGGAGCTTACCCTGCGCACGCAGTTCCTCCAGCCTTTCCGCAAGTTCGGCCTCTATCGAACCTATGGCGCTCTTTACCGTCCCCTCCTGAAACACGAAATGTTTGGCGGGAAAGATCGTCTCCTGAACGCTCTCGCCCGTCACCTCCCCCGTAACCGGGTCGACAGTCTGGATCGAAACCAGTTCGTCCCCGTCGAAAACCAGCCGGATCGCATCGTCGCGGTACGCCGCCAGCACTTCCACAACGCTGCCGCGTACACGGAAACTCCCGCGGACCGGCGCATAGTCGTTGCGCATGTACTGCAGCGCCGAAAGCCTTCTCAGGAAATCGAAACGGTCCACCTCGTCGCCCACGTGCAGCGGCACCACCATCTCGCTGTATTCCTCGGGACTGCCCAGGCCGTATATGCACGAAACGCTCGCCACCACTATCGTATCACGGCGGGCCACCAGCGAACTCGTCGCCGCCAGCCTCAGCCGGTCCAGATCCTCGTTTACCGACGCGTCTTTTTCTATATACGTGTCGGTCTGCGGGATATATGCCTCAGGCTGGTAGTAATCGTAGTACGATACGAAATACTCGACGGCGTTCTCCGGGAAGAACGCCTTGAACTCGCTGTAAAGCTGCGCGGCCAGCGTCTTGTTGTGGCTTATCACCAGCACCGGACGCTGCACCGCCTGTATCACGTTCGCCATCGTGTACGTCTTGCCGCTGCCGGTCACCCCCAGCAGCGTCTGGAAACGGCGCCCGGCCATGACACCCCTGGTAAGCGCGTCTATCGCCGCGGGCTGGTCCCCCCGCGGCACAAAGCTGCTCTCAAGCCTGAAGTCCATAAGACACCGCCCCGCAGAGAAAATCCCTCACCGGATCGGAAAATCCCTCTCGATGTACTCTATTATCTCCAGGAAATTCGCCACCTCGTACGTCGGCTTGTGTCTTCCGACTAGGTTCGAATAATGTCCCGAGCGGCGGCACAGCACCGTCATCATCCCTGCTTCGGCCGCCATGTCTATGTCGTTCATCGGGTGATCACCGACATATATGGTCCACCGCGGATCCACGCCGATGGTATTACACACCTCCCGGTATATCGCCGGGTCTTCCTTGGACAGGCCCATCTGCTGGGAAATGAAAATCCACCCCGGCTCGAAATATTCCACGAGGTCCATGCGCACCAGCTTTTCCGCCTGCTTCGTCGGAATGCCCGAAGTTATTACCCCCGCCGGGACCTCTCTGTCCCTCAGCCATTCCAGAAGCTGCTTGGCGTCCTCGTAGGGGAACAGGTTCCTCTCCTTGTGGCCGTGATACGCCACGACCCCGCTGGCGACTATTATGGCCGGGTTCACCGGCGCATAGGCCTCCTCGGAATACCCCTCTATCAGCCGGTCAAGATGGCCCGGGTAGTTGGACGTGTACCTGTCCACTACGATACGCAGCCTCTCCAGCACGCTTTCGGCATCCGCCCGCAGCCCGGCATCTATCATCGCCTCCACGGCCTTGCGCCGCGCTTCCCACGCAAAATAGTGCGTGGCGTAAAGCGTGTCGTCAACATCGAAAAATACCGCCTTCAGACCGCCCGGCATATCATCCCCTTGGCAAACGTGTCGCCGGCTATTATCCGCCGCCCGCAAAAAACCTCAACCCCCCTCCTCTTCATTAAAAAAGCGTGCCCGCACGGACATCCCGGCGGACACGCTTCCTGCTTTCTTCCGGCGAGTCGGGCCTTCTGCTCCCGCCCTTCTACCGGTACTGCTCCTGCGTCACCGGCACCTTCGGCAGCACCACTATGGCAACGCGGCGGTTCAGCGCCCTTCCCGCCACAGTGCTGTTCGTGGACTCAGGCTGCGTTTCGGCAAAAGCCGCCCCGTACACCCTGTCCGAAGGAATGCCCTTGTCTATCAGGTACCTGACCACCGCGGTCGAACGCGCCGCCGAAAGCTCCCAGTTTGTCGGAAAGGTCTTGGCGACCTTGTTCGGCTTCACGTTGTCCGTGTGCCCTTCCACCCTGATTATGTTGTCCGTAAAACGGTCCCGCAGTATCATCGCCACTTCGTCCAGAGCCCGCCTGGATTCCGGCTTCAACGTCGCGCTGCCCGAATTGAACAGCACGCTGTTCACCAGCGTGACGACCAGCGTCGCACCCTTCGCCGTAACTTTGAATCCCGCCTCCTCCAGCTGCTTCTGCAACTCAAGCATCGCGTCCGGCGCCTTGTTATCCACCTCGTTGCTCCTGGTGGCTATCATCGCCGACAGGTCCGCCACCCTGGACCGCAGCATGTTCGCCTCTTCCTGCAGTCCTTCTATCTGGCTGTCCTGCTCCATGACGATGGCGTCAACCACGCAGCCTGACTGCAGCAGGCCCAGTACCAGTACCAAAGATCCCCATTTTGCTGTCCGCATAGCTACCCTCCTCAGGAAATATCAGTATATCCTTCCTCTTTCAGACGCTCGTAGTTGCGCCTGATCTCCCCCTGCATTTTCAGTATGTCTTCCCTGCCCTTCCTGCAGAAAGCGCATTCCTCGCGATCGCACAGAAGGACCCCCGGATGCTCCAGTTCCGCCTCCGCCATGACCCTTACCACCTTTTTCGCCGGCAGAACCTTTATAACGGTGTCGTTCAGCTTCACCGTCGTCACCGCGCCCGCCTTCTCCAGGATCTCATGTATGCGCCCCGTGCGCGAGTAGAAATCCCGGTGGTCCAGCGGCGCCTGCGTCACTTCCACTATCTCCGAACCGCCGTCGGCCGTTTCCATCACCGCTTCGGCCTTCTGCATGTACGGCAGCCCAAGCCATTCCTCCACGGCGTGCAGAGTCGTATTGCTGGTCATCGGAGCGCCCAGAAACACTATCTTCGCCCCCGCCTTGACGTACCTGCCATAAGGCCCATTGATCGTGAACGTGCTTCCGGGCCAATGCCCGCCCGTCAGCTCCCTCGCGGCAGGCCCTGTCGCCGTCACGCTGTGCGTCGGATGTCCGCTCCGGATCGCTCCAGGCCGCTTTCTCAGCGTCTCCGTTATTATCCCCACCCGCGAAGGCGTCGTCTTGGGATTGAACGGTATCCCGCTCGCCGTCCCCCGGTTGTACGACGCGCTCAAAGTCGGCACTATCACCGTGCCTTTCTCCCCCACGGCCTCCAGCAGAGCGTCCACCACGGTTTCCGCCCCGCCTTCCACGTGGCCGAAAGACTTCAGCGAGCTGTGCACCATTATGATGTCCCCGGCCTCTATCCCCGCCGCCCGAAGAGCGGCGACGATGTCCTCGGCAGTTACCGTCACCGGCGCCTGCAGCTTTTCTTCTTTCTCCGCCAACTGTCATTCACTCCTGGTTACCCGGACGATCCCCTTTGCACACGCGTGCCTGCACAGACTCGCCCTGCCAACCGTACAATATACCGTACCCCATAAAAGTGTCAACATAAACTTGCAATTACCCTAATAGATACACACATTACCCTAATTAATCCCGCGGAATTACCAGCTTTACCGCTAAAGATACCTGACAAGTCAATAGTGGCCCAACCCGGTTCGAGTGAGTGTCCCCGTCCTCAGCGTACCGCCGTCCACACGGAAGATCCCCGGCCATTCCGCTTCCCACGCCCTGTTCGCCTCCGGGCAGTACTGCCGCCCGTTTCCTTCTATGGCCGCCACCGTCGGTACCCTTGCACACAGGCCCGCCGAATGCAGGAACGACGCCCCCACCAGCGTCAGATCCTGCACGCACAGGAACAGTCCGTACTTGATTGCCGCCGCAGCCATCAACAGGGCCTGGGACTGCCCCTTGCAGGTCTTCAGCGCCACGCCGCTGTAACCCAGTTCCATCGAAAGCTGCAGGTGTTCGAAATCCACCAGGGCCTCATCTATGACCACCGGTTTCAGCTTGGCCGCTTCGTGCATCCTGTTTTCCATGTGCTCTTTCAGATACCTGCTCGTCGGCTGCTCAATGTACTGTATCCTGTCGAAGCAGCCCGCATCCCGCTCTTTTATCCTCCTGAGAAAATCCAGCAGGTACTGCACATTCGGGCACTTCTCGTTGAAGTCCGCGCTGTAGAACCACTCTCCCACGCCGCGCTTCTTCTGCGTTCCGGCCGTCACCCGGTCTACAGCGAGCACCCTCCCCACGTCCCAGTCCAGGTCGTTCCCGTTCAGCTTTATCTTCAGATGCGTCAGTCCGTCCTGCTCTATCCATTCGGGCAGTGTGTTCGGCAAACCGTCTTCTACCCTCTCGGCTACGTCTGCGTCGGTCAGCGGGTCGAGCGCTCCCACCAGGTGGTACAGGGGCATCGCCGCCTTTGGATCGCGAAGCGTGTACCTGTCGAGGCATTCCCCCTTGAACTCGTCCGTCAGGTATCCCGAGAGGTCGCGGTTCATGTAACCTTCGCCGTACGCGTTGTAGACGTTCACTCCGTGTAGCTTCCCGTACGCATCGTGCACGGCGGCGTCGAAGGGAGAAGCCGTCACAAGCGTGCAGAGCTTCGGGATAGGCTCCGGCAGGCCCAGATCCCCTCCAGTCTCCTCGGCCGCCTTCAGAAAATCCTCCTCTAGCCCCGTCATCAGCTCCACCGGGTGGCCGTATTCCCCGCATCCTTCCACAATACTCCGGATGCGGACCGCCAGCGCCCGCATCGCCTCCAGCGTGTCCCCGTATCCCAGAACGTCGCTCGGAAACGACCAGATGTTCCCCATTGTCGTCGACCCGCGCCCTGTCGCCGTATTGCCGTCCCGCCCCTCGGCACGCACCGTCACGTTCAGCAGCGTAACCGCCGTCACTACCTTGCCGCCGAACTTCATCGGCGTCCGGTAGTCATAGTCTTCGTAGTCTATGCTTACATCCCGGACCTTCATGTCTTTCTGGTTGTCTCTCCCCATCTTCATCTCGCCTTCGCTTCCGCAAATACGCTCTTTATGTACCGCAGGTCCACCGCCGCAAGGTCCACCACGCTCTCGGCCGGCACCCCGCCGTATTCGCTGTGCAGGCTTATCGGCAACCTTGTGAGCCTCTGGTCGATTATCCCCCTCACCACGTCCTGCCAGTCCACGTATCCGTCCCCCAGCCGCACCACCTTCGTAGGCTGCATGCCTGGACCGTCCCGGTCCACTGGCCCCCGCACCAGGTCCTTGAACGCAAAACAACTCACGTATCGCCTGGCCGCACTCAGCCCCATCGAAAAAACCTCCCCGCATATCGCCATGTGCCCGGCGTCCAGGAATATCCCCGCCTCCGCGGGGTCGCAGTCTTCCACCACGTCCAGGGCGGCACTCGCATTGCATCCCATGTACGGGCCGGAATGCGTGTGCACCAGCGTCTTCACGCCGTACTTCCGTGAATAGCGGGTGAATCCCTTCATCCTAGCCCTGGCTTCCTTCAATTCTTTCCTGTAATCCTTCCCGTATTCATGCACCCAGTATCCCAGCTTGATGAGCCCGACGCCGGCATCGGCGCACGCGGCGTACATCTTCTCCACCCCTTTCGCCTTCGGGTCGGTGAATCCGCCGGGCGTCGTGACCAGCGGTATCGTCATCCCTTCTTCCGCAAACGCCTTCGCCGCTTTCGGCAGCAGCTTCCCGGCGTTGTCCGGCGTCACGGGATATCCCGGCCTTACGCACATGTCCGCCCCGTCGAAGCCGGCCTTCTTCAGGGCGGCTATCACCCCCGGTATTGTCCCGTATTCCTGGATGTGCTTGGTAAACATGATATATTTCATCCGGCATCTCCTCTCAGTGCGCCTCGGATATATTCTTCTGCAGTCCGTCCCCGTGTCAAGAATTCCACGCTGGTTATTTATTCGCCGCGACGGGCCCGGCGCCGTACCGCATAAGGCCCCTTTTTCGTTTGCCGCGGCCCGCCGCCTATCTATAATCGGATTGTCCTTTATGCCAGATTGGGGGTGCAACAGTGTTGCTGAAGAGCATAAGTTACTGGTCTTTCCCGGGAGGACTCGAAAATACCGCGGACTACTCCGCCGTATTCCAGAAAGCCAAGGCGGCCGGCTACGACGCCGTTGAAGTCGCCGTCGGCGCCGATGGCGTCCTGACGCTGGATTCCTCGGAAGCTGACTGCGCCGAAATAGTGAAGGCTGCCCGTAAAGCGAAAATCAAAATCGCATCTGTTGCCACAGGAGTATACTGGGGGTGCTCGCTTTCCGCCAGCGACCCCAAGGTCCGCAGCCGGGCCGTCAAGAACACCAAGAAGATGCTCCGGATCGCACGCTGGCTCGGCGTCGACGCCGTCCTCGTCATCCCGGGCATGGTCAATTTCTTCGCCGATCCTTCCAGCGAAATCGTCTCCTACGACGACGTCTGGAAGCGCGTCACCTCCGCCATAAAACAGTGCCTGCCCACCGCAAAGAAACTCAAGGTCGCCATGGCCCTCGAAAACGTCTGGAACAAGTTCCTTCTCTCCCCGCTCGAAATGAAGCTCTTCGTCGACCAGTTCAGGAGCCCCTACGTCGGCGTCTACTTCGATACCGGCAACGCCGTCCTCAACGGCTATCCCGAACAGTGGATTCGCATCCTCGGCAAACGTATCAAGCGCATCCATCTCAAGGATTTCAAGTGGGAATTCAAGGGCGACGTGAACGAAGTCCAGGGATTCAAGGGCTTTGCCGCCGGCCAGGCGTGGGGCACCATGGCCGCCTTCTGCGACCTCGGCGCAGGCGACGTCAACTGGCCACAGGTCATGGCCGCGCTCAGGGAAGTCCGCTACTCGGGCCCGCTGACCGCCGAAATGCTCCCGCCGGATAAAACCATCGTCCAGCGCACCTCGAAGGCCATAGACAAGATCCTCAAGCTGGCGGCACCGGCCAAGTCTTCAAAATCCAGGAAAAAATCGCGCCGCTGAGCGCCCGCCTAAAACGGAAAGGCCTTCTATCATGGCTAAGAAAAAATCTGACAAGCTCCGCGTGGGTGTCGTGGGCATCGGGTTCATGGGTTCCAATCACTTCAATATCTGGCGCAGCCGCAAGGATGCCGAAGTCGTCGCCATTGCCGACGTCAATCCTCGCAAGCTCTCCGGCGACTGGTCCGAGATCGCCGGCAATATCGACGTCGGTGGCGGCAAAGTCGACCTGAAAAACGTCCGCACTTTCACCAACCCGGGCAAGCTCATCAAGGACCCGGACGTCGATATCGTCGATATCACGCTTCCCACCTACCTGCACGCCAGGTTCTCCATCATGGCGCTTGAAGCCGGCAAACACGTGCTATGCGAAAAACCCATGGCCATCTCCATCCAGGACGCACAGAAAATGGTCAAGGCCGCCCAGGCCGCGGCACGCAGAAAACAGCGTTTCATGATCGCCCACTGCATCCGTTTCTGGCCCGAATATGCCGCTCTCAAGACCATCGTCGAAAAGAAGACCTACGGCAAGGTCCTCTCCGTCATGATGAAACGCCTGAGCCCCACCCCAGTCTGGAGTTGGCAGAACTGGCTGATGAACTCCCACAAGTCCGGCTCGGCCGCTCTCGACCTCCATATCCATGACACCGACTACGTCCTTTTCCTCTTCGGCAAGCCGAAAGCCGTCATGGCACGCGGTGTCAAGGGCATCGCCAGCACCAGGGGCTACGACCATATCATCACCCAGTACATCTATGCCAAGGGCCCGGCGGTGGCCGCCGAAGGCGGATGGATCGTCACCCCCTCCACTCCCTTCGAAATGGCCTTCCATGTCGTCTGTGAAAAGGCCACCATCCTTTTCTCCACCGGCCGCTCCCCCATGATGACCATACACGCCGGCACCAGGATCATCGAGCCCAGGCTCCCGTCCGGCGGCGACGGCTACCAGCGCGAAATCGACTATTTCGCCACTTGTGTCAAAAACAATGAAAACCCCAAAATCGTCACCCCGGACGACGCTCTCCTTTCCGTAAAGACCGTTTTCGCCGAAATTGAAAGCGCCAATTCCGGCAAACCCGTCCCCGTGAAATAGCACCCGCCATACCGCATCATCTCAGGGCCCCCGCCGCTTCCCCGGCGGGGGCCCTTCTTATTCTCATTGTCTGCCTTTCACACGTTGACGGCTTTCCGTTCCTGGGCTATCCTGTTTTTTGCAAAGGAGGAAGCCATGGCCCGGATGGTCGTCAAAAAGAAAAGTCCCGCCGGCATAATCGTGTTCTTGGTAGGTATCCTGATTGCCGCAGGCGTGCTCGCTTTCCTGTTCGTGGGCAGCAGCGGGACCGGGCAAGGCCTGCCTGGAGGAATACCTCCGGTCACCCAAACCGCTCAGCCCCCGGATGAAACCGGCGCTCCGACGCCGGAACCCGCCGCCACGGCAGCCCCGTTCGAACCGCCCGAGCCGCAACTCGCCGTCCCTCCGCCTCCCCCGGCTCTCCCCGCCGACCTTCCTCCTCCTCAGACTGTTACCCTCAAATGCACCGCCGATAATTCCATCATCCCCTACCCGGCGGAATGTGTCTATAACCACGGCGCCAAAAGCAGCATTCGCGTCAAGGGCATCGATCATCTTGCCGCTCTTAACTTCGATTTTTCCCCCGTCAAGGGCATGGTCGCCGAAAGCGCCGTCCTCAAACTCACCGTGGACGGCAACGACCTCGACTGGCTCGACGTCTCCTCCATCTCGACCGAGTGGGTTGAAGGCAGGTCCGAATCATACGAAGTCGATACCAAGGGCAACGGCTCATGTTTCCTCTTCGCCTCCTGGACGCCACAGCCGCAGAATGCCAGGCCCTGGGGCTACCGCTTCCCCCTCGACACTTTCACCCCGGAGATGATGAACGACCCCAAGGAAGCCTGGAAAAACACCCTCCCCAGGGATGATTTCACCGACGCTTCCTTCTACCCCGGCCGCTGTATCTTCAAGGACTTCATCAAGGTCCGCAAGACCGGTGACAATTCCCGGGAAATCGACATCCCTCCCCAGATCATCGAACTCAACGCCGCCGGCCTTGCCTTCGGCATAGCCGTCCACGACGGAGCGGGCGAAACCGGCTGGAACAACAGCATCCGCTCCCGTGAAACTAACGAAGGTCCCTCTCTCGTCGTCACCGGCCGCCGCTACGACACCGCCCCTCCGGCCGCTCCTTCGGTTTCCGCGGTTTCCCCGGCCCCGGGCAAAGTCAGGTTCACCGTCCTCAACCCCGGCGACGAAAGCGGTACCCTCGCCTATGTCCTCACACGCACGCGCGACGGCCTGCGGGAAACGCTTCCCCGCTGCCGCGTCAACGCCCTCCCCGGCCCCTATAAACACAAGACCACCATGTTTCTCTACGACGAAAAACCCGGCCCCGCCGCCTATGAACTCGCCGTCGTCGATCGTGCCGGCAACATCGGCCACGCCGCAAGCGTCGACGTGGACGTGATGAAAGACCCTCCCTTCGACCTCCTTGACCGGGCCTCGCGCCCGGCGGCTTTTTCTGCCGCCCCGAAACAGGGTGCTCTCGTTCTCTGGGCCGTCCCCGACACCGCACAGGTCGATCCGGTTTCCGGCGCCTCCTTCGAAAGATCCGACGACCGCCGGGGTAACACCGTCTGGGACCCCGCCTCCTCTACCGTGCACCTCAAGTCCGCCCGCAACGAAGTTGTCGCCTTCCAACTCGTTCTCGAACCGGCCTCCGGCGCCGCCTCTTCCATCTCGGTCCGGCCCGGCGACCTTTCAGGCCCCGCCGTCATTCCCGCTTCGAACATCGATCTCTTCCGCACCTGGTACGTCAAGTGCGACGACGGCAAATACCACCCCGACCCCTGCGTGCCGCTTGACGGCGCTCTCGACATACCCTGGACCGCCAACGCCGTCCCCGGTCAGAAAAACCAGTCTGTCTGGGTCGATATCGCCGTCCCGAAAAACGCCGCCCCGGGCACGTATTCCGGCGCTCTCACTGTCTCTTCCGGCACGGATTCCTTCCCGGTCAGCATCGAGCTCGATGTCTGGCCCTTCGCCCTTCCGGACTTCCCCTCCTACGTCCTTGAGCTCAACGCCTACAGCGGCATCGGCAAGGGCCTGCCTGTACGCCGCGACTCCCCCGAATACGCCCGGCTCGAACTCGCCTACCACCAGCTCGGCCACAAGCACCGCCAGACACTCAACGTTCTGCCGTATTCCCAGAGCGGCAATCTCGGCGCCGATGATTACGTGCCCCAGCTTTCAGGCGCCGGCGCATCCGTCAAAGTCTCCTCCTGGGACGCCTGGGACCGCCGCTTCGGCGGGTACTTCGACGGCTCCGCCTTCACTCCAGCCAACGGCTATTCGGGCATCTGGACCGGTACCCCCGTCACGCACTTCTACCTGCCTTTTCACGAAAACTGGCCCCTGCCGATCGAACAGCATTACAAAGTCGCCGTCGGAACCACCGACTACCCCGCACTCATCATCGAACACATGCAGAAAGCCCCTCCCATCGACCAGGCCTTCTCCGATGACTACAAGGAAGCCTTCTCCTCCATGGCCCGCCAGTACGCCGAACACATCAGGGACAAGGGATGGGACAAGACACGCTTCCAGTTCTACCTCAACAACAAGCATTCCTACAAGAAACCCGACGCCAAAACCGGCCGCCCCGGCCGCGGCACCTCGTGGTGGCTCCTCGACGAACCTCGCAACATGCGCGATTTCCTCGCTCTCAAGTGGTACGGCGAGCTCTTCTGGCGCGGCGCCGGCGACGACGCCCGCAGCTTCATCGACTACCGCATCGACCTTTCCCGCCCTCAGTGGCAGCACGACACCCTCGACGGCATCGCCACCCTCGCCTGTATTTCCAGCGCCTTCTACCCCAAGTACTATGTCACGCTTGAACGCCGCGACCGTCTCGGCGAGACCTTCTGGCACTACGGCGGCGGCTCCGCTGTCGGCGCAGACAACCTCAACCTGCGCGCACTCGTCCTCAAGGACTGGTCCATGGGCGCCGACGGCACGTTGCCCTACTACACAAGCTTTGAAGGAGACAAAGGCTGGGACTCCCCTGAACGCCTCGCCGTCGTCCTCGTCGGCGCCAGGGTCGGCATAAACGGGCCCCTTCCCTCCATGCGCATGAAGGTCCTCCGCCGTGCCCAGCAGGACGTCGAATACCTGAACCTCGCTGCCGCCAGGTTCGGACGCGATCGCGTCACGGGTTCCCTCGCCAAGATGATCAACCTCACCGCCGAAGTCGACAGTAGGCACGCCGACGATCCCGGCAGGGCCGCCTTCCGCGGCCTGGACGAAGCCGTCTTCGAATCCGCACGCTCCGGCCTTGCAGACCTCCTGAAATAACCCCCCGCCGCCCATCTCCCGGGGCGCGCCCTTCGGGCGCGCCCCGTTCTTTTTCCTATTCCTGCCTTCCCTGTTCCCCCAACGGCCCTTCCCACATCGGCGGTTCCGGTCTCTTCTTCTCCGCCACACCGCCTTTCTGCCTTACCGCCTTATCGTAGTACAGCGCCTGCACCACGCCGTATTTCACCTGGATTGACAGCACGTTGTCCTCTCCCACCCTGTACTTCGCGAACATCTCCGTCTCCGAATCCGCCTCTCCCAGGTACTTCTTCATCGTCACCAGCGGCAGCCCTATGAACAGTGACTGGTGCTTTACGGCCATGTGCGTCCCCGATGTCCTGTCCCTTCTGAACTCTCCCCCCATGTATCTCCGCGCCAGCTCCGTCCCCACCGGTCCCTGGCTGTGGCACTTGATTATCAGCGTGTCGCGCCTTCCTCCGGGCTCCGATGCCTTCAGCATCCTGTACGTGACGTACGGCCTCCCCATCAGCACCGCCGCCGCCGTCCCCAGCGCCACCGCCACCAGCAGCCACATCAACGTCGATTTCCTGTCCGGCGGCCGTCCTACCTTGCCTTTCTCCCCTTCCTTCTCCTCCCCACCGCTCTCTCCGTCGGGCTGGTCCTTTTCCTTCTCGTACGTTTCTCCCATGGCTTCCCTCCACCGCTATTATGGACAGACCGGCCCTCGTGGCAAGTGCCGCCGTCCAGCCCGTGCCCTGCACATCGTGAACCAAAACTCCTTGCTTTTTTTGCTCTTCCCCAACCCGACACTATACAACAAGTTAGGGAATTTCGCGGGCCTTCGCCGCATGCCGATTTTATTTTACCCCGTTGACGAAACACCGTATCTTGCTATCATCTCTACCTTGACCCACAATATCTTGGGGGAGCACCGCCGTACCCTACTGTATAGGGATTGACTCCAATGCGCTGCCCTTACTGCAAGACTGATTCGGATAAAGTCGTCGATACCAGGAGCGTCGATGAAAGCTGGGCCACGCGCCGCCGCCGCGAATGCCTCAAGTGCGGCAGACGCTTCACCACCTATGAGCGGGTCGAGGAAAGCCCGCTCAAGGTCGTCAAGAAAGACGGCTCACGCGTCCCCTTCGACAGGACCAAGATCCGTCTCGGCATCGAACGCGCCTGCGGCAATCTCCCCATCCCCGCAGAAACCATCGACGGTGCCGTCGCCTCCATTGAAAACGAAGTCTTCAGCAAGTATGAACGCGAAGTCCCCTCCGTGCTCATCGGCGAACTCGTCATGCGCGAACTCGCCGGCATCAACAAAGTCGCTTACGTCCGCTTCGCCAGCGTTTACAGGGAATTCCAGGAAGTCGGTGAATTCTACAACGTCCTCGAAGAAATTAACGACTCTTCCGGCTCCGCTCCGCGCCCGCAGGGCGCCACGGGCCCTGCCCCCGGCGGGGACTGACCCTTGCTCTCCTTTGCATGAAAGGGATCTCCGGTAATGCCAGCCATCAAACAGGTCAGGAAACGTGACGGCAACGTCGTCCTCTTCGACGTCTCCAAGATCGCCGACGCCATCTTCAAGGCCGCCTCGGCCATCGGCGGCAGCGACAGGCAGCTCGCCGACGAACTCGCCAACGTCGTCGTCATGTTCCTCGAAAAAGAATGCCCCCCCGATGACACCCCCGAAATCGAAGACATCCAGGACATGGTCGAAAAAGTCCTCATCGAAACCGGCCATGCACGCACCGCCAAGGCCTATATCCTCTACAGGCAGAAACGCACCGATATCCGCAACAACGCCGTCGTCCGCTCTGAAAAAGCCGGCCGCACCACCACCACGGACCGCCTTCTTCTCGTCGAAGGCCGCGCCGTGGAAGAAAAATATCCCTGGGACCGCAACCGCATCGCACAGGCACTCGTGCGCGAAGCCGACCTCGACGGGCGCATCGCACTCAACGTCGCCAAGGCCGTTGAAAACCGCATCCTCGACTCCGGCCTCTCCTCCATCTCCACCGCCCTTATTCGCGAACTCGTCAACAACGAACTCTTCGAACTCGGCTACCCGGCCAAGCTCGAAAAACAGCGCATCATCGGCATGCCACGCTACGACCTCGAACAGGTCATCTTCTCCAAGTCCAAGGAAAACTCCAACATCTCCGCAAACAATCCCGAAGCCATCAACCTCTCCATCGCAGAACATACCCTCAAGCAGTACGCTCTCTCCTCCGTCTTCAGCAGGCCCGTCGCCGACGCCCACCGCGAAGGACGCGTCCACCTCCACGACCTCGGTTACCCTACCAGAGTCTATTGCTCCAGCCACTCCCTCGAATATATCAAGAAATACGGCCTGCACCTCGGCAACCTCGATACCTCCAGCGCACCGGCCAAGCACGCACGCACCCTCACCGGCCACCTCAATACCTTCCTCGCCTCCATGCAGGCGTTCTACGCCGGCGCTCTCGGCGTCGCGTACATCAATGTCATGTACTCTCCCTTCGTCGAAAGCATGACCGACGACGAAATGCGCCAGGAAGCCCAGCACCTTATCTTCAGCGCCTCACAGAACGCCTTCAGCCGCGGCGGCCAGACCCTCTTTCTCGACTACAACATCCACACGGGTATCCCGCGTTACCTTGAAGACGTCCCCGCCATCGGCCCCGGCGGCAACTACACCGGCCGCACCTACGGCGAATACAAGGACGCCTCCATGCGCTTCACCCACGCCATGCTCGACGTCTGGAGAAATGGTGACGAGCACGGCCATATCTTCGCCTTCCCCAAGTGCGATTTCCACGTCAATGCCGACACGTTCAGCGATCCGCGCCAGAACGACCTCCTCCTCTATGCCTGCCAGATCGCCAGTGAAAACGGCGTCCCTTACTTCATCTTCGACCGCGATGAAGTCACCCTCTCCGCCTGCTGCCGCCTCCGCACCAAGATCGAAGACAGCTACGTCATCAAGCACCCGGAAAGCCTCCGCTTCTGCGGCTTCCAGAACGTCACCGTCAACCTCCCGCAGGCCGCCTACAGGGCCGGCGAAGGCAACTTCTCCGCGCTCTATGAAGAAATCGACGCCTCCATGGACATCGCACTCAAGGCCCATGTCGAAAAACGCGAGTTCATCCGCACACTCATGAGCGCGCCGCACATGCCCCTCTGGGAAATCGGCAAACCCGCCGCCGATGACCGCCCCTACGTCAACCTCGCCGAAGCCACTTATATCATCGGCGTCATCGGCCTCAACGAATGCATGCTCGCCATGACCGGCCACGAACTCCATGAATCCACCGAAATCCTCCAGCAGGGACTCAAAGTCATCGCCTACATGTACTTCAAGGCCAAGGAACTCGGCAAACGCTACGACATGAAAATCTCCCTCGAAGAATCCCCCGCCGAATCCGCATCCCGCCGTCTCGCCAAGGTCGATCTTGAGCGTTTCCCCGAAGCTCACCGCTACCTGCGCGGCTCCATCGACTCCGACACCGTCTACTACACCAACTCCGTCCACTACAGGCCCGACGCAGACGTCGATATCATCACCCGCATCCACAACCTCGCTCTCTTCCATTCCCTCATCGAAAGCGGCGCCATCGTCCACGCCTTCGTAGGCGAAAAACGCCCCAGCCGCGACAGCATCTACGCCCTCGTCCGCAAGACCTGGGACAACACCCAGGCCGCACAGATCACCATCTCCCCCGAATTCACCATCTGCAGAAAATGCAATTCCATCGTCCCGGGCAGTCGCCCCGCGTGCCCGCGTTGCGGCACCCGGAACATCCCCGGCGTTTCCTCAATCACTCCGCACGAACCCCAGGAACCCGTCACGCGGTCCGCCGCCGACCGGCTCCTTTCAAGGTCGGGCGAATAGGCCGGAGACCGCCTTGCCCCCCGTTGCTTTCTACCTCGCGTCTTCCCTTATCGAGTGGCCGGGCCGCATTGCCGCCTCCCTTGTCCTCCAGGGCTGCAATTTCAAGTGCCCCTTCTGCCACTCTCGCGACTTCGTCCCGACGACCCCGCCGGCATCCGAAGTCCCCCTCGACGCCGTCCTTGCAGACCTCTCCCTCCGCAAGGACTGGATCGACGCCGTCGTCGTCTCGGGCGGCGAACCATGCATCCACGCCGACCTGCCTGACCTCCTCGCCGTCATCAAAAACGCCGGGTTCCCCGTCAAGCTCGACACCAACGGATCCAACCCCGACATGCTTACCGCCGTCATCGAGCGCGGCCTGGCGGACCTCGTCGCCATGGATGTCAAGGCCCCCCTTGACGACCGCTACCACGCCGCCGCCGGGACACGCGTCAACCTCGACAATATCCGCCGCTCCATCGACGTCCTCCTCGCCCGCCCCGACCTCCACGAATTCCGCACCACTTTCGTCCCGGGCCACCACGCCGAACCCGAAGCTGCCGCCATCGCAGAAATCCTCCACGGCGCCGCTTCCTTCTACGTCCAGGGTTTCGTCAACCATAACACCCTCGACCCTTCCTACATGGACCGCTCCCCATACCCGGTGGACAGGCTGCGCTCATTCGCCGAAATCATCGCACCCCACGTAGCGCGCGTCGAAGTCCGCTCAGAAGGCATCGTCTTCGAAAACGGCAGCCTCACTTCAGAATAAGCGGCTGTTTCATAACCCGCTTCGCCGGCCCGAGGCCCCCCGGCCGCCCGGCGAGAATGGGCTTCCGAGGCTCGTCGCAGCCGGTCGGCCCCTCCCAATTTCCCCCCTCAGCTTCCCGCCGCCTCCACCACCCACACCCGCGTCTCGCCCCTCGCCATCATCACGTCGAACGAAACCGCCCCGTCCGCCACCGTCTTCCCCGTGTAAGCGTCTCTCACCTTCGCCGCCCCGGGCAGCATCACGTGCCTCGGCCCCGGATACCGGGCGTGCACCGCCACCATCCGGGAATTCGCGTACACCACGTCGTCGGTATCGACGTACACGTGCGCCCCGGCCTTACGCGCAATGCCCCTCAGCAGCGCCGACGGAACGTTCGGCGCACCGCACCACACCGAACGCCAGTCTCCGAATTCCTTCGCCGCAAGCCCCGTTTTGCCGGCGATCATCCCTTCACACGGACGCCAGTCGGTCCCCACGGCGGGCATGCAGTACAGTTCCCCAAGGTGCTTCGCGTCCGCATCCACGCACCAGAACAGCGGCCCCGTCGCCTCGTTGCTCCCGAACACCTGGTTCCTCGGCATCTCCTTTGTCATCTCGTCGTCGAAGTCGGTCACCGCCACCCTCACCTTGCCGCCCAGCCCTCCTTCCACGATCTCCATCCCCGTCAGCTCCGATACGTTCCCTGCGCTCAGACCCTCTTCCGAAATGTATCCCGCCGCGCCCATCCACAGCACCGTCCTCCCGCGGCATGCTATCTTCTCCCTTATCGCCGCCCTCTGCTCCGCGTCCAGGTACGGGACGTTCAGAAATATGCAGAACCGGTGCCCCTCGAACGCCTCCTCCGCCCCGGGTCCCGTTATGTCCGACACCATGAACACCTCGTACGGCGCCCCCATGCGCGGCAGGTGTTCCACGCAGAACTCGTTCACCTGCGGCTCTATCAACGACTTGCTGTACCTCATGTACCGCGCCGACTCGTCGCTCACGAACACCGCCGTCTGCGCTCCCGGCGCCGCGCTCCCGGCCTCCCTTTCCCTCAACATCTCCCTCCCGATCCTCTCCATCGCCCCTATCGTCCCCAGTATCTCCGGATCGCTGAACCACCCCGGCGTCTGCTCCATCCACCACATGCTGCACCCGCCCGTCACGGCGAACGCGTGGTTCCTCTTCAGGATCCCCGTGGTGTCCTCCGGCCTCTCCGCCCTCCCGTAACCGCTTTTCTCCGGCGACAGGTGCGTCCTCGTGTCGTCCTCTACGTAGCACACCTTGCCCCCGAGACGCACCGAACCGGCTATTGCCTGCGTTATCGTGGCCCCGCCGGAATGCCTCTCACGATAGTTGTACGGGCACGCTATGAAATCCACGTCCGCCGACTCCAGCACCCGCTTCAGCGCACGGTGTCCCACGTCCACCAGCAACGCGTTCTCCCCGAAAAAATAGTACCCGTAGAACACCCCGCACAGCTTGCGCCTCTCCGTCTCTTCCTTCACCGCCGACGCAAAGCCGCATATCGCCTCCGCCACCGTCGCGTTGTGGTATTCAAGGTATTCTATCCTCTGCCTGCCCTTCGAAGGATCGAAGTACTCGAAGTAATCCCCCTCCTTCCTGCTCTCCCCGGGCGGTATCGACGCCGTTTCGAACGTCACCGCCACGTCCTTCCACGATTCCCTCAGCTTCTCCACGCTCCCGCAGTGTTTTTCCTTCAACCACACCCGGAATCCTTCCGCCTGCGCCCTGCCGTAGTCGTGCAGCGTACCCCACCACCCGTACGACCATTCGTGGCTCGCCTCGGCGCAGACGTGGTAGCCCACGACGTTTTCACCGTACGTCTTCTCCACGTGCCCCACGTACTCCCTCAGCGCTTCCCCGGCGTCCGAGCGCCACGCACGCGAGCTGTAGCTCTGCAGCCACTCCTCCCTGAAATACCCCCTCCTCTCGTCCCATCCCACGGCGATATCGTCGGGATGTGTCTCCTTCCACCATTCCGGAGCGTCCACTGCCACGCGCAGCAGCACCCTCGCGTCCCCGTCCGCCGACAGCACGAAATCCATCATGTCGTCCACGGCGCCGCAGTCGTACTCTCCGGGCCCCGTCCAGAAACTTCCCTGCCCCAGGAACGGCCCCAACCCCACCCCGAACGTGTACCAGTGGATCCCGGCGTCCCTGAATCCCGCTATCCTTTCCCCGGCCGCTCCGCGGCCTTCCCCGCTCAGGTCCCCCGCCACCGAACAGAACGCAAACCCGGTCTCCGCCTCCCCGTTCACGTGTATCACGGGGAACCCGTCAGTTACCTTCACCTCGGCCTGCAGCATCGCCGGTCCGTCCTTTCTTCCCTTGCAGCGTTTCCGTTTCCCGACCCGTTCACGCCGGAGGTTTCGCCGTACAACACGCCACCTACCACCTCGCATCCGTATCGAACGGCACGTTGTCGTTCGTCTCCAGGTGGAACTTCAGCATCCTCTCCTTCAGCCCCTCCAGCGCGCCCGCGTATTCCGGGTTGTCTATCTCGTTAACGATTTCCATGGGATCCTGTTTCAGGTCGTAGAACTCGTCCTTCTCGTAGAGTCTCTGCACGTACTTGAACTCCTTCGTCCTGCACATCACGGCCTTCCCGTGGTGGATCGTGTCCTCCGTCTGCAGTCCCACGCGCGGCCAGTAGTGCCCCTTCGGGTTCGTGCTGCTCGTGCTCTCGAACTCCCTCGACTGCTTCTCCTCCAGCAGCCTCCCTCCCTCGCAGAACGCCGCGTCCCGGTGCTCCTCCGCCTCGCCCGTCACCACCCCCTCCAGCGACCTCCCGAAATGCGTGTGCCCCGGCGTTATCCCCGTCCACGCCTCCACCGTCGCAGGCATGTCTATGAGCTCCACTATCGCGTCGGACACGCCACCCCTGCACTTTATCCACGCCGGCGGCTTCACCAGGAACGGCACCCTCGTCAGGCAGTCCTCGAACGTGTTCTGGTTCTTCTCCACCAGTCCGTAGTCACCGGTGAAATCCCCGTGGTCCGAAAAAAAGAATATCGCCGTGTCGTCGTACGCTCCCGTTTCCTTCAGCGCTTCCACCACCAGCCCGAACAGGTGGTCCATCCACGAACACATCCCGTAGTACGTCCGCCTCAGCTCCCGCCACCTTTCCTCCGTCCACGTGAACATGTTCTGCCGTTTCTGGATGTCCCTCAGCATTATAGGCTTGTCTTTCCAGCCCTCGGGAGTCGGCGCGCGCTCCGGGATCGCTTCCGGGTCGGTCATCCCGTAGAAAGGCTCGTGCACGCGGTACGTCGGGTGCGGCCCCGTCAGCGGCAGGTAGATGCACAGCGGCTTGTCTCCCGCCGCCTCCTTCCGGTTCTTCAATAGTTCCACCGCCCCCAGCACGTTCCCAAGGTCCCGGTTCCAGTACGGCTTTCCCCCCGTCTCTACCTTCCCGTGGTAGAACGAATAATACGTGTCGCTGTCCGGCGCCCCCCGCCAGCACTCGTCATCCGGGTCCCCCGCTGTCCCTTCGGGCCTCTCCGGCTCGTACTTCTCGTCGCAGAACGGCCCGTAAGGATCCTCGTACTGCGCCGGCACAAGGTCGTTCTTGCCGCCCCACCACACGTAATACCCGTTGTCCTTCAGCGTCTTTAGCAGCACCGGCTCGTCCCGCCTCAGCATGTGGAACATCGTCCTGTGGCCCCTCGTGTGAGGGTACCACCCCGTCATGAACGAACACCTGCTCGGCGTGCACACCGGGTTCTGGCAGAACGCGTTCCGGAACGACACCCCGTCCCTCTCCGCCAGCCGGTCTACGTTCGGCGTCACCGCCGCCCCGTTCCCCATGTGCCCCAGCACGTCTCCTCGCCACTGGTCAGGGTTGAATATCAGAACGTGCGGTTTCTTCGCCATATCGCGCTCCCTTGACGGTCAGCCTCACCTAACGTACCATGCCTCCCGCCCCGCTCAAGCCACTTTTGCACGCGCTCTTCTGCGCTACAGGCGGATGTGTGAGATAGTAGATTCAGGGGCGCTTGGCGAAAGAGAGCACAAACCGCCGCTTGAAGCGTACCTCCACAATTTCGACACGTTCATATCCTGGTGGGATGAACGCGGCAAAGACTTCTTCGAAAGCATACAAGTGCCCCTGCCGGAACTCCAATAGTGTATCCGCCCTGAAATGCCCGCTTCCTCGAGTATAATAGTTCGCATGTTATGGAAGGGATCTGCTATGAAAAACCTCTTCCCCTTTGTAGCCGCCCTCATGCCCCTTCTGGCCGCCGGATGCGTCGAATTCGGCGACAAGGAACTCGACACCCTTCGCATGGAACTCGAAAAGCAACACGTGCAGACAAGAATACTTGAGGATAAATGCGCAAGAACGGAACACGAAAAAGACGCTCTCAAAGCCGAACTCGTCTATACGCAGAAGAAACTCGAAGATATCCAGGTTAGGCTCGAACGCACAGCCGCAGAACTCCAAAAGGCAGAAGAAAAAGTAGCTGTCGCCAAGGCGGAAACGAAGCAACGCTCAGGAGAAATAACCGAAGAACTCCAAAAACGTGATGTGGAAATAAAGGCTCTCCGATACAAACTCGATGAAATGCAGAGGCTCATCAATAACAGGTAACGCCTGCCTCAAATCGTCGGGGAAAAACGGAAAGGATCTCCCCATGAAAAAATTCTTCGTCTTCCTCCTTCTCCTCGGCATCGCCGCCTTCGCCTACCTCTACTGGAAAGAACTCCCCAAGGAAAACACTGCCCAGACTGCGCCCGACGCCTCCGCCTCCGCCGCCCCCGACGTCCCGGATAAAACCGGCACTGAACAGCTTCCCCCCGACCCCGCGCACAAAGCCGCCGCCCTCATCGACGAAGCCCGCTCCGCTCTCGCCTCAGGCGACCTTGACAAGGCCGTTTCATGCCTCGCAGACGCCCGCTCGGCAAAAACCGATGCCGAAGGCGCCGATCAGCTCGCCGCGGATATCCAGAAAGAACGCGATCGTCTCGCCGCCGAAGATGAACGTCTTAAACAACTCGATACCGCCCTCCAGGAAGCTCGGCAGGCTCTCGATGCCGCCGACCACGACTCCGCCATCGCCAAATCCCTCGCGGCACTCGACCTCGATCCAGGCAACGAAACCGCCCAGGCCCTTCTCGAAAAAGCCGCCCAGGCCGCCGATATCGGCGTACTCCTTTCCCTCCCTCCCGGCACCGCACTCCCGGTGAACCCCATGAAACAGGTCCCCGATATCTCTTACCGCGTCCTCCCTTCACTCCAGCCTCTGCCTAAAGAAGTCAAGTGGAACGTGCGCATGGCTGCTGTCGAAAGTGGCAAACCTGTCACCTATGATATCTCCCAGGGCGATAACAAGCTTGCTCCTGTCATCCTTAACGCCGAACCCGGCGTCCTGACCCCGGAATCCGGCAAGTGGCATACCGCCCTTGCTCTCATGCTTTCTTTCAGCAAAGCTAAAGGTGAAGGTACCATGCGCTTCGCCCTGTTCGAACTCGACGGCGTGCCCAAAGAAAACAAAGGCCGTGTGTCCAACTGGCTTCCCATCCCCGTCAAATTCGAAGAATAACCCCCACCCCAATCGCCTGTGGCGCGCGTGCTTATCAGCAAAGAAAGTTTGTTGCCGGGCAAGCCTCCGCCCGGGGATCCCGGACCGCCATGGCGTATTGTGCCATGCGCGGCCGGCGATTAATGGGGCCTTTGAAAAATCGGCGACGCAAACGGCGCTCTTCCTCTTGCGCCGTTATCGCGCCGAATAATCAGTGTCCCTGTTCCTGCGCGAAAGGGATGCTCAATTGCCGACAGGCGGGGGATGGCGGACGGCTGCCCACCCGCACGGTAAACCCTTGTGTACACGGCATAACTTCGCTGTTTTAGGCATGACATAATTAACTTTTTTCTCCTTGCTGAGGCAGGAGATACAGAAGTCTTCCGGTTTTTTATCGTCCTTTTGGTGAAAA
>JAFGGJ010000028.1 GCA_016930595.1 Planctomycetota bacterium
AAGATGCTCAGGACGAGAGACTTGGGCTCGCCGTTCCTGTAGGTCTTGTCGCGCGAGATGATGGATATGAGCGCTTCGAGCGCGGGCGCGAACTGCTTCTTGCGGATGAAACGCAAGGCGTCGGCGAAGGCCTTGTCCAGGTCCGTGCGGCCGTTGATTTCAACGAGCGAGGCCCGGTCCATCAGGGAGATGAGGGAAGCGACGGAGCGGCGCGCTTCTTCCTGCCCGGTCCCGGGGGGTATTTTGGAAACATAGTCTCGCGCCGAGTCGAGCCGGTCGAGCTGGACACAGGCGCGGGCGGCAACGATGAGCGCCGCCGGGTCCACCGGTTCGGAAGCGAGAGCGGGTTCGACAAGTTCCATGGCGGCGGCGGGGTTGCCGCCGTCGAGCATTTCTTCGGCGGCCTGTATGCCGGCGGCCTGCGGCGAAGGCAGGTTGCGGTCGATGAAGCTGCGGATGAAAGAAGCGTCCCTTGCGCCGACGAATTCTTCCACCACCTTCCCATCCACGAACATCTTGACCGCGGGAATGCTCTGTATGCCGTATCTGGCGGCCGACGCCCGGTTTTCATCGACGTTGAGCCTGGCCAGGGCCACCCTGCCGCCGTAGGATTCCACGACCGCTTCGATGGTGGGGCCGAGCATGCGGCAGGGCCCGCACCAGGCAGCCCAGAAATCGACCAGCACCGGGCGGCTGGTCGATTCGTGCAGTACGGCGGTTTCGAAAGAAGCGTCGTTGGCGTCGTATACGTGTTTTGAAGCAGCCATGCCGGTTCCCCTCTTAATGTATTTTCAATAATTAATACCGCGATAGCGGCGAAAGTTGTGGAAAGAACGCAGAAAAATACTCCGGCAGTGACCGGCTGTCCCGGACAGTTGTCTTAAGATACTGATGGACGGCGGGCGATCGGCCCGTGGAAAGGCAAGCCGCCGCGAATGAGGAGATGCCTGTTTCAGATACTGGCGCTGTTTGGGACCGCCGTCAGCCTTGCGGCGGCGGATGAAGCCGCCATAGAAGCGTTTATCCGTGAAGACCGCCATAAGGAAGCCATAGAGGCGCTGAGGGCGGCCGCCGACATCCCCGCCGAAAGGGCCGCTCCCGTCAAGTGTTTCCTTGAGTCCACGTTTACTCTGCGCAAAGCCGTCTTCCAGCAGAATTCTCTTTCCGTGCCGTTTTCCGACCGCATCCTCGGCCAGCCGGCAAGAGGGCGCATAATCGCCGCCGACGAGTCCGGATTCACGGTGGACTTCGGCGTCACGAAGACCGCCAGGAAGTGGCACGAGATCAGCCCCGTGCGCCTCGTGCGCATAGCGGTTGCGGCGGCTCCCGACAGCGGCGTGACGCTGGCTGCCGCCTACCGGGTTGCTTCCGCCGCCGGGGACGGGAAGCTGACGGAGGAACTCGCTGCAGCCATCAAGGCCGTGGACCCAGCGCTCATGTCGCAGGCGGAGCGCCCCTGTTCCATGACGTTTTCAGACGTTTCGACGGCGGAAGAAGAATCAGGCCCGAAAGCGGTGGTCAGGGAGAGCAGCGCAGCGAAACCCGTGATTGTGCATCCCGAAGAAGACCCCACGCGCATCCTCAGGCTCCCCGACTGCGGCTGGCTCAGCAGGACGAGCGCCGGGTACAGGGCGGGCTTCCTGGAGATGGCGAACGTCGTCTACAACCGGCAGGAATGGCGGGACTGGCATCCCGACGGAGGGGCGCCGCTGAAAATGGCCCGGGGCTGGATGGACGGGAAGAGGTATTTCGCCTTCCGGGTGATGGCCAACCGGCACGATTCGCTGCCCGAGCCCCTGCAGAAAATCATACCGTCGGTGACAAAGGACGACGGCAGGGTTATTCCGATGTATTGGGACCAGAGCTTTATAGACGAACACAAGAAGCTGATAGACGTCATAGGGAAGCAGGTCGGCAACCACCCGTATCTCAGCTACGTGGACATAGGCGCGGTGGGCGACACCGGCGGCGAATGGGTTCTCTACGGCGACCGGAACAAGATGGGGCTCACTCCCGACAGGGCCGACCACCTTGTGTGGAGTTTCGTGAGGATGTACCGGGCGGCGTTCCCTCGGCACGTGCGGCTGTACCTGGCGACGGCGGCGTTCGGCTATGCCCGCAACCAGCAGGACCTGGTGGAATACTGCGCTGAGAACAACATCGGGCGGCGTCTCGACGGCCTGTGCGGACAGACGACCGAGGAGAACTTCTGGGCGAAGCGTTACAAGGAATTCTGGAAGGAGACCCCCTTCCAGTGGGAAGGCGCCTACACGACGCTGGAATGGGAAAAGGACGGCCCGTGGGACACCGCGAAGGTGCTGGAAGCGGGCCTGGAATACGGGCCGTCGTACATCACGTACGCGGACAGCCACGTGGACGGCGAGAATTTTGCGAAGACGAAGACCGAGCTGCTGCAGAAATACGGGGCGAAACTCGGTTATCGCTTTGTTGTCAGGGAAGCCGCGTATTCGGATGCCATGAGCCCCGGCAGGACGTACAACCTGCTGATGGTGGTGGAGAACAAGGGGTGCGCGAGGTGCTACGCGGACCGGGAGGTGGAGATATCGTTTCTGGGTTCCGGGGGACGCGTGGAAGGCGCCGTAAGGGCCATGCCCGCGCCGGGCACCAGCAAGTGGCTGCCGGGCGAGCCGCTGAAAGTGGCTGTCCAGTTCAAGGTGCCGGGGCTCGCTTCGGGGAACCAGATCCTCGCGGTGGCGCTTTTGGACGACCATCCCATGCGGCCCAACAACCGCCTCGACATGGGCATGAAGGTACGCACCAAGGACAACCGCTACGTCCTGGGCAAGGTGAACATCCGCTGAAACATCCGTCTCCCGTTACAGCCTGCTGAGGGCTTCGCGCACCGACGCCCCGCTGACTTCGTACGTCCGGCCGTCTATCTGTTTCAGAAAAGACTTGGCTGCATCGGACCGCGGGGCGGGGCGTCTTTCGACGAGTTCCAGGCGCATTTTCACCGGTTTCTTTATTTTGAGGGGTTTCACCTTGCGGTAGTCGGAACAGGCTTTTTCCGCCGTGTCGGCGATCAGCTTGTGCGCGGCCTGGGGGCTGAGGAGCCTGGCGCCGAACGACGACAGGCCGGTCTTCACCTGCGCCGTGTAAATGCCCTTTATCCAGGAGCGCGCTTCCCTGCAAAGCTTGTCATCGCCGCTGGTCATGATGCACGGGACGCCGGCGTCGCCGGCAATACCGGCGTCTATGGCCAGTTCGCCGGCCTTCCTGCCGTTCAGCCAGAAGTTCTGCCATGCCGCCGAGGACATGGTGTGTTCCAGGACGGCGCATTTCGTGCCCGCCATGGCGTGGTAGCCGAGCAGTATCAGTGCGTCGAAGCTGGCGATGTCGTGCATCCGGCCGAGTTCGCTGCGGCCCTGGCTGAGCGTCACGCGCGGGTCTATCTGGTCCCACAGCATGTTGAATCCGGATGCGTGTGCGTCCCAGATGACCACCTGCCTGGCGCCGCCGCGGAAGCATCCTTCCGCGCAGGCGTTGGCGTCTTGCGTCATGAACTGCCGCGCCTGAGCGTAGAGACTTTCGGATCTGCTCACCTGTTCGGGGAGGGTGATCCCGGAAATGCCTTCCATGTCCACGGACACAAATACTTTCATGCCGTACTCCTTTCTGCCGGTCGCACGCGCGCTATTTTAGGCTTATGCCTTCCGCCCCGCACGGGAAAAACACCGGTAAAAGGCAATCCGGCTTGCGCCGGGGGAGGTCTGCACGTATTTCATGCCGGGGATAGTCGCTGAATAGGACAGTTTCGAAGGCGGCGGGCTTCAGAGCTCCGGGACGTCCCGCGGGAGCCTGATGGCAAGCCCCTCCGACATGCGCCTGGGGTCGGTTATGCCGTTGCGGCGGGCGATCTCGTCGGAGTAGGCGCCGCTGCCGTAGTGCTCCACGGATATGTCCCAGAGAGTTTCATGCTTTTTGACGCGGTGCGTGACCACGCCGTCTCCCGGCGTTACCTGCAGCGCAACGGCCAGGTACGATAGGGTGTCCTGGTTGGCACGCCCTGCCACGATTAGCGCCTGCGAAGCCGGGTGGTCGGCAGCCGGTGATGTGCGGGGTGCGGTACTGTCAGTGGCTGCCGGAACAAGTGCCGTGCGGCGCTGCGGGGACGTTACGTTTGTGGCAGGACGTGCGCCAGGGGGTCTGCAGGTAACGATCAGGAGCACGCTGAAAGCCGTCAGTATCGTGACGGCAAGCAGGAATATTTTAAGATGGTGGAACATATGCGGGCGATGGGTACGGGACGCCGCGTGCCTGCCGGTGGCGGCCCCGTGGTCCAGGCGCATCTGGGGACTGGGGCCGGATGTTGAATGCAAACCCTGCCGGACGGGGATCCGGACGGGGCGGGAAATCCCGGAAAAACCCGCTGCCGGGCCGGCGGCGTCTTCATGGACCGTCCTGTTCACAACCAGGTGCATGGAAGGGGCTTTATGGGGAGGGAACGCACCGGTTGCCTGGGAAGGCATAAGGGCGGCAAGCGCCTGCCGTGCGGCGAAGAGCTCCCCGAGTTCCCTGGAGCAGTGTTCGCAGGCAAGCACGTGTTCCCTCGCCCTGGCGGCGCTTTCGGGGTCGAGCGAATCCTCGAGAATACCGTGGATCGTTTCAGGGTCACATTTCATCTTTTTTCTCCACGCGGCCCATGGAATAACTTTTCAGCGTGTCCTTGAGTTTCTCGATGGCGCGCCGGCGGCGCTTCCCGGCGGCGGCTTCGGATATTCCCAGAACGTAGGCGATCCGGCGGTCATCGAGATTCCACGCTGTCTGCAGCAGAATCACCTGCCTGCTGACTTCGTCCAGAAGTCCTATGGCGGCGCTGACCTTGCCGAGCTCTTCGGCCTTTTCCGCAAGTCTGTCCGGGGCCCCCGTCGACCCGGCATGCCGCCGGGAAGACTCGAACGGAACGGAATCCATCAACTTCTTCCGGGCGCCGGTCTTTCTGAGGTAGTCCACGCAGGCGTCCCGCGTGAGCGTCGCGAGCACGACGCTTTCTCCGGTTTCGGTGAGCCACCGGACACCCCTGTCCGCTAGCCGCCGAAAGAATCTTTCCCAGACGGTCTGGCAGATGTCGTTGCGGTCGTCTTCCTGAAGATCGAGCCTGATATGCAGTCTTATCGACTGCATATTGCGATGAGCGACGTCTTCGAGGAGCTGCCGGTCATGCCGGCCGGCGGAGGTGTTTTCACGACTGTGTCCCGACATCGCGCCGCCCCTCTCCTCTATCCGTATTTATAACCGTCCGACCCCCATGCGGAGGGTCAGGGAAAACAGGAATTTTCTGCCGCGGAAGGGCGGAAATTCACAAGTCGAAAAATGCGACGCGTTACATGAAAATACAACGGGTTGCCGGTCTGGAAGTTATGGAGATCGGCCGGGAACCGATACCGTAAAATTAATTTTTATTCATATATCCCGGGGCCCGTTATGCGAATTCGGCCCGCTTGCATTTGCCGCAGCCGGCCGTTCACTATACTTGTCCTGTGCGCATTCTGGAAGGAGACCGATATGTTGAGAATGGCCGTGGTGGGGCTGGGAATGGGCGGGAGCCACGGGGCGCGCCTGCACAAGTGCGCAGGCGTGGAATACGCCGCCATGTGCGACACCGACCCTGCAAAACTCGATTTCCGCGTCAAAGCGTACAAGGAAGAGATCGGGGCCGAGCCGGCTCCCTACAGCGATCTCGCTGAAATGCTCCGCATGGAGAAGCTCGACGGCGTCATCATCAGCACGCCGTCAAGCACCCACCACAAGGTGGCCGTCCAGGTGGCGGATGCCGGCGTGAACATGCTGATTGACAAGCCGGTGGACATAAACGGCGGGAATATCGACAGAATACAGGAAGCCGTAGACAGGAACAACGTCCTGTGCGGTGTCATCTATCCCATGAGGTGCAAGGCGGTCTACGCCGGCCTCAAGAAAGTCGCCGGCGAAGCGCTGCTGGGCCGTCCCGTCATTCTGGATGTCCGCCTGAAGTGGTACCGCGACCAGGCCTACTACGACAAGGGCGGCTGGCGGGGCACATGGGCCTACGACGGGGGCGGGTCGCTCATGAACCAGGGCGCCCATCCCATGGACATCCTGTGCTGGTGCATGGGGAAACCGAAGACGATTACGGGCGAATTCGCCGCTCTGCGGCACAGCATAGAGACGGAAGACTGGGCGAGCGGGATAGTCGAATTCGAAAGCGGGGCAAGGGCGACGGTAACTACCACGACCTGCGCCCCGCCGAAGAGCGACCAAGTTACGGCTTTCGACTACCACGCCGAGGACGGGTCGGTGTATATCAGCAACGACAAGGTGGTTTTCAGCTCGCTGGAAGGGGTTGACACGCTGGTGGAGCCGCCCTTCGATTACCCGGTGGAGGAATTCGTGGACGCCGTTGCTGCCGGACGGCAACCGATGGTCCCACTGGAAGAAGCCCGTTGGTCGGTGGACCTGATAAACGGCGTCTACCGGGCGGCGAGAGAAGGCAGGCGCGTGCAGGTGTGACCGTTTGATCACGAAAGGGCTGTGTCATGAAAAGCAGGCAGGCGGTTCTGGTGGAGCCCCGCAGGTTCGAGATCCGGGAGACGGATATCGGGCCGGCCGACAACGAAGTCCTCGTCAGGATGCAGGGCTGCGGGATGTGCACCTCGGAATTCCCGGAGTGGCTCGGCATGCACCCGGCATATCCCATGGCTCCCGGCCATGAAGGCTGGGGGGTCGTCGAAGACAAGGGCAAGGGAGTTTCGGAGCGCATCAGCATCGGCGACCGCGTCACCGGCCTGGGACAGCATTGTTACTCGGATTATTTCACCCAGTCCGAAGACTACACGATGGTCGTGGATCAGCACGTCGAACAGGAATGCCTGCTGGGCGAGCCGTTTTACTGCGTGCACAACGTGGTACGCGCCGCCCATCCGGTAGTGGGCGATTCGCTGGCGCTCGTCGGCATGGGACCCATGGGCCAGTGGGCGCTACAGGGGCTTGCCTCACGTACTCTCCAGCACGTCATCGCTGTGGACGTGGACGAGACCAAGCTGGCGTTCGCAAGGGATGCCGGCGCCACCCACACGGTAAACTCGGCTAAAGAAGACCCCGTCGACGCCGTCCTGGAGATCACCGGCGGCAGGATGGCAGACGTCGTTGTCGAAGGTACCGGCATAAAGGCCGGCATGGATACCGCGGTGAGACTCCTGCGGCGCTCCAACCCGAAGCTCGTTGTGATGAGTTTCTTCAAGGCCCCCATCGAAGTCGACATGACGAGATTGTGCGGCGTGGCCGCTGAAATCATCGTGGCGCACCCCGGTATCAGGAAAGACCGCGTGGACGGCTGCAGGCGGACCGAGGTACTCATAAACAACGCCGTCTTCCGTGCCGATCACCTGGTTTCCCACAGGTTCCGCCTGGAAGATATCCAGGGAGCGTTCGAGACGTTCGAAAACCGCCCGCCGGACTATATCAAGGGCGTGGTGGTCCCCTGAAGGCCGGTGTTTCAGGCTGAGACCGTGTCGAAGTAGCGTTTGAAGAAGCGCTCCACGTCCACGTCGACGGCTATGTCGTGCGGGCCACGTTCGCCTTCTTTGGCCGGGGTGAACATGGTCAGGCCCTCCAGTTCTCCGGGCTTGTATTCCACGTACACGGTACCGTTGCGGCACGTCAGTATTTCGCCGTCGAAGACGGACGCCGCGGCGAGCGGGTCGTGGAAACACAGCCTGGGCCTGCGCCGGAACCAGATTTCCGCAAGATTCAGTACGGCCTGCGTGACTTCGCCCGCTTCGGTGAACTGTCTGCGCACGTCGTCGGCGTCCATCATGCACTTCGTCGTGACTTCCAGTCCGACGGACGTGCACGCGGGCGGACGGGCCCTGTAGACCATCGCCGTCGCAACCGGGTCGACGATGGCGTTCCATTCCCGCGCACCCGGCCCCTGCCCGTTGCCGGCGGTAAAGACGCCGCACATCATCACCAGCGCCTTCAGCATCGACGGGATTTCCGGGTCGCACGCAAAAAGCGCCCCGGCGTTGGTCAGCGGGCCTATCGTGAGCAGGACTATCTCGCCGGGACGTTCCCGGATGGTCCGCCGCAGCCATTCCACGGCGTCGGTGGGGAAGTCCTTCCTGTGCGCCACTCCCTCCAGGGCTTCGTACTGCTGGACTTCGGCCTGCCCGGGACCGAAGAGCAGGACTTCCGACAGGCCGGATCGAATGGGTATGTCGGACCGCCCCGCCGCGTCCGCAATGTAGCCGACCAGCCGGGAGCGCTGTTCGACGTTGCCGGATACCGTGGTGACTCCGACGAGGTCGCATGCAGGCTCTTTCAGGAGATAGGCGAGCGCCACGGCGTCGTCTATGTCGCTGCCGATATCGGTATCCAGGATGACGGGAATGCGGGCTGCCATGGCATGTTCCTTTCATCGGTTTGCCTGCAGGAACGAGTCTAACGGGTTGTGCGGCGGGCACAAGGGCGCGTTATTAAGACTGTCGCGCCGTTTGACTGTGGCCGTCAGGCGCTAAAATAACGGGGAGGAGGTATGTTTTGGGTTGCGGCCGTGTTGACCTCATTCAGCTCTACGACCTTGCCAGGGGAAACCTTGTCGGTGTCCGCCAGCGTGAATTGGAGGCACACCTTGTCGGCTGCAGGCTCTGTAAGGAGGATTTCGACAAGCTGAAATCCCTCCTGTCCACGATGCAGAAGATCGGCAAGTCCACGGACGTGGCCCCCTCGCCCAAGCTCCTGAAACGCCTGGGTGAAGCCATGCTCGAAGCCGCTTCCGACTTCGCCGGCAGCAAGGCCAGGAACCTGTGGACGCCCCAGCAGGACCGTCCCGCCGCCAGGCAGACCACCAGGAAGGTTTCCCCGGCGGGGCGCTTCGCGGGCAAGTTCATGAAGTGGATGGCGGTCGTCCTGCTCGTGCTTGTCGCATGTGCCGCCGCTGCTGCTGTCGGTTTCAGAAAAGGCGTCAAAAAGGAACTCGTGTGGAAAGGCCTCGACAAGCTGCCGGCGCATCCTCTGGTATCGAAGGCCCTGGGCATAGCCGACAGGTACGAGATCAGCCGCATCATGAACGCACTCCCCGACGCCGACAAGGCGGCCGGTGCCCGGTTGGAAGACGCTTCCCGCTGGGCCGAACATTCCGGCGCCCCGGTGCTCGACACGGAATTCCTGGCCCTGGCGGCGAAATGCGTTCTTTCCGGCTTCGGCCGTTCCGATCCGGACGTGCTCAAAGCCGCCCGGGCCGTGTGGCAGCGGGCGGAATCGGCCCCGTTCGCCGATTCGATGGGCATAATTTCCCGTGGAAACGAAATGCTGGCGGCGTTTCTCGACGGCAATGCCGGAAAAGCCCGGCACATAGCCGCCGGTATTCTTGCGGAAGAGACCACGGAAGGCGGCACGCCTCCCCCTTCCGGCGTCGACGGCGCTTCAGGGGTTGGGCCTACGGACGAGGACGGCGGCGGAGAGACGGCCGGCCCCGGCGATGAAATTCCGCCTGGCGCCGAGACACCTGTGGAGTAGGGGGCCGGGCGGCGTTTTCTGCGCCTTCGGTTATTATTGTTTTTTCCAGCGTACCTGCCCATAATTCTGTCCGCGCACAGCCGTTTTGATGCACTATTGAAGCGGTGGGGTCTTGGCGTTTCGGACCGTGGGCGGATCTGGAGGCGGTATGCGGCGAATCGCGGGCTTTCTGGTGTTCCTTGCGGCGGGCGGTCTGGCGGGTGCCGCCGAATACTACGCTTCTCCAGGCGACGACATCCAGGATAAGGTGGCGGCGCTCCAGCCCGGCGACACGCTGAATATGAACGAAGGTACCTATAACTGGAACGACGCCTGGCGGTTCGGAACGGGCTATACCCAGATCCCGTCGTCCGCCGCCGGGACCATCACGATAAAGGCGGCGCCGGCAGCTTCCTCGAAGCCGCACATCCACTGCACCACGGCGGGGCAGAATGCCGTAGATATCTACGCCGGCATGAAGCATTACCGTTTCGAGGGGCTGGAGTTTTCCGGCGGCTCGTCCGGCATAAAGATTAATGCGGCCTCTTACATCACGTTCGAAGACTGCTACATTCACGACACCGCGTCCACGGGGGTGGGGCTGAAGCTCGATACCCACCACATCACTTTCACGGGCTGCGAAGTCGCCCGCCCGGGAGGGACCGGCGAATGTTTCTACGTGGGCAATTCCAACGACCAGGCGAATCACCAGGTGAATAACTGCCTTATCGTGGGCTGCCTTATCCACGGGACCAGGGGCACGACACAGGGCGACGGCGTGGAATTGAAATACATGACTTACGCAAACACCATTCGCGACAACGTGTTGTATGACCTGAAGTATCCTGCCGTCTTTGTGCACGGCCATCCTTCGCGTACTTCGGAGGCCGATCTGAACGTCGTGGAAGGAAACGCCATTTTCGACACCGACGACATGGGCGTCCAGATATACGGGCAGGTCATCGTGCGGAACAACGTGATTTTTGATACCGCGGGGGCCGGCATCGGCGTAAGAAAAGACGTAAACCCGGTCGGCCAGGTGCGGCTCATCAACAACACCATATACGACTGCCAGGACGATACGAGCGTGGGCAGGGCGGCGGTGGAGCTGAGCTACATGAACGACTGCACCGGCGTGGTTCTGGCCAATAACTGTGTGCGGAGCACTTCGAGCTGGGCCCTGGCGCTCAACCCCTATAACCAGCCGCCCGGCACCGGCACGCAGTTCCACGCCAACCTGTGGTATTCTTCGGGCAAGGCCAAGCCGGTATTCATCAACCAGACCGTGGACCAGTACACGGCTGCGGAATTCCGCACGTGGCTGATAGCCGGCGGGTACGCCGGCACGGATCTGAACAATTCGGACGCCAACCCGCTTTTTGAAAACGCCGCGGCGAACAACTTCTACCCGCAGTCGGGGTCGCCGCTCATAGACATGGGCAATGCCGCATGGGCGACGTCCAGCGATTTCGACGGTGTTGCCAGGGACTCCAGTCCCGATTGCGGCGCGTACGAATGGACGGCGTCGGGCGGGCCGCTGTGGAGCGTCAGCGCCGCTTTCAAGGGGACCGGAGTGGGTCCGGAAGACCCGCCGGACGGGGATCCAGGGGGAGGCGGGGGCTGCAGCACGGGCCTTGCCGGCGGGCGGCGGCAGGGTACCGAGGCGGCATTCTGGATTTTGTTTGTGGCAATACTGCTTGGGATACGTCTGTTTTACATGGGAGCGGGTGCCGCAGATGCAGTTGCAGGGCGTTCTGGAGGGAGGTAGTATTGCGCGTCCGCTATGAGGGCGTGCATCATCCAGCCGGATTGTACCGGGGCACTTTAGGGAAGAAGTGAATGCTGAAACCCACGGACGGGATAGGCAGGACCGTGATCGATCTGGGCGGCGTCTGGAAGGCCCGCTGGGGAGACGCTGGAATTGCCGACCTTGTCCAGGGGAAAGGTTATACCGGCCTGCTGGCTGTTCCGGCGGCGTGGAACTGCCAGGTCCCCGAACTCCACGCTTACATGGGCCGGGTCTGGTACTCGCGCGATTTCTTCCTCCCGGCAGCGTCGCGCGGGCAGAGGGCGGTTCTAAGGGTTGAAGGCGCCAACCGGGACGCCCGGGTGTACGTGAATGGTTCCGAAGCCGGGCGGCACGTGGGAGGGGGGCGGCCTTTCGAACTGGACGTGACCGGCCTGTGCCACCGGAGCGCCGCCAACACCCTGGCCATATGCTGCGACATGATGGGCGAAGGGATATATCCGGCCGACAGGAGAATGAGTCCCGCCCGCCGCGGCGATGGACAGGGCGTGCCTGCCGTGCGCAGAGGGTTTCCTTTCGGCGGGCTCGCCGGAACCGTGCGCCTGCTAATGGTGCCGGAGGAACGTATAACGGATTTCGATTACCACACCGAGCTGCAGGGGCGCCGGGCGGTTCTGCATTATTCGGCGGAGACCTGCGGCGGCTGGAAAACCGTGTTCGAGGTCGACGGCAGGACGTTCGAAGGAGCGGAAGGGGAAGTCGAGTTCGATTCGCCAAGGCTGTGGCATCCTTCCGCCCCGCATCTCTATCCGGTCACGATAAGGCTTTATGCGCGTGACGGCGAATTACTGGATGAATACAGGGATTCCGTGGGGCTGCGGGAGATCGGAGTCGATGGCGGGGCTCTGACGGTGAACGGCGCTCCCGTTTACCTGCGGGGCACTAGCCGCCATGACGATGTTGCCGCGGTAGGGAGCGGTCTGTCGCAGGCGGCTTTCAGAAGAGACGTCGGGCTTATGCAGATGACCGGGATAAACGTCTTTCGCACCGCCGGGGCCCCTGTTTCGTGGGAGCTGGCGGAAATATGCGATAACCTGGGGATGATGATTATCGTGGATCTTCCGCATGACGGTTTCCCACAGGACGCGGCGTCCTCCCGCGTGCATGGCGCCGACGCGTTGTGCCGCAGGTGGAAAGCGGCGGCCGGCGAGATCGTGGCGGCCATCGGCCGCCATCCCTCGGTCGTGATGTGGTCGCTGGAAAACGCGTTCGCCGACGGCGGAGCCTTGTCCATGAAATGCCTGTCGGATGTTTGCCTGCACCTCAGGGACAGGGATCCATACCGGCCCGTCCTGCTGGCGGGCGGCGGGGCGGAAATTCCGCAGGCGGGGTGCTTCGACATGGCAGCCGTCGATATTGCCGGGCGGCCGGAAGGCGAATTGGGCCGGGTGCTGGACGAAGCGCATGCCGCCGCCGGCAGTCCCGTCGTAGTGATGGACTCCCTGGAGGATGAATCGTCCGGCGAGGCCTTCGCCGCCCTCGACGCCGCCGAAAGCAGGGACTTTGTCGCGGGCGTGCTCGTGGGTACGTTCGCGGACTTCGGTGCGGGAGGGCACCACGGCGGAATGACCGTGGCCGGCGGAGGCATCTTTACGAGGGAGCGCGTGCCGAAGCACGTTGCGTGGGAGTTCCGGAGGCGGTATGCCGGCCTGATTGAAAACACGATGCGGCACGATTCCATCCCGTATAATACCAGGGGCGGTTCCTGACTGTATAAGTAATATAGAGCGGGAAAGGACGCGTCATAGGCGAAGGCAACGACATAGAGCAGTACCTGCACGAAATAAGCAGGTATCCGCTGCTTAAGGCCGAGCAGGAACATGAACTCGGCAAACTGGTCCAGGCCGGCGACGAGGACGCGCGCCGCGAGTTCATCAAGGCCAACCTCAGGCTGGTGGTCTCTATCGCCAAGAGCTACCTGGATCGAGGTCTCTCCTTCATGGACCTTATCGAGGAAGGAAACATCGGCCTGCTGCGGGCCGTCGAGAGGTTCGATCCGCACAAGGGCTGCAAGTTCAGCACCTATGCCTCGTGGTGGATTAAGCAGGCCATCCGCAGGGCGCTCGTCAACAAGGTGCGGAACGTGCGCGTCCCCGCCTACATGGTTGAGCAGGTGGGACAGTGGCGCAAGGCGGTCAGCGAAATGACGCAGTCCATGGGCAGGTCGCCCACCCCCGAAGAAGTCGCTGAACGCGTCAACGTACCCGTGGACAAGATAACCACCATACTCCAGGCAATGGGTACCCAAACGAGTATTTCCGACGTGGACATGGAAGGCATGAGCATCGAGCAGATCCAGGACCTGCTGCTGGACAGGCCCGCTGATCCGCCGGAAGAGACCATCGATATCTCGAAGGCCAGGCTGGAGAAGGCGCTTTCACAGGTGCTTTCGGCGAGGGAAGAGGTCATAATACGGCTCAGGTATGGGTTCTACAACAAGGCCGGCGACGTTACACTTGAGGGAATCGGCCTCAGGCTCGGCCTTACGCGCGAGCGCGTCAGGCAGATCGAGCACCAGGCCCTCAGGCGTCTCTGGGCCTATTTCTCCGGTGTCCAGGTCGAACCTCCGTCAAGCCCGCGCCAGAGCGACGTGCCGGGCCTGAAGAAGATGCTCATCAAGCTGCGCCAGCGCGAAGCCCAGGCGCTGGCCCCGGGGCACGCTGACCCGGGGTCCGCCGACAAGAACGGCGCGCCCGCAAAGAAACATGGCCGGGAAGTAAAGAACGGCGCAGGCGTGCATACTCCCGCAAGGTCGTCCGGCGGCAGGCGCCGCGGCGGCAAGTAGCATGGAGACGTGAGGCTTTCCCCGCCCGCGCCGGTTCATTGTTGAATCTGCGGCGTGCCGCGCTAGAATTCCGTTCTGCTCGGGAGAGAAGGCGATGATGTCCCCGCGGCACGTTGTCCGCGGCCGTTTCCTTCCTCTCGGAACCGCGCGGCGGCCATGCCTGGTTCCTGAGCGGCATTCGCTGCAGCGTCGGTATGAGCGTGACGGGAAAGGATCTGCCGGATGAAACATTTCATACAGTTATCCGCATTACTCTGCGCCGTGATGCTCGTCTGCGCCGTGGCCGGCGGAGGCGAAGAGTGTGAACAGGTCTGTTCGTGCGACAGGGCGGTCTCGATCGGCGGCAGCAAGAACATCAAGGTGTCCGATACGGCCGGCATGGAAGGCGACGGTGCGAAACGGCTGTCGCTGCCGGCGACGTCGGTCGAAGAGCCGCACTGCTTCATTCGCGTCCGCAACGCCGACCGCTGGCCCGGTCACGACGGTCTCAGGTTCTGGGTGAAAAGCGACACCGGCAGCACATGGGGCGTCGTTGCCCTCATATACAGCGATTCGTGGTTCCGCTGCTATGCCGGGTTCCCCGTTAGCGCCAAGTGGACGGAAGTGACGATACCCTGGTGCGAATTCACGCAGAGAAACTACCGCGGTCCCATCGAACAGCACCTGGCGGAAGTGCAGAACATCGACTTCACCGTCCAGCCCACCATTCAGAACGACAACAAGCCGAGGCCCGCCTCCGTCTATGATATTGACGATATCCGGGTTGTGAAAGGACTGCGGCCCCCGGCAACCCCTCTGCCTTCCAGGGTGGCGCTGGCGCGTTCCGCCGGCAAGATCGCCTCGCGCAAGCCGCTGAAGATACTCTGCCTCGGTACGAGTATCACGTACGGTCTCAAGACCAGCCGCGCGACCGAAGCCTATCCCGTTCTTCTCGAAAGCATGCTCCGCAGGAGTCTCGGCCGCGACAACGTCACGGTCGTCAATTTCGGCCTCCCTGGCAAATCGAGCTGGCAGGCCGCCTGCAATGTTCAGAACTTCGTCGTGGAACAGGAGCCGGATCTCATAGTCCTGGAATTCCTCTATAACGACGTTTTCGAAGCCGACGCGGACCCGGCCCGGCTGCCCAACTACAGGGATAACATGAATCGCCTTCTCGACATGCTCCTGCGTTACGACCGGGCCGATATCGCCGTTATGCTGCCCAGCCCGTACGCCGCCACCGGCAAGAGGGATTACCTGGACAAGTGGGTGGCGCAGGCACAGCAGGCGGCTTCGGAGCGCAGGCTTCCGACCATAGACGTCTACGGGGCATTCAAGGCCCTGCCCGAAAACGATATGATCGGACTCTATTACCCCAATGATACGGCCCACCCGGTCGCGTCCGGCCACGTCCTGATGGCGCGTACCGTCCACGACACGCTGCTGCCCATGCTGAAACAGGCGAAGGGCAGGTAGATCTCCCGGCGTCCCGAACGCGGTACCCCGCCTTCGTGTCCGGCAGGGTACGGTCTCCGAGCAGGGCGGGGTCGTCGGTTTTGACTAATTGTCCGGTTCGATATCGGCGAGTTCCGGGATCCCGGCGCTGGCCAGCGTCCTGGCTATGGGTTCGTCCGCAAGGATTTTCAGCGTTCTGCCGCCGGCGGCGAGTTCTTCCGCCGCGGCAGCTATCACTCCTATGTATGGAGACGTGATACGCGATACGCCGCTCAGGTCCATGACAAGAGCCATCGCAGTGGAATTTTCCATGAGATCCCGGAGACACAGGTCGAACGTGAGATCGAGCGGCCAGTCCAGCCGGCCCCTGATTACAAGGCGATCCCCTTCCACGCGGTATGACGCCCTGCCCAGTATTCCCTTGTTTGACATAACCACTTTCAGCGTCCCCTCGTAAGCAGCATATCACAATGTGCAGGAATGTCAAATTGGAGAAAACCTGTTTTGTCTCAAGCCCGGGAGTCCCTTTGCTGTCAATGAGTTATGGCGAGACTTCCTGTGCGGAACGCCTCCCCAGCGGAATTACCCACAGGATCCGTTTTGTCACGCTTCCGTCGGGATCGCGTCTGTAGTAGAACATGCCGCCGAGGACGATCGTCTTGCGCGTGTTGAGCACCGGGTCCCATTCCGTGCCGAAAATCGGCCAGAAGTTGACTATCCGCTTGTCGCCTTCCTTCGCCACTCGGATGATGTTTATCAGGATCCTGAAATCCCTGTCGCCCGACGGGCTCTTGTAGGCGTAGAGCAATCCCCCTATTATCCTTATGCTTACCCCCTTTGTCGTATCCTTGTGGTAATGAAACAGCGGGTCCACCAGGTAGAAATCGTTCGTGTAGTGCGTCAGCTCGCCGGTGATCTCGTCGTAGGTCCAGTGCTTGCTCCATCCCGCAAGCGGCAGTATGAAGAACGTTATCTCCCTTTCGTTGGGCGACCGCGGGTAGCCGCGGGTAAAACGTACTATAGGCCACAGGAAATCTACCCGGCGGTACCCGGGTCCGTAATTGTCTTCGTGTATGGTCAGAAACGGACCCGCAATGTTGGTCTTGCGCTCGAACAGGAAATCCCCTTCCGTTACGCCCGACGGTTCCCATTTCTTGCTGTATGAAAACAACGGGAAGAGCCGGAGGCCGTACCTTTTCACCCCCTTGTCTGTTCCCATGTAGGTGCTGAACGCCCCCAGGAGCATGTTCACCGAACGGTAGTCTTCGCTCCTGTAATGCGTGTACATCGGGCCCAGCAGCGAAAAATGCCCGAAGTCGGGCGATTCCGGGTCGTTCCTGTGGGAACGCATGCTGACCAGCGGAAAACAATAGAAGGCGTGCTCGTAAGGGCGTTTTTCCCAGCCCAGGAGGGGCAGGTCCAGCCTGCGTATGCCTTCTTCCGGCGCGTGGTAGTATCCAGCCAGGCCGCCCAGCAGCTGCCAGTCGGTGGCTTTCTCCTGCCTTCTGTACCGGAAGAAAGGAAACACCGCCGTGTAGACGCCCGTTTCGTCCCGCTTGTTCGCGTACATCAGGGGGAAAACCACGGAAGTGGCCGAATGTTCGCCTTTTTCGGAGTAGAACAGCGGAAAGACGTTCAGCCTGTGCGCCGGCGGCGGTCCGGCGGTTATCCCCGCGCAGCCCGCCAGCGCCGGCAGCGCCATTACAGCAAGCAGCCTGACAGTACCCGTCATGGTGGAACCCGGTCGAAACATGTTTCCCGCCCCGGACGTGAAAGCGTCGGTATATCCGGAAAAGGCAATCGGCGTCCGGCCGCTCTGCGGGCTTCGCCGGGAGGAAAACGGCCTACTTGGAGCCCGCCTGTTCAATTGCCCTGACGATCTTGTTTTTCCATGACGCCTGCCAGCCCCTGGACTCCGGCGCGTTGTAGAACTCGATATCCACCTTGTTGCCCCGGAACGTCATGTTCACGATCACTTCGCCTTCTTCAGTGGACTCCGGCAGCACGCCGTTGATGATCTGCCCTTCACGGCTTGACCGCACTACTATGCCGAGGCGCGTGCAGGCGTTCATGGCGGCGTTGAACGCCTTGCCGCCTCCTGTCGCCGTGCCTCCGCCGGTCCCGCCGTCTCCCTTGGGGCAACCCGCCAGAAACAGCACTGCCGTAATCGCGATAAAGAAACCCGTCAGGGTGCGCATGATCGCTTCCCTCCTTTGATTCCAGCCATCCACGGGGAGCGTCGTCCCCATTTCAAACGGCCTGCCGCCTGTTGCCTTCGGCAGGGCAGTCTTTGTCATATTATGCACATTCCACTCCTGTTGACAGGTATGCCGCCGCGGCTATGGAATAGAGCTTGCTTTTCATCGAATCCGCCCGGCTCGTGATGATGACCGGTTTCTTGGCTCCTACGACCACACCGGCCATTTCGGCGCCGGGCACCAGGAACGGGTATGCCTTCGCCAGCATGTTCCCCGCTTCGATATCCGGCGTTATCAGGATGTCGGCGTATCCGGCCACGGGGCTGTCTATGCCCTTCACCCGGGCCGCTTCCGGGCTTATCGCGTTGTCGAGTGCGAGGGGGCCGTCGATTACGGCCTTGCCGTGGATCTGCTTCCGGCGGGCCATCTGCGTGATGATGGCCGCTTCCAGCGTTGCCGGCATCTTGGGATTTACGGTTTCCACCGAAGCCAGCAACGCCACTTTCGGCTCGTCCACGCCGAAAACGTGCGCGACCTCTATGGCGTTCTCCGTTATGGCGACTTTCTGCTGCAGGTCCGGCGCTATGTTCAAGGCGGCGTCGCTGACGAACACGAACTTGTTCATGCTGAGGCGCTCCCAGATGAACACGTGGCTCATCAGTCCGGGGCCCCGGAGCCCCCGGTCCCTGTCGAGGACCGCTTTCAGGTACTCCTTGGTGTGCACGTCCCCTTTCATGAGTGTGCACGCTTCGTTGTTCGCTACCGCCTGCACCGCGGCCCGGCAGGCTTCGTGCCCGTCCGCGCAGTCCCTGATCGTGGACTCGTCTATATCCAGGCTGTTCTCTTCGGCGGTTTTCAGGATATCGGCCCTGGGGCCGAACAGCAGGTAGTCGATGAAGCCCGCTCCGTGCGCTTCGACCATCGCGGAAAGCCCCGTAGACGTCGCTGCGGATGCAAGTGCCACGGTCTGCTTTATCGATCTCTTGCTCAGGGCGGCTATTACGTCGGTGAAATTGCGGGGAGAACCCATCTCTGCGCCCTCTTTCCGTTTGCATTACAGATGCATTGAATCATAATCTTATTCGGCTTGGTGTCAAGAGCATACCTGCTTCTCCGCATGAATGGGATCCGGATGTCCGACAGTGCCGCCAGCGTCGACAGCGTGCTCAGGTTGATTGTGGATATCGCTTCCGTCCCGGCGCCTCCTTTTGCCGAAGAAAACCGCCATCCGCTCATCAGGCGCCTGCTTTCCGAATGGGCGCGTGGCATGCCCTTTGCCGTCGATTCGGCCGGCAACGTCGTCGTCTGGGCGGAAGGCGGCGGCAGACAGCCCCCCCTGCTTGTCACGGCACATCTCGATACCGTATTCCCGGACAGGAGCGTCGCCATAACCCAGGATGACACCTGGGTTTGCGGTCCGGGGGTGTCTGATGACGCGTCCGGCGTGGCCGCCGTCCTTTACCTTGCGCAATTTCTCGCCGGGCGGATGCCTTCGGCCGGCAGGGGCATGATCCTGGCTTTCACGGTGGGCGAAGAAGGAGCCGGAGGTCTCCGCGGCATAAAGCACATCTTTGCGGTACTGGCCGGCGAAGAGCGCGATCCGGCCCTGGAAACCCTTCTGCCCGGGTATGCAATGCGTCTGCCCTCCGCCATGGTTGCCGTTGACGGCGGCCTGGGCAGCGTTGTCAACAGGGGGCTTCACGTAAGACGCCGCAGGGTATCCTGGAAAGGTGACGGCGGCCATTCCTGGGGGGCCGCAGGCACACCGTCCGCCATCGCCGCCGCCGCCCGGGCGCTGGCTGCGATCAGCCGTATTCCTGCGCGGCCGGGTCATACGACGGTGAACGTGGGCGTCATATCCGGCGGAACGGGCGTCAATTCGATCGCTGCCGAATGTACGGCGGATATCGAAGTCAGGTCGGTTTCCGGTGCACGCGCCGCCTCCGTCATCTCCAGGATCGAAAAGATCGCCTCCGAAGCGGCGGCCTCCGCCGGACTTTCCATCGGCGTCGAAGTGCTCGACGATCGGCCCGGCGGCGTCACACGGTCGTCCGCGCGGGTCGTGAAATTGCTTGAGTCCGAACTCCTCCGTGCGGGCGTTCCTTTTTCCCTCGCCGTTTCCAGCACGGAAGCCAACATCGCCATGGCATACCGTGTCCCGGCCGTGGCCACGGGCGTCGTCGCGGCCGAACGCACGCATACCCCGGATGAACGTTTCCGCAGGGCCAGTCTTGAAAAGGGCCTTGCCGTCGTGCGGAACTATGTTTCCGCTCTACTGGAGTGACCATGGCTTACCATCCCTGGCTCCATTGTCCGGAATGCGGCGGAAAGCTGGTTGATCATGATGACGGCGAATCGCTGCGCCCCTTCTGCGCCGCCTGCGGCCGGCACTACTATCATAATCCTCCGCCCGTGATAGCCGTGGTCGCCGTCAACCCGGCCGGCGAACTGCTGCTCGTCAGGCGCGCCGTGGAACCTGCCGCCGGAAAGTGGGGCCTTGTGACCGGCTTCATGGAACTGCTCGAAACCCCTGAACAGGCCGCCCTGCGCGAGCTTGGCGAAGAAAGCGGCCTCCAGGGCGAAATCCTCCGCTGCCTGGACGTCCTGTACCAGCCGTCGCCGAGATACGGGTCGGTAATCGTCCTGGGGTACGAAGCGGCTGTTATGGGCCGGCCTTCGCCGGGCAGCGACGCGCTCGATGCGCGCTTCTTCAGTCCCGCCGACATTCCTGCGCTGGCTTTTTCTTCGCACGACACGCTCGTCGCCGGCTATCTGTCCGGAACGGGATGACCGCTCCCGGCGGCGGACCGCGTCAGGGAGTTTCCACTTTCCCCAGCGTGCGGCGGCGGGACTCCATCGTCTTCCTGTAGACGGACTTGGGCATGTGGTGGATCTTGCGGGGCCAGTTCGCTATCCTGGAAAGGGCTTCGTCGTAGGCCTGCCGGGCCGGCGGTCCGCCCAGGAGCCAGAGCGCTTCCAGAAATTCGTATTTCCTGCCGTAGTCCCGGGTTCGTGAAAAGGCTTCCTGTATCGCCGGGCCGCTCCCGGGTGCCTTCAGCGCCGCGAGAGCGTACGCAGCGGACACCGCCTCTTCGCCGGCCGCAAGGCGGTTTTTCAGGAAAGCTTCCGCTGCGGCGTCTCCGCGGCCGGCGTTCCGCATGCACACGGCCACGATCGTAGATCGCACGTGCTCGCTGGTTTCCACCCAGTAGCGCTCCATGATCAGGTTGGCGATACGTCGTGCTTCCTTTTCGTCGCCGGACTCGCGCGCCTCCTTTGCCATGACGGACAGCACCCGCAGGCCGATGTCGCGGTCGCTGGCGTACGGGGACGAAGCATAACGCGTTGCTTCCGCGGTTCCTCCCGCGTACACCGGCTGCATGTATGGTTCGTCTTTCCACTCGTACCAGATCCTTCTGCTGCAGCCGCTGCACAAGAGGATCGCCGCCGCCGCCAGTGCCGGGATTCCTCTCGCCGCGCGGCTCACTGCCCGCCTCCGCCCAGCGCGCGCCGCATGTCTTCGACGACCAGCGGGATGATGAAGTTGTCCATGTTGCCGTGGCCTATCTCGTGCCCGCGGTCGAACCACACCTCGTGGTTCTCGGTCGCGGTCGGGATGTGGTACCCGTGCAGGTGCGTGCTGTCGACCTGGTAGTAGTTGATGTGCCGTTTCAGTTTCTTGCCGTCGGGGGCCGGCGTGTTCCGGAACGCCATCAGCGGGAGGCGGTGAGGCAGCACGCCTTCGAGCAGCAACATCGACAGGGCGGTTTCGGCACCGCATTTCACGAACCCCTGCGTGATAGCGTCCAGGGTTACGTATAGAGTTATCTCGTCTACCGTGTCCTCCCGCATGAAACGTGTTGCCATGCGGCTCGAGACGTCCCCGCCCCAGCTGTGGCCGATCAGCCCCAGGCGGGCGGTCTCGCCCCTGCGGCGCCTCTTTAAAGCCTCCCGCCGCACCCATTCGCAAGCGTCTTCCGCCGTCTGCCAGCTGAATATGGCGGTGCTCCCCTTCACGTTTTTCGCCGTTTCCAGGGCTATCTGCCTGGTGCCCAGGAGCCTGTCGTTGCATTCGCCGCCCCGTCCGAGCACCACCAGGACTATCGGGCCGGACTCCTCCTCCGTTACGATGTGGCACAGGGCGTCGGCCGTCCCCACGGGCGGCACGGACCATTCCCGGACGCACCCCGCCGACGCCGCGACCGCCAGCACCGACATCGCCATGACCACGCGGCCAGCCAATATCCGTCTCCTAAAACAGTGCGTTCAGCTCTATGAAGAATACCTCGGCTGAATCGTCGTTGCCCAGGGCCTCCGGCATTTTCCCCGGCACGAACTTGCCGCACCCCACCCGTACCCGCCAGAAATCCTTCGGAGCGTATTCCACCCACAGGTCCAGCTCGTAGCCGATGTCGCCGCCTGCGGCGCCCGTCGGATCCTGCAGCACTATCGATCCGGTACGGTCGTACCAGGGCTGTATCTCGCTGTCCAGGAACCCGAAACGCGCCGCGGTGTTCACGGACAGCCGTTCCACCGGCTGCATCGAAAGCTCCACCTGGTACGTTACGCAGTTCGACCAGCCCAGGAGCCCCGTGAACCCCATTTCTTTCGATCTGACGGCGCTGCTGCCGGCCCTGTACGTGTGTATCCTGCCGTCGGTCGGATTCTCGTCTCCGGATCCCCACGTCAGCCTGGCTCCGATCCGCGGGCGCCACGGAGTAGGGAAGGTATGCCCCACCTGCCCGTACAGGAACCATGCCGACAGGTTGTCGCCGCCCTGCCTTCCCAATTGGAGCGACGCCTCGGCGTCGAAGTCGAACCCGCGCTCGAGCCCGTATCCGAAGGCACGCCCGGTTACGTCGAAAGACGCCGACGGCCCGGTGCCGGTTTCCCCGGCTTCGTCGTGTTTCCATTCCCGCCCCACGAATCCCGCCGACAGCGTTATGGGCCAGAACACCCTGTGCTCGATGTTCGCCCCGTAGATGTCGTAAGGGGCATGGTCGGTGTCCGGCGACACCGGTTCCGGGACTACCGGTTTTACGTACCACGTGTCTATCCGCCACGTGCAGTACCGCGGTTCCCTGTAATGGAAAGCGTCCGCCAGCGTCAGCAGGACTCCGTCGAATGTTCCTGCGACGTTATCGTCCTCGTTGCTTCCCCATATTCTCCCGGAACCGATGGTTGGAGCGAACCTCCCCAGCTTTATCCCGTACAGCGTGTACGCGCTCCCCAGGAACAGGTACAGCCTTCTGACGTCCAGGGCGTTCTTGGCGTAGTCCAGCGTGTTCGAAATATCCCTTGAATCCTGCAGTTCCAGGTGCACGTCCCACGGCCGCACCACCGCCCCTCCGTCGAGGTCGAGCCGGGCGCGCCACAGGATGGTGGTTTCGTGGTCGTCGACGGCGTCCGACAGGTCCACGTTGTCGGTGTCTTCCGCCAGCAGCCTTACGTCCCACCACGCCCTGAACCACGGCCCCTGGCCGGTCACCGAATGAGTGTAGGTGTACCTTTCCGGCCGGCTGTCCCGGATCTCCGGCGTCTCGTACGCGAATACGCCGCCGGTGTCCGTCGATATGATCTCCGAACGCACTTCGTCCTGCCAGCGTGCTCCTTCCCGCGGCAGGGTGCTGCAGGAGACCAGCCCGAGCAGGACCAGCATGCATGCTGCGGTTTTCTTCATCGGCGGCCCCGTGAGCCCATGCGGCCAGTATACAGTCTTTTCCGGCGTATTCCAGCTTTCTGCGCGTGACACCTCAGGGCTTTGGGCGGTATTATAAACAATATGAAACTCTACGGTTCGACAACCTGTCTTGCCGCCGTCGTCGCTTTCGGCTGCCTGGTTTCTTCCGCCGCCGAAGATTCCCCGGAACCCGATCCCTTCCGCTGGATCATGGCCCGCGACTTCGAAAAAGGCACCGAAGGCTATTACCTTAAAGGCGGCTCCCTCGCCACCGTGACCTCCGACTCTTTTTCCGGCAACAGCGCGCTGTCCATACCGGCTTCCTTCCCGGGGTCCGTGGATGTCGAAAAAATGGGCGGTATCGGCAAGGTCGAACAGGTTTCCTTCGGCGTCTACGTGCCCGAAGACTGGCCTCTCGTCGAATGCGTGCTCTACGTCCAGGAGAAAGACGGCCTCTGGTGGCAGAGCGCGCCCGTTCCGCTCGTCAAGAAAGCCCCCCGGTCATGGAACGTGGCGGCCTTTGACATCTACGCCGACCTGCATCCCGTGAACCACGGGGCCCCGCTTCAACGGTGGTTTGCCAGGGATATCTCCAGGATCGGCATCCGCTTCCAGTGCAAGTCCCGTGCTTCCGGCAGCATACTTCTCGACGGCCTCCGTATCCGCAGGCTGCCGCCTGAACGCCTTGAATTCGTATCCGTCGCGCTCGACCGCCGTCCACCCGCCGTCTACAAGCCGTTCGAAGCGGACGTCCGCCTTTCACGCGACTTCTTCAATCCCTTTGACCCGGAAGAAATAGATGTTTCCTGCGAAATCACCGCCCCCGACGGCGCCGCGCTCCTTCAGCCCTGCTACTACGACCAGCCCTATCTCCGGAACAGGGGACCCGAAGGGCTCGACACCTTTGTCCCCAGCGGCCCCGGCCGTTTCCGCCTGCGCTTTTCCCCCATGGCCCCGGGCCGCTACGGCCTCGTCTTCGTCGCGCGTTCCGGCGACGATACCGTCAGGAGCAGCCCTTACGGCGTGGACGTCCCCGACAAAAAGTGGGGATTCACGCCCGTCCGCGTGGCCTCCGACAAGCGCAGCTTCGAAACCGTCTCCGGCGAATTCTTCTACCCCATAGGCCACAACCTGCGCAGCCCTACCGATTCCCGATGCACGCGCGTCCTCGGCTGGGACCCGCTGCCGGACAGGGGGCTTTCCGCTTATGAACACTATTTCGGGCGCATGAGAGACGCCGGTGAAAACCTCGCTGAAGTCTGGATGGCTTCCTGGTGGCTGGGCATCGAATGGAACCGCAACTGGAAAGGTTATCACGGCCTCGGCTGGTACAACCTCGAGCACGCCTGGATGCTCGACCGCGTCCTCGACGAAGCGGCTTCCAACGGTCTCTACGTCCATCTCGTTATCGACAACCACGGCAAGTATTCCTCGTATTGCGACCAGGAATGGCAATACAGCCCCTTCAACGCCGGGAACGGCGGTTTTCTCCACACCCCGGATCATTTCTTCACCGATGCACGCGCCATGGAGCTGTACAGGCGCAAGATGCGCTACATCCTTGCGCGCTGGGGGGCTTATTCCAACATCATGGGCCTGGAACTCATTTCCGAACTCGACCTCACCGGTTCGCGTCACGGCACCTACAGGATGCCCTACATCCTAGACTGGCACCGCTCCATGGCCGATTACATCCGCAAGACGGACATCCACGGCCACCTCCTTACCACGCACTTTTCCGGCGATTTCCATGTCATCAATCCCAACGTCGCCGGCGACGCCTGTATCGACTATGTCGTTGTGGATGCTTATCGAAACGGAGTGTCCCCGTTCCCGCACACGGCACGCGTTTCCGCCGAAAACCTCGTCAGGTACGGCAAGCCGTTCATGGTCACCGAATACGGCGGCGCATGGAACGGCACCGACGAACTCGGTCTTGAAGCCGACCTGCATTCCGGGCTCTGGGCCTTCTGGATGACGCCCGCCGCCGGCACGCCGCTCCTCTGGTGGTTCGACTTCATTGAACGCCGCGATCTCTACTTCCATTTCACCGCCCTGGAAGCCTTTGCGCGCGGCGAAGACCGCCGGAAAGCGGCCTCCCCCGCCTCGTACTTCTTTTCCGTCCCCGGCGGCCTGGAAGCCATGTTCTACGGCGACGATGCTTCCGGCTACGGCTGGATATACGACCCTGCGGAAATGACATACCTCCCGGCCGCGGACAAGCGCCGCCTGCGCACCGGCGTCGAAGTGCGCCTGCCGGCGGTCATGAACGGCGACTTCGAAATCGAATTCTGGGATACCTGTGCCGGCAAAGTTCTTGGCGCCGCGGCCGTTTCCGCTTCCGCCGGATCCGGAATCTCTTTCACGCTGCCGGATTTCCGCAGCGATATCGCGCTCAAGTACCGCCGCACCGCCGCGGGGAAGCCCCCTGCGGAGACGGAGACTTCCGGGGCGGAGACGGGTGTCACGCCGCGGCCTCCTTCCACTGCTCCGCAGCGCGGGGACCCGCCGCCGGAAGAGACTCGCCGCCGGCGCGATTGACGTCCTTGTTTACTCGGTTCGCCCGGGTATAATCCCAAGCAGTGCCGGAGTGGTGGAACAGGCAGACGCGCTGGACTCAAAATCCAGTGAGGGCAACCTCATGAGGGTTCGACTCCCTCCTCCGGCACCATCCCGCCCTTCGCTCCGCCCGCCCCCCTCGCGGTCCTTCACTTGATGAATATATGCATCCCCACGGCGGCGTCCACTTCGACGTCCGATTCCGGGGAAATCGTAAGTGACGGTACTATTTCCACGAAGATATCCAGCCACCCGTCTTCGACCGTGTACGTCAGGCCCAGCGGGACGCGTACGCCGAACGCGTCGTCGCCGGGGTCGTCCACGAAAGCCGCGCGTCCCCCCAGTCCCATGTACAGGCCGATGTCGCCGCTGCGCACGTCCACGGCGTTGAAGTTGTGATACACGTAGTCCGCGTGGCAGTAGAACGCGTCTTTGGGCCAGGCGAACGCCGTGTTTACCGCCGCCGTCCTGTCCGTCCATCCCTTTATCGCCAGCCCGTCCGGCTCGCCCACTATGAACCCTATCCCCAGGCCCCTGCTGCCGCAGCCGGATGCCAGCATGACCGTGACGGCTCCCAGCGCCAGGATCCCTTTCGCTTTCATGTCGCCTCCTTTCCCGTTCGCTCGTCGGGCCGCCGGCGGGAATCACCTTTCCCGGCAGACGTCCTCCGTGCCCAGCCCTTCCTCCGCCAGCTTCGCCGCCGCCCTTTGCATGAATCCGCCGTGCGACCCGCCGTACCCGTCCGCCGGTTCCACACCCCGCTCTCTCCAGTACTCGTAAAATCCCCGCATCAGCACTTCCCGCAGGTACTTCGCCACTATGCTTGCCGCCGCCACCTCGCGACAGTGCTCCTCCGCCTTGGGCAGCACTGTTATCCGCAGTTTTCTACGCGGCAGTTCGTACGTGGGATTCCCTTCGCTCCTGATTCTGCGGGGCAGTTCGTCCGGAAAACACTCGCACAGCCAGGGCATGTAATTCGTCCTTCCACCTTGCTGGTCCACCGCCGCCATGCCGCCGCCGTCCCCCTGTTCCTCCAGCATCCTCTGCGACAGCCATCTGAACGCCGCCAGCGATGCGCGGCCCTTGTTCGGCTCCTTCCGCCACAAGTTGTTCAGCCACCGGGCGCTCATTACGGCTGCCGCCGGTATAAGGGCGGTTATCCCCGCCGCGTCCAGCACCGCCCGGCATTCTCCCGCCGTTTCTTCCATCTCCGCCCTTTCGCACTCGAACGGCACGTCCCTGTCCCATATCCCGCCGAACCACGGCACCCCCCGGACGTCGTCCGGAAACCCGGCTGTAAGCGCTTGCACCAGCTCCCCCACGTTCGCCGGCGTCTTACCGCAGGCTCCTATCAGCGGCAAAGCCGTTTTTTCGAGCGCGCGCAGCCCCTTCTTCGGCGAAAACAGTCTTTTCGAATCCACCACGTTCACCGGCAGCCTGCCCAGGGCTTCCCGCACCGTCTCGGCGGCTTCCGGCGTCTCTTCCGTCCTGGCGCCGAACCACGCCATCACCATGGGCCCGAGCTTCGGGCCGTACCCGGCTTCATCTATCCCGCCTATCACCATTCCAGCCGCCTCGCCGCCCTGCGTGCCAGCAGCATGACCGTTGTCGTCAGAATCAAGGCTATGCCCAGGATCAGCCCTCCCTGTACCGCAGCCGTTGCCCATGACGGTCCGCCCGCGGCCGCCGCCGTCCCGGTTTTCCTCGCCAGCGACAGCGGCATCCATACCTTGAGCGCCGGTACCAGTATCGCAGCGTAGAACGCCACCGTCAGTATCGACGCCACCAGCGTCAGCGTCCCGCCGAATGACGACACCATCTCGCTCGGCGACCTTTTCGATGGCTCCGGGAACATCGTCCCCATCCCCACCGAAATCGCCGACAGCGTCAGCGCTACCCCCAGCGCCGCCGACAACATCACCGCCCCGGCATGCGCCCCCACCCCCATGTTCATTGCCCCCACCAGCAGGAGCCCGACGCTTATCATCGAACTCCCCCACGCCGTCCATGCGAATTTCGCCCGCACCATTTCTTCCCGCCCGGTGCCGCCCATGATCCCCCACGGCACGCGCATTTCCATCGAAACCAGCGGGAACGCGAAACGCGTCGTGAACGTCGCCATCGTCAGCGCCACCGACATGAACGACAGCGATACCGTCACTATCCTCCAGTCCTGGAACACCTCCATCCGCCCGAACCTCTTCAGTCCCAGAAAGTACACCAGTATCAGCCCGAAGAATATCGCCCCCTGTCCCCACTGCAGGGGATCGCGGAAGAACGTCACCGTGTCCTTGTAGAAGTACGCCGTCCGCCTCCGGTCTCCCCACGCGAATATGCGCAGTATCCACCACAGTACCCGGTTCATGCGCGCCCGGGCGCGCACCGACGCCGTGAGCGCTTCCTCGTACGCCCTCCTGTAGAACAGCTCCGCAAGCACGCGTCCGCCCGCAACCGCCGCCAGCGCCCCGGTGTAAAGCGTGTACGTGTAAAGGGCGTACGTCCCCCAGTCGCCCGTCGCCGCCGCCTCCATCGCCTTGGTTGCCCACGTGCTCGGGTACCACGGGCTGCGTGAAAACGTGAACCACCCCAGTATCCGGAACATCCACTCTTCCCCGAAACCGCTCCCGGGCTGCACCGCTTCGGGCCATCTCATCGCCGCGTACAGCGCCCCTATCGCTCCCAAGGTCACCAGCACTCCCGCCAGCGCCCTGCGGTACCTTCCCAGGAACCTCGTCAGCAGCAGCGCCGCCGCCCCTCCGGCGGCCGCCGTCATCAGCAGGAACGGCGGCAGCACCGCCAGCGTCCCGGCGTAATACCATGTGCCCAGCTTCAGGTCCGCACCGTACGCCGCCACCACCGGCAGCCCCATTATCGCAACGGCCCACGCGCTGAACAGGAACGCCACCAGCAGCCGGTATACGTATATCATCCCAACGGGCGTCGGCCCCGTCAGCAGAAAAGGTATCTCCGACCCGCTGAAAAGTGCCCCGTACGACACTATCGTGCTCGAAAAGAACAGCATCATCATCACCACGAAGAAGAACATCCCCACCAGGTACGATACCACCAGTTCCTTGAACGCCGGATAGGCGTTCAGCGATCGCAGCCCGGCCTTCAGCCCCACCATCACTCCCAGCCAGATCAGCGTCCCGATGACCGTTATCACCGCCACCTTGAAACGCTCCCGCGACAGCGCCGTCCCGGTCCTTCTCCACGCGTGCAGCGTCCGTATCCTCAGCAGTCTTGCCAGGTGCTTCACGTTCACCCCTCTGGCGGCGCCTTGCCGCCGCCGTCATTATACACGGTCGCCCCAGCTTGGACATTGTCTTGACAGGGTGCATCCCGGCCTTATAATCCCCTCTTCCGTTCTGTGCACCCTACTTTCCCGGCGGCACCTGCGAGGAGATAAGCAATGCCTGTTGGCATACTGGGCAGAAAAATCGGCATGACACAGGTCTTTGACGATGAGACCGGCGATGCCGTTCCCGTTACCATCATTGAAGCCGGCCCCTGCAGCGTTCTTCAGGTCAAGACGAAGGACACCGACGGCTACAACGCCGTCCAGCTCGGCTTCGGCGAAATGAAGGAAAAACACTCCAACAGGCCCATGATGGGGCACTTCGCCGCGGCCGGTGTTTCGCCGGCAAGGTTCGTCAGGGAAATCCGCATGTCCGAAGCCCCGGGCGTCGAACGCGGCGCCACCCTTACCGTCCAGATCCTCGAAGGCGTCTCCAAGGTCGATGTGCGCGGCGTTTCCAAGGGCAAAGGCTGGGCCGGCGTCATGAAACGCTGGAACTTCCAGGGCCAGCGCGCTTCTCACGGCAATACCAAGCATCACAGGATGCCCGGCTCCATCGGCCGCACCTACAGCACCAGCAAGGGCGTTCCCAAGGGTTTCAAAATGGCCGGCCAGATGGGTAACAGGAACGTGACCGTCCGCGGCCTTGAACTCGTCAGGATCATCCCCGAAGACAACCTGCTGGTGGTCAAAGGTTCCATACCGGGCCCCAACGATTCCTTCGTCATCATTCACCAGTCTCAGAAAGATTCTTCCTTCAAACCCTGACCCACCCACCCACCCACCCACCCCAACCGGCTGTGCCCTGCATATAAGACGCGCTGTACCCATGCAAGGGTTCATCGTACGGGCTTGCTCCCTTTGGTCGCAACGCCGGGGAAACCGTGAGGATCGCGCAGGACCCCTGGCAGGGGTCGGCAATTTGACGCTGCGCTCCTCCTGCTTACCAGCAAGGAAGGTTTGTTTTCGCGCAGGAACAGGAACACTGATTATTCGGCGCGATAACGGCGCAAGATGAAGAGCGCCGTTTGCGCCTCCGATTTTTCAAAGACCCCATTAATCGCCGGCCGCGCATGGCACACTACGCCATGGCGGTCCGGGATCTGTGGACAGGGAAGCCCGCCCGGATGGCGGACGGGGTGCTTGCGCGTGAGTCGCGTTCAATTGCCGAAGGCACGCGCGCCGCAGCCGGTTGAGGTGCTTGCGCGCGAGAAACGCTCAATTGCCGAAGGCACGCGCGGCACAGCCGGTTGGGGTGGGTGGGGGTTACTTGTATTGAGGTTTCAGCGCTTTCCCTTTGCGGGCGCTCTGGTCGGCCAGGTCCAGGATATGTATCGGCCGGCGCGCCCATTCGGGCGTTATGACGAGCCTGTCGCCTTTCACCAGGCTGTCCGCCACGTTCTGGTAGAACCGCCAGCCTTCCGACTGCGGGTTCGTTCCTTTTTCGATGTTGACGGCTCCGTCTTTCCCGTGCGTGACGATCTCGTATTCCTTGTTGCTGAATATATACGTGCCCTTGGTTCCCGTGATTTCCAGCTGGCCCTTCTTCGGGTTGGAATCTATCGACGTGATCGTCAGTGTCAGCCACGCCCCGTTGCGGAACCTTGCGACTGCGAACCCTTCGTCTTCGTTGGTATCCTTCTTCCAGGCGACTTCCGGCGCCCAGAAGCCCGTGTGTCTGTACCCGGCCACTTCCACGATTTCGGAATCTATCAGTTGCAGCGAATACTCCAGCAGGTGCACTCCCCAGTCGTACAGGATCCCGCCGGATATCTTTTTGCTGGAACGCCACCAGTCGCGCGGCCGGCCGTACCCTCCCATGTGTGCCTCTATGCGGATTATGTCCCCTATCGCTCCGCCGCGGATGCGCTTCACCGCCTGCATTATGCAGCCGTCCCAGTGCCGGTTGTGGTACGTGGACAGCAGCAGCCTGCGGCGCTTTGCCGCGGCTATCATCCTGTCGCACTCGGCGGTTGTAACGGCGAACGGCTTCTCGCACACGACGGATACGCCGGCGTTCAGGCACTGCAGCGCCAGGCGGGCGTGAGTATTATGCGGCGTTATTATCGCAACAAGCTCCGCTCCCGACTTCTTCAGCATCCTCGCCACCGAAGTGTACGCCTTGATCCCGGGGAAGTCCGTTTCCGCCACCCTGGCGCGCTCCGGGTCTATGTCGCACGCCGATACCGGTGTCATTCCCGCCTTCATCATTTCCGACAGGTGGGCGTGCCCCATGCTGAACGCCCCTCCGTAACCGATCACTCCCACCTTGATGTCTTCCGCTTTCCTGAACCTTGCCATGGCCTGTCCTTTGCTCGCGATCTGCCCGTAATGTCCGGGATAATAGTGCGCTGCCGCGGCGCGGCAAGCGTTTTTGCGCCGAATTGATGTCCCCCCTGCCGCCCCCGGGTGCCGCCTTCAGGAACTCTCCCCGGAATCCAGCACCTGCCGGATCCTCCGGTTCAAGGCGTTCAGCGTGAACGGTTTTTCGATGAATTCCACCCCTTCGTTCAGCACGCCGTGATGCACTATCGCGTTGTCGGTGTAGCCCGACGTGTAGATGACCTTGATCCCGGGGCACATTTCCTTTGCCGTTCGCGCCAGCTCCACCCCGCTCATCCCCGGCATGATCACGTCCGTCAGCATCAGGCTCACGCTGCCCTTCAGCTCTTCGCAGCGGGCCAGGGCTTCCTCCGCGCTGCACGCCTGCAGCACCGTGTAGCCGGATTCCCCCAGCGAACCGCACACCAGCGACCTCACGTCGTTGTCGTCCTCCACTACCAGGATCGTCTCGCTTCCGCGGGAATCCTCGGCATTCTCCGCTTCCGCCGCCGGCCGGGCGCTGTCCGCCGCATCCGTCCTCGGCAGGTATATCTTGAACGTCGTCCCTTTCCCCGGCTCGCTGTAGACCCATATGTGTCCGCCGCTCTGTTTCACTATCCCGTACACCGTCGAAAGTCCCAGTCCCGTCCCCTTGCCCATCTCCTTGGTCGTGAAGAACGGCTCGAATACCCGTTTCATGGTTTCCTTGTTCATCCCGTGCCCGTTGTCGCTTATCGCAAGCATCACGTGCGGCCCGGGCTGTACTTCCGGCCGCTCCGCGGCGTAAGCCTCGTCCAGCTCGACGTTCCTGGTTTCGATCGTCAGTTTGCCGCCTTGAGGCATGGCGTCCCGGGCGTTCACGGCCAGGTTCATTATCACCTGTTCCATCTGCCCGGCGTCCGCCTTCACGGGCCACAGTCCTTCCTGCAGGCGGAACTCCGTTTCTATATCTTCCCCGATCGTCCGCTTCAGCATGGCGCCCACCGCTTCCACCGCCGTGTTCATGTTTATCCGTCTCAACTGCAGCACCTGTTTGCGGCTGAACGCCAGCAGTTGGTGTACCAGCCCGGCCGCACGCTCGGCCGTGTGCTTCACCACTTCCAGCCGTTTCAGCGTCTCCCCGTTCCCTTCGTTCATCCGCTTCAGCGTCTCGCAGTACCCCAGGATGACCGTCAGCAGGTTGTTGAAGTCGTGCGCCACTCCTCCGGCGAGCCGCCCCACCGATTCCAGCTTCTGCGCCTGCTGCAGCTGCTCCCTGGTGTCCTGCAGAGCGCGTTCCGTCTCCATGCGCTTTGTCGTGTCCCGGAACAGCCCCAGCAGGCACTGTTTCCCGGCCAGTTCCACGGGCGCCGAATTCACGTCCGCATGGAAAACGCTCCCGTCCTTCCGCAGCACCGGGATGTCCTTCGCAAGCGTTATCTCTCCGGCCGCCTGCTTCCGGAATTCGCCCTGCACGTATTCCAGCCGGTCCTTCGGGTGTATGTCCGTTACCGACAGCCCCAGTATTTCCCCGCGCGTGTAGCCCAGCATCCGGCATATCGCAGCGTTGGCCTCCATGAACCGGCCTTTCTCCGTGTTCGCCACGAGTATCCCGTCGATCGCACCGTTGAATATCGCCTCCAGCGTGCTGCGGCTCGTGTCCAGCTCCTGCCGCGTCTCCGCGTGCAGCTTGTCCAATTCCATCGAATCCAGGGCGAACGCTATGTCTCCGGCCACTTCCAGGAACAGCGATCTTGCCTCTTCGTCCGATTCCAGTTCCGGCGGCAGCAGCGCTATCAGCACCCCGTATGTCCTCGTGTCATGGGTCAGCGCCGTTACGAACGTCGCGCTCCCGCCGTGCATGAACCTGAACGCGCACTCCCCGCATTCCGGCCCCGGCCCCGTTATGATTTCCCTCCCAGCCTTCTTCAGCGCGCTCCTCACGCACTGCGGGAAACGCCCGTCTTCCAGCTCATGCCGGAAGTTCTCCCCTAAAGCGTCGTCCATCCCCGCAGTGGCAGCGGCCTCGTACGTGTTTGCCTGGTTCACCAGCACGATGCACGTGCCGCTGAACCCCTGCGCATCCGTCAGGCTCCTGCACGCCCCCGCCAGCAGCCGCCCGCGGTCCTTCTCCCTCGTTATCAGCTGGTTGACGTTCCTGACCGCCGCCAGCACCCTGTTCAGATGCTTCAACCTCTCCTCGCTCTTGAGACGCGCCGACAGGTGTGCCGCCGCCACCCACACCACGTACAGCCCCACCAGCATCGCCATCATTGTCTCGAACGCCGCTTCCCGCCAGTTCACCGGCGTCGCCCGCGCTCCCAGGATGACATGCGGCAGGTCCAGCAGCTCGTTTGCCCACGCCGCCCCGCACAGCAGCACGAACGCAAGCGTGAGCTTCGCCACCAGGGCGTGCATCCGGCCCGCCGCCGCCGGTTCTTCCTCGTCACGGCCATGCCCCAGCAGTACCACCCCCGTCAGCATCAGCAGCGATATCAGCAGGGCCACCGATTCAGCCGCCGCGTCCACCTGGTGTGCAGGGTCTCCGGACATTGCCCGCGCCAGGCTGATCGTCCGCCTGAACGCCATCAGCAGTATCGCCGTCGTCACGCACAGCCACGGAAACTTCCGCCGGGCCGACTTCACCAGTCTCAACGCGAATATCGCGGCGGCGTACTGCACTACCGTGGATATCAGAAGTATCGCCTCGGCCATCAGGTCACCGTTCCCGTATCCGCGCAGAGCCCCTGTTGCGCCGTCTCCCTCCCCGGTCCATTAAACATACATCATTGCTCCACGCTGGTCAAGCGAGGTATTAGTGTTTCTTAACGTGCCGCCAGCTCTGCAGCGGAGTGCAGGCGTGTTATAATGTTCCTCCGTCGCTCCGCGCGTTGCTCCACGCGACGTCCCAGGCTTTGTCCCCGGCGCAGACTACGGCATGTGCACGCATGAGCTCTACCTCGGCCTGGAAAAACGCTTCTGACCCGCCCGTTCCCTTTTCCGCCTTTATCCCGCAAACTTTCATGGCGCACGGCCGCTTCACGCCGTATCATGATGACGGTCCGGCAGGAGCGCCCGATGTCCGAATACGATCCGATCACCGCCTCGCAGTGCGGCGCCCGCGTCGAAAACGGCGCTCTTTTCTCCGGCGGCGACGAAGTCGTTTTCACATCGAGAGGCGCACGCTCGCTCGGCGCCGGCGGTTATTCCGTCAAACGCTCGCGCGGTAAGGCGCGCGTCGCCGCACGGCCGGGCTCCGCACGCTATGCCGCGCTCCTCGAACTCCAGTCCATGCAGGCCTCGCAGGCCGTCTCCGTCACACGCCGCCCAAGGTTCTCCATCCGCAACTACAAGCATGAACTCAATCTCATCCCGGATACGCCAAGGTCCATTCTCTCGTACACCGAAGACTTCTGGAGCTCCGTCTGCCGTGAAATCGTCCGCAGGCACTTCACCGGCGTCGTCTTCTACATCAACGCCGTCCCCTTCGAGCATTTCCTCGACTTCAACGAATTCAGCGACGCCACCGATGTCCCCGCGGACGTCCGCTCACGCGTGCGCGACGCCTTCAACATGCTCCTCGCCGTCTCCAGGCGCTACGGCCTCAGGACCTTCCTCCAGGAATACCTCAGCCATTATCCCGCACGCCTCGCCGACAGCCGCAACCTCCTCTTCAACGCGCGCAACAGGTCCGGCGCCGCCTGCCTCGCCAACTTCCACCACCCTGTCCTCCACGACTTCTTCCGCTACACGCACACGCGGATCTTCGAGCTCTGCCCCGATCTCGACGGCCTCTACCTGAACTACGAATCCTCCCCCAACGCCGTCGAGCTCATGAAAGACGTCGTCATCCCCGCCCTCTCCTCCCTCGAACGTCCCCCCGTGCTCTTCCACAGGCTCTGGTACTTCACCGTCCCGCGCGAAATGTGCGATATGGCCGAATCCTACCCCGGCGAAACCGTCGTCGGTCACAAGATCATGGACACCATGGACGCCTACAACTACCCCGCCGCCGACACCCGTATCGCCGAATGGAAGGCCGCCTTTGCTGAACGCGGCCTCGATATCCCCTTCGTCTACCTTGTCGGCCCATGCCATAACTGCGGCTCAAATATCTCCCGCAGGCTCTGGTCCGACCCCGAATTCATACACGCCGCTCTCTCCAGGGCCCTCAAGCTCGGCGCCGACGGTATCTCCTTCCACACCGTCTGGGAACTCACGGCCGACGAGTTCGACTCCTCTCCCGTCATCGATCCGCATGAACGTGAAATGGCCCGCCTCAACCACTTCCACCTCGAATCCGTCGTCGATTTCGTACGCGGCCTCCCCTTCGATGAAAAACGCGTCGTTTCCGAACACGCACGCCACTTCCGCCTCAAATCCCGCGGCGCCGCCTCCCTCTACAGGACCCTCAGGGATTCTTCCCGCGCCGAAATCCTGCATCTCATGCAGTTCCCGCTGACCACCCAGGAAGGCTACCACCTCGACGCCAGGCGCCAGCTTTCCCAGCACCCCTTTTTCTACATGCCCGTCTCGTACCACAACCGCCAGCACGCCGAAGACCCCCACCAGTTCTGGTCCTACCTCTCCAAGGCGAAAAAAGCCTCCCCGTATCCCGGGGACCTCCAGACGATCTTCGACTTCGTCGACCCCGCCGCTCCCGTCACTAAAAACAACCCCCTCGTCCTCGCCGCGTCCATGGAACGCCTCGGAAAATCCTCCGCCGCCTCCGCTCGTACGCTCGCCCGCAAGGTCGGCCCCGAACTCGCCCTCCTCGCCGCCGACAACCGCCACGTCGCCGTGTCCTGCGCACGCGATATCCGCGCCGGCGCCGCTCTCTTCCGCCTCTACTTCGACGCCTCGCGCTCCCGGGCCGTCGCACACGTCGAAGAAGCCATCGCGGAACTCTCCGCCCTCAAACGGGATATCCGCACCCACGGCGTGCCCTACATCCACATGCACGGCGGCCACGACCCGGACCGGGATATCTCCGCACTCAAAAAACTGAAACGCGCACTCAGAACCGATTTCCCCTTCCCGGCCTTCCGCTCTTACGCCGAATCCCGCAGGCTCTACTGCGAAATCCGCCGCCACGTCAGGCCCTGGCGCATGTGGAGCGCCCGCAGCATCAGGAAAGCCTCCTCACTCCTCAAGCGGTCCCGCTCCGCCGCTCTCGCCGCCCTCGACAAGTGCCGGGACACGCGGTTCGCCTCCAACGTCCGCCTCTGGATCGACTGGCTCGACTCCGAAATCTCCTGGATAAAGCCCATGCGTCTCACCTGCTCGGATCTCCCCGGCGAACTCATCCGCATGGTCCACGACAACTGTTTCGGCTACGGCGGTTTCGCCTGGCAGGATTTCCTCAGTTTCTTCCAGCCCCTCCGCTGCGACAAGGACGTCCGGCTCTTCTGCGGCGTGCACAGGGAAGCCGACCGCCTCGTCATAAGCGCGCATGAAGACGGCTGTGACATGAAGGAGCGCACCGCCCACTGGGCCAGGTTCGCCGGCGGCAGGGACCCGGCCGGTTTCCTCAGGGTCTTCATCGACACCGCGAACGACGGCCGCCGCCTCCAGTGCTACAGCATCTTCCCGGGGGCGGCTGCGGCCACCAGGTTCGAAATGCAGGTGCGGGGACGCCAGGACGTCCTGGTTCTGCCCGACCGCGTCGCCGCGGGCTGGGACGCCACTTTCGCTCACGACCGGGACAGCTGGACTCTGGTGTTCAAGATACCTTTTAAGCAACTGGGCGGGGCGCCGGCGAAAGGCGATACGTGGGGGTTCAACGTCACAGGCAATACGCATATCGCCAGGAACCACGGCGTCGCGCTGTACAAGGCTTATGAAATGGGGCCGGGTAACCCGTCGCGCATGTGCACGCTGGAATTCGTGTAGCAAATTCCGTGCCAGACGTCCGAATCTACTACAGGCGTATACGACACACGCGTGAAAACGGCCCGAAAACGTCTACAGGATCGCAATTCGGCGCGGGTTTGGCGCGGA
>JAFGGJ010000029.1 GCA_016930595.1 Planctomycetota bacterium
GAAAACTCACCAATTCCGCGCCAAACCCGCGCCGAATTGCGATCCTGTAGACGTTTTCGGGCCGTTTTCACGCGTGTGTCGTATACGTCTGTAGTAGATTCCGACCTCTGGCACGGAATTTGCTACACCCCCACCCACCCCCACCTCAATCGGCTGTGCCGTCCCTGCCTTCGGCAAGGAAACGCATTCTTCGCGCAAGCACCCCCGTACGGCAAAGCGGTGTACTGCTGCAGTATTGTCTTGCATGCGGGCCGCAGGCAAATGGTGGGTGGGGCCGGCAATTTGACGCTGTGCTCCTCCTGCCTATCGGCACAGGATCACGTGCACTGGATCCTGCGCAAAAATCGCGCTTCCTCGCCGGCAGGCGGGGGGGCCGCAGGCAAATGGTGGGTGGGGCTGCAGGCGCTGGGGTGGGTGGGGGGTGGGCGGGGTTATCCGAGTATGTGGCGAAGGTATTCGGCGCTCCGGCGGGCGATTTCGTCCGGCCCGGGGCTGAAGTCGAACACTTCGACTGACAGATACCCGTCGAAACCGGCATCTTTGAGCGCCGCGATAATCGGCCGGAAATCCTTGTCCCCCATGCCCGGCCCCAGCAGGTTCGGATCGTTCGCATGGAAGGATTTGAGGAATCCGGCGTTGCCGCGGATGACGTCGTGCGCCGGTGCGGCTTCGGCTTCCATGGCTTTGACGTCGAGGTGCAGGCGCACGCAGGGGTTGCCGATTTCCCGGATGATCGCGACGGCTTCGGCGGCGGTATTGACGACGTCGGTTTCCTTGGGTGTGAGCGGTTCGACGCAGAGGAAAAGGCCGAGGCTGGCGCAGGTGTCGCCGAGACGGGCGAAGGTGTCGGTGAGGCGTTTGACGGTGTCGGAGCGGGTTTCGCCCTGGGGAGTGCTGCGCTGGGCGGGACTGCCGAAGACGAGTATGGAGCCGCCGAGGGCGAGGCACAGGCGCGCGAGCCCCCGGAGGTGTTCGACGGTCCGGTCGCGGACGGCGGCGTCGGGGCTGCCGGCATGGAGGCCTTGGGTTCCGGCGAGAAGCCAGTGCAGGCCGATAACGTGCAGACCGGCGTCTTCCACGGATTTCCTGAGAGGTGCCGGATCGACGGCGAGGGGGTCTGGGGCGAGCGTGAAAGGTGCGATTTCAAGACCGGAATAGCCGAACGGACGCGCCCTGCGGGCGACTTCCCCGATGGGCGTCCGTTCGTACATTTCGTTGCAGAGAGCGAGTTTCACGGGATATCCTTCCGGGGCCATTTTACAGCGGGGAGGCGGCACGGGCACGGGAGAAAGCGGTCAATTTGTAATGAAAGTTTCTTGCAGGCGTTACCGTCCGCCGTAAAATGGCGTGGAATCTGTCAGCGGTGCGGTTCGTGTCTCCCGGTGCGGTGGACCAGGTTGCAGGTCTGCAAGGAGGATGAGCGTGTCACGAGTATGCGACATATGCGGCAAAAAGCAGAGCGTAGGGTACAAGTACGCCAGGCGCGGCCTTCCCAAGAAGGTGGGCGGCATAGGGCTGAAGGTGACCGGCAGGACGAAGCGTACGTTCAACGTGAACCTGCAGCTGGTGAGGGTGCGCGACGATGCCGGGCGGGTCGCCCAGAAACGCGTCTGCGCCAAGTGCCTGAAGAACGGGCTGCGGAAGGGCACGATAATGAAGGCTGCGCGCGGCAGCCACAGTCGATACCTGAAGGAAAAGGCTGCGGCAGAGGAGAATGCCGGCGCGTGAGGGTGGGATGGGAGCGAAGCCCGGGCCGCGCTGCGGCCTTTCCGGGCGGTGTCCGCCGGCGGTAACTTATTGCGGTACCGGGGCATAAGTGCCGATAATACTGCCGGGAAAGTATGTCTGGCAGAATAAGCGAACAGAAGGTGTTCTGGCTTGTGCTGGTCGTGCTGGCTGGCGGCCTGCTGACGGGCATTGTATACCCGCGATATCGCGAGGTGGTAAGACTGAGTGAAGAGGTGAGGTGCTTGCGCGCGGAGAAGGCGGAGAAGTCGCTTGAGGTGGATAAATTGAGACAGGCGGTATTGAAGTTTGAGGGGGGCGACGAGGCGGCGTGGGAGCGTGCGGTGAGGAACCGGCTGCGCTACCATCCGAGGGGGACGGCGGTTTATACTGGCGATACGGACGGGACGGGGAACTGAATGCCGGACCTGCTGTCACAGGACGAAATAGATGCTCTGCTGTCGGCCGTTGAGGAAGTGGCGGAGCCGACGGGCGTGATGTCCGCGAGCACGGAGGAAGAGGCCGCGACGGCTTACGATTTTTCGCACCCCCAGCGGCTCAGCCGGGAGCAGGCAAGGACGCTGAGGAACATACACGAGGTGATGGTGAGGAACATGGCGGCGTCGCTGGGCGCGTACCTGCGCGGCGCGGTGGAATGCCGGCTGATATCCGTAGACCAGATGACGTACAACGAGTTCGTAACGGGGCTGCCTAACCCGACGTGTTTCAACACGCTGAAGGTGACGCCGCCGGGCGCGATAGCGGCGCTGGAGATAAACCCGTCGATAGCGTTCCCGATGATAGACCGGCTGCTGGGAGCGAGCAAGCTGGCGGGGCCGCTGGACAGGCCCCTGACGTCGATCGAGTCGAGACTGTTGTCGAAGGTGGTGGACATCATGAGGCAGCAGGTGGAGCTGCTGTGGCGGAGGACCGGGGACATAAGGATAGAACTCGAGGCGCAGGACACGAACCCGCACCTTGTGGCTCTGGCGCCGGCGACGGAGATGGTGGTTTCGGTGGTGATAGAGATGCACGTGAGCGACCATTCGGGGCTGGTGAACATATGCGTGCCGTACAGGCCGTTCCAGGGATTTCTGGCGAAGTTTTTTACGATAGGGAGTTACAGTTACGGGCAGGAGCGGGGCGATGATGCGCGTGAGCGGCTGCTGAAGGCGCTGAGGCGGGTGCCGGTGGAGATAACGGTGGAACTGGCGCGTACTTCCGAGAGCGTGCAGACTGTGGGCAGGCTGGCGGCGGGCGAAGTGCTGGTGACGGACAGGCACGTAAAGGGGGATGCGGCGGGCTACGTGAACGGATCCCGCAAGCTGGCGGGGCAGGAGGGGACGCACCGCGGCAGGAAGGCTTTCCGTGTTAAGGGGCTGTACGGCGAGGGGGAAGCGGATGCCTGAGGAGCACATGTACACGCAGCAGCGCTACGACCTGAATGAGCTGGAAAGCGCGGCGGTGCAGGCCGTTACGGAGATAGAAGAGATCTGCGAGGTATTCACGGGGGTGACGGGGGTGGATGTGACGGTGCATTCACCGGAAGCGAACTGGAGCGATCCGGTGCGGCTGACGGAGGTGTTTGCAAAGGGCGGGGTGATGGTAAGTGTGGAATACGGGGAGGCGAGGTCCGGGGTGGTCCTGCCGGAGGATGACGCTGCGCTGATCACGGCGCTGCTGGGGGGGGTGCCGAACGGTGAAGTGACGAAAGTGGTGAAGAAGGGATTCGATCCGAACAGGGCGGAGATGCTGGTGTCGCTGTTCGACCAGGTGTTCGTAGCGAGGGGAGGGAGGACGCGGGAGCCGGTATATCTCGAGAGCAGGCAGGACAACATCCCCCTGATCGAGGAGGCCATGGGGGCGTCGTTCCTGGGGGTGAAGGTGGCGGTTACGATAGAGGGGTATTCCGACGGGCACATGTACCGCGTGTACGACAGCAGGTACGTGGAGGAGCATTTCAGGACCGAAGCGGCGAGCATGAGCCTGGATACGCAGGTCCTGCCGTCGACATCGGGGTTGAAGGCGCTGAAGGTGGAGGAGATCGGGGAGCCGGCGGGCGTGCCGGGGGACGTGGAAGGGAAAGCAGGAGGCGGAGAGGACGCGATAAGGAAGCTGAGGCGGATACCGGTGATGCTCAGGGTACACCTTGCCAGCCGGACCATGAAGTTCCGCGACGTGCTGAAGCTGCTGCCGGGCGAGGTGGTGGAGTTCGACAGGAAGGTGAGCGAGCCGTGCGAGGTGATGGTGAATTCGCACGTGATAGCTGGAGGGGAAGTGGTGAAGTCTGGGCCGCGCTACGGGATAAAGCTGCGGAAAATAGCGTCGGTGAGGCAGCGGCTGAAGAGTCTTTAGAGGGAGCCGCTGCAGAAGACGGGCGTGGATGCCGGAGGACGGTGGAGCTTCTGTGCGGGGCGGGGAATCAGAGCTTGGTTTTCCTGACGATGCTGCTGAGCTTGGAGAAGGTGGTTTCATCCTTCATGAAAATCAGGGCGCTCTTGACGGCATAGCGTTTGAAGCGCGGCGAGCGGAGGGCTTCCTTAAGTTCCGAGGGGACGCCCGGGCCGTAAAGGTCGCCGCTTTCACGGACGACTTCGGCGGTGGAGACATCGCGGTCTTCCAGGAAGAAATAGATGGGCTTGACGCCGAGGGCTTCGGATATCTTGGCGAGCGTGTGACTGCGAAAGCCCTGTTTGCCGTTTTCGAGGCGTGATATCTGTGCCTGGGACATATCGACTTTGCTTGCAAGTTCGGTGGTGGTAAGTCCGAGGCGCTCCCTGAGGCGCATAACACGGAGGCCGATAGCGCGGTTATCGAGGGTAGCTTTCTGGTCCGGGGATTTTCTGCGAGAGCCACGTTTCATTTTAGCCAAGACGCACCTCCATAATGCAGAACAACAGTCGCTGACAACCATTCAGGAAGCAATAAGGCACGGATGGAGTATACTGTATAAATATGCGACACGCAAGTTCTTTTTTGGGCAAATTGGCACATTTCAGACGTTATTATGGTTAATGCGTTTGCGGCAAAGAGGTTATGAAGGGATTGGAAGCGATTTCGGCGGAGAGCGTGGTGGCGGGGCCGTGACCGGGGAGCACAACGGTATCGTGGGGCAGGGAGACGATTCTGCGGAGTGAGAGGACGAGGGAAGGTTCGTCGCCGCCGGGCAGGTCGACGCGGCCGACGGAGCCGCGAAAGAGGATATCGCCGCTGAAAAGGACGTTGCGGCCGGAGACGAGGTAGGCGGTGCTGCCCGGCGTATGGCCCGGGAGGGAAAGGCAACACAACCGGATGGAGCCGACGGGGAGCATATCGCCGTCGTGGAGAAGGAGGGAAGGGTCGGGGGGGGAGTCGATACCGCCGACGGCATAGGAGAGATTGTGGGAAGTGCGGCGGAGCCAGTCGGATTCGAGCGCGGGAACAGCGAAGACGGCATTTGGGGCGAGTGACAGGAGTTCGGCGGCGGCGGCCATGTGGTCGGCGTGGGTGTGAGTCAGAATGACGTAGTCGATGGAGGAATTCCTGTCCGCCGCGGCGCGTGCGAAGAGCGTGGCGGAGCCGGCGGGGTCAAAGACCGCGGCGGAGCCGGACGAGAGGAGCATGTAGGTATTGGTGTCAAGCAGGCCGGTGACGGCGGATAGCACGAGGAAGTCGTCGCCCCGCGCGCAGACGGAGAGTGGGGGCATCAGGAGAGGTACTTCCGGATGAGAGAGGCTTCTTCGCTGGGTTCGCCGCCGGAAAGTCCGATAATGGAGCGTTCGCGGGAGGCGCTTTCAGGGCTGTCGGAGGCATGAGCGCCGTTGCGCATGAGGTCGGCGCCGTAGTCGCGCCGGACAGTACCGGCTTCCGCCTTGGAGGGATCCGTGGGGCCGAGCCTGTCGCGTATCTTCCTGACGGCGTCAATGCCCTGATAGAGGAGAGCGAGACACATGGAGCGGCCCGGAGAGGAGGCATCGAAGCCTTCCGGGAGGTCGTCCGGGTCGTAGCCGGTCATGTACTGGACGATCTTCACGAATTCGGCGTGAGCGTTCTTTTTCGCCAGGACTTTGGCCATGGCCTGGTATTCGCCCGGGACGACGGGGAAATCGAAGACGGGCGGATCGCCTTCAAGGACGCCTGCGAGTGTGAGCGCGACGTTGCGGGCGAGTTTCTTTTCGAAGACTTTTTCAAGAAAGCCGTAGAATTCGAAGGCCTGGGCGATGGACATGTGAACGAGGCGTGCGCCGACGATGTAAAGGCCGGTGTTGCTGAACATGGATATGATGTTGCCGGGGCGCGCGGACGCCGAGGAGAACAGGTCGGGCTTGAGCATGACGAGCGTGGTCTGCGGGGCGGCGTCGTCGGGGAACTGGACGAGGTTTTCGAGGACGCCTGGGGAGCGTTCGACAAGGGAGGCGATCTGGGAGAGATGGGCGTTGTTGGCGGACGGGTCGTCGGGGAAAAGGACGGCGGGCTCGAGATAGACGACTTCGCCGGAGGGGTAAGTCACGAAATCGCCGTAGGTGCCGCGGATGTTGTCGCCGCGTACTTCGTATTCGAGCGGACCGGCGACGGAGGCGAGGTCGCGCAGGGCGTTCCGGCTTTCGAAGAGGAGAAGCATGACTCGATTGGCGCGGCCCAGGCGGTTTTCGGGACGGATGTTATGGTCGATGTAGCGTGCGAGGGCGTCCTTGCGCGCCTGGGGCACGTCATAGGTGTCGACGGTGGCTATGTATTCATCGACGAACCGGTCGTCTGGGGCGAGCATGCGGATGCCCGAGAAACGGAGGGCGGGGCTGGAGAGCGTCCTGCCGATGATGCCGCCGGTGCGGCTCTTGAGAAGGGCGTAGGGGGTGATGATGAGGTAGGAAAGGGTGTTATTATCGGACATGGCGGATCCTTCCGTGTCTTTGAAGACAAATGATACAGCAAGCGGCGGCGGAGGCAAGAAGCCGGGCCCGGAAAACGCCGGGTCATAAAGGGGCAAATGCGCTTGACCGGGCCGTGGAGGGGAATAGCCTTCAGGGGAAACGGGAGTCCGGGAAAGCTGCACCGAAAGGAGAAAGGCAATGGTCAGGATAGGATTCATAGGCTACGGCGGACGGATAAGCGGGGTTTTCAGCACGCTGAAGAGGCTCTACCAAGACTGTGAAATAGCGGCGATAGCGGATCCGAAGCTGGACGCCGTGAAGGAAAGACTGAAGAACAGGCTGAAAACGGCGTCGGCGTACCAGATAGACGGGGCGACGGAGGGCGATCTCGAAGGGAAGATAGACCAGGAGGTGAAGAAGATAGAGTTCTACGAGGATGCCGACAGGATGCTGGAGCAGGCGGAACTGGACGCCGTGATGATAGGGACGCGCTGCAGCCTGCATGCGAAAATGGGGGCGAAGGTTGCGGAGAGGAAGCTGCCGCTGTTCCTCGAAAAACCCGTGGCGACGACGATGGGGGACCTGAAGGCGCTGCACAGGGCGTTCGAGAAGTCGGGGACGGGAGACAAGGTGGTGGTGTCGTTCCCGCTGAGGCTGACGAGGCACGTGCAGATAGCGAAGGAAGTGATAGGGGCCGGGATGATCGGGACGGTGGAGCACGTACAGGCGATAAACAACGTCCCGTACGGCGGGGACGCGTATTTCATGAACTGGTACCGCGACTGGGACGAGACTCACGGCCTGTGGCTGCAGAAGGCGACGCACGATCTCGACGTGGTGAACTACATATACGACCAGGAGCCGGTACGGGCGGCGGGGATGATGAGCCAGAGGGTGCTGGGGCCGGCGGGGAAGAGGTCCGTTGGGTTCACGATGCCGATGGAGCAGCAGTGCAGGGACTGCGCGAAGCAACGGGAGTGCGCGGAGAGCCCGTTCAACCGGTTTTACCTGAGGGGGGAGGGCGAGGACGTTCACATACACGAGGACGCGCACTGCATGTTCGGCGACGCGATAAAGAACCAGGACAACGGGAGCTGCCTGGTGGAGTACGAGAGCGGCGCGCAGGCGGTGTACACGCAGAACTTTTTTGCGAGGAGGGACGCGCGCTACCGCGGGGCGACGATATTCGGATACAAGGGAACGATAAGGTTCGACTGGGCGACGAACGAACTGACGGTGGTGCACCATCACACGAACCGGACGGAAAGGTACGACGTGTCGGCGCGCGGCGGCCACGGCGGGGGCGACCTGGAACTGGTGGATTCGTTCTACAGGGCGATCAAGGAAGGGGAGCCGTCCCGTTCGCCGCTGAGGGCGGGGGTGGTGAGTGCGCTTCTGTGCATGAAGGTTGACGAGTCGTGCCGGAAGGGCAAGTTCGTGGATATGAGCGTGTCGGAGCTGGACGCGTAGGCCTCCCGGGTGTCCTTGCACGGCTTGTAGGGAGCCATATAATGGCCGGCAACAGGCGCGAGGGGGTGCGCGCGCAAACTTCTCTGAACAGGCATAAGGAGGAACAGCATGTCTAAGAAGGGCTCGAAATCCGGCAAAAAGCAGATGGTGTATTTCTTCGGGGGCGGCAAGGCCGAGGGGCAGAGCACGATGAAAGGTCTGCTGGGCGGAAAAGGGGCCAACCTGGCGGAGATGACGAACGCCGGTCTGCCCGTGCCGCCCGGTTTTACGATTACGACGGAGGTGTGCGACGCGTATAACAGGGCGGGGAAGAAATGGCCCGCGGGGCTGGAAGAAGAGGTGAAGAAGAACCTCGCGCGGCTCGAGAAGCTGACCGGGAAGAAACTGGGCGGGAGCAGCAACCCCCTGCTGGTGTCGGTCAGGTCCGGTGCGGCGATATCGATGCCGGGGATGATGGACACGGTGCTGAACCTGGGGCTGAACGGATCGTCGCTGAAGGCGCTGATCGACCTGACGGGGAACCCGCGCTTCGGGTGGGACGCCTACAGGCGGTTCATACAGATGTTCGGGGACGTGGTGATGGGGGTGCCGCATCACGATTTCGAGCACATACTGGACGGGGTGAAGAAGAAGTACAGGAGGAAGTCCGACCCGGAACTCACGGCGGAGGAGCTCCAGGAAGTGGTGGCCGGTTACAAGAAGCTGTACAAGGGGCACACGAGGGAGGAGTTCCCGGAGGATCCGATCGAACAGTTAAGGAAGGCGATAGACGCGGTATTCGGGTCATGGAACAACCCGAGGGCGATAAAGTACCGCGAGATAAACGACATAAAGGGCCTGCTTGGCACGGCCGTGAACGTACAGACGATGGTGTTCGGGAACATGGGGAACGACAGCGGTACGGGGGTGGCGTTCACGAGGAACCCGGCGACCGGGGAAGACCGGTTCTACGGGGAGTTCCTGATGAACGCGCAGGGCGAGGACGTGGTGGCGGGGATACGCACGCCGGAGCCGATAAGCGAGCTGAAGAGGCACGATCCGAAGGCGTACAAGCAGCTGATGGCCATCCGGAAGAAGCTGGAGACCCACTACCGCGACATGCAGGACATAGAGTTCACGATCGAAAAGGGCAGCCTGTACATGCTGCAGACGCGCACCGGCAAGCGGACGGCCGCCGCGGCGGTGAAGATGGCGGTGGACATGGTGCAGGAGAAGCTGATAACGAAGCAGGAAGCCCTGTTGCGGGTGGATCCGAATTCGCTGGACCAGCTTCTGCACCCGGTGTTCGATCCCAAGGCGGTGTCTGGGGCCAAGCCCATAGGGAACGGGCTGCCGGCGTCGCCCGGGGCGGCGTCGGGGAAGGTGGTTTTCAGCGCCGACGAGGCGGAAGCGTGGGCGGCAAAGGGCGAGGAAGTGATACTCGCCAGGGTCGAGACGAGCCCGGAGGACGTGGGCGGCATGCACGCTGCAAACGGGATTCTGACCGCGCGCGGCGGGATGACGAGCCATGCGGCGGTGGTGGCGAGAGGCATGGGCAAGTGCTGCGTGGCGGGAGCGGGCGACGTGGTGATAGACTACAAGGCAAAGACGTTCAAGGCGGGCGGGGCCACGGTGAAGCAGGGCGACTGGGTAAGCCTGGACGGTTCGACCGGCAAGGTGTACAAGGGGCAGATGCCGACGATAGAGCCCAAGCTGTCGGGCAATTTCGGCACGATCATGAGCTGGGCGGACGAGGCGAAGCGGCTGGGAGTGCGTACGAATTCCGACACGCCGCACGACACGGCCGTCGCGGTGAACTTCGGGGCGGAAGGCATAGGCCTTACGCGCACGGAGCACATGTTCTTCGAGGGCGACAGGATAATATCGTTCCGGAGGCTGATACTGGTTGCGGAGGAAGTAAAGGATCTGCGGCGGGCGCTGGAAGCGGCCACCGGTGCGGGAGAAGCGAAGAAAATAGAGAAGAATCTGAAGGCGCCGCTGGCGCAGTACAACAAGGCGCTGGCGGAACTGCTGCCCCTGCAGAGGAAGGATTTCGAAGGGATATTCCTGGCGTTGAAGGGGCGTCCGTGCACGATAAGGCTGCTTGATCCGCCTCTGCACGAATTCCTGCCGCACGACGACGCGGGCCAGAAGGAGATGGCGCGCAGCATGAAGGTGGACGTGAGGAAAATAAAGGCGACGGTGGAGGCGCTGCACGAGTTCAACCCGATGCTGGGCCACCGCGGCTGCCGGCTCGGCATCACGTACCCCGAAGTGAGCGCGATGCAGGTGCGGGCCATAATAGAAGCGGCGATAAACGTGGCGAAGAAGGGCACGAAGCCGGGCGTGGAGATAATGATCCCGCTGGCGGGCAACGCGAAGGAATTCGAGCTTCAGCGTGACGTGGCGGAGGCGACGATAGCGGAGATAAAGAAGGAGAAGAAGCTGAAAAAACTGCCGTTCGAGGTGAAGATAGGGACGATGATCGAGATACCGAGGGCGGCGGTTACGGCGGACGAGATAGCGAAGAAGGCGGAGTTCTTCTCGTTCGGGACGAACGACCTGACTCAGATGGGATGCGGCTTCAGCCGGGACGACGCTGGAAAGTTCCTGGGCGAATACGTGAAACTCGGCATCTATGAATACGACCCGTTCCAGGTGCTGGACCAGAGCGGCGTCGGGAAGCTCGTGGACATGGCCTGCAAGCTCGGCCGGCGCACGCGCAAGAACCTGAAGCTGGGTATCTGCGGCGAGCACGGCGGAGAGCCCATGTCGGTGGAATTCTGCCACAGGGTGGGGCTCGACTACGTGTCATGCTCGCCGTACCGCGTGCCGATCGCGAGACTGGCGGCGGCGCACGCGGCGCTGAAAGAGAAAGCGGCCGGGAACAGCAGGAAGAAATAACGGCGGTAAACGGCAGGCCTGAGACGGATACCGGGGGCCGGCGGCAAGCCGGCCCCCGCTTCTACAGGAGAGAAAGCACCTGATGGAAACGGTGATAAGGATCATACATGCGGCTTCGCCACAGGGCGCGGAGCTGCGCCTCGTGGTGGCTGCGGCCGCGGTGGTCCTGGCCGGGACGAGACTGTCAAAGTATGGAGACGTGTTCAGCGAAAAGCTGAAACTGGGGCACGCGTTCGTCGGGCTGATATTCATGTCGTTTGCGACGGCCCTGCCCGAGCTGATAACGAGTTCGTCGGCCGCCGCGGTGGAGGGGTCGCCCAACCTGGCGCTGGGGAACAACTTCGGGAGCATATTTTTCAACGTTTCGATACTGGCGTGGCTGGACATACTGGTTAAGGAAAAAAGCCTGTACGCCGCGGTGAACAGGGACGTGATGGTGCCTGGAGTCGTGAGCATGGCCATGGTGGCGCTTGGGATGTTTTTCCTTGCCGTGGAACTGGCAAGGCCCGGGTTCATCCCGGCGCCGTTCAACGTAGGACTTGGGGCGCTGGTGATTTTTGCGGCGTATGCGGGCGGGGCTGGATTCCTGCGGCATCATGACGAGGAACACGGTGGCGCCGGCGACGAGGAACCTGCCGGGCACAGCGAGGTATCGCTCGGATGGACAGTGGTCAAATACGCAGGCGCGGCGCTGGTGATCGGCTGGGCGGGCGTTAACCTCGCGAGGGCCGGCAAGGATCTGTCGGAGACGTACGGGTTGTCGAAATCGTTCATCGGGACGATATTCCTTGCGATATCGACAAGCCTGCCCGAGCTGTCGGCGACGGTAACGATGGTGCGGAGGGGCTTCTACGACATGGCGTTCGGAAACATTTTCGGGTCGAACGCGTTCAACGTGGTGATCCTGGCGGCGACGGACGTGGTATACCGGAAGGGAAGCCTGTTCGCGGACGCTGCGACCGAGGGAGCGGGAAGCACCGGCGGAACCGGGGGGGGGCACGTCCACATGGTGACGGGTTCCCTGGCGATCCTGATGACCGGGCTGGTGGTGCTGGGAATAATGCACAGGCCATCGACGTTAAGGGCGCGACTCAGTTATCCGAGCGTGCTGGTGATAGCGTTGTTCTTCCTGGGTGCTTTCGTAACGTACCTGCTGAGCATGTAGCGGGAATCAGCGGGGAGCAAGGACGGAGAGAGTCGCGAGGAAGGGCCGGATTCTTTCACCGGTGAAGGCGGTGCCCAGCAGGAGAAAGAGAAGGACGGCGGAGCCGCTCATGATCTTGGCCGCTCCCCAGGTGAGAGTGGTGCGCCGGAGATCGTTGTTATAGACTGGCGAAAGGGCTCTGAGGGCGAGTGCCGCTGCGGCCATCCAGAGTACGGGAAAGAACGCCAGGGCGCCGGTCTTGCCGGCGAATCCCCAGGCGGCAAGGCCCCAGAACAACAGGGACGAAGTGAAAACGGCGGTGGTGCCCGCCGCGATGAAAGCACGAAGCGCATTGCCGCTGCCGCCCACGAGGCGTTCGGCGGCGGAGAAAGCGGGTACGTCCACCGCCAGACCGAGCACTACCAGGCCGGCCGTGATCAGCAGAAACGTCGAAAAGTCGCCGAAGGGGCTGCTGGGGCCGGGGATCATCAGCGTGGTGCCTGGCGTGAGAACGTAAGGTTCCTGGATGCCGTTGGATTCGGCGATTGGGCGGTACAGAACTCCGTTGCCGTAGTACCGCGAGGCTATCGCGAAGAGAGTGTCGCCGGGGGCGACGTCATGGATGCGGGGAGATGTGCGCACGGTATAGATAAGAAAGGCCGCCGCCAGGCCCATGAGAAAGAACAGGAAACCGCCTGCAAGCCTGGGGGGGTTCAAAGCCCTCTGCCTCCGGTAAGGTACACGGTCCCGCTGCCTGCAGCAGGCGAAGCGGACGGGCCCGTGGCGGCGGCGGGGGATTCGGCGGTTGCCCGGGGCTGTGGCGGGGCGGATTCGGCGACGGCGGGCGCGGCGGAGCGGGCGGGGATTTTGAGCTTCATGCCGGGGTATATCCTGTAGGGAGGCTTCATGCCGTTTGTTTCAGCGATGGTTTTCCATTCAGCGGGCTTGTCGAGGAGCCTGCGTGCAATGCCGTACAGCGTGTCCCGCTGCTGCACTTCATACACGGTGAATTGCTGGACGGGCGGCTGGGGAGGAACGGCGTCGGCCTGCGGCTGTGTGGAAGCGGGCGGGGGCGGGGTTTCTGCAACGGCGGGCGCCTGGGGAGGAACGGGGGGCGCCGAGCGGGCGGCGGGCGCCGGGTCTGTGGAAACGGCGGCAGGCGCCGGAACGGGCGGGAGGGGCGCGGTTTCCGCGGGAGACGCGGGGGCGTTCCCCGGGCGGACGCGGGCAAGACGCTCGATGCCGTCGCGCACTTCTTCGAGCGTGCGTTTGGCGCCGCGTGATTGTTCAACGAGGCGTTCGCCGTCCGCAACGAATTCTTTGCCGCGGTCGACGTATTCGTCGATGGGAAGCCTGACGATGTAGATATAGACGCCGACGGCGGCGATACAGAGCAACATGGCGACTGTTGCGAAACTATACACAAGAACCCTGAGCATGGCATCCTCCCGGGAAGCTGTCGGACACGGCATGCGGAGGCTTTGGGCGTTACGGAAACTTTAAGGGCTTTGCGTCAAGCAGGTTGCAGGTGGGCAGGCAAAGGGTAAACTTGTATTCGGTTGAACGGGTGCGTGTTTCGGAGAGGAGTCGATTGTCATGGACAAGGATACTCTGGTCGGCATAGGTATCGTGGTTGCAATTATTATCGGACTGATCGGTTTCGTAGTGGTGGTGTCGTACGCGAAACTGTGGATACAGGCTATGGCCTCCGGTGCACATGTATCGCTGTTTTCGCTGATCGGGATGACGCTCAGGAAAGTGCGCGCCACGGTGATCGTGGGGAACCGGATAACGGCGATGAAGGCGGGACTGCACGTGCCGACGTCGGACATGGAAGCGCACTATCTGGCCGGCGGGAACATTGACAGGGTGGTGAAGGCGCTGATTGCCGCGAACAAGGCGAATATCTCTCTGGGCTGGGCGCAGGCGTGCGCGATAGATCTTGCCGGACGGGATATCCTGGACGCGGTAAGGATGTCGGTGAACCCGAGGGTTATAGATTCGCCCGACCCCAGCAAGGGGCGCACCACGATAGACGCCGTCGCCGTGGACGGCATCCAGTTGAAGGCCAAGGCGAGGGTGACGGTCAGGACGAACATAGACAGGCTGGTCGGCGGTGCGACGGAGGAAACCGTTATCGCACGGGTCGGGGAGGGCATAGTCAGCGCGATCGGCTCGAGCGAGACCTACAAGGAAGTGCTGGAGAACCCGGACAAGATATCCAAAGCGGTGCTGGCCAAGGGACTCGATTCGGGGACGGCGTTCGAAATCCTGTCGATAGACATAGCGGATGTCGACGTCGGAGACAACGTGGGCGCAAAGCTGCAGGCCGAACAGGCGGAAGCCGACAAGCGTGTGGCGCAGGCCATGGCCGAAAAACGCAGGGCGCTGGCGGTGGCGCAGGAACAGGAAATGCGGGCGAAAACGCAGGAAAACCGCGCCAAGGTGGTCGAAGCGGAAGCGCAGGTGCCCCTTGCAATAGCCGAAGCCTTCCGCCAGGGGAATCTCGGCATAATGGACTACTACAGGCTCCGCAACATCCAGGCTGACACCGGAATGCGTGATTCGATAGCAGGCGGTTCAGGCGATGACAAGGGATCCAAGAAGTAACGGGGTGATTCAATGGATGCCTTTGGCATAATAGTTTTTATCGTCGTAGTTATCATTATCGGCACCAAGGTAAAGAAGGCGATAAAAGAAGAAGCCGCGAAGGCGAACCGTTTCGCCGAGGAGATGAAGCGGAAACGGGCCGGCGGTGAAGACGGGACCGCTTATACGCCGGCCTCGAAAGCAGGCAGACCGGCGCAGGGAGGGGCGGCACCCGGATCGCTGCAGGGCCTGCTGGAAGCGCTGGCCGCACAGGTCGCCCCGCCGCCCGTGAAACAACCTCCGCCGCTTCCGCCGCGGGAAATTCAGGCCCGGGAGGCCGCGGCAAACACGGACAGCGACGTGCTTTCCGGGGGACTGTCCAGGGATTACGATGACGAAAAGGCGGCGTGGAGGAAGGCTACCGCTTTACCGGTTGAGGCGGCGGCTGTACCCCGCCGAAAGCAGAAGAAGCGGGCGAGACCTGCGGTCATGCCGGCGGCGGCGGCGATGGCTCCGGCGGCGATGGATGTCAGGAGCGTGTCGCCGGCGCAGGTTCGATTTGCCGGCGGCGGCGAGTTCCTGAAACGGCTTGAAGACAGGCCGCCATGGCAGGCGGCCTTCGTGTTGCACGAGGTGCTTGGCAAACCGAGGGCAATGAAGGCCCCGGAAGAAGAGGCTTTCGGGTAGTATGCGCCTGCGGGCGGCGAGTTGACAACGGCCTGCGCACGGTGGATAATACCATGCAGCAGACGGGTGCATGTATCGGGACTTGACAGGTTGTAGGATCAGGAGGCATCCAGTGTTTCACGTTAGCGAATTCCTGCGGCCGGACAGAGTAAAACTGACATTGGAAGCCGTTCGTAAGAAGGAAGCTATAAAGGAAGTGGCAAGCATACTGGATGGGGACGAAGCGGTTCTGGACCGTGAGCAGTTTCTGAAAGAGATATTTCAGCGGGAGAAGGTGGAGACGACGGGGATAGGGAACGGCGTGGCGATACCGCATGCCCGCACGGATGCGGTGGGCGATCTGGTCATTTCCGTGGGGCGCTCGGCAGACGGGGTGGATTTCGGAGCGGTGGACGGCAAACCGGTGAAGCTGATTTTCGTTATGGGGACTCCGAAAGCCAACGTGACAAAGTACCTGAAGCTGCTGGCGCAGTTGTCACGGCTGGTGCGGTCCAACGGATGCGTGGAAAAAGTGCTGAACGCCGGGACCAGGCAGGATGTGGTTGATGTTTTCAGGGAGGCGGAAGGGCTTTGACGGGGCGGCACGAGATAGTGGTGGAAGGGCATTTTTCTTCGGCACACGCTCTGCGCGGCTACAACGGCGACTGTGAGAAGCTGCACGGGCACAACTGGCGCGTGGAAGTCGCGGTGCAGGGAAGGGAACTCGACGCCACCGGGCTCCTGGTGGACTTCAGATCGCTGAAAAGGATAGTGCGGGAAATCCTCGACGGCCTGGACCATTGTTACCTGAACGAGCACCCGGAATTTTCCAGGCGGAACGCTTCGACGGAAAACATAGCGGCATACGTTGCGGAAAAGGTGGCGGGCGGGTTGCCTTCCAACGTTACGGTGTCGTGGGTGCGCGTGTGGGAAGGGCCAGCGACGAGGTCTGTTTTCTACCCGGATTGACCCGCAGCCGGCAGGGCCGGTCAGGAACCGTTCTTGAGCGCCGCGATGAACCCGTCGGCGCCGCGGGAATTCAGGACGTCCTTTTTTTCGAGCCAGGCCTTTCGCGCCACGCCGACGGCGGCGAACACGTGAGAAAGGGTTTCTTTCCTGTGCGCGTCCGAAGTGAGCACCGTGCGGACGCCGAGTTCGCGTGCGCGCCTTGCCCATCGCCAGTCGAGGTCCAGCCGGTGGGGATTGCCGTTTATCTCGACGGCGGTGCCGGTATCGGCGCATGCTTTCAGGACTTCTTCATGGTTGACGGGGTAACCTTCGCGCTGGAGAAGAAGCCGTCCGGAAAGATGCCCGATGACGTCCACGTGGCGGTTGCGGGCAGCGCGGACAAGACGCATGGTCTGGGTGGCTTCGTCGTGCGTGAAGCCGGAATGGATACTGGCGATGACGCAATCGAAGCGTTCGAGTATTCCGTCGGAATAATCGACGGAACCGTCGGCGAGGATGTCGGTTTCGATGCCCTTGAGTATCCGGACGCCGTCGAGCCTGCGGTTCAGTGCGTCTATTTCCTTCCATTGCTTTTTCAGTTCGTCCGGTTTAAGTCCGCCGGCATAGTAGGCGCTCTGGGAATGATCGCTTATCAGGATGTAGGAGAAGCCGGCATCGCGTGCGGCAACGGCCATGTCTTCGATGCTGTCATGGCCGTCGGAGTAGGTGGAGTGGACGTGGATGGCGCCCCTGACATCTTCCCGCCGGACGAGATGCGGCAGGACATGATGTTCAGCGGCTTCGATCTCGCCGGCGTCTTCCCTGAGTTCAGGCGGTATGTAGTCGAGGCCGAGGGTCTGGAAAAGATCGTTTTCGGAGGCGCACTTGACGGGCGTTTCCCGTCCCGCGCGTGAAACGCGGAAAAGCCCGTATTCGTTCATTTTGAAACCCATCTTCTGCGAGCGGCCCCGCATGGCGATATTGTGTTCTTTTGAGCCCGTGAAGTGGTGAAGGGCATAGGGGAATTCCTTCTTTGAAACCATGCGCAGGTCCACCGCCATGCCATAGGACGTGACGATACTGACCTTGGTATCCCCCCTGGAAGTGATCTTAACGGGAGCCGCGGCGTCCAGAAACGACGCCGAGGTGGATGCCGGGTCGGACGTGGCGGCAAGAATATCGGCATCCTTGACGGTTTCCATGTATCTCCGGAGCGAGCCCGCCACTTCGAACGTAATAACGCTCTTGTGCGAGGAGAGGGCGTTCAGGACCGGTTCGATGACGTGCATGGCGTCGGCCCAGAGGAAGCGGCCCTTGTGTTTCTTGACGAGTTCGATGCCCGCCAGGATATTCTCTTCGGTTTTCCTGCCGAAGCCTTCCAGTTCTTCGAGCTTGCCGGAGGCGGCGGCTTCTTCGAGCTGGTGGAGCGACGAGACGCCGAGCTTCTGATAGACGGCCCGGGCCTTCCTGGGACCAAAACCCGGGACCTGGAGCAGGTCCAGTATGTCTGCGGGCAGCCTGGACCTGATTTCCAGGTGTGCGGCGATACGGCCGGTTTCCAGGTATTCCCTGACCTTCTCGATCGTGGACGAGCCTACGCCTTTCACGTTTTCAAGCTGGCCCGAGGCGAGGAGTTCGGCGGCGTCTCCGTCGAGCGTCGAGAATATGTGGGAAACGTTATGGTAGCTTCGAACCTTGAAAGGGTTTTCCCCGAGTATGTCGAGCAAGGCCGCCATTTCTTCGAATATGGCGGCGAGTTCTTCGTTGTGCTGCGTAGAGGACATGATGGGTCCGTCAGAGAGCGGGGAAGTCGGACTTGCGGAAGAGAGCGTCCATGTGCAATCCGTGTTCCATGAGCGCTTCGGCGGCGCCTTCTTCCCTGTCGACGATGACGTGGCAAGCCACGATATTGACGGCGTCTTTGCCGTACTGAAGTTCCAGTGCTTCCGCCGCCTTGATGAACGAGCCGCCGGTTGTGGCGGTGTCGTCCACCAGCGCCAGCCTGTCGCCGTGGGCGAGCGCAGGGCCTTCGACAAGCCTGCCTGTGCCGTGTTCCTTGGCGGTCTTGCGGCAGATAAAACCTTTCAGAGACATTCCGTCCATGGCGGCGGCGGCGAGGATGCCGGCGGTGATGGGGTCTGCGCCCATGGTGAGGCCGCCGACGGCGTCGATCCTGCCGCGCAGTTTCCACCACATGAGTTTGCTCACGAGGAAAAGGCCTTGAGCGTCGAGAGAGACGAGCCTGCCGTCGAAATAGAAGTTGCTCATCCTGCCGGAGGCGAGCTTGATGTCGGCTTCCTTGTGATTTATGACGCAGCGCGCAACCAGACTGTAGAGTTTTCCGCGCAGATCCATAGGGGTCCCTCCGGCCGTCAAAGGAGTCTATCTGTCAGAGGCGGTAAGCTTCTTCTGTTCTTCAAGGGCCTCGAGGAGGAAATCTCCCGGTTCTTTCTGCCAGCCGTCTTTGTGCTTGATGAACTTGAAACGGCCTCGTTTGTTTGTCGTGCGTTCGGTCTTGCTGTCATAGATGTCCAGGCCCCAGTCGACGGTTGCTTCCGTGCCCGTCACCTGCGCCGGGCTGACGGTGATGGTCTTGAAGACGACCACTTGGTCCTTGAGTTCGTATTCTTTTTCCATAGCTTCAACATAGCGTGCAAGGTGGAGTTCGCCTCTGAGGCGTTCGATTTCGTACGCCTTGTGAAGTTCCTTTTTTTCGACTGCCTTGAAGTAATCTTCCACCATCAGCTTTAGGCCCTCCGGGGCCGGGGGCTTCTTGAAAACCACGACCAGGATGACAACAGCGATTACGAGTACCACGCCTCCGGCGAGAGCCAGGTATAATCCGCCGGTTTTCTTCGGTCCCTGTCCGTACCTGGGGTTCATGTGTGCTCCCTTCCTTTTCTTCCAGGGCATCTGCAGGTATTTTATCATCCAAGGGGTGGTGTAATCAAGGGGTTTTTGCGGGAGGAGAGCCGGGCCGTGTGCGGTTGTTGCACGCAGGCGGCGGAGTGCTAGCATAGCTTGAGGTGGATACGCGGTTCGTTGAGCGGGCACTTGAAAGAAAGGTTATCGTGATGAGACACAGGGTTGCGGTACTGCCGCCGACCGGCTTGGCCGCCAGGCTGTTTTCGAGTGCTGACGCCGCAAGACTCGACGCCGATTACGACGTGGCGAGAAATCCGTCGGCGGAAAACCTGAGCGCGGCGGAAGCCGTCTCCATAGTCGGGGATGCGGAAGCCGTTGTCACAGGATGGGGCTCGCCGAGGTTTGCCGGGGACCTCCTGGAAGCCGCCGGACGTCTCAAGCTGCTGGTGCACGGGGCCGGCACAGTCAAGCCTTTTGTCTCGGATGAGCTTTTTGCCAGGGGGATAAGGGTTTCTTCAAGCGCGTCGTGTATTGCCGAGGACGTGGCGGTGACGGCGCTGGGCTACATCATTTGCGGCCTGAAGAACGCGTTCGGCCTGACGGCGGTGCTGAGGGAAGGCGGATGGGGGCCGAGGGATGAGCGGGTGAGGGACGTTTACAACAAGACCGTGGGGGTGATCGGCGCGAGCCGGGTGGGGAGGGCGGCGCTGAAGCTTCTGCGTGCGCTCCCCGTCAATATATTGCTTTATGATCCGCTTGTGGACGACAACGAGGCGGGAAGATTGGGCGCCGCCAAATGCAGTCTCGAGAAACTTCTGCAGGAGAGTGACGTGGTGACGGTGCATGCCCCGGCGATCGATGCGACCAGAAAAATGCTGAACGCCGATAACATGAAGTTGATGAAGGATAACGTGTTGCTTGTCAATACGGCCAGGGGCATGATTATCGACGAAGGCGCCCTGGTCGATTTCCTGGAAACACGTCCGGTGGCGGCAGCCGTTCTGGACGTGACGGACCCGGAGCCTCCCGCCGACAATTCTCCTCTCCGCAGGACGTCCAACTGCTACCTGACTCCGCACGTTGCCGGTTCCACCGAAAGCGGGCTGAACCGGATAGGGAACCATATAATCAGTGAAATGGATTCGTTTTTCGAGAGCGGCGAACTCTGCGAAGAGGTGACTGCCGAAATGCTGGAAAGGATAGCATAACGCATGCATTCAAGACGGGTGTTGTTCGGCGCGTGCGTGCTGGCGGGTCTCATGCCGGTGTCGTGTTATAACATGCGCCAATACGGAGTTGACCGGAGCGGGACTATAGGAGGATTGGTGGTCGTTGCCGATTCTGACACCGGCAAGCCTCTTGAAGGTGCAACGGTGGCCGTGAAGGAGGGATGGAAGAGGTATATCTGCACCGAACGCACCAATTCATTCGGCGAAATCATGTTCAGCAGGGCGTATTCAGCGAGGAGCGTGGGCGATGCCCTGTGGCCGCCGTACCTGATAATAGAAGTGTCGTCCCAGGGGTATGAAACGTTGATGGAAAGTGTCAATACGGAGAAATTTCTCTACGAATACGGCGACAGCGGCATATACAAGCGGTACGAAATCAAGCTGCGGAAAGGGACGGGAACCAGAAGGGTGGAGAACTTCAAGCCGGACCCCCTTTCAGGCCATTGACAGGTTTTTCGCGTAAAGATATAATCGGTGCTCTGCGGCGCGTGTCCGCGTTGGGAAGGCCAATAACCTTGTCGGAAAACGTTACAGGTTCTCGTATTGCCCGGGACCTGAGAAAGCTGGGAATCCGTTCCGGGGACGTGCTTGCCGTACACAGTTCGCTGAAAAGTATCGGGTACGTGGATGGCGGTGCGGCCGCCGTGGTCGATGCCTTGAAGGAAGTCGTCGGCGCCGGAGGTACGATCATCATGCCCGTCTTCAACAGTCCCGTTGACGTGTTCTATGCCAAGCACCAGCCTTCGAAGGTCGGAGCCGTGACGGAGACGTTCAGGACGTCTCCGGGAACCAAGAGGAGTATGCATCCCACGCATTCGGTGGCCGCGTGGGGCGATAAGGCGCATAACATGGTGCGTGAACACCAGAAGCACGAAGCGTTGGGGATAAACAGCCCCTTCCACCGCCTGGCAAAGCTGGACGGCAAGGTACTGATGATCGGCATAGGGTTCGCGAGATGCAGCATAATACACGTGGCGGAATCAATAGCGGGCGCGCCGTACCAGGACATTTTCTATCCGGGTTACCATAGAACGACACAGATGATCGGTATTAATGGCAGACGTATGAAATACACGCCGAACGAGAACCCCGGCGATTCGGCGGCTTTCGGAGTCGTGGAAGAGCGCATGCGCAGCGACGGCAAATTGACGGAAGGCCGCATCGGGGCCGCCTCCGCCATACTGGCCGGGGGCATGGATATTATCGACGCCAGCCTGGAACTCATGGCTGCGAACGGTACCGCGTTGCTGTGCAAGGCCAGGAAATGCGCCGTGTGTCCGGCGAGGCGCAGCCGCGTGGAAAGCCTTGACTGGCGCTACTATCCGACGGCGTAACCGGTTCATGGCCGGGTGGTTAAACACGGTGGGAGGAATATGGATGGCCCGTGCGCCGATCAATCTGCTGATTACGTCCGTTGCCTGTATCGCTGCCTGCGGAGCGGCCCGTGGTACCGAAGTAACCGGGCGCTCGGACAAGCCGTTGGCGGAAGTGGTGTTTGTGAAGCGGGTCGAGCCCAGGCGGTTCAAGGACGACGCGTATCTTCCCGAAACGTATCCGGCGGCGGTTGCCAAGGACGGCAGGTCATTCGTCATCAAGGATCTTGCCGAGGGGACGTATGATCTTCGCGTCCGGCTGGTGGACGGCTCCGTCATCGAAGGTGTCGGTCTTGGCAAGACGGACGTTCCAGAAAGGGCGGGGCCGCTGGAAGAAGCGGATGTCGCCGCCCTTACGGATATCGTGGCGCACATGCGCACTTTTTTCGATCGCAACCGGGTCTTTTTCATCGATGGATGGCGCGGCGTGGACGACTTGAACCGCCAGGGTTATGCCTGGATGCTTGTCGAAGAGCTGCGCTGGAGGGACACGAGTCTTGGCAGAAAGAAAGGCGAACCTTTTGTAATCTGGCGCATGGACGTGTGGCAGTTTGAAAAGATGGCCGGGGCGTGGCGGAAAGTAAAACAGTTCAAGGTTATCTACCGGCTGAATGTGACTGAGAAGGATTTCGAAAAATACAGGTGGTATTTCACGACGGCCATGGCGGGGTATCAGGTGAAGGGCGGCAAGCAGGACCTGGGTGAAGTAAAAGTGCCTGAGCCGGATCCGGCGACGGCCCGCGTGGGGTTCCCCGAAAAGGGCGGTGAGCGCGAAACAAAAATGTGAGGGATTATCGGGTTTTTATATTCAACATGCGCATCAAGTCTTCTTCGGAGATGACCTGAATACCCAGGTTTTCGGCCTTGGCGAGCTTGCTGCCGGCATTCTCACCGGCGACAAGGTAGTCGGTCTTCCCGCTGACGGAAGAAGATGGCCTGCCTCCTGCCTTGCGGATGAGTTCCTGTGCTTCAGGCCTGCTCATGGAGGAAAGCGTCCCCGTGATGACGAAAGTCTTGCCGGCAACGCCCTCGACGGCGGCGGGGCCGGCGGCGGGACCGGGCGCTGCAGTCATGTTCACGCCCGCGGCCTTGAGTTCTTCGACGAGACGAACGGTGTCCGGCATCTGCAGGAAGGCATTGACATCCGACGCTGTCCGGCTGCCGACGCCTTCCACTTCTTCAAGCTGTGCCGGGCCGGCGGCCATGAGGGCGTCCATGGAGCCGAAATGGGAAGCGAGTTCCTGTGCCGTGCGGGCGCCTACGCCGGGAAGGTTGAGAGCGGCGATCAGGCGCCACAGGTCGCGCGACTTGCTCTGTTCAACGGCTTCCTGCAGGTTCCGGGTGGATTTTTCCCCCATGCGTTCGAGAGAGAGGAGCTCTTCGCCGGTGAGACGGTAAATGTCCGACGGGGATGAAAGAAGACCTTTTTCCAGCAGGGCGTCGATGAGCGCTTCGCCGAGACCTTCAATATCCATGGTCCCGCGCCCGGCAAAATAGATGAGCTGTGCCCGGAGCTTGGCCGGGCAGGACGGGTTCGGACAACGCTGGGCGACTTCGCCCGTCCGCTGCATGACCGGTGTTTCGCAGACCGGGCAGGCAGCGGGCATACGGAAAGGCGTTTCGTGGCCCGTGCGCTTCTCCGTCACTGCCCGCAGGACCTGGGGGATGATTTCACCGGCCTTGCTGACCGTCACGAAATCCCCCACCCGGATATCCTTGCGGGCGATTTCGTCGGCGTTATGCAGGCTGGCGGAACTTACCGTGGTGCCGGAGATGAAAACCGGCTCCAGCTTCGCGACGGGCGTCAGCGTGCCGGTTTTCCCCACCTGAACGATTATGTCCAGGACTCGTGTTACGGCTTCTTCCGCAGGGTACTTGTAGGCTATCATCCAGCGGGGGCTCTTGGCAGTGGCGCCGAGCCGCTCCTGCAGATCATGCCGGTTTACGCGTATCACGACGCCGTCGACAGGGTAGGGGATCTGCGGGCGGCGCCGGTCAAGCCGGTTGACGTATTCGAGGACGAGGTCGATATCATCGAGTATCGTCCAGTCGGGATTGACGGGCAGGCCGAGGTCCGTGCACAGGGAGCGGAAGTCGGAGTGGCGTTCGAGGTCCAGCCCGGCGACGGAACCCGCGGAGTGGGCGTAGAACCGGAGAGGACGTGATGCCGCCACTTTGGGATCCTTGTGCTTGAGCGTCCCGGCGGCAAGGTTGCGCGGGTTGGCGAACGGCTGCCCGCCGTCCTGCTCGATGCGCGTGTTGAGTTCCGCGAAGTCCGCCCTTGCCATGAAAGCTTCGCCGCGCACCTCGAGAAAATCAGGTGCCGCATCGGAAAGCACCAGCGGAACGCTCCGTATCGTGCGTACGTTGTGAGTGACGTCTTCGCCGCGGACGCCGTCTCCGCGCGTGAGCGCGCGTTCCAGTCCGCCTCCTCGATACCACAGGCTGAGCGCCACTCCGTCTATCTTCGGGTCGGCCACGTATTCGACGGATGAATCGGCGGCCAGTTTCAGAAAACGCTTGACGCGGGCGTCGAACTCACGCAGTTCGTCCGGGTTGTACGTGTTGTCCATGCTGAGCATGGGGGCGGTGTGGAGAATGCTTGCGAAGTCGCCCCCGATCTCGCTGCCGACGCGCCGCGTGGGACTGTCGGGCGTAACAAGGTCAGGGAATTGCTCTTCCAGGTCCAGCAATTGCCGGTAAAGACGGTCGTATTCCATGTCGGATATTTCGGGCCGTGCCAGGACGTAATAAAGATGGTCGTGACGCCGGATGCGCCTGCGCAGGTCGTCTATGAGTTCTGTTGCATGGGAACGGTCCATCGCGGCGCCCAGAGGCGGATCATTCGCCAAGGTGTTTGTTGAGAACTTCGATGAGATCGGCGGCAAGGTCGGAATCCCCCGAGTCGCCTCCGATCTTCTCGAGAACGTCGACGCTGCCCAGGGATCGGGCCGACATGGCTTTCTCCATCGTCGCATATCCGGTCAGCATGACGCCGATGAGAGAAGGTTTCGCCGCCATGAATTCGCGCAGCAGGTCTACGCCGTCCCCGTCCGGCAGGTTGATGTCGAGCACCGCAGCGTCCGGCTGCGAGTCCGGGAAACGCTCGCGCGCCTCCTGTGCGGTGCCGGCGGCGACCACCGTATAGCCGGCGGACTCGAGCGTTGCCGCAGTACTGATACGCCATATTTCCTCGTCTTCGACAAGCAGTATCTTACCGGCCAAGTTCAGCCTTCTTCCCGTAATGAGAGTTCAGCAGTTTCGAGAATGGTCCTGATTTCAGACAGGGTATCTTCCCATGTCCCGGCGGGAGCGGAGAACACTATTCCGGCCTGGCCTTCCTTGAGCTCGACGAGGTACAGGAAAACCTTCCACTGCGTATCGTTCCACGCAAGGTCGAAGACGTACTGCGTTGTGCCCGGCCGAGGGGCAATGGAGTCGTCTCCGGAAAGCTGGGCGGAAGACAGGTTCTTGTCGGCACGCAGGTACTTGGTCTTTTCACGGGAAAAGATGGTGTCGAGCGACATGGCGCGCCCGGCGAAATACTGCGTGATGAGCGTCGCGGAACCGCCGGGCACGGGCTTTCTGGCGCCATTCAGGCCCCCGCGCATCCAGCCCGCGGGCACCTTCAGGATCATGCCTTTTTCCTCGATGGAAAACCCGGCGGTAGCCCCCCCCTGCGAAGTGGCTATGCCGGTCTTCGCTACCGGGTCGGGCGATGCCCCGCTTATGTTCTTTTTCCCCTTGCCGGACAGGTTCCCCGTGCCGCTGTCGATTCCCGCCGACCAGTAGTTGTCGCTGAGGTCGACGGCGCTGAAAGGTCCTATGGCCCCTTCGACTTCCCCCAGTATGTCGGAACCGGTGACGGCGGCTTCCATGCGGGAGGTGCTGCTGGGCACGTCCAGCTTGAGTACTGCTCCTGCGCCGGTGTTTTTCAGGATCGAAGACGACACGGTTGCTTTCACTACGTCCTGCTTGTCTGCCAGGCTGATGGAAAGCCCCCCCGCAAACTCGCACCTGCTGAAAGCCGCGCTCTGTGGGCCTTTTATTTCCACCGGTTGCTGAAAACGGGTGCAGACGGCCTTGTGTCGCGGTCCGGTTTGAGCCTCCGAGGCGAGTCCGATCCGAACCTGTATGACGACCGGAGAAGACGGCTCGCCGGCGGCCACAAGACCGCCGCCGCCGGTGATAGCCCCGGTCCCTTCGATGGAAACCCCCGGTTCGAGCGTCAGCGTGGCGCCGTCGGCTATGGCGATGTCCTTGTCTATTACGTAGGGCTGCCGCGTGTCCGCCAATGAGACGTCTTCCGCAACGTCTCCCCCGCTGAAGCCGGATGCGGAATAGTCCTGTTCGGGGGCCGGCTGTGGCTCGGGTGGAGTAACCTGCTGCCCGGCGGTCGCAACGGGTTGATCGGAGGTTGCTTCCGGATTCTTGTTGAGGCGCGACAGCAGAAACCTGCCGCCGACAACAACGAGAACGATGGCGATAACCGGTCCCAGGAAACTTTTCATTTTCGGCAGAACAGAGGCGCTTTTTTCGGACATTCCGGCGCCGGCCATGAGGTCGAAGCCGCAGGCCGTGCAGACAACGGTGCCCGGCGACATCGACGCCCCGCAGCTCGGACAGGTGCCCGCGGCGGCGGTGCCCGGCCCCGCGGCCGCCGGTCCTGAACGGCCGTGCGCACGTTTCCGGCGGTATTCCGCGAGTTCCTTGCGCCCCTGCCTGCGGGAGGCGCTTCTGCCGGATCCGGCCGGGGCCGGGCGGCGGCCGGCGGTGCCCGGCATGGGCCTCTCGGGCGCTTCTTCAATTTGCAGCGATTCAAGCTCGGCCGACGACTTCGGGACCAGTATCGCACGCTGGCAGGACGGGCACTTCACCTGCTTTCCTTTCAGCGCATCCGGCACTTTCAGAGCTTTGCCGCAAGAACTGCACTTGATCTGCATTCCCCTGCTCCCTCTATACGGGACATGCTCCCTCGGACTCGGTTATTATATGCCGGAGCGCTGTTTTCACTACGCAAAAATCCACTGGGGGGTCGCCGGAGGAAAGCGGAAAACGATCCGGCGGCTGGCGAAAGGCAGGTTGTCCGACGCCCCTGCTGCGACGCTGGACCGCTGGATACTTGAGCACGGCGCCGCTGCGGATATGATAGCCGCATGGATGCCGGCAAATGGGGCGAATCCTACGAACGCTATGAAAAGCTTGCCCTCAGGGCGGCGTGGCAGCTTCTTTACACGGCCGATGACGTTCAGGACGCGGTGCAGGAAGCCGCCGTGGCAGTCTGGGCCAGGCGCAGGAAACTCGCCGACGGCGAGGAGTTCAGAAGACTCTTCATCGGCGCTGTTGTCAACCAGTGCCGCAAGAGAAGACGCAGGTACGCAAAACGCGACGAAGATTACCATCGGCATGCCGCTCCGGCGGAAACCCCTGAAGGCACCGCCATCCGGGATGAACTCAGGAGCAGGGTCAAAGCCGCCGTCGCCGACCTGCCCGACGAACAGGCGGAAGCCGTCGTCCTTTGCCTGGTGGAAGAACTCTCTTACGCGGATGCCGCCGGCGCAATGGGGATTTCAGTGCCTTCGCTCAGGAACCACCTTTACCGGGGCCGCCGGACGCTTAGGGAGAAGCTGGAGGATTTACTGAGATAATGTCGGACCAGAGCGTATTAATCCAATGGAGGATTCTTGATGGGCTGTGACGAACTGCGCCGGCAGTTCCATGAAGGCAGTGAAGACGCCCTTCGCTCGCACGCGGGCGGCTGCGAGGACTGCCGCGCCTGGCTGCAGCGCGAAGAGAAACTCGGCCGGCTCCTCAAAGACATGCGTGAAGAAGCCGATGCTGCGGCCGGCGGGCTTGTCGGCAGGCTGCGTCGTCCAGATGTCCTGTCCGCCGGGAAGATCATACGTTACGTGCTGGTGCCGCTGGCCTGCGCCGCTGCCGCCGTGGTCGTCGTCTTGCTGTTGAAACGCGCTGAACCCGTTCCCGAAGACGTCTTTCCTACAAGGGTGCTCATAATAGAAGGCAAGATCAGCGACGAAAAAGGACTGCCCGATTACGTGGAGCTCGACGGGGTCCGGTTCCCCGTCGAGCGCATATCCACGACCGAAGGCAAGTGGCGGGTGGAAGTCGTTTTTTCCGGGCAGCAGCGCGACCTGGTGCTTTCGGCGGTCGATTCGAGCGGCAACCGCGAGGAGCGCAGCATCCGCATCCAGCGGGATGTGCGTCTCCGGCCGTAAGTCTTGGATGTGAACCGGCAAACGGCGGGGAAATTCAACTGCCGGCAATCCCGAGGAACGCCTTTACTATTTCCGGGTCGAACTGGCCCTTTGCCGCGCCTTCATTGATGATCTCGATGGCCTTGGCGGCGGGAAACGGCTCCTTGTAGGGACGGCGGCTGGTCAGGGCGTCGAACACGTCCGCCACGGACACGACCCTGGCCGCAAACGGTATGTCGTCCCCCTTGATTTCACTGGGATACCCCTTGCCGTCAATGCGTTCGTGGTGGCAAAGCGCGATGTCACGGGCGTATGCGGCGAGTTCGCTGTGAGGATTCCTGAGTATGTCCGCTCCGATGACCGTGTGAGTGCGCATGACCTCCCATTCGTCGTCGTCCAGCGGGCCGGGCTTCAGCAGTATGTCGTCGGGAATCGCAATCTTGCCCACGTCGTGCAGGGGGCTGGCGTAGTAGATCAGCTCGACGGTATGCTCGTCCAGTCCGCAGGCATCCGCTATGTCCCTGCTGTATTCGCTCATCCGACGCAGGTGATCGCCCGTATCCGGGTCCTTGAGTTCGGCCGCCGCCGCCAGCCGGGTGATGGTTTCGTACTGCGCTTTCTTGAGTTCCTCCGTCAACGTGGCGTTTTCAACGGCGACGGCCACCTGCGCGCCGAACGCTTCCATCGCCCGCATGGCAGTGTCGCTGAACGAATCCAATCCCTGCAGGTTGACCAGTTGAAGGACTCCTACCACCTTCCCTTTGCGCGTCTTCATGGGAACAGTCGCAAGGTTCACGGTCTTGTAGCCCGAGCTCTTGTCAAAGGACGTGTTGAACGAGTACGGCGCGTCGCCCGGGATGTTGTAGGCGTCGGTGACTATGGTGGATTCTCCGGCGTATGCGGTGTATCCGGATATGCTGCCCGGACCGATCTTGACCGGGCGCGCCTTGTACGCCTTCCTGACCCCTTCCGGCCCCAGCTTGTCTTCCAGTACCGGGTTGCTGAATATGCGGAAGTGCAGCATGCCGCTGTCCGCAAGGTACAGGCTGGCGCCTTCCGCTCCGAACAGTGACCGGGCGGTTTTCAGCGTCTGTTCCAGCAGCACGTCGATGGAATGCTCGGAACTCAGGAGAATGCCCGTGTTCACAAGCGCTTCCAGCATGTCGGCGTCATTTGTCAACGGATTCCTCCGGCTTCTCGGTCGAATGCCGCTTCCCGGCCGCGGCCGCGAGATATTTTAATGGAATAAGCATGACGGTCATGGGCAGTTCGAGGAGGACGGCGGGCAGCAGGATCTCCGGCCGTCCCGGAAAGAACTCCCGCGCGAAGACTATCGCAATCGCATTGTTGACGTAGGCCGTGTTTACGGACAGGGCCGTCCGTTCCTTTGCGGACAGTGACGGCATCATGAAATAGCCCGCGGTGTGGAACACGGCGCTGAACCCGAACAGGTACAGCAGCAGCATCAGGGACGAAGAAACGTCCGCAAACACGCTTTCCGCTCCGATGGACATGGCTATCCATATCAATATGCCCAGTGACAGAATCGCAAGACCTCCGTAGGCCCAGTTGAATCTGCGTATGACGCCCGGAAAGAACTTCTTGAGAACGTACGCGAGGAAGACGGGCCCCAGCAGCGTGTAAACCAGCAGAAGACTCTGGTCGAGCATTTTCATCGCCATGGTCGCAGCGCCTCCTTCCGGCGCGTGTCCGGACAGGTTCACGAGCAGCGGTACGGTGACCGGGGCCGCAACGGAAGTAAGGAAAGTCACTATCAGCGCCAGTGCGCCTTCTCCCCCGCAGGCCACCGTCAGGGCCGTGGAAGCCATCCCCGCCGGCATTGCCGCCAGGACCAGGATCCCGAGCGCATAGCCGGGCATTGCGACCGTGGATATGCCGTAAAACGCCAGTGGGAATACCACCATCAGCAGCAGCACGATTGCCGCCAGCCTGCCGGGCCTGCTGAAATGGCCCCTCATCGCGCCGAAGTCGATCCGCAGGGCGGTAAAGAACAGTATGGCGAAAAGGAACGGCTTGAGCAGCCCGGCGCAGCGGCGCCCGGGTTCGGGAAACGCCATGCCCGCCGCTATGGTCAGCAGGCACACCGCGGCGAAATGCTTTTCCATCCGGTGCAGGATGCTCTTCATGGCGCAGGTCAGAGCATCTTCTCGAGATGCTGCGTGCTGGACGCGTCCAGCGCCCACGGCCTTATTTCGTATACATTTTCGAGGGCGTCTTTGACGCGCAGGCGTCCGTCCCTGAGATAGGTTATGTCGTCGTGCGGATGGAAGATATACAGCGTGGCGTGGCCCCGGTTGGTTTCAACCTCCAGGTGCATGGACCCGTGCCGCAGGGTCAGTTTCGTTATCGCGCTGACTACCGGTATCATGTAGCTGCGCTCTATTTCCTCTTCCACCAGGCGCCTGTTTTCCTCCGACAGGGACGCGAATGAGTATATCATGCCTAGGTGCTTCTTGTCCTTGCCGCATATTTCTATGTAATGCTCCGTGTCAGAAACCGGGAACGCCTGCCTGATCCTCACGTCCAGGTACGTGACTTCATCGGCGATGTGCATCCTGAGAGTGCCCGTTCCCGTTCTGTCGAACGTGATCTTCTCCGGATCCAGAAAGTCCAGGGACAGTTTCACCGCCCCGTCTTCGGAGACGACCGCTCCCTTTGATCCCGTGTGCCTGCCTGACACCGCCGTCAGCCTTTCACCGCCATTATGTTGGATACCTCGTTGGTGGTCTTCACCAACGTGGCGTATTCGCCGTCTCTTTCCATCAGTTCGTCGTGCGTGCCCACTTCGGTTATCTGGCCTTCCTTGAAGACGACGAGCCGGTTCGCGTTCCGCAATGTCGAAAGCCTGTGCGCAATTGCAAAGGTCGTGCGGTTCTTCACCAGCCGGTTCAGCGCTTCCTGGATGAGCTTTTCCGTTGTGGCATCGACCGAGCTTGTCGCTTCGTCAAGAATGAGGATGCGGGGGTTGTGGAGTATCGCCCTGGATATCGCTATGCGCTGCTTCTCCCCCCCCGACAGGTTTTTGCCCCTCTCGCCGACGATCGAATCGTACCCGTCCGACATGTTCATGATGAACTCGTGGGCGTTGGCCGCCTGCGCCGCCGCCATTATTTCTTCCCGGGTGGCGTCCGGCTTGGCATATGCTATGTTGTCCGAAACGGACCCGCTGAACAGGTACGTCTCCTGCAGTACCACGCCGATCTGGCTCCTTAGATCCTCCAGCCGGATGTCCTTGATATCAATGCCGTCTATCAGGATCTCGCCGTCGTCCGCGTCGTACAGTCTGCAGATCAGGTTCACCGTCGTCGATTTACCGGCGCCGGAATGGCCGACGAAACCTATCATCTCGCCCGGCTCGACGTGCAGGGAGAAGTCCTTGATTACCGGGTGATGCTTGTCGTAGCCGAAAAACACGTTCTTCATTTCGACTTCGCCACGGATTCTGGCCAGGGGCTTGGCCTCCGTGTTGTCGATAAGATCCGGCTCGGTATCCAGTACCTCAAATATGCGCTCTGCCGACGTCATGCTCCTGGACAGCCAGTCCGACAGGCGGGTCAGCACCTGCAGCGGGCCGTAGAACATGCCCAGGTACCCGAAGAACGCCATGAGCGTTCCCAGCGACATCTGGTCGCTCAGGACGCTCTTGCCGCCCACGTACCAGACCAGCAGTCCGCCGGATTGCGTCACGAGCGATAACAGCGGAAAAAACGTGTTCCAGGATCTTTCCGCTCGCAGCAGGCTGGACGATACGGCCGTGTTGCGTTCATCGAACATCATCTTCTCGCGGTCTTCCTTGCCGAATGCCTTCACCACCCTTATCCCGGAAAGACTGTCGTTCAGGAACGCCGCCAGCCTGGCGAACCGCTCCCACGTGTGCCTGAAGTAGCGGAAGATCATGCGCCAGAACATGGCCGTCATCAAGACCACCAGCGGCGCGGGCAGCATCACTATCAGCCCCAGCCACGGTTCCATGATGATGAGCGCCACGGTTATCCCGACCAGCAGCAGCACGTTTATCACCGTGTACTGTATGCCGTCGACGAGAAAGTGCTCCACTCTCGAAGTGTCCTGGTGCACGCGGCTCATCAGCGTTCCGGTCTTCTGCTTGTCAAAGTACCCCAGCGAAAGCGTCTGCAGGTGGTTGAATACGGCGCCGCGCAGGTCACGCGTGACGCTCGTGCCCACGTATACCGCCGTTCTCCCGCGGAAGATCGTTATGACCATCTGGCAGACCTGTACGACGACAAGCGCCATGACAAGCGGCCCCAGCAGTCCCGGGTTGCTGCGGGCCGTGAAAACCTTGTCCACGAGAAGCTTCGTTACGTAAGGGGGGGCCAGTTGCAGCACGATGCCCGCCAGCATCAGGGCCGTCATGGTCAGAAGCTGTGGCCAGAACGGACGCGCAAACGTCAACAGCCGCAGCAGCACCGCCCCGCGCTTGACGCAATACGAACAGACTTTTGAATTCTCCGCCAGCGGCCTGCCGCACCGGGGACACAGGTCGTCTTCCATCTCTTCCAGCGGCGTCAGGTTCAGCCCGGCCTCGGCGTTGTCCTTCCGTTTGCGCAGGTAGTCGGATATCTCCTTTGCTGCTGCTGCGAGTTTCTTGATGACCGCGTTGGAATAGTAGAGCAGCAGGTGCCTGCGCTCCTTTATCCCCGCCCACATCACGCCGCCTCCTACCCGGTTCTCGAGTTCCACCTGGGTCAGGTCGGCGAGCGGAACGGCCTGCAGTGTCCTGTACGACGAATCCTCGGGCACTACGATGGCGAGCAGCTTTGTAGTCACAATCAGGTACTCGGTCCCGAATTCGCCCCGGCCGGTCATGTCGGTGGCGAAGCATACGAAACGGCCGCCTTCGTCCAGCAGCCCTTCGTGGACGAGAAAACCGCGCATCGAATCCAGCGTGTCTTCGGGCATCGCCGCGTGCTTGGTTTCCCCGGGAACTTCAACATTCATGGGCAGGCGCGTTATGCCCAGGCCCACCAGCATGCCCGAACTGGTTGCCAGCAGCCCGGCAAGCATCGTCCAGACGTTGGGCATCGCGTGGCCCGTGATCATGACGCACAGCCCCAGCCCTCCCCACACGGCGATCCTCGGCCAGACGAGCGGTTTCACGCGCCGCGCAGCAAAGACAAGAGCGGCCAGCTCCAGGATCAGTACCGCATCCAGCACAACAGCCATTATGTCCCAGCGGCCCAAATGCAGCGTCCTTTTCCGGTTTCCCTGCTCGAATGTAACCATTACGACGACAAAAAGCAACTGTCAACCCTTCAAAATCATCGGTGTCGCGCCGTGCACATGTGCATCGTTCCGCCGTCTCGTGCTGGCACTGCGGACGGTCTCCTGTAGAATATCCCAGGTCAAATCCGACGTGCTCATGGGTTGCCGAAAGGTGCCGTGTGGCGAAAGATCTCAAAAGCATAGTGAGCCAGATTGACGACCTGCCCAGCCTGCCGCAGGTCGTTACGACCATTATCGCTCTCATAAACGATCCGACGTCGAACGCAGAAGACCTCAACAGGGCGCTGGAACGCGATCCCGCCATGGTCGGGCGGATTCTGAAACTTGTCAATTCGGCCTTCTACGGCCTTTCGAACAGGGTATCCAGCGTGCGCCAGGCGATAGTCCTGCTGGGTTTTTCCACCGTGCGCTCTCTGGCCCTGAGCGCGGCGATCTTCGATTTCTTCGGACAGCCACGCAGTGTCAAGTTCAGCCGTGTGGCTTTCTGGGCGCATCTGGTTGCGGTCGCGGGGCTTTCACGCCTTATTGCTTCCAGGGAAGCCGGCCTGGCCGAAGAACCGGCTTTCGTCGTGGGACTCCTTCACGACATCGGCAAGCTCGTCCTCGACCGCTACGTGCAGCAGGACTTCCAGCACGTCCTTGAAGTCGCCCAGAAGAAAAAATGCACCTTTCTGGACGCGGAGCACGAAGTGCTGGATACCGACCACAGCGAAATCGGCAGGTGGCTGGCCGAGCGCTGGGCGCTGCCGGACGAGCTTGTCAGCGCCATCGGCTATCATCATTGCATAGCAGAAAGCCCGGAAAACTTCAGGCGTCTCACCGCCATTGTCAGTTTCGCCGACTTCCTGTCCTACAGGAAGAACGTTGGTTCTCCAGGCAGCTATGCCTCCCCGGAACTCGACCCTGACGCCTGGTCCCTGCTTACCATCAGGAAAGAAGACCTCCCCACGATCGCTGCCGAAGTCGACGCCGAACTGGCCAGTTCCGAAAAGCTTTTCGGACTCGTCGTTACCTAGGGCCGCTCCTTCGCATGCCGCTTACGAGTGATTTCGATTATCCGCTGCCCCGGGAACTCGTGGCGCAGGAGCCCCTCCGGGATCGCACCTCCGCACGGCTCATGGTCCTTGACCGTTCCTCCGGACGGGTCATCGACACCGCCTTTTCACGCGTCGGGGACTTCCTTGTCCCGGGCGATCTGCTTGTGCTCAACGATACCAGGGTCATGCCCTTCCGCCTGCCCGGCAGGCGGGCCGCGACCGGCGGCAGGATCGAAGTCCTTCTCATAGAACCCCTGGAACCCGGTCCTTCTCCACTGCTGTGGCTTGCCTACACCCGGTCCGGCGGCAGGCTGCGTCCCGGCGAACAATTGCTCCTGCCGGGCTCGGCCGCGGCCCGCCTTGTGGAACGGCGCGGCGACGACGGGGACGTCCTCATGCTCAGTCTCCCACAGCCTTACGACAGCGTCCACGGTTACGTGCAGGAATTGGGTGTTACTCCGCTTCCACCTTACATCGAGCGCGGCAGGCGGGGCGTTGACACGGCCGTGGACCGGGAATACTACCAGACGGTCTATGCCCGCGTTCCGGGCGCCGTGGCCGCTCCTACCGCCGGTCTCCATTTTTCTGACGAACTGCTGGAATCCCTGCGCGCTGCCGGCGTGGAAACCACGGCGGTCACGCTCCACGTGGGCCCGGGCACCTTCCGTCCCGTCAAGGCGGAAGACGTTGAACTTCACAGGATGCATTCCGAACCCTATGTCGTCCCGGAAACGGCCGCTTCGGCCGTGAATGGAGCGCTTTCTTCCGGCAGGCGGATAGTGGCGGTCGGCACCACCGTAGTGCGGACTCTCGAATCCGCCGCCATGGCTTCCGTGCCTGTCAGTCCGGGAGCGGGCCGCACGGACCTTTTCATACGCCCGCCGTTTGATTTCGCCCTCACAGGGGCAATTATCACCAACTTCCATCTGCCGCGCAGCACGCTGCTTATGCTTATAGCGGCGTTTGCCGGCAGGGAAGCCGTACTTGCCGCTTACGCCGAAGCCGTGCGGCTTCGTTATCGTTTCTTTTCCTACGGCGATGCCATGCTTATAATATAGAAGTCCTGCAGGGGGAATATGCAATGCCGGAGCTTGGATGCAAAGTTACCATAGTTGTTGATAACCTCGTCTACAGGCAGGGGCTTTGTGGCGAAGCCGGACTCGCGACGCTCATAGAAACCTCCCGCGGCGCCGTGATGCTCGACACCGGCCAGGGCATAGCCCTGGGACATAACCTCTGGGAGCTTTTCCCGGGGCTGGACCGCCTAAGTGCCCTTGCCCTTTCACACGGTCACATGGACCATACCGGCGGCATCGGCGCCCTCACCAGTTTTCTGGGCCTGGATGTGGAAATGCCCTCCGCCGCCGAGGCTTTCCCCGCACTTTTCGCTCATCCCGATATCGAACGGCGCAAGTACTCAAAACGTTCTTACGGGTTCCGGGAGATCGGCCTTACTGAATCGCTGGACGTCTATTTCCCCCACGAAGTCATTACCCTGTCAACCGAGCCGCTCGAAATGATCCCCGGCGTCACGTTCCTCGGCGAACTGCCGCGTATCGCCGAAGCGCCCTGGCCGCCCGGACATTTCTTCCGCATGGCGCAGGATTCGGATGAATACGAGCCGGATCCGCTCCTCGACGATACCGCCCTTGTGGTGGACGGTTCCGAAGGTATCGTCGTCGTGACCGGCTGCACGCACAGCGGCCTTGACAACCTGGCCGCCTCCCTGGAAGAGAACTTCCACGGCAGGCCCGTCCAGGCGCTGATCGGAGGCCTGCATATAGGTTCTGCCGACGCCGACTACATGGCGCGTTCCGTCGACGCTCTCAGGCGGATTGCCCCGGCACTTATCGTCCCGCACCACTGCTCCGGCATCGGCGGTTATGAAAAACTGAAAGACGTGTTCGGCGATGCCGTTGAGCTGGGGTTTGTCGGCCAGGCCTATACTTTTTCCTGATTCCCCGGGACGCGTTCTCCACCCGGGCGGAAGGACACTCATCCGGATACTATCTCGTTGTATTTCTCCGGGTCCGTGTCCCCCTCGGTGTTGATTACCATTACCACGGATTTTTCATTCAGGCCGACCGCACGCGCCTCGTCCGGCACTTCTTTCATCAGGGCTGCCAGTGCGCCAAGACCCGCCGCCCCGGATTCGCCGCTGACTATCGCGGCATCCTGTCCCCGCGGATGTGCCAGGCGCCGCATGGCCGTGCTCGCCCATTCGTCCCCTATCGCCGCAAAAGCTTCGAACCGGTCCCGTATTACCGGCCAGGCTATGCTGCTCGGCGTGGCACAGTTCAGACCCGCCATTATCGTCCGCCCGTTTCCGGCGGCTCTTCTTGATGTCCCGTCGTCGCCCTGTACGGACTCGAACAGGCAGGCCGCTTCCACGGGTTCTACCGAGATCAGCACCGGCCCGCCAGGATAATAACCCGCCGCCGCCGCCGCCAGAGCCCCCACCCCGGCTTGCACCAGTATCACGTCCGGCAGGGCCACGCCCCTTTCCGCCATCTGGGCGGCTGCTTCGTGAAACAACGTAAAATATCCTTCCTGTATCCACCCGGGCACTTCCGTGTAGCCCTCCCATGACGTGTCGGAAATAATCTGCCTGCCGTATTTCCCGGCCTCTTCCGCAGCGGTTTTCACCGCGTCGTCATAGTCGCCTTTGACTGTGATTACGTTGGCCCCGAGTTCCTCCATGGCACTTGTCCGCGCGGCGGCCGTCCCGTCGGGCACGTATATTACCGCCGGGCATTTCAGCAGTCCCGCCGTCCAGGCGACCGCACGTCCGTGGTTGCCGTCGGTCGCCGTGGTGAACGACACGGGTCCGACCGCTTTTATCGCCCGCCCCGACAGGAATTCCCGGGGATTCGTATCGATGCCCAGTTCCGCACAGCGCTTCGCCACCCAGCGGTAGATCGCATAGCTGGCGCCGAGCACCTTGAACGCTTTCAGGTCGAAACGCTTCGATTCGTCCTTCAGGAAAAGCCGGCCTACCCCGAGTTCCGCTGCAAGGCTCCGCAGTTCAACAAGCGGGGTGGGAGCGTACCCGGGCAACTCCGTGTGGAAATCCACGGCTCCGCCGGGCAACGGATCCGGTATGCTGCCGCCGCTTTTTGCATAAGGGCTGGTTATCAGTCGCACCGATGTCATCCCGGTACCTTCCCTTGGGTCGCAGTCATGTTACCATGTCGGGGCTTCGGTTACAAAGAAAAAGGGCCGGGTTCGTTTCGAACCCGGCCCCTGTGCAATCTCAAAACTGTCAGCGATACATCGGCAGGTAACGGTAGTACACTTCCAGGCACAGCGCTCCGAGCGCGGTCGAATACACGCGGCCGCCGCGGGGACACCAGTGCCCTACCGGGTCCCACGATCCGTCTTCATCGCCGCCCCTGCGCTGGGTGGGCAGCAGCGATCCCTTCATTGCCACGTTCCACTTCTTCCAGTAGTCGCCGCCGACCTGGAACATCCCCAGCGTTCCATAGTACCAGTAGTAGAAGTTCACCTGTTCGTTGGCGGCGCCCCAGCTCGGCAGGCTTTCCAGCAGATATTCCGCTCCGCCTCTCAACAGCGGGTCGTCCGGCTTCCATCCCATGAACAGCCTCCCCACCATGCCCACGGCCGTCAGCGGACGCGACGCCTGCTGCTTGCTCTGGTACCCGGTCCGGCCGGAATAGTTATCATCCGTTGTTACCTTGTCCAGCCAGTTGATCGCTCCCTGGAATCCTTCTCCCGGGACCTTCAGGCCCGCCACTTTGCCTGACTTGAGCTGCATTATGAACCACCCGGTCACCGATGTGTCGGGTTCCTGTCTCGGGCTGTAGCGCCACCCCGAGTAGGGTACCTGGTGTTCGTTTATCGAGTAATCTATCGCTTTCTGCGCCGCGGCTCCGGTTCCCGGTACCTTCGCCATGCCGTAGGCTTCCGAAAGAGCCATCCCGCATATCGAATGGTGGTATCCCAGTCCCCCGCGGGTAGATGCCTTCCCTATACAGCCGTTGGCGTCCTGCTGCGAGATCATCCACTTCACCGCCTTCAGAACGGTGTTCTTGTATTTGCCCGTTCTTTCCGTGTGCCCGGCCCCCAGGAACGCAAGCGCCGCCAGTCCGGTTATGCCGGCGTCGGTGTCTTCGCCTTCGTATTTCTCGCCGTCCCAGTGCCCGTCGGCTTCCTGGTGACGCGCCAGCCACTCAAGGGCGCGGTTCACGGCGTTTTCCGTGTCGCTGCCGCCGCCGCCCCTCTGCAGTGCCCGTTTGCGGCCGCCGCCCGTCCGGTACCCGAACAGCCCCGCTCCACCGCCCCCGACGCCCAGGTATCCGACCGTCCCCGTCCCGCCCAGCGGAATATCCGATATGGCGTCTTCGTCCCCGTGCGCCATATCCAGGTCCATGTCGTCCTCGGTCTCCATGTGGTCTTCTTCGTTCTCTTCGTGGACTATGACCTCGGTCTCGACTTCTTCCACCTCTTCCCGCTGGATGATTTCCTCTTCCTTGCGCTCTTCCTGTTCTTCCTTCTTCACGAAGTTCGTGAAGACCGTTCCCTCGTCGTTGTCCTTGCCGGACGCCACGATTATCGTCATGGTGATGAGCAGGAACGTAACGTGGACTAGGACCGACAGTATCCACCATGGAGCCGATCCGAACTGGTCCTGGATCGCGTCCAGCCACGACGCGCTCGGCGGCGCATAATACTGGTCTTCCATATCGTCGTATACTTCTCCCATGACGACAATCTCCTTTCCGCTTTCATGTACTTTCAGCGGGGAACCATGTTCCCCAACCATTGTAACGCAATATCCGTCCCGCGGTTCGGGAAAATTTTCACCAAATTGAAGATTTTACAAAAAGCCCCCGAAACGCGTTGTGCACAACGGCACAAGAACCGTCCTAACCCCCTGTGTCAAAAGGCGTTAGAACAGCACGCCCCCGGGCGCCCTCTCCCGCCGGCCCTTCGCCTCCGGCTGAACATTTGTCTGCCGCCCTTTCGATTCACCTCTCCATGGCCGCAGCCCGCCGGCGAGCGGCACACCGGCGGGCACGGCTCTCTTCCCGGGTCTGCTGAAGTCGGACGGACTTTGCCCCGGGTCGTTCCAGGTGTGCTTCGCGCACACCGCTTGTTCAGTGATACATCGGCAGGTACAGGAAGTACACCTCCATGCACAGCGCCCCCATCGCCGTCGAATACACCCGGCCTCCCCTTGAACACCAGTGCCCCACCGGGTCCCACGACCCGTCTTCGTCCCCGCCGCGGCGCTGCGTCGGCACCAGGGCCGTTTTCATCGCCGAGTTCCACCTCTTCCAGTAGTCCCCGCCCATCTGGAACATCCCCAGCGTCCCGTAGTACCAGTAGTAGAAGTTCACCCGCTCGTTCGCCGCTCCCCAGTGCGGCAGGTCTTCCGCAAGGTATTCCGCCGCCCCCCGGAGTATCGGGTCGTTCGGCTTGTATCCCATGAACAGGCGTGATACCAGCCCCACCGACGTCAGCGTCCGGGACGCCTGCGCCTTGGACTGGTATCCCGTGCGTCCCGAATAATCGTCCGTGTCGGTCACCTTGTCCAGAAAATTGATCGCCCCCTGGAAACTCTCGTCCGGTACCTTCAGCCCCGCCACCTTGGCTGATTTCATCTGCATCACGAACCATCCCGTCACCGACGTGTCCGGTTCCTGCCGGGCGTTGTATCTCCACCCCGAATACGGCACCTGGTGCACGTTGGCCGAATAGTCCACCGCCTTCTGCGAAGCCGCTCCGGTTGCCGGTCTCTTGGACATGGCGTAGGCCTGCGCCAGCGCCATCCCGCAGATCGCGTGGTGGTAGCCCAGCCCGCCGCGGCTCGACTTCCTCCCTATGCACCCGTCGGCGTCCTGCTGCGAAATCATCCACTTCACCGCGGCGCGCACGGTTTTCTGATAGCGTCCGGACGTCTCCGTGTTCCCGGTCCCCAGGAACGCCAGTGTCGCCAGCCCCGTTATGCCGGCGTCGCTGTCTTCCCCTTCGTATTTCTCGCCGTCCCACCGGCCGTCGGCTTCCTGGTGACGCGCCAGCCAGTCGAGCGCCCTGTCCAGCACGAATTTCGTGCCGTCGCCTCCGAAATCGCCGCGCCCCCTGTCCTGGCCGCCGCCGGTCCTGTACCCCAGCAGGCCGCTTACCCCGCCGCCGACGCCGACCGTGCCCACCACGCCCGTGCCCCCCAGCGGGATATCCGATATGGCGTCTTCGTCCCCGTGCGCCATGTTCAGCTCCATGTCGTCCTCGGTCTCCATGTGGTCTTCAGGATCTTCTTCCCGCAATATGGTTTCCACCTCCGGTTCTTCGAAATTCTCTTTTTTCAGAAAGTCCTCTATCTCCTTTTCCTTCTGTTCCTCCTTGTTCACGAAATGCGTGGTTATCAGTGTTTCCTGCCGGTCCTGGGCGGACGCCACCACCCACATCATGGCTATGAGCAGGGCCGTCACGTGCACCAGCACCGACAGTATCCACGACGGCGCGGACCCGAACTGGTCCTGCAGCGCATCGAGCCACGACGCCTCCGCGTACCCGTACGACGCTTCCTCCATCGCTTCGTATTCTTCCGTCATCTCGTCACGCTCCTTCCCCGGATTTCGGTCGCGAACCCGGACTCTCTTTCGCCCTGTTCCTGTATGCCGTTCATGGTCCCGTTCCGCCTTTCCTCACCTGTGGAACAGCGGACTGTAGATTATGTATATCTCCAGGCACAGCGCCCCCATCGCCGTCGAATACACCCGTCCGCCCCTCGAGCACCACTGCCCCACCGGGTCCCATGACCCGTCCTCGTCGCCGCCGGCGCGCTGGTTCGCGGTCAGAGGTTCCTTCATCGCGGGGTACCACTTCTTCCAGTAGTCTCCCCCCAGCTGGAACATCGCCACCCCGGCGTAGTACCAGTAGTAGAAGTTGACGTGTTCGTTCGCGTTGCCCCATGCCGGCAGGTCGTCGATTATGTAGTCGGCGGCGCCTCTTATCACCGGGTCCTTCAGCGGGTTCTCGCCGGGCGGCCGCGTGAACAACCTCCCCGTCAGCGCCACCGCCGTCAGCGTCCTGTTGAACTGCCTCCTGTCCTGGTACCCCGCCCTGCCCGCGTAGTCGCCGGCGTTCGTCACCTTGTCCAGGAAATTCGTCGCCCCGATGAACGATTCCGCCGGCACCTTCAGCCTGGCCACCTGCGCCGACTTGAGCTGCATCATGAACCACCCCGTCACCGACGTGTCGGGTGTTTCCCGCGCTCCGTAGCGCCACCCCGAGTACGGCACCTGGTGCACGTATACGGAATAGTCCACGGCCTTCTGCGCCGCTTCGCCGGTCGGCCGCCTCTTCGACATGGCGTACGCCTGCGCCAGCGCCATCCCGCATATCGAATGATGATAACCCAGGCCCCCGCACCTGCTCGTCCTGCCTATGCATCCGTCGTCCTGCTGCTCGCGGATCATCCATCCCACCGCCCTGCTGACGTTCGCCCTGTACCTGCCGGAAGTCTCCGTGTGCCCGGCCCCCAGGAATGCCAGCGTCGCCAGTCCCGTTATGCCGGCATCGGTGTCCTCCCCCTCGTGCTTTTCTCCGTCCCAGTGCCCGTCGGCCTCCTGGTGGCGCGCCAGCCACTCAAGGGCGCGGGCGAGCGCGTGGCGGCGGTCGGGGTCCAGCCTCCCGGGGTCGCGGTCCCGGTACGGGTCGCCCACGGGCAGACCCTTCCTGCCGCCGGGGTCTCCACCGGGCCCCATTATCGGTATCCTCGTGTCGAATTCCGCTATCCCGGTCTCCCCGAGTCCGTCCGTCCCCTTCAGAACGTCCAGCTCCGCCTCGATTTCAGGGTCCGGGTTGTACTCCACGTTCGAAAACTTCAATTCGCACGTAACGTCCGGGTCCGTCGTGGCGGTCTCCGGAAGCTCCTCCACCGTCCTCTCCCTGTTTTCCACCGCCTTGTCCGGCAGCAGCACGAACTTCTCCGAAATCGTATCGGGCTTTCTGGCCACTATCACCACCATCGCTGTCAGCAGGAACAGCATGTGCAGCAGTATCGATATCAGCCACCACGGAGTCGCCCCGAACTGGTCCTGGAGTGCGTCCGCCAGTCCCGCCGAACGCTCCGCTCCGGCTTCTTCCACGGCGAACGTGTTCATTTTCCGCCTCCTTTATACCGGACTTAACGCAGTCCCGGATTGCACGGTTCGCGTCCTTCCGCGGAATTTTTTCGTGCTATGCCGCAAAAGTATCGGCGCCCGGCCGTCCCTCCGCCTCCCGCCCGCCGGCGTGCATTTGCCTTGTTAGTTTCGTTGTGTCGTGATATAATTTCATCCGTCGTTGTTGTCGGGGTGGCGGTGTGGAAGTCCTCGCCGCGCGATAGCCCCGGCCGTTGCGTTAAAAAGCAAAGGAGTCCTTATGGCAGTGCAGCACCAGCCAGGAAGAATCGCTTTCATCGCCGACTACCTGCCCAGGCAGTGCGGTATCGCCACGTTCACGGCCGACCTGCTCGAGGCTGTCGCCAAGGAAGTCCCCAAGGCGGATATCTTCGCCGTCGCCATGAACGACGTCGCCGACGGCTACCGCTACCCCGAGAGAGTCAAGTTCGAAATACTCCAGAATGACCGCCCCGGCTACAGGAAGGCCGCAGACTTCCTCAACATCTCCCACGTGGACGTCGCTCTCATGCAGCACGAATACGGCATCTACGGCGGCGAAGCCGGCAGCCATATCCTCACCCTCCTGCGCGAACTCAGGATGCCCGTCATCACCACCCTCCATACCGTTCTCCAGGCCCCCAACGATTCCCAGAAAGCCGTCCTCGAGGAAATCGCGGATATCTCGGCGAGACTCGTCGTCATGAGCTCCAGGGCGGTCGGCTTCCTCAAGAACGTCTACGGCGTCCCGCAGGAAAAAATCGAGCTCATCCACCACGGCGTCCCCGACGTACCCTTCGTGGATCCCAACTACTACAAGGATCTCTTCGGCGTCGAAGGCCGCAGAATGATTCTCAACTTCGGCCTCCTCTCCCCAGGCAAGGGCGTCGAGTACATGATCCAGGCCATGCCGCGCATCGTTCGGAAATTCCCCGATACCGTTTTCATCGTCCTCGGCGCCACGCATCCCCATATCATTCGCACCAAGGGCGAAGAATATCGCCTCTTCCTCCAGCGCCTCGCCCGCGAACTGAACGTCGCCGATAACGTTGTTTTCCATAACAGGTTCGTCGAGACCGAAGAGCTCTGCGAATTCATCGGTGCCGCCGACGTCTACGTCACCCCCTATCTCAACCCCGAGCAGATCACCTCCGGTACCCTCGCCTATGCCGTCGGCGCTGGCAAGGCCGTGGTCTCCACGCCCTACTGGTACGCGGAAGAACTCCTCGCCGACGGGCGCGGCGTCCTCGCACCCTTCAAGGATCCCGACGCCCTTGCCGACGGCATCGTCGGCCTCTTCTCCAACGAAGTCGAACGCCACGCCATGCGTAAGCGCGCCTATACCTTCGGCCGCCAGATGATCTGGCGTGAAGTCGCCAGGCGCTATATCGAAGTCTTCTTCGACATCTACAAGTCCCTCTCGCAGAAACCCATGGGCCTTCCCATCGCCCGCAAGAAGGCCGATATCATGGAACTCCCGCCCCTCAAGCTCGACCACCTCAAGTGGCTCACAGACGATACCGGCATGATCCAGCACGCCGTCTTCACCACGCCCAACTACCACGAAGGCTATTGCACCGACGACAACTCCAGGGCCGTCATGGTCGCTGTCACCGCCGCCGAAGAAACCGGCGAGGACGAAGTCCTCTACCCACTCGCCAACCGCTACATCGCTTTCCTCCAGTATGCCTTCAACCGGGAGATACGCAGGTTCAGGAACTTCCTCTCCTTCGACAGGAACTGGCTCGAGGAAGTCGGCTCCGAAGACGCCCACGGCAGGGCCCTCTGGGGCCTCGGCTCCACCGTCGCTCATTGCGAAATGGACGGCCTCCGCGGCCTCTCCGCCAACCTCTTCGAACTCGCTCTCCCCGCCGTCGAAGGTTTCACCAGCCCAAGGGCGTGGGCCTTCACACTCGTCGGGATCCATGAATTCCTCCGCAGGTTCGGCGGCGCCACCGAAGTGAGGCGTGTCCGTGAAATCCTCGCTGAAAAACTCTTCAGCCTCTGGCGCGATAACTCCTCCCAGGACTGGCCGTGGTTCGAAGAAAACCTCGCCTACGCCAATGCCACGCTCCCCCACGCCATGATCCTCTCCGGCCAGTGGATGCGCCGCCCCGACATGTTCGACTGCGGCATCCGGTCCCTTTCATGGCTCTGCGGCGTCCAGACCCTCCAGGGTTATTTCGCTCCCGTCGGTTCCAACGGCTTCTACACCAGGGGCGGCGATATCGCTCGCTTCGACCAGCAGCCCGTCGAAGCCGCCTCGACCATCCGCGCATGCTTCGAAGCCTACCGCTCCACCGGTGACGAACGCTGGACCGTCGAGGCGCGCAGGGCCTTCGAATGGTTCCTCGGCGCCAATGTCCTCAACCAGCCCCTCTACGACCCCGCCACCGGCGGCTGCCGTGACGGCCTCCATCCCGACAGGGTCAATCAGAACGAAGGTGCCGAAGCCACCCTTTCTTGGCTCGTTTCGCTTCTTGAGATGCAGAGCGGCGCACGCGCACGCAAGGAGAGAACCGAATGACCAGGCGCAGGAATACCGCGCAGCGCCCCACGGACGCCTCTTCCGGCACCCTCCTCACACGCTATCCCGGCAACCCCGTCCTTACCGCGGCCGACTGGCCCTATCCCGTCAACTCCGTCTTCAACGCCGGCGCCGCCATGCTGCCCGACGGCACCACGCTCCTCCTCTGCCGCGTCGAAGACCGCCGCGGCATCTCCCATCTCACCGCCGCACGCTCCGCCGACGGCTTCAATAAATGGGTCATCGATCCCAAGCCGACTCTTGCGCCACATCGCGACTTCCCGGAAGAAATCTGGGGTATCGAAGACCCCCGCATCACCTGGGTTCCCGAAATGAAGAAATTCGCCGTCGCCTACACTTCCTTCGGGCGCGGCGGCCCCGGCGTCTCCCTCGCTCTCACCGAAGACTTCACCTCCTTCGATCGCCTCGGCGTCGTCATGCCCCCCGATGACAAGGACGCCACGCTGCTCCCGCGCAGGTTCGGCGACTTCGGCACCTGGGTCATGGTCCACCGCCCCGCCGCCCCCATCGGCGCCCACATCTGGCTCTCCTATTCCCCCGACCTACGCCACTGGGGTTCCCACCGCATCATGCTCATGGCGCGCAGAGGCGCCTGGTGGGATGCCAACAAGATCGGCATCTCGCCTCCCCTTATCGAAACCCCCGACGGCTGGCTCATGATCTACCACGGCGTCCGCCGCACCGCCTCCGGCTCCATCTACCGCCAGGGCCTTGCCCTCTTTGATATCAAGGATCCCTCCAGGTGCCTCCTGCGCGGCGACGAATGGATCCTCGGCCCCCGGGAAGATTACGAAACCAAGGGCGATGTCGCCGGCGCCGTCTTCGCCTGCGGCTACACGATTGCTCCCGACGGCGACACCCTCCGCCTCTATTACAGCGGCGCCGACACCTGCATGGCCGTCGCCACCGGCAGCATCAGCCGCATGCTCGCCTGGCTCGAAACCAACGGCCGTCCGCCGGTGGATACCGATATCTGAACTTCCCTCGCTCCGCCGCCCATACTGGCGCTATCCCTCCCTGCCGGCTATAATCCTCTTCATGGTTGTGGATATCCTTATCGTCGTTGTCATGGTTGCCTCCACGGCCGTCGGTGCGGTCACGGGCTTCGTCTGGCAGGTTACCGGCCTTGTGGCTCTTATTGTGGGGACCTTCTCGGCCTGGGTCCTCAGCGGTGTTCTCGGCGCTCCCCTCGGCCGCTTCCTCGACCTCGGTGAAGGCGGCGGCCAGGCGCTCGCCTTCTTTCTCGTCTTCGGTTTCGTCAGCCTCGGCCTCAGGGTCGTTGCCAGCGTTGCCAAGGTCCGGGTTGACAAGTACCGCCTCGAACGCCACAACCGCCTCTGGGGCGGTGTGGCCGGGGCCGCCAAGGGATTGTTAATATCCATGGTGGTTGTTTCGGTCCTCGGCGTCATGGGACAGGGAGGCGACTTCGTGGGCAGGTCTTTTCTCGGCAGGAACTTGGCCGCCGTCGGCACGCTCCTCCTGCCGCCCGGTGCAAGAACCGCCTTCGAACGCATGCTCGACAGGGTCGAAAACCGCATCCTGCCCCAACGGGAACCGCATGCCCCGGGCTCCCCGGTCTCCGTCCCTCCGGACGCCCCGCCTGAAAGCGGGGCCCCTCGATGATGTCGCGCTTCCTCCTCGCCTGCACCGCTTTCCTTGTCCCGGCGTTTTCCGCTTCCGCGGTCGATAACGAACAGATCGGCCTCATCGCTCCCGTCGGTCCGCTCCCAGGCGTTCCGCCCAGGCTCGTCCATTCCCTCACCATGTCCGGCGGCAAGGACCTCCAGCAGAACCTCGTCATCGACCACGAATGGAAATCACGCGACGCCGTCAGGATCACGGGCGACGGCTCCATCCTCCGCAACTGCGAAATCCGCAACGGCCTGAACGACGGCATCGAAGTCTACGCCGCAGACGTCCTCATCGAAAGCTGCCGCATTCACCACTTCCTCAACGGCACCTTCAAGAACCAGTCCGACGCACACGGCATCACCGGCCGCCCCACCCGCCTTACCGTCAGGAATTGCGAAATCTTCTACGTCTCCGGCGACTGCCTCCAGTTCGACCCCGACCGCAAGACCTGGACCGGCGTTACCATCGAAAACTGCGAGCTCTGGACCGGCCCCCTTCCCGAGAACGCCGCAACCTTCAGGAAGGGCGAAGTCCCCGGCGAAAACGCCTTCGATTCCAAGACCGTCAAGTCCGGCCCGCGCCCCTCCGTCGTCATCCGCAACTGCGTCATCCACGGCTGGGGCTACGGCCAGATCGACAACGGTGCCGGCCTCAACCTCAAGGAAAACGTCGACGTTACCGTCGAAAACTGCGTCTTCTTCGATAACGACATCTGCATCCGGGCGCGCGGTCGAGGCGACACGGCCGACGTCGGCTCGCGCTCCACCGTCACCGATTGCTTCTTCTACGACTCCGGCACGGGCGTACGCGCCGAAGACGCTCCCAGCCTTCTCGATATCATCGCCCCGGGCTGGGGCAAAGGCCTCAAGCAGCAGTACTTCGCCACCGACGACAAGAAAGGCGCCATGAAAGTCGTTGGCGGCCGCAGCATCGGCCCCATGCCCCTTCTCCCCGACGGAAAGCCCGCCTTCGGCTGGGCTCTCAAGTCTTACAGGGCGAAACTCTCCGCCGGTTCCGCTTCCGCCGGTCCCGCCACCGTTGATCTCACCCCGAAACAGGAAGCCCCTCCGCCCGCTTTCCCCGAAATCGAACGCGCTCTCTCCTCCAATCGCTTCGACGACGCTCTCGCTTTCATCGCCGGGGAATCCCCGGAATCCGATCCGGCGAAACAGGCCCTCGCCGCTCTCTCTGAACGCGCACGGCGCGGCAGCTCCATCCTCGCCGCCGTCGTCGCCGCTCCGGACAGGATCAAGGGGCAGAAAGTCGCCGTTTCCTTCGCCGGCAGCCGCACCAAGGCCGCCGTCAAGACCGCCGGCGCCGCGGGCCTCACCGTCGAACTCATGGACACCCCGCTCCTCGTCCCTTACTCCGACCTCGCCCCTTACACCGTCTATCTTCTCGGCAAAGCCGCCCTCGACGATACCCCCGAAAACCTCGCCCTCCTCGAACGCTTCCTTTCCGACATCGGCAAGTCCGACGCCCCAAGATAACGCAGCAGCGCTACGCTTTGGCTTTTTCGATCTGTTCAAACAACTCTTTCAGTGTTGTTTCACTCAGCCACTTGCCCGTGCAAAAACCATTTGGCTCCTTCAGGCATTCCTTCACTCTTTCTGAACCGTGGTTGTTCGCGTAAAGTCCAATTAGTTTGTTTTTATTGTCCCGGTGCTTCCACGCCCACAACTGTCCGTATACGTCGTAGTCTCCGAGGCTGGTGCCGGACATCACGAGCACGTCGTGTTCCATCAGCAGCCGGTGGAACCAGCACCACATGTCTGCAAACACGTAGGGGGAACCGCTGCTTTTATCGTCTGACTTATTCCCTGTTCCTGTCATCACTTCGGGATATTGGGGCAACTGCTTGGGGTCTTGCACAATCCCAACAGGTTTCGCCGTATAGTTGTTTGGGGTGTCGAGCGAAGCCCAGTTGATCGAACCGTGGAGTTTGAAGAGCCTGACCTTGGCGCACGTTTCCTCAAAGAGCTTCGGGTTGTAAGGACGGAACTTGCAATCCCGGCCATGATATGAACCGTTTGTGGGGGTGTTGTCAAACCCGTCACAGATGTCGTTGCCGGGCAAGTTCTCAATCAGGAGGTCGTGGTTCAACGTGCAGATGTCAAGCCGCTCGACTTTGTTCGACTTCGCCAGTTCCAGTACAAGGTTCAACCCTTCGGGCGACACCCCTCCTGTGGGAGCCAGTGTCTGTTTTACTCTCGCTTGAATGTATGGCAACACACGCCCTGTCAGAGTAGCCGGGGTGGAATCAGGATCTTCGTCGCCACTGCTCGGTGACATCAAATCTGAGCACCAGATCTTCACCTGCTCAATGAACGGCCATGTGCCGGGGTTCTGCCCGTACTTGTCTCCGTTGTAGAAAACCTGGTGCGCCATGTAATACAGGTCTTCGTAGTTGACCGGTCTCCGATAATTTTCGTTAAGCTGACTCTGTTGAAACGCTTCGAAATACGTCTTGAGCCGTTTCAACAACTCACGTACGTCATTATCGCTTATGTCTAGTATTGCTCCGCTGTCCTCGAGGACCTTCTTTGTGATTATACATGTGAGGTCTGGATTGCTGTTGTCATCCTGTGGAAACTTGGCCTTGTACGACGCGCCCGAACACCCCGTCCCCAGCAGCATCATGATCTTTTGTCTGCCTCGTCCGCCTGCCATGTTTCGCCCCGCCTTCCATTGTCACATGCGTTTCCGCTACACCACCCCCATCTCCCGCCCCACCTCGGCGAACGCCCCCACCGCCGTTTTTATGTCGTCTTCGCTGAGTGCCGCAGATACCTGCACCCTTATCCTCGCCGTCCCTTCCGGCACCACCGGGTACGAAAAACCTATGACATAAACACCCTTCTCCAGCAGCCTCTCGGCCATGTCCACGGCCGTTTTCGCCTCGCCCAGCATCACGGGGATTATCGCATGATCGCCCTCCGGTATCCTGAACCCGGCCTCGCGCATCCCTCCGCGCATCAGTTCCGTGTTCCGCCGCAGCCTGTCCAGCAGTCCCGTGTCGCTTTCCAGCATTTCCAGCGCCCTTATCGCCGCGGCCGCCACCGCGGGCGACACCGTGTTCGAAAACAGGTACGGCCGCGACCTCTGCCTCAGCATCTCCACTATCTCTTTCCTCCCGCTGGTGAACCCGCCCGACGCCCCCCCCAGCGCCTTGCCGAACGTCCCCGTTATGATGTCCACCCGCCCCATCACTCCGTTGTATTCCGGCGACCCCCGCCCGGTGTTCCCTGTGACGCCGACGGCGTGCGAATCGTCCACCATTACGAGAGCATCGTGTTTCTCGGCAAGGTCGCAGATATCGCGGAGGTTCGCCACCGTCCCGTCCATCGAAAACACCCCGTCCGTCGCCACCAGCCTGCGGCGCGCCCCGCCGGCTTCTTTCAGCTTCGCCTCCAGGTCCCCCATGTCGTTCGTCTCGTACCTCAGCCTCTTCGCCTTGCACAGTCTTATCCCGTCGATGATGCTCGCGTGGTTCAACCGGTCGCTTATCACGGCGTCTTCCGGCTCCAGCAGCGTCTCGAAAAGGCCTCCGTTGGCGTCGAAGCACGATGAATACAGTATCGTGTCCTCCGTCCCCAGGAACCCCGATACCTTCGCTTCCAGCCTCTTGTGCAGCTCCTGTGTCCCGCAGATGAACCGCACCGACGACAGCCCGAACCCCCACTTCTTCAGCGCTTCGGACGCGGCGGCGATTATTTCCGGGTCGTTCGCCAGTCCCAGGTAGTTGTTCGAACACAGGTTCAGCACGCGCCTGCCGCCGGAAAGCTCCACCCATGCCCCCTGCGGCCCCGCCAGCACCCTCTCCTCCTTGTACGTCCCCGCCGCCCTTATCCCGGCCAGCTTCGCCTTCAGTTCCTCCCTCATGTCCTCCCGCATCCGGCGGCCTCCTCCCGAACGTCCGTCACAGCCATTCCAGCAGCACCTTCCCGCAGTGTCCCGTCCGCATCACCCCGAACGCCTCCGCGTAGTCCTCCGCCCTGAACCTGTGCGTCAGTATCGGGCTCACGTCCAGCCCGCTCATCAGCATCGACGTCATCTTGTACCACGTCTCGAACATCTCCCGCCCGTATATCCCGCGGATGTTCAGCGAATGGAATATCACCGTGTCCCAGTCTATCCCCATGTCTTTCGGCAGTATCCCCAGCTGCGCTATCCGGCCCCCCGTGCACATGTTCGCCAGCATCCCCCTGAACGCGTCCGGATGCCCCGACATCTCCATCCCCACGTCGAAACCTTCCTTCATCTCCAGTTCCGCCTGGGCGTCTTCTATCCTGTCCTTCGTCACGTCCACCGCCAGCGTCACCCCCATCTTGCGCGCCAGCGTCAGGCGGTAGTGGTTCACGTCCGTTATCACCACGTACCTCGCTCCCACGTGCCGCGCTATCGCCGCCGCCATTATCCCTATGGGCCCGGCCCCGGTTATCAGCACGTCTTCTCCCACAAGGTCGTACGTCAGCGCCGTGTGCGTCGCGTTCCCCAGCGGGTCGAAGTACGCCAGCGTCTCCATCGGTATCGACGGGTGCGCCTTCCACACGTTCGTCGCCGGCATGCACAGGTATTCCGCCATCGCTCCGTCACGGTTCACGCCTATCCCTATCGTGTTCCTGCACAGGTGCCTTCTCCCTGCCAGGCAGTTGCGGCACGACCCGCACACGATGTGCCCTTCCCCGCTTACTATGTCCCCTTCCTCGAACCCCTTGACCGCGCTTCCCAGCGCCGCCACTTTCCCGGAAAACTCGTGCCCCACCACCATCGGCGGCTTTATAGTCCTCTGTGCCCACTCGTCCCAGTTGTAGATGTGCAGGTCCGTCCCGCAGACGGCGTTCTTGTGTATCCGGATCAGCACGTCCGTCGGCCCGGGTTCCGGCACGGGCACTTCCTGCATTTCCACGCCTTCCCCCGCTTTCGCCTTCACCAGCGCCCGCATCGTCTTCATGTCCGCTCCCGTTCCGTTGTGCTTTCTACTATCCCTGCCGGCGTCGTTCCCGCAAGCGAATTCCATCCGTATGCTTGAGACCCGGCGGTCTCGCGGTAACATGCTTCCGGTTGGAAAGGAGCAGTCTCATGTGCGCATTCGACGGTCTCGGCCTTCATCTCGGCAACCTCTCGCGGCTTTCCCACGCCCGCTCCCGCTCCCTTTCGGCGGAAAATTTTACGGGCGAAAAGGGCAAAGGCGCCATGGCTTCCGACGGCACCGGCGCCAAGTGCGCACGCGACCTCGGCCCCGGCTGGAAAATCTCACCTTCCGTCCGCATCCCCGCCGGCGAAACCTTCACCGTCGCCGACGTCGACGGCCCCGGTGCAATCCAGCAGATATGGATGACGCCCAACAACTGCAATTGGCGCTGCATGATCCTCCGCATCTACTGGGACGGCCAGGAACAGCCTTCCGTCGAATGCCCCCTCGGTGATTTCTTCGCCTGCGGCTGGGGCGAATACGCCCAGGTCTCTTCTCTCCCCGTCTGCGTCAATCCCGCCCGGGCGTTCAACTGCTACTGGGAAATGCCCTTCCGCAAACACTGCCGCATCACCCTCGCCAACCGCCTCGAGGAAGACATGGTCCTCTATTACCAGGTCAACTACACGCTCACCGACGTCCCCGGCGACTGCGCGTACTTCCACGCCCAGTTCCGCCGCTCCAACCCTTTGCCGTACAGGGAAGTGCATACCATCCTCGATGGAGTTTCCGGGTGGGGGCATTACGTCGGTACCTGCATGGCCTGGCAGGTGAACAACCGCGGCTGGTGGGGCGAAGGCGAAATCAAGTTCTACCTCGACGGCGACGCGGAATATCCCACCATCTGCGGCACCGGCACCGAAGACTACTTCTGCGGCTCCTACAACTTCGACGTCGGCGCCGAAAACGGCGGCTACCGGGAATTCACCACCCCCTACGCCGGCCTGGCCCAGGTCATCCGTCCCGACGGCCTCTACAAGTCGCAGCAGCGTTTCGGCCTGTACCGCTGGCACGTCATGGACCCCGTGCGCTTCGAGAAAGATGTCCGCGTCACCATCCAGGCGCTCGGCTGGCGCTCCGGCGGCCGCTACCTGCCGCTCCAGGACGACATTTCTTCCGTGGCCTTCTGGTACCAGGCGCTGCCCACCGCGCCCTTCCCGGAACTGCCCGGAAAGGACTTCCTTGAAATAGTGTAACCGTCGAACACACAACATGTTCCGGTGAAAGGGAAAAGACGTGCACCAGGAATTCACACTGCTGGAAATGGTGGCCCGCGGAGGCATCATTGGTTTTGTCGTGCTGCTGTTCTCCTTCATCCTGCTGGTTACCGGTGTGGTATTCGTCGTCATGGCGCTCACCGGCGGCAGGTTCAAGCCGCCGTTCGGCATATACCTGGCGCTGGCTTTCGTTCCGCTCCTGCTGGGAATAGCCGGGACGGGACTGGGGTACATGGAAATCAACGCTGTGCTGCGGGCCTTTAAAGGCGCGCCCAATCCTGAAGAAGTCGCGTACGGGAGGAAGATCGCTTTCTTCACCACCAAGTTCGGTATCGCCGGAACACTGCCTTGCGCCGTGCTGGGGGCCGCGGGCATCATGATCAATGCCCACAGGAAACATGAAGAAGAGGATCTGGACTAGCAAATTCCGTGCCAGATGTCCGAATCTACTATAAGAGTATACGACACACGCGTGAAAAGGGCCCGAAAACGTCTACAGGATCGCA
>JAFGGJ010000030.1 GCA_016930595.1 Planctomycetota bacterium
CTCGCCAATTCCGCGCCAAACCCGCGCCGAATTGCGATCCTGTAGACGTTTTCGGGCCGTTTTCACGCGTGTGTCGTATACTCTTGTGGTAGATTCGGACCTCTGGCACGGAATTTGCTAGTGCGTCAGAACGCGAACCCGATGCCCGCAAACAGCGTGACGTCGTTTTCTTCGCGCCCCGGGGCCGGATCGGAATCGTAGTCGTCGATGAAGCTCAGCCGCAAGCTCAAGTGCTCGCTCAACTTGCGCCTCAACGTCGTCTCCGCGTGGATCCTGTGGTCGCCCGCGTCGAAACCGTATTCCCAGGTGACCGTCTGGACGAACTGGAAACCCTTGGAAATATTCCACGTCAGTTCCAGGCCGGTGAGCGTGCCGGCGGTGCTCTCGTCGGGAACCGGGTCTGCGTTGTTGGTATCGACGTACGCGAGGCCGGCGCGGAAATCGACGGTGAGGTTTTCCCGGGAAGGCATGCGGACGCCGAGCCCCGCGGCGGAAGTGGTGCGGAGGGAAATATCGGCGAAATGATCGTGCTCTTCCTTGAGCTCGTACCAGCTGAAGAACTTCGGCCGGTGGCGGTAGTCATAGCGGAGCGACAGGAGACCCTTGCCGACGTTGGCGACGTCGGATTCTTCGCCGTATTCGTAGAGAGCGGCAACGGTGAGCCTGTCGCGTTTCGATTCCCTGGCGAGCTTTGCCCTGGCGGCAATGACGGCGTCCCGGCTGTTGCCGGAATGAGCGGTGTAGGAAACGTCCAGCGTGCCGGACCACTTCGCGGCGGAAGCAAGGACGTCGGGGCTGGTGCGCTCCATCAGGCGGCGTGCGGCGGCTTCGTCCGAGGCGTCGCGGCCCATGAAGGCCACTTCGGCGACGGGGATGAGGAGGTCGCCGCCGGCGGCGCCGCGGGGCGTGAGCCTGAGTTCGCCCGGGGCGGCGAAGGAAACGGTGGCGGCCAGGCGGTCGCCGGAAGCAGTCTCGACGGGGATGGGTTTTACGGTACGTACGGCCCACACGCCGGGCCAGTGTATGGAGATTTCGCCGGCGTAGGAGGTTTTGAAGACGAGCCTGTCGGCGGCGAGAGTGACGATTTCGCCGGTAAGCGTATCGCCGTTGGACATGATGATCTCGTCGGCGTGGAGGGCCGCGCAGGCCGCGGCGGCGAGGAAGAAGGCGGAGGCAACGATCCTGGACATTTGCGGTAGCTCCTTACACGGGGCGGTACTGCATACCGGGACAGTGTAGAGGCAAAAGTTCCGGAGGTCAAGGAGCAAGACGTGCCGGGAGACACCGGCACGGGCGGGCGGCGGAAGGGTCAGGATTCCTGGAGGAAGGCGGCCATGGCGGCAACGCCTTTTTCAATCTGTTCAATGGAGCAGGCGTAACTGAGGCGGACGCAGGAGTCGTCGCCGAAAGCGACGCCCGGCACGACGGCCACGTGGGCCTTGTCGAGCAGGGCGCCGGCAAAGGACATGGAATCCGCGACCTGGACGCCGGCGACGGTACGGCCGTAGTGGGAGCTGACGTCGGGCATGACGTAGAAGGCGCCACCCGGGAGGGGACACTTGACGCCTGGGACGGCGTTGAGGAGTTCGACGATGCGGTTGCGGCGGCGTTCGAAGGCGGAGCGCATCCGTTCGACGGTATCCGGCATGGCGGGGTCGGAGAGGGCGGCGAGTGCGGCGTACTGGCACGGGGTGGCGGGGTTGGAAGTGGACTGGCTCTGGAGGTTGCCGACGGCCTTGACGAGGGAGGAGGAGGTCGAGGCGATGTAACCGATGCGCCAGCCGGTCATGGCAAAGGCCTTGGAATGGCCGTTGACGGTGACGGCGAGGTCCATCATGCCTGGGAGGGAAGCGATACTGACGTGGGAGTTGCCGTCGTAGAGGAGTTTTTCATAGATTTCATCGGAAAGGCACCAGATGCCGGCGTGGGAGATTACGCCGGCAAAGGCGGCCATTTCATCGGCGGAATAGACGGCGCCGGTGGGGTTGGAGGGGCTGTTGAGGATGACGGCCTTGGTCCTGGGGGAGATTGCGGCCCGGAGGGCGTCCGGGGCGATGCGGAAGCCGCTTGCACCGGAGCTCTCGACAAAGACGGGTGTGCCGCCCGCGTACTGGACCATGGCGGGATAGCTGACCCAGTAGGGCGAGGGAATGACGACTTCGTCGCCCGGGTCCACCAGGGACATGATAACATTGAAGAGGGAATGCTTGGCGCCGCAGGAGACGACGATCATGGAAGGATCGTATTCGAGACCGTTGTCGCGCCGGAGCTTGTCGGCGACGGCCTGCTTGAGCTCGGGAATGCCCGTAACGGGCGTGTAGCGCGTGCGGCCCTTGCGGATGGCGTCGATGCCGGCGTCGCAGACGGCCCCGGGCGTGTCGAAGTCGGGTTCGCCGGCGCCGAAGTTCACGACGTCAACGCCGTCGCGCGCCAGGGCCTTGGCCCTTGCGGAGACTTTAAGGGTGGGGGATTCGCCGATGGAGGAGGTCCTGGCGGCCAGGGGCAGGGTCATGCGATAATCCTTTCGGTACGGACCGGGGATATATTTTCGGGAAAAACGGGTCCATGTAAAGCGAAGGCGCCGGAGGAGGGGTAAAGCCGAGGAAAACATGTTCCGATAAAAGGAGGGGAGAAACCGCGCCGGGAGGGCGCGCGCGGCGTGAAAGGTGCGGACGTGGCAGGAAAAGAAGGCGAATTGCTGCTGGAGGGGGGCAGTTTCGGCACGGCGACGGTGTTTTCGATAATACTGCATGCTCCGCTGGTGGTGCTGCTGATGCACGGGACGTCGCCGCGCGAGAGGGTCGAAAACGCCACGCCGCTGCTGGAGGCGGCGTATGCGGGGGGGCGGGTGCAGGAAATAAGCTGCCGGACGGGAGCGGCGCTGCCGGAGTTCCGGCCCGGGGACCCGCGCACGGGGCCCGCGCGGCGCAGGCTGGACGCTGCGGGGACGATCGAGCTGCCGCGTCTGATAGAGCGGCCGGCGCTGCGGGGAATAGCGGAGAAGAGCCGCGCCCCGGCGCTTCCCTGCCTGACGAAACGCGCCGCATCGGCGCCGAACGCCGGGGACCGCGGGCAGAACTGGTTCAACTGGTACACGCGCGAGATAAGGGAGCGGATCGAAACGAATTTCCCCGCGGAGCCGCTGAGGACGCGCGGGATCCACGGGGAGGTGTACTTCCAACTGAGGCTGCAGCCCGACGGGGGGGTAAGGAGGGTGGACGTGCTGAGGGCGGACCACCCGGCGCTGGAAGAGGCGGTGCAGCTTGCCGTCAGGAACGCGCAGCCGTTCCCGGGCTACCGGGCGCTGGGGCTGAAGGCGTTCCCGCCGCTGAACATGACGTGCAGCGTCAGCCCGAGATAGGTTCTATGCCGAGTGCGGCGGCGAGAAAGACGAGAGCTTCCTGGACGCGGCAGTCCCAGTAGCCCCATTCGTGTGCGCCGGGGAATTCGTGGTATTCGTGGGAGACGCCGAGTTGCTGCAGGCGAGCGTGAAGGCTGCGGTTATGCTGAAGGAGGGCGTCTTCGGTGCCGCAGTCGAAGCGGAGGGGCGGAATGAGGGCGCGGTTCTTTTCGGCGAGGGCGAAGACGTCTTCGTCGGGGTTGGGGAGGGCGCCGAAGATACGGGCGGTTTCTTTGCTGCGTTCGGGTCCGGGCGCGGAATGACCGTAGGAGTAGGCGCCCGAGTGGCCTGCGATGCCGGAGAAGCGGCGGGGATGCTTGAAGCCGAGCTTGAGCGCGCCGTAACCGCCCATCGATAGGCCGCCGATAACGCGGGCTCGATCAGAGCCGGTGCGAGCGGGGAAGAATTTTTCGACGTAGCCGATGACGTCCTTCATGACGAGATCTTCGTAAGCGAAGCCCTGTTCGGCGTTCGTGTACCAGCCGCGGCCGCCGTCGGGCATGACGACGATCAGGGGGAGCCGGGCCACGTAGCGTTCGATGGAGGTGCGGCGGCACCAGATGCTGTAGCTGTCGGAAAGGCCGTGAAGGAGATAGTAAACGGGGAAGGGGCCGTCGCCGACGTCGGGAAGAATGACGTTCATGGCGGACTGCATCTGGAGGGACTGGGAGAAGAAAGACACGTTGAGGAGGGACACGTGGGCCTCCTTTCCATCCTGGGCCGAAGGATAATGTTAGCGGGTGCGGGGCGGATATAAAGCGGAACGGGAGAATAAGGAAAGACGACAGAAAAGGTATGAATACTTGAAAGCCCCGGGGCAATCGCTAGACTTATGGAAAGCGGAGGTTCCGACGGCATGCAACAGAGACAATACCTGTCAACCGGCGAACTGGCCAAGCTGTGCAACATGACGAAGCACACGGTGCTGACGGCGATAGGCAACGGAGTCATAACGACGAGCCGGACGCCCGGGGGACACCACAGGATCCACGTGGACGAGGCGAAGGTGTTCCTCGAGAGCCACGCGATACCGGTAACGAAGCTGGCGGGGGTAATGCCGTCGATCCTCGTGGTGGACGACGACAAGGACACGCTGGAGCTGATAAGACGCGCCCTCGCCAACGAGAGCGTAATAGTGGAAATGGCGAGGTGCGGGTACGACGCGGGAGCGATGGCGGCCAAGATGCGCCCGCAGCTTATAGTGCTGGACATACTGCTGCCGGACATAGACGGGCGGACGATCTGCCGGCAGATCCGGCAGAACCCGGTATCGCGGAACACGCGCGTGCTGGCGATAAGCGGGCTGCGGGGGAAGGAAGAGGAAGAATCCATATATGCGGCGGGGGTGGACGACTACCTGCAGAAGCCGTTCAGCCTGCAGGAGCTGCGAGCGAAGATAACGACGCTGCTGAGGCGGGCGCCACAGCCGCACGAGACCGCCCACTAGCCCGGAGGGAAAAAGCGACCCGGGGGCGAGGCGGAGTGAAGGGTTCGGGCGCGGAGAACGTCATATCGGGTAGCGCACGGGAGTCGCCGCGCTATACTGTTGTGCTCGATAATCAAGGCTTTTACAGAGCGAGAAGGGGTATGACATGCCTGTGGTGAAAGTGGAGGACCTGACGAAGCGATACGGGCAGATAGTCGGCATAGACGGGGTGAGTTTCGAGGTGGAAAAGGGGGAAGTGGTGGGGCTGCTGGGGCCGAACGGGGCCGGGAAGTCCACGACGATGCGGATCCTGACGTGCTTCATGCCGGCGACGTCGGGGGACGCGCAGGTGGCGGGGCACGACGTTTTCAGCCAGTCGCTGGAGGTAAAGAAGCACGTGGGGTACCTGCCGGAGAACGTGCCGCTGTACCCGGAGATGCGTGTCAGCGAGTATCTCGACTACCGCGGGGTGCTGAAGGGGCTGCGGCGCCCGGAGCGCAGGAAACGGACGGCGGAAGCGCTGGAGCGGACGCGGACGAAAGAAGTGGCGGGGCGGATCGTGGGGCAACTGTCAAAGGGGTACCGGCAGCGCGTGGGGCTGGCGGACGCCCTGCTGCACGACCCGGACGTGCTGATACTCGACGAGCCGACGGTCGGCCTGGACCCGAACCAGATACGCGAGACGCGTGCGCTGATCAAGGAGCTGGGCGAAAGCCACACGGTGATCCTGTCGACGCACATACTGCCCGAGGTGGAGATGGTGTGTTCGAGGGTGCTGATAATGAACGCGGGCAAGCTGGTGCCGCAGGAGGTGATAGACCGGTACCTGAAGAGGTCGGGCTTCCGGCTGGTGCTGACGGGCGACTGGCCGGGGATTCAGAAGAAGCTGACGGCCATAGAGGGGGTGAGCAGGACGCAGCTGCTGGACAAGACGCCGGAACTGACGGTGTCGGTGGAGACCCGGCAGGGAACGGACCTGCGGGAGAAGATATTCGACGCGGTGGTGGGAGGCGGCGGGAAGGTGCTGGAGATGAGGCAGGCTGCGCTGTCGCTGGAGGAGGCGTTCACGCGAATCACGACGGCGGACACGGCCGCGGCGGACGAGGAGGCCGCGTAATGAAGAAGATACTGGCGATATGCAGGCGTGAGGCGTTCGCGTATTTCTACGGGCCGATATTCTACGTGGCGGCGACGTTCCTGACGTTCATGATAGGCTTCACGTTCTACCAGATAGTGAAGCACGGGTCGGGGATAGACGCGAACATCGGGTACATAACGGAGATGGGCGGATCGCTGCTGCTGTTCATAACGCCCATGCTGACGATGCGGCTGTTTGCGGAGGAATACAAGCAGGGGACGATGGAATCGCTGATGACGGCGCCCGTGACGGACTGGCAGGTGGTCATCGGGAAATACCTGGCGGTATGCGCGGTGACGATGGCGATGTTCCTGCCGATGCTGGTGCACGTGGGGGTGCTGTACGCCCTGGGGAAGCCGGCCGCGGCGACGACGCTGACGCTGGCGGCGGTGCTGTTCGTGTGGGGGGCGTTCTATGCGGCGGTGGGGCTGCTGGTGAGTGCGTTCACGAGGGAGCAGGTGGTAGCGGCGGTGCTGGGCCTGGCGGCGAACGTGGTGCTGTGGATAGTGGGTTTCTGGCTGGGGCAGACGGACTTCGTGAAGCGCGTGGAATGGCTGGACAAGGCGGTATCGTACGTGGGGTTCTACACGCACCTGGAGCCCGCCCTGCGCGGCGTAGTGGACACTCGGGACATAGTGTATTTCGCCGGGGCGATAGTATTCCTGCTGTTCGCGACCGTCCGTGTGCTGGAATCGCGGAAGTGGAGAGGTTGAGAGATGAAGATCGACATCCGGAAACTGGAAGCGCCGATAGCCGGGCTGGAGAAACGCTGGGAGGCGGTACCCGGGCTTCTGAAGCGCCTGGCGATGCCCGTGGGCTTCGTGGGGCTCCTGCTGCTCATCGGCGACCTGCTGCTGTGGATAGCACGAGGGAGGCTGTTCGACCTGTGGGGATCGCTGGCGTTTGCGGGCGGGCTGGTGCTGATGCTGGGCGGCATCGGGCTGAACACGCCGGGGTTCCTGCGGGCGGCGCTGGAGTTCGCCGGGCCGAGGCGTGCGCTGTACGGGACGAACGCGCTGGTGGTGGTGGCGCTGGCGTTCGTGGTGCTGACGTTCGCGAACTACTTTGCGAGCAGGTACTACGTGAGGTGGGACCTGTCGCCGGACAACATCTACACGCTGCACGAGCGGACGGCGAACCTGCTGAAGAAGATAGACGAGGACGCCGACGAGAAGGGCGACCTGGAGATACACTACTTCTACGATCCCGGCCCCCTGCCGTATTCGAACTTCTACCTCAGCCGTGAGATGCAGAACCTGCTGGCGGAATACGCGGCCAAGTCGGACCACGTGAAACTGCATCTCTACAGCGCTACAAACATAGCGGACCAGGAGCGGCTGAAGGCGGCGCTGGCGCGTCTGAAGATAGACCCGAGCGCGGTGCCGCTGGACTGGGTGCTGATAACGTACAACAACGAGAAGCAGCGCAAGGACCTGAAACGGACGGACCTTGTGGAGCAGGCCCCCCCGATGTACGGGCCGCCGCCGGAGCCGAAATTCAAGGGAGAGGACGCCATATCGACGGCGATAAGGGACCTGCTGCAGTCGGAATCCGTGGTGTGCTATTTCATGACGGGGCACGGGGAGCGGGACACGGGCAACACGCAGGGGAGCATGGTGGTGCTGCTGGAGAACCTGCGGGGGCTGAACATGACGGTGAAGACGCTGGACTTTGTGGCGACGCCGATCATCCCGACGGACGCCCGGGTGATAGTGATAGCGGACCCGCGTGAGCCGGCGTTCCGGCCGGTGGAGATAGACAAGCTGCGTGCGTTCGTGGAGGACAGCATGGGCAGCGTGATCGTGATGGCGGAGCCGTACACGCTGAGGAAGCAGGGGAGGAGTTCGGGCATAGGGGAATTCCTGTCGCGCTACGGGATAAGGCTGCGCGACGACCTTGTAACGGTGCAGATGCAGGCGGTGCTGGGCGGCATGACGCTCCGGCCGCAGATACTGGCGAACCAGTACATGCCGCCGCATCCGGCGACGGCGCCGCTGGAGAAGGCGCACCAGCCGGTGTATTTCGACTATGCGTGCGCGCTCCAGGCGGGGCAGGCGATGGACGAGAGGTACGCGGCAGTGGCGCTCGTGCGTGCGCCCGAAACCATCGGTGCGATGAACACTGAAGACGTGGAGCAGGCGCAGCGCAACATGCTGCAGGGGCCGATAGTGCTGGCGGCCGTGAGCGAGCCGAAGAACCCCGACGCCAAGCTGGGGCGGGTGGCGGCGTTCGCCGACACGGACTTCGTGGCGCTGGGGCCGGACATAGCGCAGAAGGGGCCCGGCCTGAACCTGGTGACGAACGTGATATCGCACTTCGCCGGGAAGAAGGAAAACCTCGGCATAGAGGAGAGGAAGCCGACGCGCCGGTTCATCAACTTTTCGCCCACGGCGCAACGTGTACTGTATTTCGGCGTGGTGCTGGCACTGCCCATACTGGTGATATTTTCGGGGATATTCATCCTGCTGATCCGCCGCAGGTGATTCCGGCCGCACAGAGCGCGTTACTGAAGTTAGGAGGATAGGATGAACTGGCGAACGACGGTCATACTGCTGGCCACCGTGGTCGCGCTCAGCTTGTTCGTCTGGCTGTTCGAGCAGCACAGGACGCCCGTCGCGAAGGCGAAAGAGCAGGCGAAACTCGTGGCGCCGGGTTTTGCCGACAAGCGCGAGGACGTGTCACGGATAGTGATAGAAAGGCCGTACGCGAGGGTGGAGACGACGGACACCGCCGGGAACGGAGCAGCCGGGGGAGCGATCCAGAAAATCGAGCTGAAGAAGACGGGCGATGAGACCTGGCGCATAACCAGTCCCGTATCGTACCCCGCGGACCGCTACCGCGCGCGGGGCCTTATTTCGGGGCTGGCATACCTGGAGAAACGCGCCGTCAACCAGAACGCCGAGGAAGTGCTGGCCATCACGTGCGCCGGGGAAAAGCTGCAGCCGGCGAAATACGGTCTGGACGAAGCGAACCGTATACGGATCGCCTATTACGGCAAGCCGTCCGGCGAAGGCGACGGGGAGGAACAACTGCTGGCCGAGGTCCACCTGGCGAGCGAGAAGCTGATGGGGGACGAGATGCTGTACGCCGCCCGGCCGGAGACGGTCGAGCAGGAAGTGTACGTGGTGAACGACGCCCTGTATTCGGACGCGATGGCGCCGCTGGATTCGCTGCGCTCCAACCGGCTGCTGGAAGGCCTGAGCACGTCCGGCATCGCGTCGCTGGAGGTGACGCGCAGGGACGGCACGCTGGCATTCATCAAGAAGGGGCTGGACTGGTTCATGACCAAGCCCATGAAGGACCTGTGCAGGGCGCAGGCCGTGGAGGACGCCGTGAACGCGGTGGCCGGCCTGAACATACGGCTGTACGTGGAAGATTCGCCGGAAGACGTGGTGCAATACGGCCTGGACAGGCCGAGGTACCGAGTGACGGCGGCCGATGCGGACGGGACCCCGCGCGTGGTACTGGTGGGGCGGGACGTGGCGCCGGAGGATCCCGAGGCGGCGCCGGAATACGCGTACGCCATGCTTGAAGGACAGCCGACGGTCGTCACGGTGCCGGGGAGTTTCCGCGAGAAGCTGGACAAGGCGGTGAACGAGTTCCGGCTGGACAAGCTGCTGGCGTTCCCGTCGGAAAAGGCGAGCCGCGTGGTGATAGAGAGGCCGGACCAGCCGCTGATAGACCTGCGGCAGGCGGATGGGGACTGGAAGTTCATCGAGCCGGCGCCGTACGACGCCGACGAAGACGCCGTGAACAACCTGGTGGCCGACCTGAACAACACGCACGTAAAGGAGTTCCTGCCGGCCGTGCTGCCGCCGAGCGACGAGCGCCTGGCGGCGTCCGGGGCCATAAGGGCGACCGTATCGTTCGACGCGACGACGAACCTGCCGCCGGTGAGGGCGCTGTTCGTGCCCGCGACGGCGGAAGAAATACAGGCCTGGAGGCTGCTGCCGGAAGGGAAAGCCGCCGCCGATACCCCCTACGACCCTCAGAATGCCTACCTGCTCGACAAGAGCACGTACAGGGCGCTGCTGAAACCGCTGCTGGACTTCCGTTCCAGGGACATGGCCGACTTCGACACGGACAAGGCCGTTCGCATGGAAATAACGACTCCCGCCGGGCGGCACGTCGCGGTAAAGGACCGCGACAAGTGGAAACTGGAGGAGCCCGGCGGATCGCTGGACAGCGGCCGGCTGGAAGACATCCTGTGGCGCGCGGCGACGCTGCGTGCGGAGAAACTCGTGGGCGAGCGGACCGGGGAAGAGGAGCTGGCGAAATACGGACTCGGGGCGCAGGCCGTCCGGTTGAAGATCGACACGGGGGGGGCCGCGCTGGAACTGCTGCTGGGCAACGGGATGCGGCTGGGGACGTTTGCCAAGCTGGCGGATTCGCCGATGGTGTTCGTCGTGGCGGCGGGAGACAACGGTCTCGAGCAATTGTGCCGCGACGGACTGCTGAAGGGAGCCAAGCTGTTCCCCGTGCCGGAGGAGCCGAAACCGGCCCCCGCGGAGAAAACCGGCGGGGAGGAAACGGAAGGGGCGCCGGAGGTTCCCGCCGTGGAGAAGCCCGCGGAAGAGCAGCCGGCGACGCCCGCAGAAACCGTGGCGCCGGCCCCGGAGACCGAAGGAGACGCCGTGGAAGAGACGGCGCCAGCCGAAGACGCCGGCCGGGACACGCAGCCGCCGGAAGAAGCGGAGACGGAGGAAAACACACAGGAGCCCGCCGGGGACGCCGACGAAGACACGGCGCCGGCTGAAGACGCTGCGGAAGGGCCGCCTGCGGCCGCCGAAGAGGAAGAAGCCGAACCCGTCCCGGCCACGGTCGATTAGGGGCGCCCGTTCCGCAGCGGCGCGGGGCCCCGGCGATACGGCGGCTATTCTGACCGGAACGGTCATGCTTTAATGTCATAACCTATTTGTAAGTGTTGCATTACAAGCACTTACGCCCCTGCGGGAGGATATTTTTTGTGCGAATTTTCTAGTTTTCCGTCTAGCCAGAGCGGGCCCGGGGTGTAGAATATGCCTGTGCGGCGGGAATCCCGCCGGCGGGACAAGGGCTCAGCCCGGGAGGAATACACCATAGCGTAAAGCCAAGTCCCACCCAAACAGCCTTCCCCCTTCCTTACACATGCATCCCCCGGTTTCTTTGCCGGGGGATGCGCTATTTTGAGGCGGCCGGGGCCGGGCGGGCGGCGTTGACAAGATGCGCATTGGGGCCTAGGATGGGACATCACCCCCCGCCGGGGGGTTCAAGGCGACAGGAACGGCATGCCTGGAAAACGGACGGTACCGTACGGAGCGATCATACTGCCGGCAGCAGCAGTAATGCTGTTCGGCTGCCTGCGGACGGTGGAGGGGGAGATCGGCGACCCGGCCGCGATGAACCCGTGGGTGTTCGCCGGGGCGCTGCTGGTCGCATGCACGATAATCGGCGCGCTGTCGACGCTGGCTGGGGTGGGCGGGGGGGTGATATTCACGCCGCTGATGCTGGGGTTCACGCCGCTGGATTCGTACATAGTGCGGACGACGGGGCTGTTCGTGGCGATGGCCGGGGCGCTGATAGCGGCCCGGCCGTACCTGCGGAAGGGGCTGGCGAATTTCCGGCTGCTGATGCTGGCCGCCGTGCCGACGGCCCTGTTCGCCGTCGCGGGCGCCCTGCTGGCGGCGTACATGAAGGAAACCGCCGGGGAAACCGGCGAAGCGGTCATACGGCTGGTCCTGGGCGTGCTGGTGCTGGGCATAGGGGTGGTCTTCATAGCGGCGGGGGGGCGCACGGAATACCCCGAAGTCGGAGAAGTAGATGCGTTCACGGCGCGGCTGGGGCTGGGGATGACGTACCGGGAGGAATCTCTGGGCAGGCCGGTGGCGTACGAAGTGAAACGGGCGGGGACGGGGCTGGCGCTGTTCTGCGGGGTAGGGCTGGTATCGGGGATGTTCGGGCTGGGGGCGGGGTGGGCCATCGTGCCCGTGTTCAACCTTGTGATGCTGGCGCCGCTGAAAGTGGCGGCGTCCTGTTCCAGCGCGATGATAGGGATAGGCAGCACGGCGGCGGTCTGGCCGTACCTGATGGGCGGCGGGATGTTTCCGCTGGTGGCGATCCCGTGCCTGCTGGGGATGGTGATCGGGGCGGCGATAGGGTCGAAGATAATGCTGAGGGCGAAGCCGAAATCCATCCGGTGGGTGATAATAGGCGTGGTCCTGGTGGCGGGCGTGCGGCTGGTGATCCGTGCGCTGGGTATGCTGTAGGAGAAAAACCGTGGAAGAGCAGACGGGGCCCGAAGCGCCCCTGTGCGGCATGGTGTACGGCGACACGGCGTTCTGGACGTGCGCGGCGGGCGTCGCGATCGGGGCGGCGGGTCTCGTGTGGTACCTGGCGGGGGGGGGAGGCGTCATGGAAGCGGAGGCGATGCTGGAGAGCCTGTGGGGCGGCGGCGACGTGGCGGCCGTCTGGCGTGACGCCGCGGGGCGGGAGGCGCCGGCCGGACACTGGTACCTGGGGTACCTCGACAGGCCCGACGGACTGGCCATGCTGGGCGCCGTGGTCTGCTGCATGGGCGGGGTGCTGGGGACCTGGGGGGCACTGGTGAGCATGCTGGTGGCCGGCAGGGAAAAGAAACGTCCGCAGAACCGGCTTTATGCGACATTCTGCCTGGTTGCGGCCGTCCTGCTGACGCTGTGTGCCGCGGGCGTCTTCGCCGTGCGCTGAGCGGGCGGTACGGAGCGCACGGGGGAACGGCCTGCGCAGGCCGGCTGCGGTTGACCCGTGGCACACGCCGGTGTAGACTTCTCTTTACCGGTTCGTGGAAGGGCATTACGATGAATGCGCCGCGGAGCAACCGTGTCTTCCTGCCTGCGGTTCTTTTCATGGCCGCACATGTCGGCGGTTGCTCGTGCGACTATGCGCCGCTGCACGAGGCGGTGCGGACGAACGATCTCCAGGAAATTGAACGCCTTCTGGATAAAGGCGGCGACATCGAGATACGGGGCGGCGAGGAGCGTTATACCCCACTGGTCTGGGCGGCCCACCTGTCGCGAACAGAAGCGGCCGACCTGCTGATCAGACAGGGCGCGGACGTAACGGCTACGGACCGTTCCCGTCATTCGGGAGTCGGCTACGGAGCGGGGCCGCGGCGACGCTGGACCGCCCTGGAATACGCCGTCAGCCAAAACAACAACGCGCTGGCGGGGATTCTGCTGAAGCACGGTGCGGACGTGAACCATCGGGCCGGCGGGGGCTGGACACCGCTGTTCAACGCGGTATACAATCGCAACGTCGGAATGGTGCGGCTGCTGCTCGAGCACGGCGCCGACGCCGCGGCCCGGGACGAGAACCACAATACGCCGCTGCACCGCCTGATCGGTATGACACTGCACGAAGTATATTATGCTTCGGCGCCCGGGCAACGACGCGACCCGCAACTCGTTCCGGGCCCCACTCCGGCGGGGGCGCGTGTTGAAATCGCGCTGCTGCTGCTCGAAGCAGGAGCGGACCCGCACGCGGAAGACCTGCGCGGCGAATCGCCGTGGGACATGATCAACAGCATCCCGGCCCAAGAGATGGCAGACACAGCGCTTCTCAAGAGTCTATTTGAAAAGTCCGCCAAAAGAAACTAGGAAGCGCGGCGTCCCCTTTTACTCCAGGACAACGGTTACGCTATCGGCCTGCGGGGGCAGCGTGAAGCGGCCTTTCAGGCGGTCACCCGAAGGCGCCGCGGCGTCAACTGCATAGTCGCCGTAGAAGCAGTCCGCATGCGCCCTGCCGTCCGCGTCGGCCGTGATTTCGACGTCCGTGGTCCAGCGTTTGTGGAAAAGTTCATACAGGCGGTCATACAGCGGCTTGGGCGACATATCCGGCCGCAACAGTCCCGCCGGCGCGCCCTGCCAGCTCTGGAAGTCGGAGAAGTCCCACCAGGTTACGGCTTCGACCGCCGGGTGGCTGAAAAGCAGCGTGTAGAGCTGCTCGCCGTAATCGGCCTGGGCCCGTTCGCCTTCCGGGGCGGTGAGCCAGTCATCGTGCCTCTTGTGCCAGTCGTTGTCGTTTTCGGCTTTCAGGCGGCCCGAGAGGACGGTAAGCTCGGTGAAATGTAGCGGCAGTCCGAAACGGGCGTAGGTCTCACAGACGTTCCAGGCGCGTTCGAGCCGCCACAATTCCTTGTGCATGTGGCTCTGGATGCCGAGCGTCCGGACGGGGGCGGCGTCGTCGAGAAGCCGCCGGGCGAGGGATTCGAAATCCTCGCCCACGTTGAAATCGTTGTAGAGGAGGACGGCGTCGGGACTGGCGTCATGCGCCCAGGCGAGCGCTGCGGCCACGCAGTGCGCCGCGCCGTTCGCCTTTATCCAGCGGCCGACGGCATTGTCGAAGCGGTGGCTGACGGTGGCTTCGTTGACGACATCCCAGATATCGATAAGGCCGGCGAAATCCGCCACGATGGAGCGGACACGCGCTTCCTGGCGCTGCAGGACTTCGGCGTCGGGGAGGGATCCGGCCCACTGGGGGAAAACTTCGTGCCAGACGAGGGGGTGGCCTTTGGCGGTCACGGAATTATCGCGGCACCATTCGGCCATCTCCACCAGCCGGTCGCGCCGGCTGCCGCCCGGTTCCGGCTCGTAGCCGCCCCAGTAGAAGGGAAGGGTGGCATAGTTGAGGAGTGCGGCGAACCTGTCCCTGTAAGCCTGTTGGAGGCCGCGGTCGTCCACGGCGGTCAGCAGAAAGCCGTTGCAGCCGAGTTTGAAGGCGTGCCGGGCGAGCCGGACACGGGCCGTCACGCCGGGCAGGACAGCGCCGCCGGGGCCGACGAAGCGCAGCAGCGTCCCGGTCCGGCGGTTGCGTGCGATCCTGTCTTCCGCGCCGTCAAGCAGAGCGTGAGTGTCCATGGCGGCTCCCTTCGCTTTATTGCGCATTCTGCACACGCCCGGGCCCGTGTCAAGGAACCCTGGCGGGCGCTGTGTTTGCGCTAACCGGGTCCAGCCATAAAATAAAGCAGGGCCCCGGGTGATCATCCATACGACGGGAGCGGCACAGTGCCTTGCAGAACCGGATTCGACAACCAGAAATACCTCGAAGAACAAACGGCGGCCATCCTGGAACGGGTCGAGCGCTTCCACAGCAAGCTGTACCTGGAGTTCGGCGGGAAGCTGCTGTTCGACTACCACGCGGCGCGGGTCCTGCCGGGGTTCGACCCAAACGTCAAGATGCGGCTGCTGCAGGGACTGAAGGAACGCGCCGACATCGTCCTGTGCATATACGCCGGAGACATCGAAAGGCGGAAGATCCGCGCGGACTTCGGCATAACGTACGACGCCGACGCCCTGAAGCTCATCGACGACATCCGCGACTGGGACCTGGAAGTGGCCGCCGTGGTGATCACGCGCTTCGAAGACCAGCCTGCGGCAAGGCTCTTCAAAAACAAGCTGGAACGGCGGGGGATGAAGGTATACACGCACGCCGCGACGAAGGGATACCCGTCGGATATCGACCTGATAGTGAGCCCCGAAGGGTACGGGGCCAACGAATTCGTGGAAACGGAAAAGCCGCTGGTCGTGGTGACCGGCCCCGGCCCCGGCAGCGGAAAGCTGGCCACGTGCCTGTCGCAGGTCTATCACGAGCACGTGCGGGGGCGGGAGGCCGGGTACGCCAAGTTCGAGACGTTCCCGATATGGAACCTGCCGCTCAAGCACCCCGTGAACGCGGCCTACGAAGCCGCCACGGCGGACATACGCGATTACAACGAGATAGACCCCTTCCACCTGGAAGCCTACGGCAAGACGGCGGTCAACTACAACCGTGACGTTGCGGCGTTTCCGCTGCTCAAGCGCATACTGGAAAAGATCACGGGAGGGGAGGCGTTCTACAAGTCCCCCACGGACATGGGAGTGAACCGGGCCGGGTTCGGCATCACCGACGACGCCGCCGTGCAGCGGGCGGCGCAGCAGGAGGTCATCCGCAGGTACTTCCGTTATTCGTGCGAATACCTGCTGGGGCTGGCCGACAGGGAGACCGTGCAGCGGGCCGAACTCATAATGAAGAACCTTGGGGTGTCGCCCGACGACCGATCCGTGGTGGGGCCCGCGCGGGAAGCCGCCCGGCAGGCGGAGTCGACGGGCAAGGGGAACGAAGGGATCTTCTGCGGGGCGGCGCTGGAGCTGCCCGACGGGTCGATCGTCACGGGCAAGAATTCGCCGCTGATGCACGCGGCGTCCAGCCTGGTGCTGAACGCGATCAAGATGCTGGCGGGCGTCCCGGACAACATACACCTGCTGTCGCCGAATATCACCGAATCCATAGGACACCTGAAGACGGACATCATGAACGGGAAGAACATGAGCCTGGACCTGGACGAGACGCTCATAGCCCTTTCCATATCGGCTACGACGAACCCTACGGCGCAGGTGGCCATGGAAAAACTGAAGACCCTTGCCGGATGCGACGCGCACCTGACACACATCCCGACCCCCGGGGACGAGGCGGGCCTGCGGCGACTGGGCATAAACCTGACGTCGGATGCGGCGTTTTCCACCAAAACGCTGTACGTGTCCTGACATGGCGGAAGGTCCGTACACACCGGGCCAGGACCTTACGACGGGGCCCCTGCCTGCGGCCATCTGGAAGCTTTCCGTGCCGATGATAGCCGGCAACCTCATACGGACGACGTTCGAACTGGTGGACATGGCGTTTGTCGGGAGGCTGGGCAAGAGCGCGCTTGCGGCAGTGGGCATGAGCGCCCTGATACTGATGCTGCTGAACACGGTATTCATGGGTATAGCGACGGCGGCGACCGCCCTTGTGGCGCGGGCCGTAGGGGCCGGGGACAGCGACCGCGCCAACCACGTTGCAGCACAGTCCATAACGCTGACGCTGGCGTTGTCGATCTTGCTGTCGATAGCCGGGTTCTGGCTGGCGCCGTTGCTGCTGGAACTGCTGGGCGCCAAGCAGGACGTGGTGCTGCTGGGCACCGGGTACATGCACCTGCGGTTCATGGGTCTTTTTGCGATGCTGTCCCTGTTCATCGGGGCCGGTATCCTGCGCGGGGCGGGCGACGTTATAACCCCGCTGATAGTAAGCGCCGTCGGCGCCGTACTGAACATCTTCCTGGACGCGGCGCTCATCTTCGGCCTGTGGGGCCTGCCGAGACTCGAAGTAAACGGGGCTGCGCTGGCGACGGTGTTGTCACAGGTGGCGGTGTTTGCCATCGGCATGAAGCTGCTGACGGGCGGCCACCTGCGCGTGCGCGTAGCCGCGGCGGAGATGAAACCAGACCCGGCCACGATAGGGCTGCTGGTGAGAATCGGCATCCCGAACAGCGTGGGCATGAGCCTGCGGTTCCTGATGAACCTTGTGCTGACGCGTATAGTTGCAAAATTCGGAACGGGGGCCGTGGCGGCGTTCACGATAGGCGGCCGGCTGCAGTCGCTGGGTTTCATGCCGACGTTCGCCGTGGCGCAGACCGCTGCCACACTGGTCGGCCAGAACCTGGGAGCCAAGAAGGAGGACCGCGCCCAGCGGGGAGCGCTGCTGTGCACTGCGGCGGCGGTGGCGATAATGTTCACGGCGTCCGTGCTGGGTTTCGCGTTCGCCCCCTACGTGGTGCGGCTTTTCAACAGCGACCCGGAAGTGCTGTCCATCGGCTCGACCATGATCCGCATAGCCGCCATCGGGTACCCGTTTGCGGCCATAAGCATCGTGTTGAACCGCTCCATTTCCGGAGCAGGAGACACTGTGCCGCCGATGATTTTCAACCTCCTGATACTGTGGGTCCTGCAGGTACCGCTTGCGGTGTGGCTCGCGGGCATGGAGAGATTCGGCGTAACGGGCGTCTGGTGGGCGGGAGCAGCGACATCCATAGTTTCGGCGGCGGCGGCGACCACGTATTTCTTCCTGGGCCGCTGGAAACGCCTCAAGATACACTGATTACACCCGGGAGGTTTTCAGAACATCTACAATACCTGTTCATAACCATGCGGAAACCTGCAGAATACCGCGCGGACAATTTCATACATGTAAACACCCTGCCGGAGCGTTGCCGGAAACCTGCCTTGCATGCAAGAGCACTTTCACACACAAGCTGTGGTACAATACCAGCCGCTAACCCCTACAAACAGTGTCTCCGGCCTATTAAAGAAGCATCTTTTTATTAGCGGGTTTTCAACGGTTTTCCAAGGCGTTTCTCCCAACCGCCAAGCGTTTTTCCCTGGTGCATCCATGGCCGTGATTCATTCTTGTAACCTGTTTATTTTTTCTAAGGATATATGCTTCTTTTGCCCTTGAACAAGACAGGTTTTTTTGTATAATTCGCGGGTGTATTTTGATGATGGGGGAGGAACATAATTTAATAATCAGAACCTCACCCTACAACGGACACAACAGAAAATTAAAGCAAGAAAGACGGAGGGAACTCCAGATGCGTATTACGATGAAAAAAAGCGAAGTCGCAGACGCTGTTCAGACAGTGGCCGGGATAGCTCCACAGAGGAGCACAAGACCCATTCTCTACAACGTGCGTTTCGACGTGGATAAGGACGGCCAGGCGAAGTTGTCCGCGACGGACCTGGAAGTGTCGATATCCTGGGCGATACCGGCGGAAACCGGGGGGGACAAGGGAGTATTCCTGGTTCCGGCCAGGAAACTGGCGGACATAGTGCGGGAAGCGCCGCACGAACAGGTTTCTCTGGATATCGAAGAAGACAAGGTGACGGTCACGTCGGGCAAGGCCGTGTTTGTTCTGAACGCGGCCCAGGCGGAAGAGTACCCGGAGACGCCGGAGTTTCCGGGGAAGTGTTTTGCAATGCCGTTGCCGGAGCTTGCGGAAATGGTGGACAAGGTGTTGTTCGCCGTCGCCAAGGACGAAATTCGTTATGCGATCAACGGGGTATACATGGTGACGGAAGGCAAATCCCTGGAATTGACAGGCACAGACGGCCACCGGCTGGCGACGACGGCAACCGCGTTGAACAAAAAGGCGGCCGCGCAGGTAGCCGCCATAACGCCGGTGAAACTGCTGGCGGAAGTGCCCAAATTGGCGGCCTTGATGGGCAAGGATACCGGCGGGCCGGAAGAGACCGAGGACTCGCCGGCCGTGCCGATGACCGTGGAGGTGGGGATAAGCGAAGCGGACGTCTTCATAAAAGCCGGGGACGTGACAATAGCGGGAAGGCAACTGGAGGGAACGTATCCGAAGTACAAGGAAGTGGTTCCCAAGGAAGCCAGGGAGGACGAGAAGGTCAAGGTTCAAAGGGACATCCTGCAGGCGGCGCTGCGGCGGGCGGCCCTTGTTACAACGGAGGAGACGCGGTCCGTCCGGATGGACATGGAGGACGGCGTGATCAAGGTCAGCGCCAGGGACGCCGAAGTGGGTACGGCGGAGGAGGAAATTGCCGCGGAAACGCCGAAGGGCCGCATAGAAGTGGCGTTCGACCCGAGGTACCTGAGAGAAGGCATATCCAAGCTGCGGGACAGCACGGTGCGGCTTGAGGTGAAAGACAGCGAGAGCGCCGGTGTCGTCCGGGAGCCGGGGTACACGTATGTCCTGATGCCTATCCGGAGGTAGCCGGATTTGGCGAGATCCCTGAGGGACATACTGAAGAAACGGGTGATGAAGCAGGTCTCCCGTACCGCAGAAGCCGCAGGTGCCGCGCGGCAGATCTGGGATTCCGTGGTGCCGGCCCGGTACCGCGGCCACGCCGTGGCGAGGTCCTACACCCGGAGGGTGCTGGAAGTGGCCGTGGATTCGGCCCCCGTGCTGGCGGAGATCGAGGGATTCTGCCGCGGCGAGATCGAAAGCGCCCTCAAGGAGCGTTTTACCGAGGCCGGCATGGCGCCGCCGGTGCGCGTAAAGTATATCATCGAGGAGCGTCTCTGATGGCCAAGCAGCAGGACGGCGGGCACAGGTACACGGCCGATTCCATCAAGATACTGGGCGGCATAGAAGCCGTGCGCAAGCGGCCCGCCATGTACATAGGCGACACCGGCGAGCGGGGCCTGCATCACCTGGTCTACGAGGTGGTGGACAACGGCGTGGACGAGAGCATAGCGGGGCACGCGGATTTTCTGGATGTGTGCATACACGCGGACGGATCGGTGACCGTCGGCGATAACGGGCGCGGCATCCCGACCGAGATACACAAGGAGGCCGGGCGGCCCGCGGTCGAGGTGGTGATGACCACGCTCCATGCCGGCGGCAAGTTCGACAGGGCGTCGTACGCCATTTCGGGCGGGCTGCACGGCGTCGGCGTGTCGTGCGTCAACGCGCTGTCCAAGTGGCTGGAAGTGGAGATCAGGAGGAACGGCAAAGTATACAGGCAGAGGTACGAGCGGGGCGTGCCCGTCGCCGACGTCAAGGAAGTGGGTACGGCTACGGGGACCGGGACGCGCGTGAGTTTCAAGCCGGACGAGGACATATTCGAGGCCACGCGCCTGCGGTACGAGACCATCGCCGGCCGGATGCGCGAAATCGCCTACGTCGTGCACGGCCTGCGGATAAGGATTTCTGACGAGCGCAGCGGCAAGGAGGACGAATACCTGTTCGACGAAGGCATGCGGGCGTTCGTCACGCACCTGAATTCCGGCAAGACGCCCATACACGACGACATCATCTGCATGCTCGCCGAGGACGCGAAGCTGAACCTCAAGCTCGAGCTGGCCATGCAGTACAACGATTCGTACAACGAGGCGGCCCTATCGTTCGTCAACACCATAAACACGCGGGAAGGCGGTACGCACGTTTCAGGATTCCGCTCGGCCCTAACGCGGACACTCAACGCCTACGCCCGGAGGGAGAATCTTCTGAAGGGTGACCTTGTACCCAGCGGCGACGATCTCCGGGAAGGGCTCAGCGTCATCATAAGCGTTTTCGTGCCGGACCCGCAGTTCGAAGGCCAGACGAAGACGCGCCTGGGCAACCGCGAAGTGGAAAGCTTTGTGGAAAAAGCCGTGAACGAGCAGTTGGGCATATTCCTGGAGGAGAACCCGCGCACGGCGCGGGCCATCGTGACCAAAGCGGTGCAGGCCGCGGTGGCGCGGGAAGCGGCAAGGCAGGCCAGGGAGCTGGCGCGCAGAAAGGGCGCGCTCGGTTCCGGAAACCTGCCGGGCAAGCTGGCGGACTGCCAGACGAGGAACGTGGAGGAAAGCGAGCTTTTCATAGTTGAAGGCGACTCGGCCGGCGGATCGGCGAAGCAGGGCCGGGACAGGAGGTTCCAGGCCATTCTGCCGCTGAGGGGCAAGATCCTGAACGTGGAGAAGGCCCGGCTGGACAAGATGCTGGGCCACCAGGAAATCACCACGCTCATCAGCGCGCTGGGGACCGGTATCGGCGAGGAGTTCGACATTTCCCGGCTGCGTTACGGCAAGGTGATCATCATGACCGACGCCGACGTGGACGGCAGCCACATCCGGACGCTGCTGCTCACCTTCTTTTTCCGCCAGATGCTGCCGCTTATCGAACAGGGCCACATGTACATCGCGCAACCGCCGCTCTACCGCGTGCGCCGCAGGAAAAGAGAAAGGTACGTGGTGACGGAAGAGGAGATGAAACAGGTCCTGATGCACCTCGGCAGCGACGGCCTGGATCTCCTCGTGCGGCGCGAAGAGATGAGGCTCGAGGGCGACCCGCTGGAGTACCTGCTGGGGGTGCTGGCGAACCTGGAGGAAATAGGCACGGCCATGGGCCGGCGGGGCATCCAGATGACCGACGTGCTTGCCGAGGCCAGGGAAGGACGCGTGCCCCGGTTCAGGGTGTTCCATGCGGGCCGGGAGCATTTCTTCATGGACGAGGAGGAGCTGGCCCGGTTCACTGACGGCGTGGACGGCGTGCTGGAGGAGGGTGCGGGCGACGCCGGCCGCGAGGCCGAGGGGCACAAGGTTACCGAGCAGGAAATATACGTAGCGGACGAACTGGCTGCGATCCTGGAAAGCCTGCAGGGGCTGGGCTTTACCGTTGACGATATCACGGGGCCGAGCATACTGCCGGGCGAGGACGACGCTGCGCCGTTCGTGCTGGACACGCCAGCGGGAGCCGTGCCGGTGCACGCCCTTGCCGACCTGCCGGAATTCGTGAGACTCGAAGGGCGCAAGGGCATAGAGATACAGCGGTACAAGGGTCTGGGCGAGATGAATCCCGAGCAGTTGTGGGAAACGACCATGGACCCGGAGAAGCGCACGATGTGGAAAGTGAGCCTGGAAGACGCGGCCGAGGCGGAAGCGATGTTCAGCCTCCTGATGGGGGGCATAGTCGAGCCCCGCAGGGAGTTCATCGAAAAATACGCTCTCGAGGCCGTGAACCTCGACATATAGACGAAAACGGTGGCCGGGCGGCCGGAGAGACACCAGCATGCCGGAAGACGTCAGAAAACAGATCATGGACAGGTCCGTTGAAGAGGAACTCAGGACCAGTTACCTGACCTACGCGATGAGCGTGCTGGTGGCCCGCGCCCTGCCGGATGCCCGCGACGGCCTGAAGCCCAGCCAGCGCAGGATACTCGTGGCCAGCCACGACCTGGACCTGGGACCTCGCGCCAAACACCGGAAGTGCGCCAAGATCGCCGGCGACACGTCCGGCAACTACCATCCGCACGGGGAGCAGGTCGTCTACCCCACCCTTGTCCGCATGGCGCAGCCGTTCAACATGCGCTACCCGCTGATAGACGGCCAGGGGAATTTCGGGTCTATCGACGGCGACCCGCCGGCGGCAATGCGGTATACCGAGGCGAGGATGTCCCAGGCCGCCGTCGAACTCCTGGAAGACCTGGACAAGGAGACCGTAGACGTCGTCCCCAACTACGACGATACGAGGACGGAGCCGGCGGTTCTGCCCGGGCGGTTCCCGAACCTGCTGGCCAACGGCGGCAGCGGCATCGCCGTGGGCATGGCGACGAACATTCCGCCGCATAACATCGTCGAGCTGACACAGGCGATAGAGCTGATTCTGGACGACCCCGGGGTGGGTTTCGAGGAAATACTGCGGATGCTGCCGGGCCCGGACTTCCCCACCGGCGGCATCATCATGGGCAGGTCGGGCATAGAGCGCGCCTACAGGACGGGGCACGGCAGGATAGCCCTGCGGGCCAGGCACCACGTCGAAGAGACCGGCAAGGACCGCTGCTCGATAGTGATCACGGAGATCCCCTACCAGGTTTCCAAGACGGCGATCATCGAGAAGATATCCGCGGCGGTGAAGAGCGGGACCATCGAGGGGATAGCGGATATCCGCGATGAGTCCGACCGGGAAGGCATGCGCCTGGTGATCGCCCTGAAACGCGGCGAAGAGCCCGACGTGATGCTCAATAATCTCTATCGCCACTCGCAGCTCCAGACGACTTTCAGCATCATGCTGATAGCGTTGGCGGGCGGCCGCCCCGTCAAGCTCACGCTGCGGGATATGATTGTGGAGTACATAGAGCACCGGAAGGAAGTGATCCGCCGCCGGACGCGTTTTCTGCTGGGCCGGGCGCAGGCGCGTGCGCACATCGTGGAAGGCCTCCTCAAGGCCCTGGCCGACATAGACGAAGTGGTGAGGATTATCAAGACGGCCAAGGACGTGCAGGCGGCGCAGGACGGCCTGGTCGAGCATTTCGTATTGACCGTCAGGCAGGCGAAGGCGATTCTCGCCATGCGGCTCCAGCAGTTGACGGCGCTGGAAGTGCAGAAGCTCCAGGATGAATACGACGAGCTGCGCCGCCGTATTGCTGACTACGAGGACATCCTCGCCAGGGAAGAACGCGTCATCGGTCTTGTCAGGGAAGACCTGCAGTACATCCGGGGCACGTTCGGCGACGACCGGCGCACGGAGATCAGCGACGAGGAAGTGCGCGAGGTGGACATGGAAGACCTCGTCCAGGAAGAGACCGTTTCCGTCACGCTCACGCGGGACGGTTACGTCAAGCGCCAGCAATTGTCGGCCTACAGGGCGCAGAAACGCGGCGGCGTGGGCGTGATGGGCGCCCAGACCAAGGAAGACGACTACGTGACGGACGTTTTCACGACCAGCACGCACGACTACCTTCTGGTGCTCACGAACCTGGGCCGCATGCACTGGGTGCGGGTTTTCGACATTCCGGAACTGAGCAGGCAGAGCCGCGGGCGCGCCCTTGCGAACTTTCTGCAGTTTGAGGACGGGGAGCGGGTGGAGAGCGTCCTGCCGGTTGCGAGTTTTGAAGGCCATTACCACGTCTTTTTCGCCACGCGCCTGGGCATGGTGAAGAAGACCGCCCTGTCGGCCTTTTCCAACGTCAGAAAGGTCGGCATCAACGCGATAAAGCTGAACGAAGGCGACTCTCTCGTCGGGGCCATCCTGACGTCCGGCGAAGACGAGGTGTTTCTGGCCACGGCGCGCGGCCAGGCCTGCCGCTTCAGTGAGACCGACGTGCGGCCCATGGGCCGCACGGCCGCCGGAGTTAAGGGCATCAGCCTGCGCGGCGGCGACGAAGTTGTTTCCCTGTTCGTCGCGGGCCCCGACGACACCGTCCTGACGGTCTGCGAGAACGGCTACGGCAAGCGTTCCCTGCCGGGCGAATACCGTCTTACCAGGCGCGGTGCCGTGGGCGTCCGCAACATCAAGGTGGTCAAGCGCAACGGTAACGTCGTCGCCGTTATCCCGGTGGTCGAAGCCGACCAGATACTTGTCGCCGCCGAAAGCGGCCAGATGGTCCGGACGCGCGTCACTGAGATAAGCGTCATCGGCCGCGACACGCAGGGGGTCAGGATAGTGCGCCTGCGGGAAGAGGACAAGGTTGCGGCGGTCGGCCGCGTTCCCGCCGAGGAGCTCGAAGACGAGCCCGCTGAACCGACGGACGAGAAGCCGACGGACGACGTTTCTCCTGATGTTTCTTCATCCTGACCGGCACGCCGGCCGCGCGCGGGCGGCCGAAGTGTTACGCCAGGGTAACACTTATTAAGGGCAAAACGTTACGTTTGCGTAACACCCGTCCGCGGCGTTATCCTGTAACACGTTTTCAAGCAAGGGGTAACAAAGTCAGGACATAACGTGGCACAGCATTTGCCATTACAATTCACAGGCGAGCACTAGGAGCTGATTATGGACACGTATCCGGGACAGGACGGGGCGCCGGAGGCAGGGTATCGGGATGAGGCCGGCTTCACGCTGCTGGAGCTGATGCTGGCGACGGCGGTTCTTGCGGCCGTGGCGGTTGCCATCGGCCTGGTGATGACTTCCGTGGACCGCTCCGACCGGCATGCCCAGGAATGGACGGCGTCGTATCGGGCGGCGCAGAAGGTCATGGAAGAGATCCTCTCGCTGGAGTACAGCGAAACGCCGCTCCAGGACGGCCTGGTATTCACGGTGCTGGCCACGTCGATTCCGACACAGGGGACCGTGGCGGTCGAAGACGTCGGCGCAGAATGGGGCGGAGCGGCGGGCACGGCCTACCGCATCACTATTTCGATCAGGGACCAGGAACTGGGAGTGGAAGCGGACCTGACGACCGTCCGCTCCATGTACTAGGAGGACTTTTATGCTGTGCAGAGAACGCAGAGGCGGCGACCGGGGCTTCACGCTGCTCGAAATGATGATTGCCACGGCTATCATCGCCGCCGTCATCGGCCTCAGCATGATCCTGCTGCACCAGGCCAGCAGCACCACCCGCGTGAACATGCTGCAGACGCACTACGAAGGCCGCCTGCAGGAGGCTCTCGACGACATAACCATGCGCATCATAGAAACCAGCCCGGGCAAGGTCAGCCTCTTTGCGTACGACCTCGACGGCCAGCGCCATACGGCCATAACGTTCCCCAGCGCCAGGGGCATGGACGGGAACTACGTGCTTGTGGACGAAATGGGCATCGTTAGCGCCGTGCCGCACTGGCAGTGCATAGTGGTCTACGCCTATCACGGCGGGATGGTGAGGCGCTACGAAGACTACACCCCCCGGTCGTACACCAACGTAGCTTACGTCACGAACGTCGGGGCGGCCACGATGGACGTCTGGGACGGGTCCACCACCATCCAGTTCAATCTCGACGGCACCCCGATGAATGCGAACCAGAAGATCGAGCCGATTCTTGACCAGGCCAGGCGGCTCTTTGCTCACGAGGAGCAGGAAGTCGGGGATCCCCAGGTGCCGCCCAACCCGCCCGATCTGCTCCCCGTACCGCCTATTTACGAATCGCTGAACCCGCCCCTGAACCTGGTTATCGAAGCCGAGATACAGGTTGGTATCAGGGGGCGGGAAACGCTTGTTGTGAGGTTGGATACCAGCGTGCTCGCCAGGAATCAGAATTAGGAATCGGTCCCGCCGGGACCGGGAAAGGAGAGCGGGCCATGTTCAGAAAATTGCGCAGATTGGGGGGCGATGACAGGGGATCGGCGTTGTTTTCCGTCATCGTTCTGTCCATCGTCATGGCGACGGTTCTCGCGGCGCTCAGTGCCAGCAGCGTGACGCGCAGCCGCGTGGCGGAGCGCTCGAATAATGAGCTTGGCAGGCTCTACGCCGCGCAGGCGGGCCTGGACCGCATGAAGGCCTTTATCATGGTCGATGCCGGCACGGCCGCCCCCAGGCTCCAGTCGGAGATCGGCGCCGGCGGCGACGTGAACGCCATCCACACGCTGGACGTGGGCGGCAGGGTCGTCGAGACTTTTGCCGAAGACCTCCACACCAGCCCCGACCCGTACCTGACGTGGTACCTTCTGAGGGCGCGGGCGACCGACGAGCAGGGGCGAGTGACGGAGATCGGGCTGGCCTGCCGTCTCGTGGACAGCTTTGCCAAGTACGCGCTCTTTGTGGACGGCAACCTCAGCATAGGGGATTTCGCCAGGTACGCGGGCAACGTCCACGCGAACGGCACCGTAACCATATCCGGCCACCACGTGACGTTCCTGGGCGATTTGACAGCGATGAGGGACATCGTTTTCGGTAACTCCAACGCCAGGAACACCGTGACGTTTGCGAAGAGCGCCATTTCGGGCGTTCCCTACAAGCCCCGGCCCTCGGCGGCGGACATAGAGGAGACCGGTTCGAATCCTCCTGAAGGCGCCCTGGTATTTGACTGGAACAACGCGGTTTTCAAGACCAAGTTCAGGACGGCGACCGGGGTCTACCCCAACAATACCCTGAACAGCTACCTTACGTTCCAGGGCGACGAGATCACCGTCCAGCACGTGTGCACGGTCAGCGGTTCCACCAAGACGATGACGGAGACGGTCGACATTCCCAACAACAATATCATTTACTCGGCCGGAGACGTCTGGTTTGAAGGTCACCTCAGCCGCCGCACCTCGATAATCACCCCCAGGAACCTGCATGTTACCGGCCCGGTCCGTTACGTGGACGATTCGGACGAAGCCCAGTACCTGCTCTACAAGAAAGCCGGCGGCGTTGCCGAATTCGACGATGCCTTGGACACGTGGAAACCGGTTACCAACTGGAAGTCTTCCAACTTCGACTACCGCCAGGCCGACGACTGGGCCGACAGGATGCCCGTGGTGGACGGCACGCCGCAGAATCCGACCCTGGGTCTGGTGGCCGGCAGGAGCATATACATCGAGAACGCGGACAAGGACTTCCCCAAGAACGTGGAGGTCCACGCGATGATGTATTCCGCCGAAGACGTGGTGCGGCCCAGGGAGACTTCGGATCCCAACGGCCACAACCTGTATCTTTTTGGCGGCCGCGTGCAGGTCGGGAGCAGCCCGAACTCCGGTGCGTGGCAATTCCGCCACTACATATACGATGAGAATCTCGCCGCGAACCCGCCGCCGGGTTTCCCGTCTTCTCTCGACCCCGGTTTCAGCAATTGGCACGTCAGGCAGAGCCAGTAAAGGAGCAGCCCCATGACGCCACAGAACCCGGCCCGGACACCCGGCGGTGCACACAGGGAACATCCGACCACGCTGCCGCTGCTGATCATAGTCATGTGCCTTGTGGCGGTGCTGGGCTTCAAGCTCTACCAGCGCCTCCGTCCCGCGCCTGAAGCCCCCCGGGCGAAACGGGAGCTCGGTGTGGATGAAAACGCCCCGAATGTTCCGATCGGCGAGTGGGAGGCGCGCAAGGCCGCCAGGCAAAGCGCCGAAGAATGGGTGGAAGACGGCCTTGCCAGGCCCGAGGACACACGCATGTCTCCCGACGGCAAGGTGCTTGTACCGGCAGTCCGGGTCTACGAGGATAAAGACGTATACGTGCCGATCAGGGTGATGGTCGAGGCGGAAGAGGAAGTGCAGGACGTGCCTTTCTGGAAAAAGGACCGGGAACCGGTCAAGGAACCGCCGCTTACCGACTGACGGCCCGTACACGGAATGCGGAAGGCCGGGCCTGTGGGTCCGGCCTTCCTATTGCAGCCCCCCTGCACTTGGCAATGCGCCGGGTGCGGCCATAATGGTTTTCGAGAGATCCGGCCGTCCCGACGGCGGCCTTGTCGAAGACGGGGGTGTGCCATGAAAGCGGGTACTGTGTTCAGCCTGGTGCGGTCGGCATTTCCGGAAGGAACGCCGTTCGAGGAGATGTTCGCCTTTGCCAGGGAAGCGGGTTTTGACGGCGTTGAGCTTCAGCACGGCGAGCCGCCGAGGGACTTCACTGAAGATACGCCGGACGACGTCCTGCTGGAAATAAGGGCGGCCGCGGAAGTCGCGGAGCTGGAAATCCCCAGCATCATGCCCGTTGCCCAGGACATCGCCTCGCCGGACCGCGATAAGCAGGCCCGCGCCGTCAAGGTCCTGAAACGCGTCTCTGAGCAGGCCGCGCTCCTCGGGGCCGGCACGGTGCTCATCGTCCCAGGCCGCGTCAAGGAGGATGCTCCGTACGACGAGGTCTTCTCCTGTGCCCAGGAAGGCATGAAACGGCTTGCCGACGCCTGTGCCGCCGTACCCGTTGTACTCTCCGTCGAGAACATCTGGAACAAGTTCATGTACAGCCCGCTCGAATTCGCGCAGTTTGTCGACGACGTGGGCGCGCCGAACGTGAAAGCATACTTCGACGTGGGGAATATAATGCTTTTCGGCTTTCCCGAGCAGTGGATCCGGATACTCGGCCCGCGCATCGACAAAGTCCACGTCAAGGACTACCGGCGCGATGCCCCCGGCGCCTTCGGTTTCTGCAACCTTCTTGAAGGTGACGTGCCGTGGCCCCAGGTGGTAAAAGCCCTTGAAGACGTCGGCTACAACGGCTACCTGACGGCGGAAGTATCGGGTTACAGGACCGGTAAGGCCCTGGGGGCGAGGGCCGCCGCGGAGGCTCTGAACGCCATTATTTCCGGCGTTTAATGCAACAATTCCGGCCGGGCGGGCGTCTAATAACAGGGACCTTTGCGCCGTCTGTTCTCTGGAGGGTCTGCGCCTATGCGATGGAGCCTTGCGCCGGTTACGCTGCTGATCGTACTGTTGACGCCCGGGCAGGGCCGTGCTGCTTCCGGCGCCGTGTGGGACACCCAGGCCGCCAAGCCTTCTGAGAACGCCGGCAGGATCGGCCAGTATCACTGTACCACCAGCCGCCAGGGCTATAACTACTGGGTCTACGCGCCCAAGAGTTATTCCGAGTCCAACCCGGCGGGGCTGCACCTGTTCTTTCACGGCCAGGGGTCGCAGGGGAGCGCCCAGAGTTTCGGCAGATGGGCGCTGCACTTCTGCGACAAGTTCAACCTCGTGGGCGTCAACATGGAATACATGGACGGGGATAACAAGAAGGATACCGCGGGCAAGGTCCTGTCCGCCGAAGAGGCCGTCGCGCAGGTCATGGCCGATTACAAGATAGTGCGGGGACGGGGAGCGGTCGGCTCTTTTTCCGGCGGCGGCCTGCCCCACGGGCGTCTGCACAGCCAGTACGCCGGCGACAAGACGCCGCGTTTCTCCTGGCCGTTCAGCCATTCTTCCCTGTACGGCTCCAATTTCTGGAAAAGCGCGACCGGGACCCATACCATGAGCTGGTTTATCGGCCTGGGGACGGGTGAGTGGGACGTGGGCAAGCCCACCCTGGGGACGACCCAGCAGCGCCGGGCGGGGGAGCTGTACGGCGTCGCCCTGCGCGGCGGGTGCCCCGACGTGGACTTCAAGATCATCAAGGGCAAAGGCCACGACATAGCCGACGCCGACGTGGCTGCTTCCTCCGCCGGCTTCCGGCGGTCCGATATCATGCTGGCGCCCTTTGTCTACGGCGGCGATTACCCCGAAAGGGAACTGGCGGGCATAGTCTCCGCCGCCAACAGCCGCCAGCTGGGTTCGGCAGCCAGGCTCCTGGGGCAGGTTCTCCGCTCCAAGTCCCTGGACGCGGACACGAAAAAGAAAGCCGAAGATCTCGACCGGCTGATCTCGGCGCGCATCGGCGAGATGCTGCGCCTGCTGCAGGAGCTGTCCGAGACGGATTTCGTACTCTTTGCCTACTATGCCCAGCAGGCTTCCCGGCAGCTCACCGGCCATCCCGCGCAGAAAGATGTTCGATCGCTCTTCACCAAGATGGCGTCCGCTAGCGATTCACGCCGGGCGGACGCTGCGTTTCAGCTTTTTGCCAGGTCTTTTTCTTCTTTCTTCGGCCAGGCGGTTCTCCATGCGAACGCGATCCCCATCCTTGTCGAGATTCGCAGGTATTCGGGGGAACAGTCGTTGGTCTACCGGTTATCCGATGAGTACCTGCTTCTTGCCGACCCGGAAGAGCTGAAAAAGTACCAGGAAGCGCTTCCGCAGACCGCTGCCGCCCCCAAAAAATAACGGGGGGCCGCAATTTTACGGCCCCCCGGCAGGTGCTGCGGGGATCAGTCTGTGATTACGGGTGCGAGCGGGATGTCGGTGCTGCCCGGGCCTGGAGCCATGCGGCCCCTGCGGTCGGCTTCACGACGGGCCCGGTCGAGTTCACGGGCGCGTTCACGGAGAGAGCGTTTGACCTGAGTATCAAGCTCACGCACTTTGCCGACCAGCATGTTGAAGTCCCTTGTGGGGCTCTTGTTCTGCTTGGCGAGATTCAGGGCTGCTTCGGCGTTTTCGGCGGCTGCGTCGATGTTGTCAAGGCCGAACTCGGCGAGGCCGAGGGCGTAGAGGCCTTCGACGGATTTCTGCTGAGCCAGGGCCTTGCTTGCGGTGGCCTTGGCGGACTTGTGCTGGGTGTTGAGGGCTTGGGCAAGGGCCAGAGTGCCGGCGAAAGCGACGTTACCGGGCTGGGCGTCGACGGCCATTTCGGCGAGCGCGAGGGCGGCTTCCTTATCCTTGCCGAGCAGGCACAGTGCCATGGCCTTGTTGCTGGCGGCGTAAGGATTGGTAGGGTCGATGTTCAGGGCTTTATCGAAAGACTGGACGGCCCGGGACAATTGAGCGAGCTGGGAGTAGGCGGCGCCCTGGTTGATAAGGGCGACGACGTCTTCGGGGTTGCTCTTCAGGTAGTGATTGAGGTGCGCCAGGGCCTTGGAGGGGTTCTGCTGGTTGACGTAGAGCCTGCCGGCGAGAGACCTGGCGGGCATCATGTCGGGGCTGGTGCGGATGATGCTTTCGAGTTCCTGTATGGCCCTGGGGACGTCGGGGGCGGGTTTTTCGGCGAGGATCTTGGCCCATTCGTAGCGTATCTGCCGGTCGGCGGGGTCGAGCTTGACGGCGGCTTCCAGGGCGGTTGCGGCCTCGTCGAACTTATTGGTGACCTTCAGGATATCAGCCTGCAGGATACGGAGGTCGAGGTCCTGCTTCCAGATGATGGTTGCGTTCTGGGCGGCCTTCATGGCCTTGTCGTAGCTGCGTTTCTGCAGGTAGGCCTTGATGACCGAAACATGGGACTTGTAGTAGTCGGGCGGCTTCTTTATGGAGTCTTCGAAGTCGGTGATAGCGTCGTCCACGTTGCCCTGGGCAAGCCTGGCCTGTCCCCGGAGCCAGTAGGCTTCGGTATTGTCTTCGTCCAGGGTGACGAAGTTGTTGTATTCAATTTCGGCGTCCGCGTAACGGCCGGCTTCCATGTAGATGTCGGCAAGCTCCCTGTGGTAGGTGGGCTCGTTGGCCTTTGCAAGGATAGCCTTCTGGTAGTTGAGGATAGCGCCTTCGGTGTCGTTCTTCAGGTGGAGGATGACGGCGATATTGCGGAAGGCGGGGGCGTGCTGGGGCGCCAGCTTGAGAGCGGTACGGCAGGCATCGAGGCCCTTGGTGTAATCGCTGAGAAGGCCGTAGGCGAGACCGAGGGCGGCATGAGCGTCGACGAGGTTGGGCTCGTAGTTGATCGCCAGTTCAAGCTGCTGGACCGCGCCGTTGAGCTTGCCCTTGCGGTCTGAGCCCGGGGCGCTTTTTTCGGCGACGAGGAGGAGGCTCTGGCCGAGACGGAGGTTAAGCATGGGATCTTTGATGGAGGCGAGCTGCAGGGCTTTGCCGAGGAAATATTCGGCCTTGGCGTATTCCTTCTTTTCGAAGTAGGCGACGCCGGCCTGGCGGAAGACGAGTTTCTCGGCTTCGCGGGGCAATTTTTCGGAAAGGGCGGTTTCGAACTGCTTGGCGGCGAAGGCGTAGTCGCTGTGTTCCCGCAGCTGGCGCATGCCGAGTTCGATGTGCTTGATGGCCTTGTCGCTGTAGGTCGGCATATCGCTGGGGACGACGTGCAGCACTTTGAGCCATGCGTGGCCGTCGGAGACTATTTCCACCTTGGCGAGGACCTGCACGGCCTCAAACCGGTGCAGGCTCTGAATAGACCTGAGAGCCGAAGTGTTCTCGCGTTCAACGAAGCAGAAGAAAAAGGCCTGAGCGCGTTCGTTGGCTTCCCAGAGCCTGGCCGAAGGGGACCACACCCAGAAATTGACGTAAAACTCGCGGATGAACGGGGTGTAGAAGGGCCTGTAGACGTCGCCCATCTGGGCGAAGAAAGCTTCAAAGGCGACGTTTTGGCCCAGAAAACCCGCCGGATTGGCTTCGAGCTCTTCAGTGGTGAGCCATTTCGCCTGCTTGAAGGCCCGTGCCTGTGCACGGGTCATCCCCGCTGCCGTCGGCGTCCACAGCGCATAGAGCACGGCGACAACCCCGAGAGTCATTTTGATGGACTTCATTTGCCATCTCCCCGGTACGCGAATACCTGTTTTGTCACGGACCGCGCCAGCGCGGCCCAGCCAGTATTACATTATGTTTCGGCGGCTGAAGGGGTTTCCTTGAGTAACCGTTGGACTACTTCGGCAGAGGATACTCCTTCAGAGTCCGCTGTAAAGTTAGTTACGAGGCGGTGCCTGAGCACCGGAACAGCGACGTTTGCGATGTCTTCGACGGAGGGGGTGACCTTGCCGGCGAGGACGGCGCTGGCCTTTGCGGCCAGGATGAGGTACTGCCCGGCGCGTGGGCCGGCGCCCCAGGAAAGGTATTCCTTTACAAATTCGGGGCTGCTGGGATCTTCGGGCCTGGTGGCCCGGGCGAGGTTGACGGCGTATTCTATCACGTGATCGCTGACGGGGACACGCCTGACGAGGGCCTGGAGGTCGAGGATTTCGTCCTTGGCCATGACCGGGTCGAGCCGGATATCAAGGTCGATGGTCGTGCTGCGGACGATTTCCTTTTCGTCGTCGATGTCGGGATATCCGACGTAGATATTGAACATGAAGCGGTCCAGCTGGGCTTCGGGCAGGGGGTAGGTGCCTTCCTGCTCGATGGGATTCTGGGTGGCCAGGACGAAAAAGGGCGGGTCCAGGGGATACTTGCGTCCGCCCGCGGTGACCTGGCGTTCCTGCATGGCTTCGAGGAGAGCGGCCTGGGTCTTGGGGGGGGTGCGGTTTATTTCATCGGCGAGGACGATGTTGGCGAAAAGGGGACCCGGGACGAAGCGGAACTGGCGTTTGCCGTCTTCATCCTCTTCCATCACGTCGGTACCGGTTATGTCGGAAGGCATAAGGTCGGGGGTGAACTGGACGCGGTTGAATTTCAGGGCCAGGATGCGGCTCAGGGTGCTGACCATGAGCGTCTTGGCGAGGCCCGGGACGCCGACCATGAGACAATGCCCCCTGCAGAAGAGAGCGATGAGCAGCTGCTCGACGATCTCTTCCTGGCCCACGATGACCTTGTGCATTTCGCGAAGCAGGCGGCTGTGGGCTTCTTTGAGCTTCTCTACGGCTTCCACGTCGGACATGGTTCCCCTGCGTCCCCTACGGGTCTCTCAAGCATAAATATTAGTACATTTCCGGCGGAATGCAAGTATGAGGACGAAACCGGCAAGGTTGCGTTGCGCGGCGATGGGGAGCGGGTAACATGTGGGCGACGCAATTGTTACAGTCCAGGGAAAGGGATCAGAGATGGCAAGAAAGGTGACATTGTTCACGGGGCAGTGGGCGGACCTGCCGTTCGAGACGATGTGCGAGAAGGCAGCCGGTTTCGGCTATGACGGGTTGGAGCTTGCCTGCTGGGGCGACCACATGGAGGTGGACAAAGCGGCCGGCTCCGCGGGTTACTGCGAGAAGAAGCGCAAGGCCCTGGAGAAGCACGGGCTGGGATGCTGGGCGATATCGCACCACCTTGCGGGGCAGCTCGTCTGCGACCCGAACACGGACGCCCGCAGCGACGCTTTCGCGCCGGAAGACACGCACGGGGACCCGGAGAAAAAGCGCGCCTGGGCGGTGGAAACCATGAAGAAGGCGTCCGCCGCGGCGAAAAACATGGGTGTGGACGTCGTGTGCGGTTTCACGGGGTCTTCGATATGGCACCTGTTCTATTCCTTCCCGCCGGTGACGGCCGGACAGGTAGACGATGGGTTCAGATATTTTGCGGAAATGTGGAAGCCGATCCTGGCGGAGTTCAGGAAGAACGGCGTGCGCTTCGCGCTGGAAGTGCATCCCACGGAAATAGCCTTCGACCTCTACACCGCCGAGCGGGCGCTCGAGGCGGTCGACGGGGACGAGGCGTTCGGGTTCAACTTCGACCCGTCACACCTGCACTGGCAGGGCGTGGACCCGGTGGAGTTCATAAGGCGGTTTCCGGACCGGATATATCACGTGCACATGAAGGACGCGATAGTGACGCTGGACGGGAAGAGCGGGATCCTGTCGAGCCACCTGGACTTCGGCGACGCGCGCCGTGGATGGGACTTCCGCAGCCTGGGCCGAGGAGGCGTGGACTTCGAGGAGATCGTCCGGGCGCTGAACAACATCAACTACGGCGGACCGCTTTCGGTGGAATGGGAAGATTCCGGCATGGACCGGGAGCACGGCGCGGCCGAAGCATGCGAGTTCGTGCGCAACGTGGATTTTCCGCCCAGCGAACTGGCGTTCGACGCGCAGTTCGACAAGTAAAGGGGCGGATCAGCGTTCAGCTGCGTCCGGCGGCCACCACGCCGCCGGCACACGCGCGGACGGATACCGCTTCGCCACGCTTCCGTCGGACGTCCTGACGACATATGTCCGCGGCTGGAAAGACGCCGTGGCAACTGCGTGGTCTTCCGGCGGCCCGGAAACGTATATGAGTTCGATGACGATGAGGGCGAATTCGCCGCAGGGCGAGAGCGCTTGCCCCATCGGGACCAGTATCAACGCCGGGTGAGGTCTGGCCTCGGCGGCATATTCAGCCATCGCAGCTTCATCAATGCGGCGGTGCGCGCCGGCTTCGGCATCCACGACGACGACCTTTACAGCCTTGGTGGCGAAGAAGTCGTTTATCAGCAGCTTGCCCGCGACGCAGCTCTGGATCGTAACACTTCGTTCATGCGAGTATACCCGCAGCCACTCGGCGTCCGGCGAGGAGCGGACGTAAACGTGACGCCGGTGCGAATTCTTCTCGCAGCGCTGACATATCTCGTACGCGCCCGCCCGCACCGGCCGTGAACCCGGCCGCAGCAAGGGCTTGGGTGGTACAAAGACAGCCGTGCGGACGGGTTCGCGGCAGCCCGCGAGGAGAGCGACGGCGCACACAGTGATCCGGATGGCCGGCGTTTGCCGCGTGCTCTTCGATCCGGCCGTGTGCCCGGGCATGCTTATTTCCCGAAAGGCCTTCGGCGGGGCGTCTTCTTCAGCGGGAAGCTGACGGGCCTGCCGCCGAGCGCGGATGCGTAGACGGCGAGAATGACTTCGACGGACTTGCGCGCTTCGGCTGCGTCCACGAGGAGGGGCGTGCCCTTGCGGATGCTTTCGACGAGGTTTTCGAACTGCAGTTGATGCCCTTCGAACGAGATCGCCCTCGGGTCGGCCGCGCCGTGAGCGGGGCCTTTTTTCGGCCCGTATTTCCTGAGGACGGCCTTATCGGACGCCAGTTTTCCGTCGAACTCCCAAGAGACAATGTCCGTATCCACGATCACGATGGAGCCCTTGTCGCCGTAGAGCTCGACGCGGCGGGCGGTGCCGGGATATGCGGCCGTGGTGCCGACGATGCTGCCGAGAGCGCCGGACTTGAAGCGCAGGGCCGCCGCGGCGACGTCTTCCACTTCGATCCGCTTGTGGGCGAGCAGGCCGGCGTAGGCGGATAACTGGACGACGGGGCCCATCAGCCACTGCAGCAGGTCTATGGTGTGAATGGACTGGTTCATGAGGGCGCCGCCGCCGTCGAGTTTCCAGGTGCCGCGCCATCCGCCGGAATCGTAGTAGGCCTGCGTCCGGTACCATGGGATGAGTGCGATGCCGAGAGAGGGCGAGCCCAGCCTGCCGGCGTCCACGGCTTTCTTGACGGCGAGCATCGAGCCGCCGAAACGGCTGGGGAAGATGCCGGCGACTTTGCGGCGGGCCTTTTTTGCGGCGGCGATAATCCTGTCGCAGCGCTCAAGGGTGACTTCGAGAGGTTTTTCAACGGCGAGGTGTTTGCCAGCCTTAAGGGCCTTGAGGGCGGGCTCCATGTGCGCTCCCGACGGGGTGGCGATCGTCACGATATCGAGGCCGGGGTGCTTGAGGAATTCGTCCAAGTCGGTGTAGGACGGAACGCCGAATTCGGCGCCCACGCGGCCGGCGCTCGCCGGGATCACGTCATGTACGCACACCAGGCGGCCGCCCTTCATGGCGTTTACGGCCATGCCGTGAAAATCGGCTATCATGCCGCAGCCGACGATGCCGAAGCCCAGCTTTTCTGGAACCGCCATAGACCGCTCCCTTCGAGATGAGACGACAACCTTCCTTTAGGTTACGGGTGCTCCGGACGGACGCAAGGGAAGCTAGCGGCCTTCGTAAATGACGATGCGGCCTATGCCGATGCGGCCGCCGCTGCGGAGGTGCGATTCTATCCGGATGCTGCCGGTCATCGACGTGGGCAGGTCGACCTCGCGAATAGTGCCGCTGACGCGCCCCAGCCCCTGGAGGGAGGCGCGGGACACGGTGTCGCTGCCGTCGGGATGAACCGTCAGGTAACTGTCGTCGTCGCCGACCAGGAACAACGCCATCTTCAGGTAGATGACGTGTGCCGGCCGCGTGCAGGTGAGTTCCAGGAAAGAACCGTTCCTGTCCGACGTGCACATGCCGTCCCTGTAGCTCCATCCGACGGCGCCGGCAAGGCTTCTTCCATCGATAGAGTAAGACCACGGCGCGGGCTTGCTGGAAAGCACCTGCATGTCGGACAGGTAGAACTCGGCGTTGCGTTCCTTGACGGGCACGAAGAGCGTGATATCGGTCAGGGGCTCGTTCGGCAATTGGCCGACCAGCCTGAGCAGGAATTGCTGGTCATGCCATTCCCCGTCCGCGTTGACATCGACGTAGGCGGCGCGCATGATGTAGGTTATCCCGTCGGCCGCGGTGCTCATGGAGACGCGCAGCTTTTCGCCGGTGCCCCGTGCGAGGTACGATATTCTGAGGAAATCTTCGGGCTGTGCCCGCGCCATCAACGGCGGGTTTTCCGACATGGCTATTATCCTGAGGCGGTCGGATCCTTCGTAGTCTTCATGCATGATGGCACGCGCCGCACGCCGTTCTTCGCCGGAATTGGAAACGGCCCGGCAGGTTTTCGTGTATTGTCCGTAGGTCAGGGGAACGTCGTGGACGCGCGTGTCGGAAGGGACCGACGCGGGCCGATGGACCCGAGGAGGGGCATCGGGAGGCTCCGGGTCCGAAGGCTCCGGCTGGAAGGGCTCCGGCGGGGAGGCCGTGGCGTCGTCGAAGGTTTCGATGCCCGTGGACGGAACAGCCGACACGGGGACGGGAGGGAGCTCGCCCGCCGAGCCGCCGGCATTGCGCCTTTGGTATAGATACCACCCGGCGCCGGCCAGCACAAGCAGGGCGGCGACGGCGGTGAACTGGTAACCGGCGGTTGAACGGATCCTGGAACGGCTGGCCGTGGTCCTGGCCCTGGTTGCCCCGGAACGCCTCAGGGAGGCCGAGCCCCGGTTCCTGTCTCCGCCGGATTTCTTCTCGGGGGCCTTGGGCACGCGTACGTGGAGCGGCGATTCGCCGCGCCAGATGCGTTGCAGGTCATCGATAAGGTCGTTGGGGGCCTGGTAGCGATCCTTGGGCGCCTTGGCCATCAGTTTCATGATTACCGCGGCGAGGGCAGGAGACAACCTGGGGCGTATTTTGAGCGGGTCGGGCACCGGGTCCACGACGTGCTTGGTCATTATGACCGGCGCGCTTTCCCCGTCATACGGAACCTCGCCGGTGAGCAGGTGGAACAGCGTGGCGCCCAGCGAATACAGGTCGCTCCTGGTATCGACGTCGGCAGCGCCCTGGGCCTGTTCCGGGGATATGTAGTAAGGGGTGCCCACGGTCGTGCCGTGGTTGGTAACGCCGGCGTCTTCCTTGGAACCGGTGGTGCTTACAAGCCCGAAGTCGGTGAGGTGCGTAACGCCGGAAAGATCTATCAGCACGTTTTCCGGCTTGACGTCCCTGTGAAGGATATCCTTCTCGCTCGCATACTGCAGGGCGCGGGCCATTTCCAGCGCCAGTGTTATGGCGTCCCGCTCGTCGAGCGGGCCGTCGCGGGAGACTTTCTGGTAAGAATTTTCGCCCTGGACGAATTCCATGGCCAGAAAGTGCAGGCCATCGGCGCGTCCCCAGTCAACAGCGCGGACAATGTTAGGGTGGTTCATTCTGCTGAGGACTTCCACCTCCCTGCGGAATCTGGTGAGGAAGCTTTCGTCCCTGGCAAGTTTTGGAGGCAGGACTTTGAGGGCGACGAGGGGCCCTTCTTCGGGGTTTTCGGGGAATCCCCGGACGTCGCCGCCCTTGACGGCGGGTCCCATCATCTTGGCCAGGTACACCGCCCCCATGCCGCCTTCGCCCAGCTTGGCGTAGACTTCGAAATGCCCGATACGCCGCGCCGCTCCCGCCCGTTCGCGTTGTTCTTCGAGAAGCCTGTCGGCCTGTTTTTTAGTGAGCAGGTTGAGATCGATAAGCACTTCGCCGAGGTGCTTGTGGATATCCTCGGTTTTGAGGCGTTCCTGCTCCGCCAGAGCTTCCTCGAGCTCTTCGCGGGATATGAATCCCCGCTTGACTGCCAGTTGCCCCAGGAGGACTTCTTCGTTTTCCGGCAAGCGTGCTCCCAATGCAGCGGCAATTTTTCCAAAACACAAAAAGGTTGCCCAAGATACTTTTAACATTATATACTTATAAAGGGCCCGGCGCAAAGAGCCTGCGGGGAATGTCCCGTCCGGGCGGGCCCCCATAAAGCGCGCCAAGGCGGGGGCCGATAACCATAACAGGCCGTGAGGCGGTAGTGTCCGGGCCGGAGCAGAAGCGGAGGTGTTTCGATGAAAAACCTGTTCGTGGTGGGCATACTCGGCGCGTTGCTGTGTGGCTGTTCGGTCGGAGGACCAGGGTTGTCGGCTGCCGCCGCGCCGCTGTCGGACGCGCTTGTCTGCGCGGATGGGACACCCTCCGGAGCGCTCGCCGCGGCGCAGTCCACGGAACTCTACAGGCCCGTCAGCGTAGGGCTCATCTATGCGATGCCGATGGACGACCTGTTGACGGATGCGGTCGGCATAGACGTGGGTATCACGTGGCGCTGGGATTTTTCATGGGACGTGGAATTCACCGCCGGATACATCCGCTACGAGTGGGAGAACGGAGTGACGATGTCGCAGACGTTCCCCGTAATGGCCACCGTCAGGTATACGGAACTGCTGATGTCGGGGGCGAGCTGGTACATGGGCGTGGGTGTGGGCTACAGTCTTAACGATCCGACGGACATGGAGAACTCGATAGCGGGCAAGGTGACGCTGGGCGCCGTTCAGCCGGTGCAGACCGAGCGCATGCTGGTGGGAGTGGAAGCCGCCTACTACTACAGCAAGGCGGACAGGAAGTGGGGCGGTGGCGAGCTGGATCTTTCAGGGCTGCAGGCCCGGATAGCGTTCACGTATAATTTCTGAGATTTTTCTCAAGTTGTTCAAGTTCCCCCCCCGGCTTGGCCGATAACCCAAGTTGTGTGAGGCCGAATGGCCTAGTGTGATAGTTAGCGCCAGGGATTTTTCGGGTTTCTATCGAAAGGAGAAAGTAATGGCGCGGAAAGGTTTGGTAACACTGGTACTCGCCGTTGGGTTGCTGGCGGTTGGATGTGGCGAGCAGGCTGCTCTCACTCCCGCTCCGGCAATGGTCTCAGCGGCACCTTCGGATCTGGGCGGTGACCTGGCTTCGGCGTTCGAGCTGGGCAGCGCCTACAACATGATAGCCAGCCTCGGCTACTCCATGGACAGCGGTCTTGTGGAAGGCAGCGCTATCGATGTTGGCTTCAAGTACTGCTTCGATGAGATTGAGAACGCCGAAGACAAGCCCATTGGGCTGCAGGAATTCTTTTCGGACCCGTCCTACGCTGCGGCGAACATCACGCTGACGTCCCCGGACGTCGGCGATGGCGAGACGATCTGGCAGGTCGAAGGCCAGTACACGCTCCCGCAGATGGACGGCAAGTTGAAGGTCGGCGGCGGTGCCGGCGGCCAGACGGACGTTTTCGGTTGGGGCATCGGCGCTGAATACGACATCATGGACGAACTGACTGTCGGCGTCCGCTATGCTTCATCCAAGGACGATGCTGCAAGTGTTACGGATACGTTCATCGACGTGGACGTGGAATACGCCCTCGCCATGAGCGACCAGTGGCTTGACCTCGCTCTGAACCTGGAACTCTGGAGCGACGACAGCGGTGGCGACCCCAGTGAAACGACCATCACCTTCGGCGCAACCTACTACGTAATGCCCGAACTCGGCATCAGGGTCAAGTACGTCAACGCAAGCGGTGACTTCTACGATGCGACCGGCTTCGGTGTCGGTGCCGCCTACTACGTGGGCCCCCTCGCTGTAAGCCTGGACTGGGAAAAGCTGTCCCCGGACGGCGCACCGGACGATCTCTCCACCATCACCATCGGTGTGGAATATAGGATGTAAGCGACCGCAAACAGCGGAAGCTAACCGCGCCGACAAGGGCCGGGAAAACCCCGGCCCTTGTTTTTTTAATGTGGTAATCAGGAAAGGGCAGGTTGTGCCGGGCAAGCCGGGGCGGGTCTTTTCATGCGACAGCGGGGCGAGGCTTGCGCGCCAGCAGTTTTTTCGCCAGCAGCGCCATCAGCGCAATGAATATGACGGCGGCGGCCAGCGGCAGCAGGACCGCCAGGCCGCTCATGACGACCGAAGAGCCCGCTTCCACCGATGAGACCACCGGGTTCCCGATACCGCCCGTTGTCGCCGTGGACGCCGCCCGGGTTACCACGGTGAGTCCCTGGACCGCCCCGGCAGCGCCTCCGCCGACGATGACGGCCAGCACCCACTTCAGAAGCGGACTCATGTCGGTTATGCAGGCCGCCGCCACCAGGACTCCCGCTATCACGGCTACGGGAGTGGCGATGCTGTCGAGCAGGTTGTCGAGCCATGGGACGTAATACGCTCCGATTTCCAGGGCCGTCGCAACGGCAAAAGCGATGAGCGCCGGCCATGTCCCTATCCATGTGAAGCCTTCCGCCAGCTCCAGGTGTCCCGACAGCGACGCTATGCTGATTACCAGGAACGGCACGAACACCCTGAAGCCGCATGCCGCGCTCAGGCCTATCCCCAACGCTATGCTCAGTACGATTTCCATCACGCCTCCCTTGTTTTCATCACATGCCCCGCACTATTGTAATGCCGACACCGTTGCGCATGCGGCTGGCCGGCGAATTCGATACCGCGCAGGTCCACCCGCACCGGGCGCGTCTGCAACTGACCGGCATCGACCACGACGTCAACGATCCCGCTGCCGCGCAGGTGCTTGGGCCACAGGTACCTGTGAGTGGACGGCTTCGTAAAGGGGCACTGTGACCGCGTTGGAGATTATGACCGTGTCGCCGTGGCGGGCATCGTCTTTGACGGGTTTGGCCGCGACCGATGCCGTCACCACGAGGCAGACGTCGCCGTTGTCGTCCCGGATGTCCGGCGGCCAGGCGAAGTCCATGAGCGGTACGGCAAAGGTGAAGTCGCGGTAGAGTTTCTTTCCCTGAGCCGTTCGCAGGTCCACACCGGGGAACCGGTTTCCGGAAAACAGTTCGGTGCCGGGCGTGGTCGGCTCCCGGCCGAACATCGGCCCCATGCCCCGGTAAGCGCGTGCCGTCCCTTCTCGTCTGCCGATCCGCCGCAGGTTGCCCGGCTCGCGTGGCGACAGCGCATACAGGCCCACGGTTTCCCAGTACCCCAGCCAGCTCGCGGCAACCAGGATATCGGTTTCCCCTACATACTTGACCAGGCATGCGATGGAACGACTGTCGGCCCTGTACCATGCGGCCATCTGGAAGCCCCCGCAGGGAACCCCCCATTGCAGAGCCGCAGGCCGTGGTTCGGTTGACAGGCCGGCTTCGATGAGGAATGAAGGACGGGAAGCCGCGGCGGCGTCTTCTGCCGGGACAGGCTTCCGGGGGCCGTCCAGGGGAGCCGTGCTGTGTGCGCCGCAGCCTGCTGCGAGCAGCAGAGAACCCGCCAGTATCATGGCACTGCGCCACATGTCAGCCTCCCCGGTGTGCCGATTATTGGACGACTATGCGCTTCCAGCCTTCACCGTATTTGCCGCCGGTCTCGATTGCCACCGAGATGTAATAACCGGCTATGCTCAATCCACCGATGCCGACTTCGAAGCTGTAATCGCCGCCCCCCAGTTCCTGCCAGTCGGTCAACTCGACTTCCAGCCCGTCTATGCGCGCGCTGAACGCCGTCCGGTCCAGACCCGTTACGGGCGTGCCTGCGCCGCTGTCCGTGACGGTCACGAGCACGAGTGCCGTGGCGCTGCTGCCGGCCGCGTAAGTGAGCGAATCCGTGTCCACGGCGACGTCATAGCGGGGCGACAGCCCCCAGTCCGCGTCGAAATATCCCCCCAAGGCGATCCCGTCGCCGGGGTATTCGTACCCGTTGACGCAGTCGCGCAGTATCGCCGTCGTGTCCAGCACGATGTAATCCGGGTAGAACCAGAAGACGCCTTCGAACCAGTAGTACCAGCCGTTGATATTCCTGTGGCTTACCACGACCATCCTGTCGGGCGCCAGCGGATTCGGGTAGCAGAAGAACACCCCGTACTGGCTGCCGGTGAATCCTTCGCCGCCGACGTACACCTGGTCTTCCTGCACGGATATCGGCGGAGTGAACGCCCTGGAAGCGTCGTTGTACATGTCGTAGACGACCTGGTTGCTTTCCTCCGTGCCGAAGAGCACCAGGTTTTTCGTCTGGATGTCCGCGGGCGTCACGGACGTATCGGGGACGACCGTGAGGCTGCCGCTCATGTCGCTTGCCCAGATGCTTGCAAAAAGATCGGCTTCATCATGGTTGGCCTGGTTGACCGCCGCATTCGCATGAATCGTCCCGTAGACGGCCATGACGTTGCTGCAGAGCGCCTGGCAGACGGGACCTTCCTGCTCGGGCCGTTTGTGCAGGGCTCCGCCCGGCGGATAGTCTTCCAGCCCCGGCAGTTCGGCGAACGAAGACACCGCACCGTCCGTCCAGGATATGTCCAGGACTTTCCCGGGAACGTCCGGGTCGTTGCCGACAACGCCGGCGCCGGCGTACAGCCCGTTTACGTACAGTTCGTATTCCGCTCCCGCCGGGAAACCCGCCCCGCGGAGATACAGGGCCAGCCTGGAGACGTTGTCCACGGTACAGTCGAGCCGGCAGTAGCGCGGCAGCCACGGCTTGCCGACGAGGTCCGTCACATCGCCCTCGGCGCGGGCCCACCTGCCCCACTGCCGGAACTTCCGTATGCTCAACCATCCGTCGCGGGCGTGCCACAGCCTGCGCGTCTTCACTTCCACATGTTCGTAATCGACGGGGGCCCGGGCCACAAAGAACTCGTACGCCGCGGTCTTGCTGTACCCCGCGCAGTGCCCGCCGGCCCCCAGGACGTACGTGTGGGATATCCCGAGATCCAGCAGTTTTTCGTGCAGCTTTATACCGTTTTCGGGCCACACGGAGCCGTCGAGTTCATCGGTAACGAGATACAGCGGAGTGCGGCGGAAGTTCTCGGCGAAGTACAGCGGGCTGGCGGCTTCCAGCAGGTGGTACTGCGGCGCCGGAACGAACCATTCGTCAGGCGGGACCGGGGCGTAGTAATGGCTGTGCCACAGCCGGAAGTCGCTCCAGCCGTCGCATCCGTACACGCCGGCCCATTTGCCCGGCTGACGCGCGCCCAGCTTGAACGCACCCGTGCCTCCCATGCTGGCCCCTTCGAAGAAAAGCCTCCGCCGGTCAACCGGGTGCGTCAACTCGATGTGATCCAGCACGTCGTCTATCTCGATTTCGGCCGGCCCGTCGTAGAAGATGATTTTGCGTCCCTGCAGGTTCACCAGAAGCCAGTCGTGTTCGTCGGCGAAATCCCGCTGGTCCATGCTGAACGTGCTCGACGCCGCGCCGCCGTACCCGTGCCCGTAGAACACCACCGGCCTCGGCTGGTGCGTGCCGTTGTTGGCCGGGACGTAAAGCCCGTAAGGCTGCGGCGATCCGTCCACGCTGGACGTGTAGAACACGAGGGATGCGACGCCGGGGCTCGACGGCTGGCCGTCGTCGTCTCCGCAGCCCGCCAGGACGACCGCCGCCAGCACGGCCGCCGCGTGGATGATACCCCGTCTGAACACGTTTTTCCGCCTTTCAACCCATATTCTACCATAATCGCGGGAACTTGTCGCCGTTTGCGGCCCCTGCTAGAATGCTTCCGGTTCCGTGCAGGGAGGCCGCATGCCGAAGATACGTAATTCCGCCAAGGCCGTAATCATCCGTGACGGCAGCATCCTGCTGCAGTGCAACCGGGACGCGCTTGGCGAGTACTGGCTGCTGCCCGGCGGCGGCCAGAAGCACGGCGAGGCTCTCCATGACGCCCTGCGCCGCGAAGTGCTTGAAGAAACCGGTCTCGAAATTACGCCTGGCCCGCTGCTGCACGTGCGTGAATACATCGGCGCACGCCACGAATTCGCCGAGCTCGACGCGGGCGTCCACCAGGTCGAATTCATGTTCCGCTGCGAGGCGGTGCCGGGATCTTCCGTTGCGTCGCCGGCAGGCCCGGACGACAACCAGGTGGGTGTCGAATGGGTCGATATAGCGGACCTTGCAGAGCTGCCGGTGTACCCGGGCGTGCTGAAGGAACTGCTGGCGGCCGGGGAGCCGTACGCGGGCCCTGTGTACCTCGGGGCCGTCAACTGACCCGCCATATTCCGGCCCGGTTGCACTTGCCTTGTCCGGGGCCCGTCCTACACTGGACGCAGGCAGTGTTTCAAGTCCTGCCACGGGCTTTCAGGAGGGACCGACATGTTCATTTCAGGATTCGTTGACGAGGCCGGCGGCGATCTGGCCACGCAGATCAAGGTGACCAGGGAACTCGGCTTCAGCCACGTTGAACTCCGCATGATCGACGGCGTCCAGTTCTGCTCCGTTGACGACGGCGCGTTTGAGAAAATCTGGGCCGACCTCCAGGCCGCAGGCGTGGAAATATCCTGCTACGGCTCGGCCGTGGCCAACTGGTCCAGGCCCGTCACGGGCGACCTGCAGGTTGATATCGACGACCTGAAACGTGTCGGCCCGCGCATGCGCAAGACGCACACGCCGTTCATCCGCATAATGAGCTGGAAGCAGGGCGACGTCTCCGAAGCGGATTGGAAAAACCTCGCCATCAGCCGCATGAAGGAATTGGCCCGAGTGGCCGAAGACGAAGGCATCACGCTGGTTCATGAGAACTGCGACGGCTGGGGCGGACATGAACCGCAGAACACGCTTGTGCTCCTCGAAGAGGTCGCTTCTCCCAACCTCAAGCTCGTTTTCGATACCGGCAACCCCGTGGGCCACGACCAGGACGCCTGGGAATACTACAAGCTCGTCCAGGACCACATCGTCTACGTCCACATCAAGGACTACAGGAAGCCTGAAGACGGCGGCAAGGCCGTCGCATGCTACGCCGGTGAAGGCGAAGGCCGCGTGGAAGACATCGTCACGGACCTGCTGAAGAACGGCTATGACGGCGGCTTCTCACTGGAGCCCCATATCGCGGGCGCCGTCCACGAAGGCAAGATTGCCGGCGAAACCGCCAGCGCCTACGATATCTACCTGAACTACGGCAAGGGCTTTGCCGCGCTGCTGGACCGCTGCAGGCAGGCGGCCGGCCGGTAAATCCGGCGCGTCAGCAGCTCTTCAGACGCTGCAGGATTTCGGCGATTTTCTTCTCGGCGGATGCCTTGTCGATCTGCGTCGTGCCCGCGCCCCTGTGTCCACCACCGCCGTATTCTCCCAGCATCTCTCCCGCGTTAACATTGCACGTGCGGTTGAATATGCTGTGCCCCACCGCCACCACCGTGTTTCCCTTGTACCCGTCGAACAGCCGCATTTCCACGTTTGCTTCCGGGAACATGGTGTAGATCAGGAAGCGGTTCCCGACGGGCTTTTCCGTCATGCCGCGGAAGTCCGTTATTATCACGTTCCCGTCGACGCGGGCGTGTTTCTCCAGCACCGCCTTGAACTCAGCCTGCTCGTGCAGCACCCTGTCGGTGCGGCGTTTCACTTCCCTGTGCTCCAGGACCTTTTCCAGCGGCACTTCCTTGATGTACTCGACCAGCCAGCGGAAGTACTTCCGGAATTCCGGCCCCAGCCCGCTCCGGGGGTCCAGCGTCAGCCCCAGCAGCACCCAGCCTTCCGGCTTAGTCACGTCGTCCATGGTAAGGTCCGCGCTGTCCAGTTTGTCGGCGGCATTCAGCAGGTCTTCGTAACGGTCGAACCGGTCCTTGTGATCGGCGGCATAGTGGTTGTAGATGACCCGCGCCGCGCTCGGCGCCATTTCAAAGCGCCCGCGGAATTCCTTTTCCGCCGGCTGTTTTTCTTCCTCGGACACGTGGTGATCGAACCAGAGCCCGCAGCCCCTGATATACGGGATGTTCACCACGATGTCTTCCGCGTCGGCTTCGACGAGGCCGTCCTGGGCGTCCTTGGGATGCACAAAGCGTATTTCCCGGATGTCCTCGACTTCTGTCAGCAGGACGCTGGAAACCAGACCGTCAAAATCACCACGAGTCACGATTCGCATGCCAGTCCCTCCTGCTTTCGGCGCCGGGGAAATCATTGTCGCCCGGCTTGCTCATGCGTCAAGCCAAACCTGCTTTTCAGGACGTTCCGCTTTCAGATTTCGCTGTAATAGCGGAATGCCCCGGCGGCTGTCAGCACCGCGTGGTTCCCGGGGACCCGGCCCCAGTCGGGCAGTATGCGCACCCAGTTCTTCAGCCCTCTGTACGTCACCAGGTATTCCGGGTGAAAGTGTCCGCATACGACACCCTCGATGTCGTCGCCCAGCAGTTTGGCGGCCTCGCGCAGTTCCATGTTCAGCATCCTGTCGCCGCGGCGGCGCTTGTCCGCGGCGCTTGCCCGTTTCAGCCCGAACACGACCTTTTCCGCCAGAAATTCGGGTACCATCCTTGCAAGCAGCGCCATAAGCCCCGAACTCAACAGGAACCTGTAGAGCCTGTAGTGGCCGTCCCAGCGCGTCAGCAGGTCGCCGTGTGTCAGCGCCACGCTCCGGCTCTTTATCTTCACCGTGTCATGCACGCGGGCTATCTTGTTGCCGGACAGCCTCTCCAGCGCCTTGCCGGCCAACAGGTCCCTGTTGCCCGGTATCAGGTACACCTTTTCCGTCCGCTCCGACTGCGCTATTTTTTCCAGAAAGCCGCGGTACCGCGACGGCACCCGGCCCCAGCGTTCATACCAGTAGGAAAACAGGTCCCCCAGCACAAGCACCGGTAATTCCCGATACTTCTCCAGGAGTTTCAGGAAGAGTTCTTCCCTCTCCCCTTCGTCGCCGAGGTGCACGTCGGCCGTCAGAACCACGTCCCCCGTTAATGCATCCATGTCCGGCAATATTACTCCCGGCAGATGAGCTCGGCGGCGTTGTGGACGCCGAGATCCTTGAAATACCTGTGCATTTCCTGCGACAGGATTATCGTCGCCGGGCGGTCCAGTTTCTTGGCCTGCCAGATCCCGTCCATTATCAGTCCCAGGAAGAGCGAGTATATGCGTTCCAGCCGGGTGAGATCGAACGTCACCTTCCCCGTACCTCCCGCGCTTATCGACTCATGTATCGTGTCGGAGCACTCTTCCCGCATTTCCAGGCGCAATTGCGGCACCAGCAACCTGAGGGTCGTTTCTTCGCCGTCCTGTATTACTTCCCAGATCTCTTCGCTCATCTGTGTCCCCCGATCAGCAGCACAGCCAGCCTGCCTGCGTAATATATCAACCACGCCCATCCTGACATCCCCGCAAATACGTACATGCCGCCCAGTATCTTATCCCGTCCGGACCGTATCACCAGCGCCATTACTCCGCCGGCCAGCAGCACCGGCGCCATAACGGCGGCGATGAGGTGATGCCGCAATGCCTCCAGCGGCCTGCCCCGCACCAGCGCTGCGACCGCCCTGGTGCCGCCGCACAGCGGACACGGCAGGCCCGTCATCGTCACCATCCGGCATTCCCGCGTCACTTTCCCGGGGGCAAAAATCCCCCACGCCAGCATGGCCGCCCCCAGCGCGGTTATTGCGGCGGCCTTGTACAGCGCGGTGCTCGCGCCCGGCCGAGTCCCTGCCTCATTCATAGTTTATCACGTCGACGGCGTCGGCCGGCAGTACCCTTTCGCCGGCGGCCGTTTCCACGACGAGCACCGCTTTGTCGGGCGATATGCGTCGCAGCCCGACGATCCTGCCCCGCACGGTTTCGCCGGTGTCTTTCAGCCGGAGCTCCGCTTCTGCAATCTCGCCGGCCGCGGGCGTATCCGTTGCTTCCGGTTCTTCGCCGGTCCCGGCCGTCCCTGCGGCGGGCGTGGCGTCCTGCGGCCCGGTGCGGCGCCGGCTTCTGGTTGTGCTCGCCACGACGATCAGGGCGAACAACAGCACCAGTACGCCTGCCGCCACCATGACCGCCTGCAGCCCCTGCCGGGATTCCACGGGCTTGAGGGGCAGCGTCTTGGCGCCGCGCGCTTCCCCGGCGATTTCCTTCAGCTCCGGCGACGGGTTCAGTTCGTACATGTCCCGCGCCATGTCCGCCGCCGAAGCGTAGCGTTCTTCCGCGGTTTTCGCCAAGGCCTTGCGGACTATTCTCAACATCGGTTTCGATATGCCAGCGCGGATCTTCTGCAGCGGCGGTGGCGCCTCCTCAATGTGGGCGCGCAGAGTCGCTATCACCGAGTTCCCGACGAACGGCAGCCGCCCGGCGAGCATTTCGTACAGCAGCACTCCGAACGAATACATGTCCGTTGCGGGCGACACCTCTTCCCCCTGTGCCTGTTCCGGCGCCATGTATTCAGGCGTTCCGAGCACCGCCCCCACCGTGGTGAGACCGCTCGAATCCTGCCGGTCTTTTGCCAGGCCGAAATCCATCAGCACCGCGTGTCCGGGCCCGTCGATCATTATGTTCGCCGCCTTTATGTCGCGGTGCGTTATCCCCAGACGGTGTATCGCCTGCAGGGCCGAGAGTATCTGGGCGGCCAGCCCGAGCACTTCCTCTTCCTGCAATTGCCCGCGTTTCCTCATGTACTCCGAAAGCGTCTCGCCCCGCACGAACTCCATTGCAAAATAGTGCACGAGGTCCTGGCTGCCGACGTTGTATATGTGCACGAGGTTCGGGTGCCGCAGCCTGGCGAGCGACTTCGCTTCCCGTTCGAAACGCTGCACGTACTGCCGGTCGCGCGCAAATTCCGGGGGAAGAACCTTCAGCGCCACTTCCCGTTCGAGACTGCGGTCATAGGCCAGGTAGACCGCCCCCATGCCGCCTTCCCCGATCTTGCTGCGCACTTCGTACTGGCCCAGCGCCCTGCCCACAAGATCCTGGAGGCCCTCTTCAGACATCCTCTTCGTCCTCCGCTCCGAATTCCTTCAGCTTCGCATAAAGCGTCGTCCGGTTAATTCCCAGCAGCTCGGCCGCCTTCGACTTGTTTCCTCCGGCCGCCTCCAGGACACTCAATATATGCTGTTTCTCCAGTTCCGCCAGCGGCACGACGCGGGGCCCGGCGTTTCCGGAGGAGATCCGCAATACCCCGCGCACTTCCTCCCCGTTTATGCTGTCGCTCGGGCTCAGCACCATGAGCCGCTCGATGACGTTCTTAAGCTCCCGCACGTTGCCGGGCCAGGGGTAGTCCATGAAGAGCGTCGCCGCTTCCGCCGTGAGCTCCGGAGGGATCCTTCCCATGGTTCCCGCGAAGTACCCGAGGTAATGTTCCACCAACTGCCGGATGTCTTCGCGCCTTTCCCTCAACGGCGGAACCAGGATCCTGATGACGTTCAGCCGGTAGAAAAGATCCTCCCGGAAACGCCCCGCCCGCACTTCTTCTTCCAGGTTCCGGTTCGTCGCCGCGACGATTCTCACGTCGACCACCGTCGTGGTCGTGCCGCCCACGCGCCGCAGTTCGCCCGTCTCTATGCTGCGTAACAGCTTGACCTGCAGCCCCGGCGGCATTTCTCCAATTTCGTCCAGGAACAGGGTTCCTCCGTCGGCCAGCTCAAAACGCCCCGGCTTGTCTTCCACCGCCCCGGTGAACGCTCCCTTCTCGTGCCCGAAAAGCTCGCTCTCCGCAAGCGATTCCGGCAGGGCTGCGCAGTTCAGTACTTCCAGCGGGCCCTCCCGCCGCCCGGATTCCAGGTGCAGCAGCCTCGCCACCAGTTCCTTCCCCACGCCGGATTCGCCGGTGACCAGCACCGGGCTGTCCGAAGGCGCCGCCTGCAGCGTTATCGCCTTTACTTCCCGCAGTTCGGCGCTGTCGCCCACCATCTCTATCTCGCCGGCCAGCATCTTTTCCAGCGACTTGACGCGCGACGAAAGCTTCTCCTCCTTCCGCAGGGCGTACAGCGGGCCGGCCGCTATCCGTGCTACGGCCGACAGCCACTCCACGTCCTCGTCCGAGAATTCCTGCGCACCTCCGACACGGTCCGCGTACAGCACGGCCTGGAGATCCCTGCCTACAACCAGCGGCACGGCGAGCGCCGTCGAAATCTCCAGGTCCAGCACGCTCTGCTGCTTCCGGAATTTCTCGCCCTTCCGCCGGGCCATCAGGACCGCCTTCAGGTCTTCCGCCGCGCTCTTTATTATGCTTTGGCTCAACGGTATCCTGTCCAGGTCCTCCGCCAGCGCGCCTCGTCTGCTGCCGCTCTTCCTCCACGGCCGCAGCGATTCCTTTTCCACCAGCACCGGGTACACACGGTCGGATTCCAGTACGCCCTCGGCCGCCTCCACTATGAGCTGGAACAGCGCGCCCACCGTGCGCGCCGCCCCGGTCGCGCTCGCCAGTTCGTACAGCGCCACCAGCCTGCGGTAGGACTCTTCCCGGTCTTTGGCCTTCGGCGATACGATGGAGCGCAGGCTGTCGTCCAGCATCAGCGTCCTTACGCTGCCCGCCGCGGTCTCCTCGACCCTGGTCCCGTCGAAGTACGCTTCTTCTCGCAGCAGGAGGTTCGTCTCCCCGATGGATACCTTGTCGCCCGTCTTTGCCGGTTTCTTCCCCGATATCCTCCGGCCGTTCACGTACGTGCCGTTCGTGCTGCCCAGGTCTTCGACTTCGTATCCCGCGCCGGCCGCCCGTATGACGGCATGCCTGCGGGACGCCCGCCTGTCGCCCAGTGTTATGTCGCAGTCGCCGTCGCGGCCGATGGAGATATCCCCGGTCACGGGTACCGATTTCACCACCCGCCCGCCTTCTTTTACCCAGATGTGTCCCAAGGACCGCTCCCGCCGTCTACTTGATATCTTCCGCATGGCCCGCCGACGGACACTGTGCCGACAGCATGCATTCGCCGCACAGGGGCCTGCGCGCCGCGCAGATCGTCCTGCCGTGCTGTATGAGCAGCCAGGACAGCTCCCCACGGGCGTCCCGGGGCGCCGCTTCGATCAGGTCCCGTTCCACTTTTTCCGGATCCTTCCGCTCGGACAGCCCCAGCCTGCGTGACAGCCTGCCCACGTGCGTATCCACCGCTATGCCGTCGTTGTCCCCCCAGACGGCGTATTTTATCACGTTCGCCGTCTTGCGTCCTATGCCGGGCAGCGTCACCAGCTTTTCCATTTCCCGTGGTACCTTGCCGCCGTGCTCCTCCATGAGCTTCCGGCAGCAGCCTGTTATGTTCCGCGCCTTGTTGCGGTAAAACCCCGTGGACTTGATAAGCCCTTCCAGTTCCCCGATGTCGCTGCCGGCGTAGTCCGCGGCGGTCTTGTAGCGCTTGAACAGCTCCGGGGTGACAAGATTCACCTGCTTGTCCGTGCACTGTGCCGACAGGATGGTCGCCACCACCATCTGCAGGGCGTCCACGTGGTCCAGGGCGGTCCGCCTGCCGCCGGAATAGCGCCTGCGCAGTTTTTTCAGTATCGTCGCCACGCGCCGCCTCTTGGCCTGCAGGCTCTCCGGCCGCGCCGCCGCGTTCGCTTTCCGTTTGCTCATCTCACGTTCCTTCGTGCGGGAAGAATACTCTCCGGTACTCGTCCTGCGCAAAACGGTCCGTCATGCCCGCGATATAGTCCGCCGCCACGCGGTGCAGTCCCTCCCCGCCCTCGGCCCGCAGGCGGTGCGCCTCCGGCAGTATCTCCGGCTCGTCGACGTACGCCTGGAACAATTCCTTCAGAAATCTCTTGGATTTCCTCATCATCCGGTTGACCCGGTAGTGTTTGTACATCTTTTCGAACAGGTATTCCTCGTGGACCCGCTTTGCCTGTTCGATGTCCTCCCCTACGGCGACCAGTCTCCGCCCCGCGGCCCTCACGTCTTCCACCGATTGCGCCCCCGCTTCCGCGAGCCGCCTTTCCGTCGTATCCACCGTCGAGCTCACCAGCAGGTCTATCAGCCCGCGCACGAACTGTTTCCGCCGCACGTCCGGGCTGTCTATGTCGCCGTACGCGACCCCTCCGCGGGCCAGTCTCTTCAGCACCCGGGCCGACAGCGGCAGGTCCAGGACCTCCGCTTCCTCGGCAAGGCCGCTGTACAGCCCGTCGTCCATGTCGTGGGCGTCGTAAGCGATCGTATCGGCAAGGTTGACCGCCTGTGCTTCCAGCACCGGACGTTCGTCGGGCGCAAAGGCTTCCAGCGCGCGGGCCGGCGCGTCGTATTTCGTTTCGTGTTTCACGAACGCCTCCCGCACTTCGTACGTCAGGTTCAGCCCGGGATGGTCCGGGTAGCGTTCCTCCAGCAGGTCCACTACCCGCAGCCCGTGCAGGTTGTGTTCGAACCCCCCGTGTCCCTTCATCAGTTCGTTCAGGGCGTCTTCGCCGGCGTGCCCGAACGGCGTATGCCCCAGGTCGTGCGACAGGGCTATCGCTTCCGCGAGGTCTTCGTTGAGACGCAGCGCGCGGGCTATCGTTCGGGCTATCTGCATCACTTCTATCGTGTGCGTCAGCCGGGTCCGGTAGTGGTCTCCCTCGTGGTTCAGGAATACCTGCGTCTTGTACTCCATCCGCCGGAACGCAGTCGAATGCACTATCCTGTCCCGGTCCCGCTGGTAGGCGCTCCTGTAGGAATGCTCCGTTTCCGGATACTGCCTGCCGGCCGTGGCGGCGGATTTCTGGGCATACGGCGCCAGGTGTTCTTCGCAGGTCATTCCAGTGCTCCGGGCAGCGCGGCGAGCAGTTTGTCGTAGAGTTCTTCCAGTGCTTGGGGTATCACCTTGGTGTCGGCCACGACCGGCATGAAGTTCGTGTCCGATTCCCAGCGCGGGACTATGTGCACATGAACGTGCCCCGGCAGTCCCGCTCCCGCCACCGCGCCCACGTTCAGCCCTATGTTGAACCCGTCCGGTCGCAGCACCTCCCTCAACAGCTTTTCCGCAAGTGCCGTCATATCCATCAAGCCTCCGCGCTCTTCCGCGGTAAGGTCCGTCAGGTCCGCGGCGTGCCGCAGCGGCGCCGCCAGGAGGTGTCCGTTGTTGTAGGGATACCTGTTCATGACGAGCAGCGCGTTCTCACCCCGGCGTACCAGGAAAATCCCATTCTTTTCCTCCGGGCCCGCTTCCGCCGCCGTGCAGAGAAAACAGTCCTCGGCCTTAGCGTTGTCCAGAATGTATTTCATGCGCCACGGTGCCCACAGGCGGTCCATAACGCTCCTCCCGAATGCGCCCTCCCCCTATTTTACCCGTACGGGACGGTTTCGCACACGCAGGTTGCTCCCTCCGTTCCATGCCGCCTGAAGCCTTTCCGCTTCCGCAAAAAAGCTGTTCCTGCTGTTGGCACCTGCCTGCGTTGTGCTATGCTGATCCCGGCTTCGGATAATAGTCCCGGGAGGATGCCATGCCCGATACTGCCGGAAATGTCGTTCTTGGCGATAACGATGCCCCCGTTCTCACCGATCCTGCAAAAATCGCCGCCCTGCTGGACAAGGTAGCACGGCCCACGCACGAGCCTATCCAGTTCCTCCGCCGGCGCGGCAGCGCCAGCCCTGCAGACGAAGCCCATTACGTCCGCATCCATTCCCCCGAAAGCCTCCAGGCCATGCACGACCTGGGCATCCGCCTGCCCAAGAGGTTCCATTTCTACAAGGGCTTCGGCCTTGAGCGCGAGCGCGCTGAAATCGACAAGACCGTCAAGGTCGCCGAATGGCTCCACGCCCACGGCATGAAGATCAGCGTCTACGTCGGCGGCACCATGTTCTCCGATTCCTTCTTCCTGGAAGTCCCCGAAGCCGTCAACTGGATGCGCCGCGACCAGTACGGCCAGCCCGTCACCTACTCCGGCTTCCAGCTATGGCGCTACTTCCCCTGTCTCAACAATCCCGACTATCTCGACTACACGAGGCGCGTCCTCGACGTCGCCGTCGATGAAGTACGCGCCGACGAGATTTTCTTCGACAACCAGATCCTCCGTCACGAACCGCGCTCCTGCCGCTGTGAACACTGCGTCAGGCACTTCCGCGACTACATCCGCCGCACCTACTCGCTCGACGAACTCGAACGCCGCTACGGCTACCGCGAAGTCGGCCTTGTCAACCCGCCGGTATGGTCGCAGGCCTGCAAGCCCGAGATCTACAACGAAATCCCCCATCCCGACGTCCAGGACTGGATCGCCCACCGCACCCGCACCGTCCTTGACTTCTACCGCGCCATGGCCGACCACGTCCACGCCAAGAACCCCGCCGTCGTCGTCGGTCTCAATATCAAGGGCGTTCACGCCCATAACAGGGCGCTCGACAACGGCGTCGATCACAACCTCCTCGGCTCCGAGGGCAAGCTGCAATTCTCCTGCCTCGATTCCGGCCAGGCCCACTGCCGCATGCTCGGCAAGGCCCGCGTCTCCGAATGGCGTACTTTCAAAGCCGCCAACTCCGTCCGCATCCACTTTACGGCCGGCGAAGGCTCTGATCTCGGGATTTCCGAATTCCAGGTCTTCACGTACCGTCCCTTCTATGACGGTTACGGCTGGGCCGGGTCCATGGACGGCGCGGGCAATTTCTCCCCCCTCGCACAGTTCTTCCGCATGCACCAGCACCTCTTCCGCGGCCGCCGCCACGTCTATGAAATCGGCGTCCTCCGCTCCTCGGCTTCCATGAATTTCTCGAACCGAATCGCCCACGAAAACGTTTATCCCGTCGAAGAAACCCTCTTCAACGCCAAGCTCCCCCTCGGCCTCGTTTTCGATTCCAACATGTACGAACTCGACGGCTACAAGGTCATCGTCGCCGCGGAACAGCGCGGCCTCTCCAATGAATGGATCGCCGCTCTCCTCAAGTTTGTTGAAAACGGCGGAGGTGTCGTTTTCACGGGCGGCACCGGCATGTACGACGGCTGGTACCGGCCCCGTACCGGCGGCACCCCCGCTCACGGCCTCGAACCGTTCTTCGGCGAAGTTCCCGGCGCCTCCGCCCGCAGGAAACTGGGCCGCGGCCGCGTTGCCTACATCCCCGCCCTTGACCTCCCCTATACCATGGACCGCGGCGACTGGCCCGACCTCCCGCTCGGCAAAATCCTTCCCCTCGACGACGAAAAACCTCTCCTCGACGCCGTCAAGTGGGTCTGTCCCGCTCCCTTCACCGTTTCCGCTGCCGGCCCGGCCCCGGTCGCCATGGAAGTCGTCGAAGGCGACAGGCCCGGCGCCCTCTCCATACACTTCGTAAACTATGACCCGAAGAAGAAAGGCCGCCTGAACGTAAAGCTCGTCCTCCCTGCCTCCGGCCGTAAACCCTCCGCCAGGCTGCTTCTTCCCGCCAAGGCCAGGGCGCGCTCGTACGCTCCGCCGCCGCCCAAGACGCTCGCGCTGAAAGTTTCGGGCAAGGTCGCTTCGTTCTCGCTGCCCGTCCCGGAGGTCTACGCCTGCGTCACGGTGGAATGACCCTGCCCGTCGCGGCGCCGGGCGTGGTATAATCCGGCTGAAGGATCACGCATGCCGGCCGATGTCCCCTACATGCCTGCTGACCTCTACCTGGCGCTTCGCGACAACAGGCTGCGCAGAATCCGCCGCCTCGTCTCCACCGACCCCGCCCTCCTTGAATCGCGCAGCGCGCACGCCGGCCTTACCCCCCTCCTCTGGGCCGCCCATTACGGCCATCTCGAACTCGCCCGATGGCTGATTTCCCGTGGTGCCGACACCTCGGCGGTCGGGAACGACCCCGGCCCCGAAGGCCCGCGCTGGCAGGATGCCGGCCACCCCACGAAACACCGCCTTAATTTCATGCCCGACCTGAACGCTCTATCCCTTGCCCGCCTCCGCTCCCACCTCCCGCTCTACCGAGAACTCCTCGATATCGCCGCCGACCGGGACCTCTACGTCGCCATGCTTGCTGCTTCAGTCTGCGACGACCTCGACTGGCTCACCGAACTCCTGGAAAACGGCGCCCCCGTCGAACCGCCGGACGCTCTTCCCGGCGGCGATGACCGCACCCCCCTCGTCGCCGCCGTCCTCAACGGCAACTATGATTCAACCGGTCTGCTTATCCGTTTCGGCGCCGACGTGCACCGCAGGTTCACCTACATCTACCACATTGAGACCGACTCCTGGTCCGCGCAGCACTACTCCTGGCCGCTCGTCATGTTCGCCGCCGCCGAAGAGCACCACGACGTTCTTGAACTCCTCCTCGCGAACGGTGCCGACGTGAACGCCACGGAATCACTGGGCCACACCGCGCTCGACCTCGCCCGGAGGTTTAACCTTCCGGACACCGTCGAATTCCTCCTGCGGCACGGCGGCCGTGAATCGGGCAAGTAGCGCCGCTCCTCCCCCGCTTGCCGCCGGACGCTCCTCAATACCCCGCGATCACCCACCCCGACGCCGGGTCCTGGCAGTCGGGCAGGTAGTCGAACGGCTTCATCCCGGCGGCGTCCTTTTCGTACACCGTTCCGTCCGCGCCGATGACGAAAGCCTTCCTGCCCGTCTTCCCGTAGACCGCAGGATAGGCCAGCAGGCCGCAGTCGCCCACGTAGCCGGGCGAACCGGTCTCGTTGATGCCGAAATCCACGTTCTCCCCGTCCTTCACGTAGCCTTTCAGGTCGTGGAACAGGTACCCGTACTTCGCCACCGGCGCCGCCCCCTGCGCACCGTCGTCGTCCGCATTGGCCAGTTGCGCATCTATGAGCTGCAGCGGGGCGCCGCCGGCCTTGCCGTAGCAGAGCTCGTCCAGGTCGGCCGCGTATTCCAGGACGTTGTCCTGGTCGTGGTCGTTCCTGTGGAATATCGACTGTGCCGTCAGGTACACCTTCAGGCTCGCAATCGCCGCAGTCTCATTAGCGTTCATGCGGGCGGCCCCCATCCCCGCACAGGATATCACCAGGCACATCGTCACCGCCGCCGCCGTCGTTGCGGCGCCGTATGTCAAAGTCTTCATCTTCAGCCTCCCTTGTCCGCCCTGTGGGCGTGCTGTCCGTTCTCCAGGAACGGTTATTGATCTCAGGATCACTGCTCCGACATCACCCACCCCGACGCCGGGTCCTGGCAGTCGGGCAGGTAGTCGAACGGCTTCACCCCCTCGGCGCTCTTCTCGTAGATCGTCCCCTCTATCCCGATAACGAACACTTTGCTCCCGGTCTTCCCGGGGATCTCCGGGTAGGCCAGCAGCCCGCACTCCACGATGTACCCCTTCGTCCCGTCGTCGCTCACCTCGAAATCCTCGTTCTTCCCGTCGCGGACGGCCCCCTTCAGATCGTGGAACAGGTACCCGTTCTTCGCCGCCGGCGCCGCCCCCTGCCCGCCGTCGTCGTCGGCATTGGCCATGCTGAGGTCTATCAGCTTGATGGGAACGCCGTTCTGCTGAGTGTGATAGAGCTCCTTCATGTCAGCGGCGAACTCCCGCATCCCGTCTTCGTCCTGATCCATCCTCCGGAACGTGTTTTGCGCCGACAGGTAAATCTTCAGGCAGACCTTGGCCGAAGCCTCGTTCGCGCTTATCTTCGCCGTCCTCAGGTTGGTGCACGACGCCGCAGCCAGCACCGCCGCCGCGACCGTTGCCGATACCGCCACGCCCGTGATTTTTTTCATTTTCCGCCTCCGCTCCGTCCTTGGCCTTTTCCCTCTCTTCCACCGGGCCGTTCCGGCTCCGCCCATACTAGCGCCCGCGACCGCCCGCGCAAGTGCCGTGCTCTCCGCCGCAGGACTTCAGACGGGGTGAAAGAAAGGGGCCGCCCGGAACCCCGCCCCGGGCGGCCCGCCTCCTGAATGCGCCGGCCGGATTGCCTTACAGCCCCAGGATCCGCATGACCTCCCCGATGTCCGTCTCGCCCTGCGCCGAGCGCCTTATCCCGTCCGCCGCTATCGTCGTCATCCCCTGGCTTATCGCCAGCCGGCGTATCTTGTCGACGCCCTCCCCGCGCCGCAGCGCCGCCCCGACCTCGGGCGTCACCTTCAGCACCTCCGAAATCAGCGTCCGGCCAACGTATCCCGTCTGCCCGCAGGCGGCGCAGCCCTTCGGTCTCTTGAAATTGTGCTCCATGCTGTCCCAGTCGAGCCCGCCGTTGCGCGCTATCTGCTCGGCCCCCATCAGCAGGTGCCTCTCCGTCCCGTCCTGGCTGCAGTGCGGGCAGAGCTTCCGCAGCAGCCGCTGCGCCACTACTATCCTCGTCGATTCCGCCGTGACGAACGGCGGGCTGCCGATCTCCACCATCCGGATAAGCGCCGCCGCCGCATCCTCGGTATGCAGCGTCGTGAACACCAGGTGCCCTGTCAGCGCCGCCTGCTGGCATATCATCAGCACCTCGTAGTCGCGGATTTCTCCCACCAGCAACACGTCGGGGTCCGACCGCAGGAACGCCCTCACGATGTATTCGAACGGCGTCGATCCCCCGCCCGACGAACGCAGGTTCGTCTGTGTCACCCACGGCAGGTACACTTCGATCGGGTCTTCCACCGCCATGACCTTGATCTCCGGACCCGCCAGCTCGTTTATGCAGGCGTACATCGACGTCGTCTTGCCGCACCCCGTCGGCCCCGTGAACACGATGATCCCGTCCGGGCTCCTGATGGCGTTCCGGATCGTCGCCATGTCGTGCTCGGCGTAAGGCATTTGCTGCAGCTTCAGCACCACTCGGTCCGGCGCTATCAGCCGGGCGGTTACGCACTCCCCCAGCGGCGCCGGCAGGAAATTCACCCGCAGGTCCACCGAACGGCCCTCCGCCGGCCCCCCCTCCTCTTTCAGACGCAGCAGTATCCGCCCGTCCTGAGGCTTCGCCTTCTCGTGCAGGTCAACCGCCGCCATCGACTTCCATCTCTCCACGATCGCCGGCAGAAACCTCCTGTCGAACTTCGCTCCCACGTGCAGCACGCCGTCTATCCGGTACCGGACCACCGATTCCACCTCTCCGTCCGGCCGCATGTGCGTCGTGATGTGGATGTCGCTCGCCCCCCAGGCTTCCGCCAGCCGTATCATCATGTTCACGGCTTCGGTCACCCCGGGTGCCGTTCCCGTCTCCGCCTCCCGCCCGGTTATCTTCGCATGGCGATCGGCAAGCTCCTTCACGAGCGGGGCTATGCTGGCCGGCAGGGCGACCTTCGGGGCTTCCCCTTTCAGGAACCGCTCCACCGCCTCCCGCTCGAACCGCCACTGTCTGCCCACCTTCAGCCCCTTGATCTTGCCCGACCGCAGCCACCGGTAGAACGTGGCACGCGTCGTTTTCAGCATTGCTATCGCTTCGCCCATGCTGAGCAGGTCCCCTCCTCCCGGCGCCCCGCCTTTCCCGTCCGCTTTCTTCTGCTTCGCCTTTGTCGCAGCCATTTCAGGCCTCCCTTCTCTTTCCGTATCATAATATATCATAGTGACTATGATACGCAACAACAATTTCAGGATTTTTTCCGTGCGCCGCCGGCTGAATCCACCTAACCTCTTTGTGGCCCAGGTGTTACGGCCACAAGAAAAATCCTGTTGCCGCGCGGTTCCTCTGTGCTATCATGACCTTTCGTGCAGGGAGGTGCTTCGTGTCCGATCTCTCCGGCTGGTCGATGCGTCCGATAAACGAATGGTCCGCCCACGACCCCTTCGGTCGCCTCAAACCCTCGGATGTTGCCTCCGCTTCTCCTGAAATAGCCGTCGCCGACGGCTTCGTTCATCTCACCGTGCCGCGCGGCGGCTACGCCTCCTTCCGGCTCCTCGTCTCCGGCTCGGGCGAATACCGCCTCTCGCCTTCCTGCCGCGCTCCTCTCGCCGTCGATATCTACCGCGCCTGGTACCACAGAATGGCCGCTTCCGGCGACTTCCTCCCCGACGCCCTCCTTCCCCTCGCTCCCGGCGAACCCCTTCGGCTCCCCTCCCCTGACAACGCCGTCCCCGGCCAGTCCGTGCAGGAATTCTGGGTGGATATTTTTTCCCCCGTTTCGGCGCGTCCCGGAACCGTTTCCGCCCGGATTTCCCTCGAAACCGCCTCCTCCCGTCTCGAAATGCCCCTCTCCGTCGAAATTTCCCCCCTTTCCCTTCCCGAACGCCCCTGCATCGTCATGGACCACAACTCCTACGGCTGCCGCTGGATCCATGCGTACTATCCGGAACTCTTTGAAAAACGCTCCGGCAAGTCCTTCTGGAAACGGACCATCGCCGTCCTGCACGACTACTACCGGCTCATCCACGAACACCGCGGCCACTTCAGCAACCTCGGGTTCGGGCATTCCGGCTCTTCCGACCCCGTTTATGCCCCGCGGATCTCCGGCCGCGGCCGCGGGAAGCGCCTTGAAGACTGGGAACTCTTCGACCTCCACTACGCGCCCCTGCTGGACGGCACCGCTTTCCGGAAGAAATCCCCCGGCATGCCTTCTCCCAGAATGCCCGCGGCTTCCGTCTGGGGCGTCTACACTCCCATCACGCCCGACTGGCCTGCCTCGTACCTCTGGTGGGGCGAAAAGGGATACGAAGAAGAATTCATGCGCTGCGTCGGCCAGTTCGATGAACATCTCCGCTCCCTCGGCCCGTCCTCCTCCACCGTCTGGTTCTTCTTCAACCACAAGAAACGCTACCGCTGGTTCGAATGGGACGGCGACGAACCCAAGTACGCCGCGGATGACGCCTACCACCTGGAAATGGGCCGCCTCCTCCGGCGGACGGTCAAAGACTCCCCCGTGAAATGGCTCTACCGCATGGACGCAAGCTGGCAGATGAAAAACGAATTCGAAAAACTCGCCGGATCCACCGACTTCTGGGTGTGCGGCGGCTTCGTCCGCTGGTACCCGCAGGAAGTCCGCAGCGTCCTGCAGCGCGGCGACACCGTCTGGTGGTACGGCGGCTGTCCTTCCATCGACAAGCCTTCGTCGGGGATCCTGGAAAACGTCTACAAAACCTGGGCGCGCGGCCTGCACGGTTTCTGCTCATGGCTGACCACCAGTCCCGGCCCCGATCCCTGGTTCGACTGCGACGGCGCCGCCACGGGCGTCGTCTACCCCGGTGCCCGTTTCGGCATCCAGGGGCCTCTCCCTTCCATACGCCTCAAGATCCAGCGCAACGGCATTCAGGACGTCGACCTCGTCAACCAGGCCGCCGCCGCCTCATCCTCCCTCGACGATGCCCGCCGCCGCCTCATCGACTCCGTCGGCATCGCCGTCTGGGAATCCCCCCCGTCCGCCGTCCTCCGGCTTCCCCCCGAAGACTGGGACAACCACAACCTGTCCACGGATATCGAGCCGGGCACGCTTCCGCTTTCCCCCGCCTCTCCGGACTGGTGGCAGACCGTCCGGCGGGCGGCCTTTGCCAGGGAGATCCCGTGATGACGCCTGAACGCATGCAGTCCGCCCTCCTCGACGCCGCACGCGTCGCTTCCGCCATGCTCGACGGCGAAGAAGCCTCCCTCGTCATCTCCCCGCGCGCCATGCGCTACATTGCCAGCCCCGACCCGCAGTTCCAGTTTCTTTCGGGCGACTACTACGACGTCGACCACGCAGTCTTCCTCCGCATGAAGAAACTCCTCCTCCGCCTCGAAACGCTCCTCCCCTTCGAATGCGCCGCCAAGCTCTGGGTTCCGGTCCGCGGCCTTCCCGGCCACGTGACGCTCGCCGTACAGAACGGCGCTGTGAACCGTTACTGGAAATGGGCGCAGGAGAAACTCCCGGTCCCTCCCGAAATGGAAACCTGTTTCTCCGGCGGCGCGCCCGTCCTGGTGCCAGACGACGGCTCGGGGCTCATCACCGTGCTCGCACCGCTCGAAGACAGCCTCGGCGATGTCGTTGCCCTTGTGGAAATTACCGCCCGGACGCCGAAATCGCGGAAACGCGCTCCGGCGTGGAGTTGAATCGTTGCAGGAGATCCCGCATGAAGTACTGTGTATTCCTCGTCGCGGCAGGGCTCGCCCTCGTGGGCTGCACGCGCACCGCTGATGCGCCCTCCCCCCCGCTTTCCGGGCTCAGGCTGGCCGCCGTCTGGACCTGCAGGTCGCCCGGGTCCGACGTCGCCGCCGCCCACGAACTCGGCTTCAACGGCGTTATCTGGAACAACCCCGCCTGCGTCGAACCCTGCCACGGGCTGGGGATGAAGGCTTTCCGCATAGTCGAACCTCTCCGGCCGCGCGCCGGCGCACGCCTGCAGGAAATGCTTCAGGACGAAACGCTTCTCCCGGGGGCGGACCCTGCCGCCGGCATGGAAGAGCATCAGGCCGGCGGTGAACCGGCCGCCGGAAGGCGCGAAGTCCTCGAACGCAAACTCGTCTGTCCCCTCGACCCTTCCGCCGTCGACTATGCCGCCGGCGAAGCCGCCAGGGCCCTGCAGCAGGGCTATGACGGCATCGTCTGGGATTTTATCGGCTATCGCAACTATCACTCGTGCGAATGCGAAACCTGCCGTAAGGCCCTTGCCGAATTCATGCTGGCTCACCCCGGCATGTCGCGGGAAGACGCCAGCGGCGCCTTCTACCGCAAGCTCCTGGTGGACCTGTATGCCGTGCTGTACGACAAAGTCAAAGAGCTTGACGCCGACGCCGTCGTCCTAACGCATACGCACCCGGTTTTCCTGCCGGACCCGTTCCACGGGCTGGACGTCCGGGTGGACTGCTGCGCGATCACGGCGGCGTGGTTCTTCCGGCCGTTCTGGCCGATGGACAAAGTGCGCGAATACAGCGGCAGGATTGTCAAAGGCCCGTATGCGTACGGCGGCGCGGAAGGCATGCCGATGATAGGATACTACGCCGACGGCGACCTCAGCGCGCACATCAAAGACCCGGACCGGCTGCGGGACGAACTCGACGCCGTCAGGAACGCCGGGGCGAAACACGTCATGATCTGCGAACTCGGCCACGTGCTCCGCACGCCGCCGGCGGCGGCCGTCATACGCGCCGCCTTCGGGCAGTAATACCAATTAAGGGCAATTATGAATTAAGTATTGTGTCCCCTTATTTCCGTTACGTTGATGTCACCCTCTTGAACCGCTCCGCAGCACAGTATATTCCCCGGCCACTCAACTACAAGCTGCTGCCACGCCACACACTCCCCACAGGCAAATCATACCCAACCTTAGAATCGCACATTCTGGCCTGCTGGGGTTTCACCCTAACCCTGCTGCAATGTCTGGGTGCAGGTCAACCGAGTCCAGACATTTCCGAACCCGTCGCACAATGGTCTTCTCATCCGCCAATCGGGATTGCCAGAAACGAATCACGCGCCAGCCTTTGGCGCGAAGAAAACGGTTGACTGCGCGATCGCGCTCGCGGTTGGATGCAATCTTCTTCCGCCAGTAGGCGAGATTCGACTTGGGGAGTCTGAATCCCTTCGGATTCCCGTGCCAGAAATCGCCGTCGATGAACATGGCTACTCGCGCAGCCGGGAACACGAAGTCAGGCTTGCCCAGAAGCGGCATCCCTCGTCGCCACCCGGAAATCTTGTGCGCCTTGAGGATTTCTATAAATCGGAGTTCAGTTGCTGCATTTTCCCGACTCCGGATTCTCGACATGATCCGCGAGCGTTCTTGGGGGCTGAACGTGTCGGTCATGCAGTCTTCTCTCCTTCAGCGCCGGTCGACTCCAAAACCCGGATGCGGTCGAACTCTTTCGCGAGCACATCCGTGACTTCCGCCTGGCTGAGGAGGTCGAGCACACACACGCCACCGTACATGTTGAGATGCTTCGCCAAGCGGCGAATCCGAGCGCGGTTCTTGTCACCGCCAGTCAACAATAGCTCTCCATTCGCAAGCAGGAATGCAAGGAATCCCCGGATAATATTGCTGGCGCGGCCCATGCCGCGTTCGACGATCTGCTGCGTGATGTCCAAGGTGGACAGCAGCACTGTTGTCAACTCGTAAGGGTTCTCCCGGTCGGAATCGTGCGACAGTTGCGCGGTCCACCAGAGCCGGGCGATCCCGTGACGCAACAAAGCGCGACTTTGGCTCTGGGCCACGAAGTACCGGGACTCCACGAACCGAGCCGCACGGTCCCGCTTTGCCATGTGTTTGGCCGGATCCCACCTGAGACGCATGTAGGGCCAAAGCTCCACATGCGCAAGCCGCGTCCAGAGGCGGGGATCGCGCGCCTGCAATGGCGTGAGATGGCGAAGCTCCCTGTGGAAACGGATGGCGTTCTCCGTGTCCTTGTGGTCGCTATCGACCGGGAATTCCAGGGATAGAGGTCCGGCCAGCTCAACATTGGTCTGCATCTCCCGAGCGCTCCGCGTGGAGGACTCGGAAACCCAAACATCGTCGCGCAGGTACTTGTCTAGGTTTGCGGGGATCGAACTCCTCAGCGCATTGACAAACGTGCTCTTGAAGATGGTCAGCGAATTCATAGGCCACTCCTTAGGACGACTGCTCGGCAAGGGTGCGGGACGACGACAGCGCTCGCTTGACGGGCAATTCCAGGAGCTTCTGCGCTAGCAGGAGCGGCTGCGACTCGCCGGTGAGTCCCAGGCTCTCTATGCGCCGAGCCAACGCGCGAACCCATCGCCGGGCATCGTCCATTCCCTCGCTTTCTTCCTTCAGAATATGGAGCGCCTCCACGAGAACGGGCAAAACGATGGTGGTGGTCAGAGGGCCGCGCACTTCCTCGTGCAGCTTCAGCACCTTGTAGTCAGCAAAATCGCTCTTGGAGAGGAATATGACGATCTTGTCCCCGTCGAAGCTGGGCTCCATCGGGATGTCGCCGTCCTTCGGGGATTCATTGATCTGCATGATCGATCCGATCCGGCTCAGGGAATCGAAATCGCTCTCGATGTGGAACACCTGTCCCTCGCCGACGGCCAGGATGTCGCCCCGTTGGATGTCGAACGCGGTGCCCGCGTAGTCGGGGTGTGCTTCTGAAACCCTGTAATCGGCAATGCGGTCGGTCGCCCTGACGAAGACGTTCACCTCTACGGCATCGTTCAGGTTGTCCGCGCCAATCGAGATGCGGTGCTGAGGCTCCCGGAACTCGTATGCCCGCCGGAAGAGGGTGTTGCTGCACTCGACGTGGAGCACATACGCCGCGCGGCCGTCTTTCAGGAGCGCGTTGAGCGTTTCACAACTGCAGGCCGCGTCCGTGGCGATGTAGACGCATTCCTTGTCGGCCGACATCTCCAGCGCGGCTTGGAAGGCAGCGCCGGGCACGTCGTCGCGGTTGCCCAGAACCGGGTGCGGATAAGACCTTGCGCTAAGCCTCATGGGCGGACACCTCCATTGCCACGCGGACAGGTTCGGCGAGGGTCAGTTCGATGCGGTGCACGGTCTCGGCGGATAGCTCAATCGGGCCGATCATTCCCAGACCGGCAACAGGAAGGTCCGCCCCATCATCCATCTTCGCGGCCGTGATATCCGCCGGGGCTTTCTGGTCGTCGCCAACGGTGGAGACGACAAGATTTACCGACTTGCTTCCGATTCCTTCGAGACCGACCAGCACGCTGTACGCGCCCCGCCCGATGTCTTTCGCAAACGTCCGGTATCGAACAGGCACGGCGGGCTTGGAGTGCGCGCCGCCTTTGCCTCCCTCGCCCTTGTCGGCATTTCCGTCCCCGACGCCGCCACCCCCGCCTCCGGTCCCTCCGTCGCTTTCGTTTTCCTTCGTTCCGGGACCTCCGCCGGTGCCTTCGCCTTCGCCGGTCTCGGTCTCCTCCTCCTGTCCTTCAGCTGTGGAGTTGTCCGGCTGCATGCGCTGTCGGCGCGGATCGATCTTCCGGCCGGGGATTACCTCGGGAAGGGGAGACCGGTCGGGCGTTTCCGTCTTGGACTGCGAATCGCCCGCGTCGAACGACTCCTCGTCTGTCTCATCGTCGTCGGGCAGGAAACGGTTCAGGTCGGGAATGGAGATGACCTTCGAGTCGTCCACGGAAACCAGCTTGCGTATGCATTCCCGGATGAACCCCATGTACTCCACCTTGACCTTCTTGTTTGCGTTGCGCTCCGGGTGGTCGGCGTCCCATCCATCGTGGCGAGGCGGTTCCATCTCGCGCAGGACCCTGTTGCCCTCGTCGTTGCGGCAGAGAAACACGCCGCAGAAGGGGAGCAGCGAACGAAGGTATCCCTGCTGATAGATCACCATGCCGGTCTTGCGCACCATGGCGACCCGCTTCGGCAACTCCATGTCCCCCGCACGCAGAAAGAGGGTGCACTCTTTGACGGTCGGCAGGTGCTCGTCGAAACGCTGGGTCGGAGTCTTGTACGCCTGATAGAACAGGTGCGCCGTGAAGTCTTCCTGTCCGCTGAACTCTGCGAGTAGTCTCGCGAGGTTGGAACGGTCAATCGTCTGATCGCCAACCGTCACCACTAGATCACCGATGTCAATCGCGGGCCAGAAGTTGTCGAGTACCGAGTGGATCAGATCGTTCTTCCAGGTGCCTGCGGCTGGGTATTCCAGCGCGACGATATCCAAGCCGCGTTCGGTCCTCCGGAACTCCGGGGGAATGTGGCCGGAGATGCGGATCGAGTCGCCACGGTCGCCGCCCAGGAAACCCGTCGGCTGCGCTGTAGCGCCATCGGGAAGCTTGTGGGATACCAGCGTGGAGACACCCTGGAACGCACACCCGTCGGCCGTCAGCGTTGAGTAGAAAACGGTTCTGAGACGGCTTGCGGCAAACGGCGCATTTTTCCCGATGCCGAAAGACCCGCCTTCGCCGCCCCACTTCGACGACGATCCGGCGCAACGGATCAGATGATACCAGTTCTGCATCCTGTCTCCGTCGGTGCCCGGAACGCCGGTGGTGTTGAAATCGCCCGCTTTCAGCGCGCTCAGGCGGGGCTGGGCGGCCAGTTCCGCGGCGCGGGTGAAGAAGGCGTGAACCTTCTCGTGATCGCGCCAGTAGTCGGCGCAACGGCCGAAGGTCTCCTGCAGATAGTCCATTCCCGGAATCTTCGCGCGATCCAGGGCTAGGAGTTCGAATTTAACATGGACCGGCTTTCCGTGGTCCAATCGGGCGTCGAGGCTGTTCTGGATTAACTCGCGTGCGAGGTAGCGGTCGAAGTTGCCTTTGAACGTCTCCACACCGGCATCGTGGAAGCCGCTGTCGCGTCCGCCGTCGTTCTTGGGGAAAACCCAGTTCATGGTGCTCCTATGCCTCGCGCTTTCCGTTCAGCGACTGGATATGGCGCACGATCCGCTCCGCCAACCGTGCGACCATCGCAACCGTCACAGAGTTGCCGATCTGCTTGTAGACCTGCGTGTTCGACAGGGAAGGCGGAATCTTAAACCATGTATCCTCGTATCCTTGAAGACGCGCGCACTCGCGCGGCGTGAGCTTGCGGATGCCCCAGCGGTCCTTGATGACCGGCTGGTTGTGGCCCCCTTCGCCCATGTTTGCCATCAACGTGAAGCACATGTCCGACATGTTCTTGCGGACGTAACTCCGGCGGAGTTGGTAGATATGTTCGCGCCCGCCCTTCTCGATCTCGTCCCGGAAGAGTTCATAGTACTGCGACTCGGGGGTGAAGTAGAAGGCGTCATCCGGCTTGGTTTGAAGATCAAGGAAGGATCGCACCGAGCGCAATTTGCCGTCCGGCAGCGGGTCCGGGAAAACGAACGTGTTAGCCGGGAAATGGGACTGGCTCATGGCGACCATAAACACCCGCTCTCTGTTCTGCGGAATGTCAGTATAGTCAGCCGTGTTCAGGATGCGGGCGTTGGCATCGCTGAACCAGTAACCGGCGCGCTGGATTTCAGCCTGAATCCGTTTGAACGTGCGCCCCTTGTCGTGCGCTTTCAGGTTCTTGACGTTCTCGAGCAGCAGGATCTTCGGCTTGTTCTTGCCGAATTCCCTCACGATACGGATGATGTGCAGAAATAGAAGACCACGCGGATCTTTGAACCCTTTTTTCTCCCCGGCGATGGAGAACGCCTGGCAAGGGAAACCGGCCGTCAGCACATCGACGGGCGCAAGCCGGTCGCCGTGGACCGAGAGATCCTCCACCGGCTTTTCAATGTAGTGGATATCAGGAAAATTGAGTCGGAAAGTCTCGGCTGCAAACCGGTCTTTCTCGTTGGCCCAGAGAATATCGGCACAATGCTGTTGGAATGCCTTGCAGAAGCCGCCAATGGCCGCAAACAGAGAACCTACGGTCACTCTCCGGCCATCTACATTTGCCCTTCTGTTGTCTTTGTCTGTCATTGCTGTTGACCTGCCCCCACCATTATACCACAATTGGGCCGGCACACAAGCACAGTAATTATACCGGTGCCTCAACACGCTCCCCCCCCGCCAGCGCCCGCACCCGCACCCCCGCGGCCGCACGCCGCACGGCACCATGCTATGCCCCCCTGGTATCCACCCCCGCGCACGGCCCCC
>JAFGGJ010000031.1 GCA_016930595.1 Planctomycetota bacterium
GGGGGTTGTGGGGGGGGGGGGGGGGGGGGGGGGGGGGGGGGGGGGGGGGGGGGGGGGGGGGGGGGGGGGGAAAAGACTTGCGTATGCCGGCTTCCCGTGGTAATATCAGCTTGAATAATCAACTTTCTCTCAACTGTCTGATGACACAAGGCGATATGAGATGAAATCTTGACAAAGGGACTTTCTGCAAGCGAAGCCGGCGCCGGCGGTGCGGGCAAGTCAAAGTTCAGGCACGTCCTGTGCATAAATCCGTACTACGAAGAGATATCCGGAGCGATGGGGTTTTTTCCTCCCACGGGGCTGGAATACATCGCGTCGGCGTTTGCGACGGTGGCGCCGAGGGTGACGATAGCCGACCTGCGGCACGACGGGGACTTCCGCCCGGAATCGAAGCTGGCGGAATTCATCAAGCGTGAAGGCGTGGACCTGCTGGCGGTGAGCGTGAACTGGGGCTTCGGGCTTGACGAGGCCCTCGGCCTGGTGTCGCGCCTGCCGGCCGGGATATGCACGATCGTGGGCGGGCAGGAAGCGACCGCGAAGGTGGAAGAGATAATGCGGCGCTGCCCCAACGTGGACTACGTGGCGCGAGGCGAAGGCGAAGAAATCGCCATAGAACTCGCGTCCGGCAGGCCGGTGCGGGAGATAACCGGCCTGAGCCGCCGTGAGAACGGGTCGATTATCCACAACGAGAACCGCACGGTGGGGAAGATAGGCATCCTGCCGGAACGCGACCGGAGTCTCCGCCGCGTCCGGTACGGGCTGAGCCGGTACGGCGTGGAGATGCTGAGCGGCGGCATCGACACGGTGCTGTCTTCACGCGGGTGCCCGTTCCAGTGCGAGTTCTGTTCGTTCAACCGCAACCCGCTGGGCAAGAAGCGCGACTACGAAGAGCGTCCGGCCGAATGCGTCTTCGAGGAAGTGCAGTCGCTGGACTCCGACATAATCTTCTTCGTGGACGATAATTTTTCCGTGAACGAAAAGCGGGTGGAGCGTCTCTGCGACCTGATTATCGAAAGCGGGCTGAAGAAACGCTTCCTGGCGCAGGCGAGAGTGGAGATAGCCAGGAACCCGAGGCTTCTCGAGAAACTCGTCCGGGCCGGATTCAAGGCGCTCTTCATAGGCGTGGAATCGGCCGAAGACCGGATACTGAAGCAATTGAAGAAGGGCTTCACGACGGCGCAACTGCGGGAGTATTTCAAGGTTTTCCGGCAGTTCGACATATTCTACAGCGGGTATTTCATGTACGGGAACATAGGGGAGACCGAGGAAGAGATGCTGGAAATCCCCGGGTTCGCCCACGAACTGGGGCTGGATTCGATCACGTACATGAAGCTGCGGGCATACGAGCTGGCCCCGATAAAGGACGTGGTGGAAGCGACGCCCGGCTACCACATAGCGTCCGACGGGGTGGTCTATTCCGACCGGTACAGCACGGCCGACCTGGCCCGGATCGGCAAACAGATAAAGAAGCGTTTCTACACGCCCATGCACGTGGCGAGGACGGTGAGCAAGATCCTGCGCATAGGGATGGTGCGGTGGCGGGACATCGCCATGCTGCCCTTCCGGCTGCCGGTGGGCCTGTACAACTGGCGTGCAGGCAAGAGGAAGCGTGCGAAACAGAGGCGGCTCCATCAAACGGGCGCCACCGGGCAGTAACAAAAAGCTCGCCGGCCGGGGTATTTTCTTTTTTTCTGCGGCGTTCCGGTGTAAACTCGTACGGAAACGTTACTGACAGACTGGACGCGCATGGACGACGCCGACACCGGACATGGCGAAGGTCCCGTGGACCGCTGCGCCTACTGCGGCGCGGAACTCGACCGCCGGTTCTACTTCTGCAGGCAGTGTGCGACGCCTTACCGGCGGGAAGAGGAAGTGCTCCCCCGCGTCGGTCCCGGGAGGATCAGCGGCGAGCAACTGATAGCCCGCAAGGCGCCGCAGGTATGGAGCATGTTCTGGACATACGTGACAGTCGTGCTGTTCTGCGGGCCGGCGGCGTACCTGCTGCTGGGGGAGGAAAGTCCGGGTACGTGGCTGGCGCTTGCGACGGCGGCGGTATTCATAACGACGGCGGTGTTCGCGGCGATGCACTGGCAGTCGCTGGTTGTGCAGTTGAAAAGGATCGGCTTCAACCGTGCGGAAGCTTTTGCGGGGCTGGCGCTGCTCGCGCCGCTGCTGGGGATAAACTACCTGATAAGCGCGGGTCTGAAGAACATGGGGATGGAGGAGGCCGCCCGCGGGGAAGCGTTCGGTGAGATTCCGCGCGGCCTGCTTTTTCTGCTGGTATGCGTCTTCCCGGCGGTGACGGAGGAGATAGCTTTCCGCGGCCTGATGCTCCACTGGCTGCTGACGGCGATAAAGCCGTGGCAGGCGCTGGCGCTGTCGTCGTTTCTGTTTGCGGCGCTGCACGGGTCGATAATCGGCCTGCCGTACCTGTTCATGGTGGGGATGCTGCTGGGATGGATGAAGTGGCGGACGGGGAGCCTGTACCCGTCGATGGCGGCGCATTTCGTACATAACTGGGCGGTGCTTGACTACCTGTGACCGGGCCCATAATAAATATACTGAGAAAAGGGCTGTCGCCGTTTCGGCGGAGGGAAAGTAAATGGAAGGCGCTGCGGTTATAGCGGTGGTGATCATCGTGAGGTGCATAACGGGCGGTATCGCCGCTGCAATAGCGTCGAGCAAGGGACGGAACACGGGGGGATGGTTTGCGGCGGGATTTTTTTTGGACATAATCGGGATAGTGATAGTGGCGGTGCTGCCGAATTTGAAGGAGCAGCAGAACCTGAGGAACAGGCACAGCCGCGAGAACCGGCGGCTGAGGGAGCAGCTGCGCCAGGAGAAGATGAAGAGCGAAACGTTCCGGCGGCATGCCGCCAGCCGTCTTGACGCCCACGACAACGTTCTGGGGGTCGATACGCGGAACGTCCAGGCGCTGCCGGAAAGCGCGGCTGCGGGATACCTGACGGACGGCACGGCGGCGGGAGGAGGCGGCGGGGGCGGGACGGAATGGTTCTACGAGGAAGGCGGGGAAACGAAGGGGCCGGTATCGGCAACGGAGCTCAAGGCGCTTTACAAGTCGAGGCGCGTCGGCAACGCCACGCTCGTGTGGCACGCCGACATGGAAGACTGGGAGGCGTTCGGGCGGGTGGCGGAATTCAGGTCGGAAACGGCGCGATGACGGAGAAACACACCGGCACGGTGGTATTCGACGGGCTGCTGGAAGGACCGCTCCCGGGGACGCCCGGGAGCGAGGAGAAACTGCGCTCGTGGGTCGGGCTGGCGGCGCGGTCGGGGATGCGCTTTTCACTGGAAATCGACGGAGGGACGTTCAGCATCCTGGCGGAAGACGCTCCCGTGGACGCGGCGGCGCTGCCGCCATCTCCGGAGGAGCAGGTCACGGAAGCCCTGAAGGAACTGCTGAAGATATTCCCGGCTGCGGAGAGGACGCGGCTGTTCTCGACGCTGCGCAGCGTGGAGTACCTGGAAGGCAGCGAGGTGCAAACGCTGTACGTGATGCGCCCGGGGGGCGAGATATCGGCGGAGTCGCGCACGGTGGCGGCGGACACGACGGAGCGGCCGGCGGTTCTTACCCGCGCCGAAAAAACCCGCCTGGGGCTGCTGGGCAGCGGAGCTGCGCTGCTGGTGCTGCTGGCGGTGGGGCTGCTGTTCCGCGGGAGCATAGCGGAAATGTTGAGGGACCTTGCGCCGGTGGACGCCCGGGACATCGAAATAGAGAACGACGTTTTCGGCGAGTACTTTACGGTGGAGGACAGGAAAGCAGGAAGCGGAGGATCGTCGCTGGTACTGATGCTGAAACGCACCGGGGCCTTCCCGCTCAGCGACGAAGCCGCCGACGCCCTGTACCGGGAGAAGACGGGACTGGCCGTGAAGCTGGCGGTCGAATCGCTGGCGGCGGGGCACGCCCGGTGCGAGTTCTACGGGCGCGGCGGGGAATACCTGGGGGCGTCGGAGATGCGCTTCGCCGGGCTGCGCGACGGGGAAAGCGTGGAGACATCCGTGAACATCGCGCCGTACCGGCGCTGCGTCCGCATGCGCGTCACGTACTGAAGCCCCCGAATACACCTGCGCCATGGAGCGGATAGGCGCGCCGGCGACGAAAGACATCCTGGCGAAGGCGAACGGGAGATTTCCGGGCGGAGCGCCTCCCGCGGACATTTCGGAGAGGGAGGCTCTTATGGAAGCGTACGGAGAGGACGTCTCCGGGCTCTGGAGCGACCTGGACGACGAGTTCTACGAGTATCCCGATCCGGTGGAAGAGCGGCTGTGGTCATACTACAAAGGGAACCGATCCGGTTTCAGGTAGGAGGAGCGGACGGCCGCGGGAATCAGGCCATGGCCAATGCCTGCGCGGCGAGGCGCATCCGGGGAGCGGAAGCCGTCGAGCGGAAAGCGGAGCGCCAGCGCCGGCGGTATTCGAAGAATTCCGCGGCCTTGACACGGGCGGTATCGAGGGCGGAAGAGACGACCTGTTCGGGCGAGCCGCCCGAGGCGCGGAATTCCGGGTACTTGCCGTCCAGCGCCCGGACACCTTCGGCGGGCAGATCGACGCCGGCGGCAAGGTAGGGGCCCGGGTAGGGCATGAGGTAATCCGGGTCAACGAGTTCCCGCGGGAAGAGCTCGGCGTGGAGGCGCATCTTCTCGCGCATGTAGATGAAGCGGCGGATGTCGGCGATGAGCTTGCTTGTGCGATCGCCGGCCTGCGATCCGGTGGAATCCGGTGGGAGATGCACGATGCTCATGGCCGGACAGAAGCGCCACAAGATGCCGTCCATGGCGGCGTTGATGACGTAATCGTAGTCTTCGCCGCGCGGTATGTACGGGTCGTGGCAGACGCGGGCGATGGTCGAGCGGGACATGACCATGTTGCCGCCGAAGGCGACGTTGGAAACCGCAAGGCCGTCGGGCCCGGCGGAATCCATGGCCCTGCCGATGGCACGGTTCATAAAGAAGTTTTTCCTGACGAAGATGTTCGGCTCGGAGGCGAGCTCTTCGGCGCCTTCGATGCGCCAATCGCCCCGGCGGTCGAAATAGGGGCCGGCCATGCCGGCGACGCCCGCCGAGACGCGGCGTTCGACGAGGTCGAGGAAATCCGGGTTGTCGATTACTTCATCGTCGTCAATCCCGAGGACCGCGTCGGCGCCCAGGGCATACGGCACGGCAAGCTGGACATTGCGGATACTGCCGTAACTGTCGAGGGAAAGAAGCGGCTCGCCGAGGGCGCCGTTGAGAGCGTCGAGAGAAACCGGCGAAGCGAGGAAAAGCCTGATGCGGCCGGCAAAGGGCTGCAGCAGGCGTGAGACCCTGGAATGCACTTCTTCGCCCAGGGCGGGGTGTGCGGTGGCCGCGACCACCAGCACGCTGAAGTCCCCGCGAAGGTTCGTGAAGGATTCGAGCGTCCGGGCCAGGGTGCCTTCTTCATCCAGGGGCGTGGGGTGGTCGAAAACGGTGGTTTCGCCGCCGGGCGCCGAGGCCGGATGGGTCCAGTAGGTGGGCACGGCGATCCACAGGCTGCATCCGGCGGATTTCTGCATGGGCTCACTTTCAAAAAACCGGTGCTCAATAACACGCCGGCGACTCGAGTTTACACCGGAAGCCGCGCCGGGTCAAGACCGCGGCGGCCGCCCCGTGCGTTCAGGCCCTGTAATCCACGGGCATGGCTTTGCCCGGACGCCACGGGCGCCGCCACCAGGCGTTGCCGCGCAGAGGGTCCATGCGTTCGTCCATCCAGTCGAGGAGGCGGTCATGCAATTCGTCGCGCGTCTTTGCGAGGCCGGGGTCGGTTATGAGGTTGCGGAGTTCCTGGGGGTCTTCGCGGAGATCGTAGAGTTCATCGACGTCGTCGAGGAGGTTGACGGCCAGCTTGTACCTGCCGGTGACGATGCAGCGGATGGGCGTGAAGCCCCAGCGGGTGTTGTGCGGCAGGCCGAACCTGTTGAATTCGATGAAGGCCGCGTCCCTTGGCGCCGCGGCCGGGTCGCGAAAAACGGGTGAGACGTCCATCCCCTGGAACTGGGGGATGTTCCTGTCCCCGGGACCGCCGGCGTAGGGGCCTTCCAGGCGGACCATGGGCTGTTCGACGCCGGCAAGGGCGCAGAGCGTGGGGGCGACGTCGATATGGCTTATGACGGAGTCCGATACGGAACCCGGCCGTGTCAATCCCGGGACGCGTGCGAAGAAAGACACCCGGGTGGTTTCCTGGTACATGGTGGGACCCTTGGCGATGAGCCCGTGCGAACCCTGGTGGTCGCCGTGGTCAACGGTGTAGAGGACGATCGTGTTGTCCGGGGCGGTCCTGTCTATCGCGTCGAGGACGCGTCCGATTTCGGCGTCCACGTAGGTGTTGCAACCGAACATCCTGGGGCTGTTGTTGGGCATTTCGCCGTCGGGGACGCGGCCGCCGTGCTTCTGGAGCTGCGCCAGCGCCCTGTGCAGCGCCGGCTTGTCTTCCAGGCTGTCGCCCATGTTGGGCTTGAACGGGCGCCTGGTGCCCTTGTACATGTCGTAGTATTCTTCCGGCGCGGAGGAAGGCCCGTGCGGCTCGTCGTACGAACACACTAGAAGGAACGGCCCGTCGCCGTGTTTATGGAGGAAATCGACGGCCCGGTCGGAGACGCGGCGCGCCCAGCAGTCTTCCGGCGCAAGGCCGGCGCCCCCGCTCCACTTTGCGAAGCCGTCGCCGCCCACGTCGGCGATGAAGCGGCGACCGTCGTACCAGTATTCGTCCATGAAGCCCGGGGGGCACGCGCCCGTGCCGTAGTATCCGCCGGCGCAGCCGTCCAGGTGCCACTTACCGATATACGCCGAGGCATAACCGCCGGCGCTGAAGACCTGTCCGATGTTGCGCGTCGTGTCGAAAAGCGGGTGCTGGTTCATGCCGGCGCCCGAAGAGGCCGGGTACATGCCGGTGAAGAGTCCGGCGCGCGCGGGAGTGCACACGGGAGCCGTGGTGTAGCACCCGGTGAATCTGCAGCCGGAAGCGGCAAGCCCGTCCAGGTTGGGGGTATGCACGTAGGAAGACCCGTTGCAGCCGACCATTTCGTAGGCCTGCTGGTCGGTCATTATGATGACGACGTTCCTTTTATTCCCGTCAGCCATGGCGCCCGCCTTTCACTGTCGTCGAAAATAGCACGCACCGGGCCTTGGGGGAAGGGCAGAATTGAGCGAAAAGCCGCAACGGAATACGGCGTCATGCCGTTGCGGAGGCCCGCCGCCGGTGTATGCTCCATGTAACCGGGCTGCAAGGAAAGGCCCCGCAATGAACTCCAAAAGGCGTGTCCGCACGGTGCTCGACGGAGGCATACCCGACCGCGTCCCCATCGGCGAATTCGCCGTCGATTTCGACACTGTCGAGAAGATCATCGGGCACGAGACATACCTGCGGGCAAAGGCGAAGTCGCGCATCGCGTTCTGGGAGAACCGCCACGACGAGGTGGCCGAGTCATACCTGAAAGACCACATCGAGCTGCACGAGAAACTCGACCTGGACATTGTTACTTTCCCCATGGCCACCTGGCAGATCCCGCCGGAAAGCGACGACCCGCCGCCGCGCAGGATCGACGACAGCACCTGGGAAGACAAGTACGGAAGGGTGTTCAAGTATTCCCGGACGACGGAGGATATCACGTGCGTCAGGGACCCGGATGCGGACGAACGCGTATACACGGCAGAGGAGTTCCAGCGAGAGCCCCGGGAGCCCGAAAGAGACAAGCGTTCCCGGGAGATACTCGACGCCGTCGTGCAGCGCTTCAAGGACGAGAAATACATCTGCGGGGCTTCCGGCGGCGAGATAGGCATAGTGCTGCTGGGCGGGATGGAACGGGGCTGCATGGAACTGGCGCTGAACCCGGAGGCCGTAAAGGCCGCCACGGCGCTCATGCTCGCCGAACAGAACCTCGCCGACGACGTGTACGTGCACCCCGGCCAAGACGGAGTCCTGTGGGGGGCGGACTTCGGCTACAAGACGGGGCCGTTCATCAGTCCGGGCATGTTCAGGGAGTTTTTCGTCGATGCGAACCGGCAGCGCGTGGAAAAGCTGCACGCCCGCGGCCTCAAGGTCCTGAAGCACGCCTGCGGGAACAACCGCGCCCTGCTGGACATGTTCGTGGAGATGGGCTACGACTGCTACCAGTCGATCCAGCCCACGGCGGGGATGGATATCTGCGAGATAAAAAAGACGCATGGCGGAAGGATGGCGCTGTGGGGGGGCGTAGCCGTCGAGAACCTGCTGTCGGGGACGGCGGAAGACTGCCGCGCCGACGTCCGCCGAGCGATGAAATGCGCCAAGCCGGGCGGAGGATTCATATTGGGGTCAAGCCATTCGATAGCCGTGGGAACCGTGTACGACAACTACATGGCCGTGCTGGACGAGCACCGGAAGTCTGCGGCGTATTGAACCGGCCCGGGGCCCGCCGTCACGGGGAGAGGGAAACCCGCACCTCGCGCTCGTTGGAACTCGCATCCACGGCCAGTATGGAAACCGTTTTCGCCCCGCCGGCGTACGGGACGGCGACCGAGGTCCATGCGCCGCCCGGAGCCGGGGTTTCCGTCCCGTCGATGAGCACCGACGCCGGCGTCGATGCGTTATCCGAGACGGTGCCCGTCACGACGATAGAGGCGGCGGCCACGGCTGGAGGCGCCGCGTCAACGAAGACATCCACGTACTTGAGGACCAGTTCAGGGGCGTTGGCGGCGTCTTCGACGGACGAGTAATCCGCCCCGTCGCCGCTGCCCGGCAGGAGCACCAGGGTGAGGAGTCCCGGGCCGGCGACGGCGTCCGTCACATCAACGGCGTGGCCGGAACCGACGGCGACCTGTCCCAGGCTGCCCGCAGTCAGGCCGTCCGGCAGCGGCCGGCTGTCGTAGGTAATGCCGGAGGCGGTCCAGGAACTGTCGGAAGCGGTCCGCACGTAGCCTCCCATGTCGGAATCGTTTTCGCAGTGGAGGGAGAGGACGGCGGACAGAAGCTGTTTACCGGGAGGGGCCGCGGGCACGTCGAACTTGAGGTAGGAGATTTCCACGCTCGCTTCGCCGTCGACGTTCAGCGGACTGGTATTATAGTTGGCGCCGGGAGCTCCGCTGCTGACCCAGGCGTCCGCGACCGGGTTCAGCGTGACGGACGTGACGGCGGCATCCGTGACCACGACCCTGACCGTATCGGGAACGCTCGCCAGCGCCCCATCGCTCGTCACGAGCCGGAAGACGTATTCGCCGGCTTCGGCCGGGACGAACGAAGGCTGCGCGGTCGCCGCCCCGCTCAACGCAACGCCGGGGCCGGACAACTGGGTCCACGTGTAGATCAGGGGGCTTCCCTCGGGGTCGAAGGAAGCGGAGCCGTCGAGAACCACCATACCGCCGGCTGACGCCTCCAGGTCGGGATGAACCACCGCCGACGGCCCCCACCCGCCGCCCTTGCCGATGACGATCGAGTCGAAAAGCTCGCCGTCCCGCCAGCCGTCCACGCCCACGGCATGAGCGCGCACGGAGAGCGTGGTATCGGTGACGTCCACGGCGCAGAAGTGATGCCACGGCCTGTAGATGGCGCTCCATGCTTCCGTAGTCTGCTGCGAATACAGGCCGGCGCCGGCGCCGCCCGAAACCACGTAGACAACGCCGTCCTGCTGCCTTATGCGCTCGTACTGGTGGTCGTGGCCGTTTATCACCAGGGACACGCCGCTGCCGCTGAAAAGCCCGTGGAAAGCGGTGCGGACGGCGAGGTCGGAGCCGTGGCTGCCGGTGGAAAAGGGCGGGTTGTGGAAACAGGCGACAATCCAGTCGATATCGGCGTCCGAGGAAGCGGAGGCCAGGTCCGACGTGAGCCAGTCATGCTGGGGACTGCCGGCGGCGTAGGCCTGCATCACGTCAAGCACTACAAAATGCACGTTGCCGTAGTCGAACGAGTAATAGTATTCGGTGCCGCTGCCGCTCGTCTGCGGAGGGGCGACGTAAGGCAGGAAGAGAGGGTTGGAGCCTTCGTGGTTGCCCCGGCCGATGTAAAACGGCATCGACGCCGCGACGTCGAACAGCGGGCGGAAGAACTCCCGCTGCCAGTCGGCCTGGACCGCGGCGTCGTTGGTAACGGTATCGCCGGAGTTGAAAAGGAGGGTCCGGACGCCTTCGCATTCCAGGCGCATCGCCTGGCAGACTTCTTCATGAGCGTAGAAGTACGTGCGGTTGTCGCCGTAAGCGAAGAAAGTGAACCCCGAAGAACCCTTGGTCGGAGCAGTCCTGAACGCGAACCCGGCGCTCTGCGTCCCGCCCGTCCTGACACGGTAGCAGTAGACGGAACCGGCGGCGAGGGAATTCACACTGACTTCATGAAGGGTGACGGATTCGGCCTGGCCCGCCGTGGATCCATAGGCGGCCGTCGGGCCGTAATCGACGTAGCTGTCGCCGGGAGTATCGGTCTCCCACATGACGGTGATGCCGTCGGGTCTCGAATTCTGCAGGTAAGGGCCGGTAACGATCGCCGCCCCGACTGCCGGAACACGGGCGAAGAAAAAAATACAGAACAGCCCCAGCGCCACATGCACGCGTCTCACAAGATCCTCCTTCCCCCAAAACACGCCACCCTTCAGGACGGGTACTCGCCGGAGAGACGGCGCGGCGGAGCGACTGAACCCCTGTCGACGACCGGTACCTTGTGCAGTCTGAACGAGCGCCTGAAACGGGCCTTCCGGCTGACCCACGTCAGCAGGGAATCAGCGGCGGCATAGCCCACGTCTTCCCACGGCGGGGCGAAAGTGGTCAGCGGCGGCTGCAGCCTGTCTGACCCGGGCATGTTGTCGAAACCGATGACGGAAAGGTCCGCCGGGACGTCGAAGCCGAGCTCGGCCGCCGCGCGCACCAGGCCTCTCGCCCTGCTGTCGTTCATGCAGAACACCGCGGTGGGGGGATCGTCCATCGCGAGCAGCCGCCGGCCCGAAAGATAACCCTGCTCTTCCGCCAGCATCAGCACCGAAGTGGGTTCGGCGTCGTACGCCATCAGGTCGCGGTTGCGCTCCCACAGGCCCAGCGACTTGAGCTCCTCGATCCAGCCTTCCCCCCTGAGATTGGCTTCAGCGCCGAGGTAGGCCATGCGCGTGTGGCCGAGCGAATGGAACTTTCCGGCGGCGGCCCGGCCCGCTCCGGCCATGTCCACCACCACGGCGTTGAGACGCTGGTCGACCCTGGCGTCGCCGATGACGGCGTGCGGCACGGAGGCCCTGCCGCCTTCGCCGAGGAGGCGCGGCATCATCCACCTGTGAACCAGGGGCATAAGGAAGCCCGAAGGGCCTTTCTCCTGGTCGGCGAGTTCGTGGAAGCGGCCCGGGGGATCGGGGACGATGCCGAGGTCCACGATGGAAAGGTGCGCCCGCGCCCTGTCAACGGCCCTGCATACGCCCCGCATCCACTGGGAATATATGAACTGGTAACCGGCGGACATCTCGCTGTCGAACCCCATGACCAGGACGGCCAGCCAGACGCGCTCTTCCACCGGACTGGTGGAAACGACGAACGTGCCGGCGCCCTGCCGGCGCAGGATCAGGCCGCGCTTCTCCAGAACGGAAAGCGCCTGCCTGACGGTAAGAAGGCTGAGACCGGAAGTCTTCACCAGCGAGCGCTCGGAAGGGAAACGCTTGCCGACTTCGAACCTGCCGGCAGCGATGTCGCGCTGAAGCTCACCGGCAAGAGTCATGTACTTTGTCTGCTCGCCCGACGGCATGGACACTCCGTACCCGCCACCATTGTAGCAGGCCGGCAGTGCCGCTCAAATACAGCCCGGCCGGAATCAGAAAAGGACTTCGAGGTTGGCCTTGAGCGAGAAGAGGTTCAGGTTCTCGTCGCCCGGCGTGCCGCCTATGGATATGGAGGGCTGGTTGACCGTGTAGCCGACTTCGACACCCATGGCCATGATGTGGTCTTCGGTTTCGAGGGAAAGTCCCGCCGTGAGTTCAAAGCCGACCGTGCTGGAATATTCGACGATGGGGTTCGAGTGATCAACGATGTACGGGCCGACCGACAGCCCGATGAAAGACTTGACCGAGCCGGGATAGGCTTCCATCCACGCCTTGGCGCCGACAGTGACAGGCACCACTGAGATATGCCCGCCGAGATCGTCGTCGGTTATCTGGTAGAAGCCGGCGGCCATTTCGAGGGAATAGGGGCCCTGGTAGGAGATGAAGGTCACGTCCAGCCGCCCGGCGGCTTCAAGCGTTATGGCGTCGGGAAGGACCAGGCCGGCGGAAACCCGCACGGCCCATGAATACACGCTGTCGAACTGCTGTCCCGGGGCCGGCCTGTAGATGGGCGTGAACGGGGAAGGCTGAACGGGCGCTTCCGCCGTACCGTTCTCGGCGGTGAGCATGGCGGCCACCGGGGCCGGCCCGATCAACACCGCCCGCGCCGGAACCTGCAGAGAAGCGACTTCCGAACCGCACCCGGCAAGCACAAGCACGGCGGCCACGGCGACAGATTTAATTGTCAGGGGTCTCATTACGTCCCCTCCTCTCCTGCAGCCCGAAGGCCACACTATCAATTATATACGGAAGAGTGATTCCGGCAAAGAAGAGACTTGCCATAACCAGTACGCCAAAGAACGTGCCGAAGAGGTCGAAAGCAAACAGCCCCGCCAGTCCTACGCCGATGACGCCGATGCCCGCCCAGGAGGCCAGGTAGCCGGCGCGGGTGCGTATCATTTGACGCCTTCTGTGCGAGGGTTTTCCCAAACCGCCTCCGGTACAAGGACTGTTATCGGCAAAATCCGGCCGCCGCTCTCACGGCCGCCGGGGTCAGACGTCGAGCCTCCGCACGATATCTTCCGTCACCTCGGCGGAAGTACCGCTGCCGCCGCGGTCGGGAGTCGCGACGGAACCGTCTTCCAGGTGCGCCGCGACGGCCTGCCTGATGGCGGCGGCCGCCCCGGCCTCGCCTATGAATTCCATCATCATCGCGCCGGCGAGAACGGCCGCCACTGGGTTCGCTATGCCGCGGCCCGCTATGTCCGGAGCCGAGCCGTGGACCGGTTCGAACATGGAAGGATAGCGCCGTTCCGGGTTGATGTTGGCGCTTGGAGCGAACCCCATCCCGCCGACTATGACGGCGGCCAGGTCGGTGAGTATGTCGCCGAACAGATTGCTGGCGACGACCACGTCGAAGTCCTGCGGCCTGCGGACGAAGTTCATGGCGGCGGCATCCACAAGCATTCTCTCAACGTTGACGTCGGGGAATTCGCCGGAGACCCCTGCGACCACCTCGTCCCAGAAAACCATGCTGTGCCGCTGGGCGTTCGACTTCGTGATACTCGTAAGGCGGCGGCGCTCGCTTCTGCCCGCGAGCTCGAAAGCAAAACGCACCACGCGGTCTATGCCCGTCCGGCTGAAGAAATTCACCTGCAAAGCCACTTCTTCGCCGTCGCTGACGGAATGCCTGCCGCCGAAGTCCGAATATTCGCCTTCGGTGTTCTCCCGGACCACCGTCATGTTTATGCCGTACGGCACGTGCCCGGCAAGCGGGGAGACAACGCCCGGGTACAGCACCGCCGGACGGACGCAGGCGTACTGGCGGAAGCCCCGCCGCATCTCGAGAAGCGGCCTGAGAGTGACGTGATCCGGAGCGATGCCCGGGTCGCCCACTGCGCCCAGGTAGATCGCATCGAACGGCATCAGAATGTCCAGGGCGTCTTCGGGCGCGGCCAGGCCGGTTTCGGCGACAAGACGGGCGTTCCACGCGATATGGTGGAACTCCACCACCCCCGGGGCGGCGGCTTCGATAACCGCCCGCCCGGCGGCAAGGACTTCCGGGCCGATGCCGTCGCCAGGATAGAACGCAATGTCGTAAGCCATGATAGAACGTCCCGTCCGCTCAACCTGAAAGAAACGCGTCCACCGCCGCCCTGATGCTCCTGACGTGCTCAGGAGTCGTGCCGCAGCAGCCGCCGATTATGGAACAGCCCGCTTTCAGCACGGCGGCAACCGCCCGGCCCATGTCGGCGGGCTGCTGGGGGAAGTAAGTGCTTCCGCCGCGCAACTCCGGCCGGCCGGCGTTGGCATGCACGACGTAAGGTCCGGGGACATGCGGCGCCATCTCTTCTATAACCGCGGCCATATCGGCCATTTCCAGCGAGCCGCAGTTGGCGCCCACCGCCGCGGCCCCTGCGTCATGCAGGACCCGCGCAGCGTCCTGCGGGGACACCCCCATCATCGTGCGGAACCCGGCGGCGCCGGCGTCGAAGGACATCGTGGCCAGGACGTCCAGCCCCGCGGCGGCCGCCGCGGAAACGGCAAGGGACGCTTCCCCCGCGTCGGTAAAAGTCTCCACGCAGGCGGCGTCCGCGCCGGCGTCAAGAGCGGCGGCGGCGGCGCGCCGGTATCCGGCGCCGACATCTTCCGGGTCCAGCGTGCCCAGGGGCTTCAGGAAATCCCCCGTCGGCCCCAGGCTCAGCACGACAAGACCGTCGGCCCTGCCGGATTCTTCAGCCGCCATGCGCGCGGCGCGCACCGCCGCGCCGCACAGCTCTTCGACCTTGTCACCGATGCCGGACTTCCCCAGCTTGACGGGGTGCACGCCGAAAGTGTTCGTCAGGACCATGTCGCTGCCGGCCAGGAAATAATCGAGCGAAATCCTCTTCACGACGTCGGGGTTCCGGCTGCCCCATTCTTCGGGATTGGCGCCCGAGGGCATGCCGGCGTTCTGCAGCATGGTGCCCATCGCGCCGTCCGACACGAGTATCCGCTTGTCATGCAACAATCGGGAGAACTTCGACACAGCCGCGTCCCTTCACATCAAACCGCTCGCCGGAATTCACCTCAGCCCGCCGCGCCTGCCGCCGGCGGGTCATTCCACAAAGTGCATTTCCATCAGGTCGACGCCCAACTGGCCGCCGACCTCGATCGTAAGCGGCCCGCCCTGGGTTTTGCGGCTGGAATCGCGCCGCACGATCTTTCCGTTCACCGTGAAAACCGTGCCGTCGCCCAGGACTTCGATCCCCAGCACGTAGACGTCGCCGGCCGTCACCGTGAAGGGCGTACGCACTTCCTTCTGGGCGGCGTCCTGCACGATGAGCTTGCCCTCCTTGCCGTCGATGCCTATGCGCCAGTCGCCCAGTCCGAAGAGCGCGCGGACATCCGCCCCGCGCGCCTTCAGGCGGATGTCCAGCCGGGAGAGCGTTCCCACGGGCATTTCCGCCGTCGCTTCGCCCGAGACCGTTATGAAATCGGGGCCGGTCTGCCACACGCCCTTCGCGTCCCGGAAGTAGTTCCTTACCTTGTCGCCCTTGAAAGTAACCGTTCCCGTAAGGACTTCTTCGTCCGTGGCGGAGGGTTCCTGGTCGCCGGAGGCGTCCGGAGCCGGAGCGGCAGCGGCGGTCAGGCGATCCACGTAGGACTTTACTTCCGCCCCGTCGGCACCGAGCGTCAGGGCCTTGGACCACGCCATCCGCGCCTGCGCGGGCTTGTTGCCGTAAAAGAAGATCAGGCCGAGGTTTATGGCTTCGTCCTTGTCCCGTTTCAGCAGCGGAGTGAATATCTCCCACAGGGCATCGGCGTCCAGCTGCCCCCAAGGCACCTTGACGTCCGACAGGTTGGCGCCGGCACGTATCTGAATCACGACGCCGTCGCCGTCGGCCGAAGCGATCTGCTGGCGCGCGCCCATGTAGCCGATGGTCAGGCCCTTGCTGTTGCGCTCCGCCCTCGCCTTGATCACGTCGACGAAAGCTGCCAGGCGTCCGGCCTCCTCGGGGATAAATGCGGCGGCCTTGTGCCGGGGCTGAGCGAGAGCCGCTTCTTCGAGCCGCTTCGAACTGAAACTCGCCGCCGCCTTGGCGACCTGCGCCGTCAGCGCCTTGATCTCCTTCTGCGCCGCCGCCGCGTCGTCGCCGCCGGCATCTTCTTCCGGTCCGGCCGGGGGCTGGGTATCGGCCGTCGGGAGGTCGGTTTCCGGAACCGTATCGGGCTCGACCGCCGGAGCGGACGCTTCGGCGATCAGTTGTTCCAGCTCGGCAATGGCTTCGGCCTTCCTGGCTTCCATCAGCTTCGTGGGTACGTAGTCCCTGATGGTGTCCATGCTGGTCGCGTTGTCATTGCCGATGTCTGCTTTCGCCTGGCTGCGCAGGCGCGCCAGGAAGTTCTGCTCGTCAAGCAGCAGGGTCTCGCGCATGCGGATGGCGTTCGAACGCTCGCTGGAATCCCCGTAAACCTCCAGCCACGCGTCGATCTCCGCGAGAGCCGCGTTGAAGTCGTTCCGGGCGAGGGCCTCGTCGCGCTGCTTCAGCAGTTCGACCATCTCCCGCTGGGCGGCGGCGTTCCTGTATTCCCGCACCTTCTTCTGCGCCACAAAGGTGCTGGGCGAACTCGGGTAACGCTTCAGGAACGACTGGAACCGCTCGTAGGCCCCTTTCGGGTCTTCCGGGTGCTCATTCGCGTACGCGAGCGCCGCGCGGAACTCCAGTTCGTCGGCGCGCTCTTCCGGCGCGGGAGCGGCGCCCGTTCCGTCGTCGGGCGGAGGCGTATCCGGAGGCGGGCTGACCACCGGCGGAGCAAAAGGATTGCCGTAGTAAGCGACGTATTCCCGGTAGCCGAAATATCCACCCACGCCCAGAATGGCGAGCACGACCACTACCCACATGAAGACCGCCGCGCCGGAAGTCTTCTTCTTTTTGAGCGTCACCGTCGTGGTGCGCAGCGGGACCTGACCGTCCACCACCGCGACGTGGCCCGAAGTCCTCCGCTTGGCTATCCTCTCGCCGGCCTCGTGCTTGCGCGCCCTTGTCGTGGAAAGAGCGGCATCCCGCAGCTTGTCGCGCAGGTCGGCCATGGCTTCTTCCATGGTGTTGTAGCGGTCTTCCGGCTCCGGCGAGATCATCTTCATTATGACCTTGCTGAGCCCTTCCGTGGCGACGCCCAGCTTGTACGGACTCGGCGCCTCGGCCTCAGTTATCCGCATCAGCACCTCGAGCGGATTCTCACCCTCGAACGGCGGCCGCCCCGCCACCAGGTGGTACAGGATGGCCCCGAGCGAATACACGTCGCATGCGGGGCTCATCGTGGATTCATCGACGACCAGTTCCGGCGCGACATAGAAGGGGATGATGTGCGAGCTCTTCGCAAAGTACCTCAGGTTCCCGGTGACGTCCTTCGCTATGCCGAGTTCCGCGATCTTGACGCCGCCGTCGTCGCACACGATGATGTTCGAGGGTCTGAGATCCCCGTGCACCACGCCGTTCGAATGAGCGTGCGACAGAGCCTGCCCCACCTTCAGGACGATGTCCACGCCTTCGAGCGCGGTGAAGCGCTTCCCCTCGTCCAGCAGCCTCTTCAGGCTCTTGCCGTCGACGAATTCCGTCGAGTAGAAATACCTGCCCTTGTCCAGGCCCACCTCGTATATGCGTTTCACGTACTTGTGTATGAGCTGCGTGCCTTTCTTCCCCTCGTCGATGAAGCGCTTCAGGAACGCCTCGTCCTGCATCGGCGTCACTTTCATCACCTTCAGCACCACCACCGTGTTGCTCTCGATGTGGCGCGCCTTCACCGTGGTGCCCGTGGAATCCTGCCCCATTCGGGCTATGATCTCGTAGCCCCCTATGACCAGCGTCTGCTTGTCGCCCTCGGCCGCCTGGCTTATCGCCTGGCTGATCCCGGAACTGCCGGGGCCCTGGGCTTCCTGCCGGGCGGCTTCCGGCGTATCCGCCGGCACCACTTCCGCTTCCTGCGGCCGGAAATCCGCGAACGAGAAGCCCGCCATCGAAGGCACTTCCGTCACCGCCCCGCAGCTTGCGCACTTCAGCTTGTCCCCCGGCCTGAAGCCCGCGATATTGATGTACTTGTCGCATCCCGTGCACTGTATGACGCGCCTTTTCTGGGCTTCCAGTATCGCCGCTATCTGGTGAACCTGGATAAAACCCTTGTAGAGCATTATCTCGCCTATCTTGCGGCGCGGCAGCCCCTGGGCGTGTTCCTCCTGCTGCTGCCCGAGGCATTCGTCCAATTGTTCGCGCGTCACGAACTTCCAGCGGACGGCGATCTCCCCGAACAGCCCCCCCTTCTCGCGATGCTGGCCCTGCAGCACCGCTTCCACCTGCTCAGCCGTCATGTACCCTTTTTGCGCGAGGATCTCCCCCAGCCGCGGGACCTTGCCCCCGCCTTTCCGGTACTCCTCCTGCAGCTTCATGCACTCCTGAAGCTGCTCCTCGGTGGCATAGCCGGCACGCGTGGCCAGCATGCCGAAAAGGGAGTCTTTTACACTTGGCATGGCGCCCCTTCTCAGCCTGGGCCGCTCAAGCCGCGGCCAGGACACATACACAATATAAGATACCGCTCAGCCGGCATCATGTCTATCATAAAAAGCCCCGTACCTCCGCGCCGCATCCGGCTGATACCTTGACACGGGCCGCCGTATCCAATATTCTTTGTTTTCTGCAGGGCGCCGCGGTCTTAAGGAAACCTCCGACATGAAGAAAATCAGGTTCGGTTCCACCGCACTCCAGGTCTCCCCCGTCTGCTACGGAAGCTGGCAGGCGTCGCCCAAGTTCTGGGGCCGCGTCGATGAAGACGACCTGCAGTCCTGCATGCGGCGCGCCTTTGAGCTCGGAGTCAATTTCTTCGATACCGCCGACGCCTACGGCGACGGACTCTCCGAAACCATCCTCGGCAGGGCGCTCGCCGACTTCCCCCGGCACGAACTCGTCATCGCCACCAAGGTCTATAACCATTTCTACCCCGACGGACACAGGCACCCGGATCTCTCCCACGACTACGTCCTCGAGGAATGCGAGGCTTCCCTTCGGCGCCTGGGCACCGACTATGTCGACCTCTACCAGCTCCACTTCTTCGACCCCCTCACCCACCTTGAAGAAACGACCGCCGCCCTGGAAAAACTCGTCGAAGCCGGAAAAGTGCGCCACTACGGGCTGAGCAATTTCTCCACCGAACAGGTCCGCTGGGCGCGTTCCCTCGGCAGCTACGAGACCCTCCAGCCGCGCTACAGCCTCCTTCACACCGACGACGAAAAAGACGTCCTCCCCTACTGCCGCACGCAGGACATGGGCGTCCTGGCCTACAGTCCCCTCTACCACGGCATGCTCACGGGGAAATACACCGGCACCGAGAAGTTCCAGGACTTCCGCTCCGGGCTCCCCGACTTCCGCGGCAAGCGTTTCAAACAGATCGCCTCCGCCGTGGCTTCCCTCGGTCCCATCGCCGGCGAACTCGGCGTGTCCATCGTCCAGCTCGTGCTCGCCGTCACCCTCGCCACGCCGCTCATCGACTGCGTCATCGTGGGAATCAAGAAGCCGGAACACATAGAAGAAGCCGCCCGGGTGCCGGATATCGCCGTCCCGCGGGAAGTCTACCACAAGGTCCGAGGCATCATCGCAGCCGTAAAATAGAACAGGCGCTCCGCCCGCGGGCGGAGCGCCTGTGTTCTGGCGTTATCCGGTACGGACCTACTCGGCCTCCCCGGCTTCTTCCGCTTCTTCCCCGGCGTCTTCTTCAGCGGCCGCTTCGACGGCTTCCTCTTCCGCCGCCTTCTTGGCCGCTTCCTCTTCCGCCGCCTTCCTGGCCGCTTCCGCCGCGTCCTTCTGCGACTTCAGCATGTCCTCGATCTGCTTTTCGTAGCGGGATCCCCTGGCCTTCTCGAGAGCGTCCTCCAGGAACTGCACGTTCTCGTCGTACGCCTTGGGGGATTTCTTCAACATGGTCCGGGCTTCCTTGTAGAGCGCCACACCTGCGGCGTCGAGTGCCGCCTGCTTGGCCCGCATCTCGGTGTCCAGCAGTCTCTTCACCTTCGCCTCGTACGTCGTACCCAGGAGCAGTTGCCCGCCCTTGAAGTAAAGCGCTATCTTCTCGTCGCGGTCCTCGATTTGTTCCGCTATCTGCATGACCTTGTCGTACTTTTCCTTGGCCGTGGCTTCGTCCAGCGGAAGCACCGGGTATTCCTTCAGCCGGGCCAGAAGCATGCCGATCTTCTGGTCCCGCTCGTCGAGCTGCTCCACCAGCCTCGCAGCCAGGACCTGGCTCTCGTCCTTGACTTTCTTCAGCTCCAGCTTGAGGTCTTCCGCGGCGCCCTCGGCGGCATCCAGTTTCCCCAGCGCCTCTTCCGCCGCCTTCTTGCTCGCCTCGGCGGACGCCTTCAGATCGTCCACCTCGGCAGCGGCGTCGGCGTTCTCATCGAGCTTGTCCTGCAGGGCCGAAGCGGCATCTTTCGCCTCCTGGAGAGCGGCGTCCGCACCGTCGAGCTTCTCCTCCAGGTCCGCCTTCTCATCGGCCAGCTGTTGTACGCGATCCTTCAGCTCGGCCACCGTCGCGTTCGCGAGGTCCAGCTTCTTCTGAGCCGCAACGTCTCCACCGCCGGCCGGATCCTTGGCCGGTGCAACCGCAGGCTTCGCCGTGGCCACCTTCAGGTCCTTCTCGAGCTGCGCGACTTTGTCCTGCGCAGCCTTCATGTCCACTTCCGCCTGCTTGGCCTTGGCGTACCCCATGTAGCTCAATGCGCCGAGGGCGACTATGATCAGCAGCATCACTATTACTACGCCGGCTCCGCCCTCTTCGCCCCTCAGCAGTCCCGCAACCCCTTTTCTCCTGGACGTCATTGCCTTCTCCTTATTCTGAACCTTCCGCCTGAACCGGCCCGGCGCCGGGTCCGTGTCGCCCCCGCACGGGCATGGTCCAAAATGAAACACTGATTATAGCGCTGTACTGCAGACATTTCAATATCAAACCGTAATTGCGCGTCTTTTCGTATCCGACGCGCCTTCACGGCATCCGCCCCGCCGCAGCGAACGGCATTCGCTCCCGGCCGTGAGTTTCACGCGGCCCGGCCGCCGAATCTCCCCGAACAGCATCCTTTCACGGGCCGTCCGGGCACAGCTTTTCCAGCCCCGCATCGTCCAGCCCGGGCAAAGCATCAACTTAATAATCCTGCAGCCTCGAACTGCCGTCAACCAGCACAAGGACGTATTGATAAAAAAATATTAATATATCGCCTCTTGCGCTTGCAAAACTTACCGGCCCCGTTACGCTTTACGAAGACAAAGTCCGGGGCGCTTATGGCCAGCAAGGAACAGCATCTTCAAGGTTTCGTCTCCATCCTCCGCTTCCGCGGCAGTGCTTCCCGCCTGGACCTGGCAGCGGCTCTCGGCCTGGCGCCGTCCGCCATTTCGTCGCTCATGAAACCGCTTGCGGACCGGGGCGTAATTACTTCCCAGGGCACGACGGTTTCCGGCGGCGGGCGCCGCGTCTCCATGCTGGCGCTCAATCCGGGTTTTCTTCCCGCCCTGGGCGTCGAAGTTTCCGGCAGGGGCATACGTTCCGTCGTCACGGACACCCTGGGAGCGGTGGTTTCCCGCCGCGACCTCGTCGAATGCCCCCGGGATCCGGACAAGCTTGCGTCCATCATCCGCGGCATCATCGCCGAAGAACGCACGTCTTCCGGCATAGCCGCCGCCGGCATCGCTCTCGGCGGCCCCGTGGACGCCGCCGGCCGCCTCTGGCGTGATTCCGGCCGCTGGGGCCACGGCAAGGACATCGCCCTTGCCGACGTCATCGCCGCCGGTCCGCCGGTCCTCCTCACCAACGACGTTCATGCGGCGGGGCTGGCCGAATCACGCGTCGGCGCCGCACGCGATTACGGAGTGGTCCTGTACGTGCACGCCGGCACGGGAGTGCGCATATCCATCGCCCTGGACAAGCGCGTCTACACGGGAGCGCACGGCGTGGCCGGCGAACTGGGCCACACCCGTTCCGCCGATCCTGCGAAGCTGTGCTACTGCGGCAATTACGGCTGCATCGAGACCATCGCTTCGATTCCGGCGGCGCTGGAGCAGATTTCCGCCGCACGCGGCCGGGCCGCCGGCACCGGGGCGTCTTCACTTACCGTCGACGACCTTGTCCGCCTTGCCGGCGAAGGCGACAAGCTGGCCGTCAACACCCTGACGCGCGCCGCCGAAGAAATCGGGCGGTCCGCGGGCGACGCGGCCACGCTGTTCGACCCCGACGCCGTCGTCGTCGGAGGCAGGCTCGTCGAAGAAGTCGGCGTCTTCGCGGGCACGCTCCGGCGCGTCCTCCGCTCCCGGCTCCTTCCCATAATCCGCGGCGACGTCCAGATATTCACCGGTTCGCTCGGCCGCGACGCTGCGGGCATTGGAGCGGCCATGCTGGCGCAGGACGCCGAATTCGTAAGACTGGGGTTATTGTCCGGTGAGGCAGTCTCGCCGGTTTCCCGTTCCGGAAACGCATCTTTCTGAAGGGAGTACTTCAATGTCCGTCAACGTGGTAGTTCTGGAAAACAAGGCCGCCGTGGCAAAGAAAGCCGCAGACATGATAGAAGCCCAGGTCAAGGCCAAGCCGGCGAGCGTTCTCGGCTTCGCCACGGGGTCCACCCCCGAAGGCTGCTACGCCGAACTCGCAGCGAGGTGCAAGGCCGGCAAGGTGAGCTTCAAGGGCGTGGCCACCTTCAACCTCGACGAATACCTCGGCCTCGACGGCGAGCACGACCAGTCATACCGTTACTTCATGAACGACCGTCTCTTCAACCACATCGACATCCGCCCCTGGAACACGAACGTCCTGAACGGCGTCGCCGCCGACCCGGGCTTCGAATGTCTCGCCTTCGAGCGCAAGATTCTCGCCTGCGGCGGCGTGGACCTCTGGCTCCTGGGCATCGGGAACAACGGCCACATCGCGTTCAACGAGCCGGGCAGCGCGCCGGACAGCCGCACGAGGATCGTCCGGCTGACCGAAAGCACCATCAAGGCGAACTCGGACGGCCGCTTCTTCAAGAACCCCCTTGAAGTCCCGCACTACGCCCTTTCCGCCGGCATCGGCACCATACGCGAAGCCAGGGAAATCGTCCTGCTGGCCACCGGCGACGGCAAGGCCGACGCTGTGAAAGCGGCGCTTAAAGGCCCGATGTCTCTCGACTGTCCGGCGAGCCTCCTGCAGAAGCACGACAATTTCACGTTCATCTGCGACAAGGCGGCGGCGGCGAAGATTTCGTAACACTTTCCGTTTAATCGACCGGGGGGCGCCGTGAACGCACGTTCACGGCGCCCCCTTTGTTCTCTCTCCCTGCGGCACTCTTCAACAGACCGCCCATACCTGAACACGGGCCCTCTCCTGGCGGGCCGTGGGGCCCGGCCGGTCATCTTCCCCGGTTCCCGTTTCTTCGCCCGCCGGGACGCTCTACGCCCCGAGCACTCCCTCCACCCACTCGGCGGCTTCCTTCACCGTGAAGATGTCCGCCACTTCGTCCTGGTCTATCTCGATGTCGAATTCCTCTTCCAGCGCGGCGATGAGCTCCACCGACTGGATGGACACCATGCCGAGTTCCTGGACCATGTGAGCGTCGTCGGTCACCTTGGCCTCGGGCAGCTTCAGCAGGTCCGCCACGACCTTGCGGGTTCTTTCGAGCACGTTGGAATCCACCATTGTTCTGCTCCTATCTGTCAGCCCAGTTTGTCCATCGCCGCGCGGAAATCCGCTGCGCGCTTTTCGATTGTCTCGAGTTCCCCCTGCAGTTGCTTCACGAACTTGTCCTTGCCGTAGGTCCCCCGCACCTCCTGGAAATCCGCCTCGCGCGCCTCCGGCGGCCCGTCCGCCCCGAACCCTATCCTGCTCACCTCGCTGAACTCCTTCTCGGCGTCGGCGAGTATCGCCTTCACGAACTTCTGCTTGGCCTTCAGCCACGCATCCGCCACGTCTTTCAGTTCGTCGGCGCCGAGGGCGTCGGGAGTCTTTCCGTAACGCGTCCCGTACGTCCTGCACACCCACGCCCACTCGTCCGCCCCGTAGGAATCGTACACGCCCTTGAGCGCCGCGTTCACCTCGTCCAGGCTCTTCAGCTTCCCCTCGCCTATCGCCTGCTCCACGCCGTCCATGCGGCTCCTCGCCGCCAGCAGCCCGGATATGTCCACCCAGTCCGGGTCGTAGACGGCGCCGGCGGAAGGTTTCATCGCGGCCTGCACGTCGGCTGCCCCGGCCGCTTTCTCCAGCGCCTTTTCGGCCCTTTCGAACACCTTTTCCAGCAGGTAGCTTTCTATGCCGGTCGAATAAGTCTTCTTCCCGGTCCGCAGGAGCCTCCGTCTCACCAGGGCGCCGCCCACGGTCACGTCTTCCACTTCCTTGGGCGTCTCCTCGTACAGCTTGCCGCAGATCTCCTCCCCGGCGATCATCCTGCCCACGGTATAGGGGCTGAAGACGTCGAACACGATCAGGTCTCTCTTCACGCTGCCCTTGCGCCGGTCGCGCGCCGGCCACTTGGCCCCGTCCCGCACCGTCCCCACCGTGAACATGTTCATCCCCGGCACGACGTAGCTGCGCTCGCCCGCCGCCGTCACGTACGAGAAGGGCAGGTCGCCTATGTCGAAGTTGTCCATGTGCTTGCCTATCACCACCGAGAACGGCCCCAGCCTGCAGGGCCACAGCATGTAGGAGAACGATCCGGTCTTCGAACCTCTCTCCAGCACGCCCTGGTGTATCGGGCCCAGCTTGTACATGTGGTTCGACTGGTTCGAGCCGCTGCCGGCGTTGTAGAAGCTGAACAGCCCCGCGATCATCAGCGTGGCCTTGTGGTGAGTCACCGTGTAGGGGCCGCCGAATATCGAACACCCCTCGCCGTGGAACGCCTCGCTGTTGGCGAAGAACAGCGAATTCTCCCCGGAATACTGCTTGCCCACCTTGCATCCCTGGCCGACGAAACAGTGCTCCAGTATCGCGCCGTCGGTTATCGACGAGCCTTCGCCCACCATAAAGTCTTTCAGCACGACGCCGCTTCCGATGAGCACCGGGGCTTCGGCTTCGCTCAGCACGGTGCCGTTCTCCATGTACGCCGCCCCGATGACCCGCGCCGCCGCCCCTATCCGCACGTTCTTGATGTGCGGCACGTTCCTGACTATGGCGCATTCGCCCACGGAAGCCTTCGCCGCCTTCGCCGCCGCGACCTCCGCTTCCACCATCTTCCTCAGGGCGTCCACCACCCCCGGCTTGTAGCGGTGCAGCGCCATGATGTGCGCCACCTGGGCCGTAAGAGTCGGGTAGACCGGCATGTCCCTGCCGCCGCCCTCGTTCACGCTTTCCAGCTCCGCGCCGACGCCGAACGTCGCTTCCGGGTCCGCTTCGAGTACGCCGACCCCCTGGATTATCGCCCCGGCGCCCACCGCGTAGTTCGCGATGTAACCGTTCACCTGGTTTATCAGCACGTTGTCGCCGGTCTCCACGTTGTCTATGGTCGCCCTGTATATGCCCGCGCGCCGCACCCGGCCGCCTTCCGCCGTCACGCTGCCGTCCAGCCGGCCGATCCTGCAATCGCCGTGGAAAAACACGCTGTAGAGCCTGTTGGCGTCGAAGGGATCCTTCACCAGTATCCTGTCCCATTCGTAGGCGTGGCAGTTCCTGGCCTTCAGCGCCTCGATTTCGCCGGCATCGAGCTTCCTGTACGTCTCCGCCATCGCTGTCCTCTCCTCACCTGTCGTCGGCCGCCATGGCGCATACTATGGCGGACGTCCCAATGATGTCTTCCGCGGACGCCCCGCGGGAAAGGTCGCTTATCGGGCGCCGGAACCCCTGCAGCACCGGCCCGTACGCATCCGCCCCGGCCAGCCGCTGCACCAGCTTGTATCCGATGTTGCCCGCGTCCAGGTCCGGGAATATGAGCACGTTGGCCTTCCCCGCCACGCCGCTGTCCGGGCATTTCTTCGCCGCCACTTTCGGCACCAGCGCGGCGTCCGCCTGCAGCTCGCCGTCCACGGCCAGCTCCGGCGCCTTCTCCTTCACGATCTCCGTCGCCCTGATCACCTTCCCGGCGTCCTCGTGGCTGGCCGACCCCTTCGTCGAAAAACTCAGCATCGCCACCTTCGGCTCTTCCTCCAGCAGCGCCCTGCCGCTCTTCGCCGAAGCTATCGCTATGTCGGCGAGTTCCTCCGCCGTCGGCTGGACCGCCACCCCGCAGTCGGCGAATATCAGCCGCCAGTCCGTCCTGCCCAGCGCCTCCGGTATCACCATCAGGAAAAAACTGGACGGCACGCTTATGCCTTCCGCCAGCCCGATGGTGAGCTGCGCCGTCGATATAACGTTCGCCGTCGTGTTCACCGCGCCTGCTATCAGGCAGTCCGCTTCCCCCGACGCCACGGCCATGCAGCCGGCGGCGAGAGGTTTCGCCACCACGCGGCGGGCTATCTTCTCCTTCATGCCGCGCAGCTCCGCATACGCCTTCGCATAACGGTCCAGCACTTCGTCCGCGCCCACGTCAATTATCTCTATCCCCCCGATGTCGCTCCGAGCGGAAGCGGCAAGTTCCCTGACGGCGTCCGTCTTGCCGACCAGTACCGGGACCGCCCAGCCCTGTGCGGATATCGCGGCGGCCGCCTTTATCGTGCGCTCGTCGTCCGCTTCCGGCAGCACGATCCGCGGCGTGGCCTTCGCAGCCTGTTGCTTCATCTCCTCTATGATGTCCATGCTCCGACCCCTTAAATTAATATTTATGAAGCCACCCGTCCCGATACGCTCCCATGCTAACTTCAAGCTGGTGTTTTTTCAAATTACTTTGCCCTGTTTTTTCCGTCAGTCGCTATACAGTTACCTTTTCTTTATGTTCCGGATGCCCGCTGCCTTACTCCACGCGCTTCACCGATAACATCACCACGTCTTCCACGGGCACGTCCCCGTAAGGCCCCGAAGTCCCGGTTTTCACCTTTCCGATCCTGTCCACAACGTCCATTCCATCCACCACCTGGCCGAACGCGCAGTAACCGAAATCCGCCGCGCTTTCCCCGCTGTGGTCCAGAAACCCGTTGTCCACGAGGTTGATGAAGAACTGCGCCGTCGCGCTGTGCAGGTCGCTGGTGCGGGCCATCGCCAGAGTGCCGCGCATGTTCTTCGCCGCGGCGCACGCTTCGTTCTTTATGGGGGCGTGCGTGTCCTTCTTCTGCATCCCCGGAGAATACCCGCCCCCCTGGATCATGAAGCCGTCTATCACCCTGTGGAAAATCGTCCCGTCGTAGAAACCTTCGTCCACGTATTTCAGAAAGTTCTCCACCGTCCCCGGCGCCTTGTCCGCCCACAGCTCCGCCTTGATCGTTCCCTCGGATGTCTCTATCGTAATCATGCGACGCTCCTTTCCCGTACACAGGCAGAATCCGGATCGCTATCCCGGTCGGCCGCATTGTCGCACAGGAACGCCCGCCGGTCAAGCGCGCCGCTCCGCACGGATACGGCGTTCCGCGTCCCGCCGGCGGCGCTTCCACGGCGGACGGAAACGGCGCAGTCCCTCTCGCCGGCGCCGCCTTCCCCGCGGACAATACCGGCGGAGCCGAAAGCGCCATTCGCAGGCACGGCTTACGGAAGGTACGCTCCGCGTTCCTTCAGCGTCTCCCGCAGCGCGCCGGTGTCCACGGAATGAACGCTGCCGCCGCCGGCCTGCAGGCACCGTGCGGCGGCCGTCCCGGCGGCTTCGCCCGTCGTCATGCAGCACGGCATCACGCGGAGGCTCCCCTGCACCGGACGGTCGCAGGACACGCACCTGCCCGCCACCAGCACGTTGTCCAGCCCTTCGGGCGTCAGGCACCTGTAGGGTATTCCGTACGATTCGCCCGGGCCGTAATGCTCGAAGCGCGACGTGACGTGGTCGCAGCCTTCGACGGAAGATTCTATTTCCCCCTTGGCGGTATGGATGTCAATCCAGTAATTGTTGCGGGCGATTTCATCGGGGAAGGTCCTGCGGGCGGCGTAGTCGTCAACCGTAAGGACGTAGTCGCCGGTGATCCTGCGGGTTTCACGCACGCCCAGAATGGCGCCCGTGGCAATGACGCAGGCGTTCGCGAACGCACGGGGATGAAATTCCGCAAAGGCCCGTTCGTAGGCGTGGGCGATCCTGCGTCCCTGCATGAGCGCCTTCGAGACGGATTCCGGATCGGTGCCGTCGACGTCCCAAATGTGCCCGGCGTTGAAGTGCGCGGTGCGCGGGGCTATGAGTTCGGTGCAGCAGTGGGGATCGACGATTTCCGGATACCTGCCGGATTTGAGAATATCGTACAGGCAGCACTTCTGGTTCGACGAGTTTATCCTGTGTCCGTTGATATAGGCGTATTCGTCTATGTTCGTCATGAGAAACCCCAGGTTCACGGGCTGCATCTCGCCGGTTCCGGGGTCTCCCTTTTCGTACGGCGCCCCCGCCCATGCGGCAAGGTCGCCGTCGCCGGTACAGTCGACGTATATTTTCGCCCGGTATGCTTTCAGCCCGGCCTTGCTGCCGGCCAGGACCGCTCCCACTCTGCGGGGCCCGTCCATTTCGACGGCGGCCACCACGGTGTTGAAGAGAACACGCGCGCCCGCATGTTCGACAAGATCGTCGAAAGCCCGCTTTATGTGTTCGGGGTTGAACATCACCCAGTCGAGGCGGTTTCTGCCGATGTGTACCGTCGCCTTCCTGGTGAAGTCGAGAATGTCCTCGGCGATACCTCCGAAAATAACCTTCCCCTGCTTGTCGGAATAGGGCGCCCATATGGTCACGAGCCCGGCCGTCCCGGTGCCGCCCAGCATACCCGTGGCTTCCAGCAGCAGCGTCCTGCAGCCTTCGCGCGCAGCGGCCGCCGCGGCGGCACAACCCGCCGGACCGCCTCCCGCCACAACCACGTCGTACGAGTCGTCGAGCGGCACCCGGCCTGAATACGTCACGTGAGATCCGGAAGCATTCTCCGCCACAACCGCCTCCTTTCATCCAGGGCCACGATACTCCCCCGCATCCTCCTGTCAATGCCGCCACGGGCAGGGCAGCGGCCGTTTTACGGCATCTCCTTCACGGGCCCACCCACCCCGGCGCCTGCGGCCCCCCGCCTGTCGGCGAAGAAGCGCATTCTTCGCGCAGGATCCAGTGCACGTACTCCTGCCCGCGAGTCGCGTTCAATTGCCGCTAGGCAGGCGCGCCACAGGCGATTGGGGTGGGTGGGGCGGGTGGAAAAGCGCTCTTTATGCGTTGTCATCGCCGCACGGCAGTGTACATTCGACACGAACTATGGAAAGGGAGGACGGCCATGGCCGGCGCCGGAAAACTGCTTGCGCACAAGACCTGCAGGGAACGGGAAGCAGTGGTGTCGATCGCCGCAGCAACGGGGGCGGCGCCCGTGCCCCGCTTCGTCACGGGCAAGTTCTGCGAACACCTGGGATCCAACATATACAACGGCATGCACGCGCAGGTTCTGCGGAACCCGACCTTCGCGGACTTCCCTTTCGGCGGTGGCGGGCAGCATCCAGACGGCGGCACCAAGTTCATCTGCGACGAGGCTGCGATAGAACGCCAGGTGCGCGGCGCGGCGGAGCGCGCCGGCTTCCCCGACGCCGACCGGCTGGTGGAATCACGCTCCGACGGACTGGCGCATTTCTGGATAAAGGAAGGCCCCCGCGACGGCGTCCGCGTGAGTTCCGACGCCGGCCCTCACGGCGGGCGCGCGCAGCGCGTCGAAGCCGCCGCAGGTACGGGCATAGCGCAGTGGGCGCACCTGCCGCTTGAGCGTTGCCGCAGCTACGAATACCGCGCCGTCCTGCGCTCCCCGGACATCAGGACGCTCACCCTTTCCGTATTCACGCAGGGTACGGAAAAGCCTCTCTGCTCGACGGACCTGAAAGGTCTGTGCCGGCGGTGGGGAACGTTCACCGGCACGTTCACAGTGCCGGCGTCGGCTCCGCCTGATCAGCCCTGCCGGGTGGCGCTGACCGCCGGTGCAAAGGGACAGTTCGTCATGGAACGCCTGCTCGTCTACCCGGCCGACCACGTGAACGGGGCGGACCCGGACGTCATCCGCTTCCTGGTGGAATCCCGCCTGCCCCTCCTGCGTTGGCCCGGCGGTAACTTCGTAAGCGCATACCGCTGGGAAGACGGCGTGGGCCCCGTGGACCAAAGACCGACGCGGCCCAACTTCGCCTGGGGCGGCGTCGAGCCGAACCTGTTCGGCACGGACGAGTTCGTCCGTTTCTGCCGCGACGCGGGATGCGAGCCGATGATCTGCCTGAACGCCGGCAACGCCGGCCCGGCCGAAGCCGCACGCTGGGTCCAGTACTGCAACGGCCCGGCCGATTCCCCCATGGGCGCCGAACGCGCCCGCAACGGCAGCCCCGAGCCTTTCAACGTCGTCTACTGGGAAATAGGCAACGAGCTCACCGGGCGGCACCAGGTCGGATGGACCACGCCCGACGGCTATGCCGACCGCTACGGCGAATTCGCCGAAGCGATGCTCGCCGTCGATCCCGGCATAAAGCTCCTGGCCTGTGGAGCCCCCTACGACTGGTGGCCCGAACCCTGGAACGAACGGTGCATCAAGCGGAACCCGGGGCTGATGCGCTGCATAACCGACCACATCCTGCAGGGGGGAAAGATTTCCGCGGACGCAGACCCCTTGGACGTCTACGCGGACTTCATGGCACTGCCGGCGAAGTTCGAAAGCATATACCCGAAACTCCGCGCCGAGATGGAGGCGGCCGGCGTGGCCGACCCTCGCATGGCCATAACCGAGCTGCAGCTTTTCGGGCGCCTCGACGGCCAGGAATCCCCTTCCTCACGCCTGACCCGCCGGAACCTGGTGCACCCGGCCACCCAGGCGGAAGCCCTCTACGACGTCCTCTTCTACCACATGGTCGCTCGGCTGGCGCCTTTCATCGAAATGGTCACTCATTCCGCCACGGTGAACCATGGCGGCGGCCTGCGCAAAGAAAGAGAACGCGTCTACGCCAACCCGTGCCATTACGCCCAGTCCATGTGGGCGGATTTCGCAGAAGCCGAACCGCTGCCCGTCCACCTGACCTGCCCGGATGTCTCCTGTCCCGCCGTGCTCAACTGCATCCCGGAAGGTATGACCGTTCCGGCGGTGGACGCCCTGGCCGCGCGCTCTCCGGACGGCCCGCTGCTGGTCTCCCTGGTCAACCGCGGCAGGGAAGACGAACTGCCGGTAACGCTGGAGGGCGTCGGCGGCGCCGCAGAAGTGACGCTGCTGTCGGCGGAAAAACCCTGGGAGATGAATACCCTGGACGACCCGCGGAAGATTATCCCCCGCACCAGGACTCTGGCGGCGGAAGGCGGGGCTTTCAAGCTGCTGCTGCCGCCGTACTCGGTGGCCGTGGTCAAAATCCGGCAGTAGCCGGGAAGCCGCTTGCCGTGCGGGGCGGCCCGCTACAATCGGAAAGCGGAAACAGTCCTTGACGGATGGAGGAACGCGATGGCCGAGACGCTTTACTGGAATTCCGGAAACGCAGGCCCGGAACTTGCAGCGGCGCTGAAAGCACTGGCTGAGGAATACCCGCTCGCGGAAGGCGCGGGGACGCCTTCCCTGGCGTTCACGCCGGGGCGCACGCAAGGCGAAGTGACGGTCACGCGTTCCGGCGGAGTCTACGGGATTTCATACGGCACTCAGGCCGATGCGCTGCGCGGCGTCGGGGCGGCTCTCGCCGGCATAGTCGCGGAAGGAAAAACGCTTTCGGAAGCCCGTCCCTTCACCACCTTCGGCATCATGCTCGACTGCTCGCGCAACGCCGTCATGAAGCCTTCCCACGTCAGGACCTGGCTCAGGCGCCTGGCTCTCTTCGGCTACAACATGGTCATGCTCTACACCGAAGACACGTACAGGATCCCCGGGAGGCCGTACTTCGGCTTCCTGCGCGGGGCGTACTCGGCGCAGGAACTTAAAGACCTGGACGCTTACGCCGCCGGACTGGGCATCGAAATGATCGGCTGCATCCAGACGCTGGGCCACCTCGAACAGATACTCAAGTGGCCCGCCTTCTCCAACGTCAAGGACACCGGCGGCGTGATGCTGGCCGGGGAACCCGCAACTTACGACCTCGTCAAGGAAATGGTGGAGGTGTTCGCAGGCTCTTTCCGCTCCAGGCGGATACACGTGGGCATGGATGAAGCTTGGGACATCGGCCGCGGGCAGTACATCAACCGCTTCGGCTACCGGCGGGAATTCGAAATATTCAACGAACACCTCGCACGCGTCATCGAAATATGTTCCGCTGCCGGCCTGAAACCCCTCATATGGTCCGACATGTACTTCCGCCTCGGCAGCAGGACCGGATCATACTACGACCTGGAATCCGTCATACCCGACGACGTGCGGGCCATGATACCGTCCGGCGTGCAGCTCGTCTACTGGGACTATTACCACGAAAACGAATCCGACTACCTCGGCATGATAGAACGCCACAGGGACCTGGGACATGAGCCCGTCATGGGATCCGGCGTATGGACCTGGGCCAAACTCTGGTATGACCGCTTTACGACGGAAAAAGCCGCCGCCGCATGCGTCCGGGCCTGCCGCAGCGCGGGGCTCAAGGAACTCTTCTTCACCTTGTGGGGGGACGACGGCGCCTACTGCGAATTCGATTCGGCACTCGCCGGCCTGGCTCTGACGGCGGAAATATCCTATGGGGGAGCCGCCGGAAACAGGCTGAAAAAACGGTTCGCCGCCGCCTGCGGCGCCGAATACGACCACGTCCTGGCCGGCTGCCTGCTGGAAGACCCGACTCTGGGCGGCAGGCTGCAGGAAGGAGCCGCCGGTCCGGCGGCCCAGATCCTGTGGGACGACCCCCTCCTGGGCATATGGCACAACACGCGCAAAGGCCGCGACGCCGGCTTCTGGAAACTGGCGCAGGAACACTACGATGAAACCGCCCGCAAGCTCAGGCGCCGCCGCAGGACCACCTCGCCCTTCGACTTCGGCCACGCGGCGCAGCTCGCGGAATTCCTGGCCGCCAGGATCTCGCTGAGGATCGCCCTGGAAGAAGCCTACTCTTCCCGCGACCGCTCCGCACTCGCCGCCGTCGCCGCATCCGCAAAGAAAACGGCGAAACTCGCCGAAAAAACCGCCGATACCTTCCGCCGCCAGTGGCTCGCACGTAACAAGCCTTTCGGGCTGGAAGTGATCCAGGCACGCATGGGGGCTCTCAGAGCCCGCCTGCTGGAAGTCGCCGAGCGCTCCGCCGCTCTCGCCGAAGGCAGAATCGATTCCATCCCGGAACTTGACGAAGCGGCCGCCGTCCCGCCGGAAGCCTTCGCAAAAAGCGGCGTGCACAACCGCTTCCAGAGGCTTATTACGCCGTCCAGCATACTCTGACGCCTCACCTGCGCCGCCGCTCTTCGCAAGGAGCGCACGCGGCGCCGCTAGTAGCGGCCGTGTTCCAGGGCCGTCTCGAACATCGCCACGATGTTTTCCGGGGGCGTGTCCCCCTGGATGTTGTGGCTGGGCGCCAGAATATAGCCCCCGCCCGGCGCAAGGGCGTCGATCACGCGTTTCACCTCGTCGCGGATCTCCGCGGGCTTCATCAGCGGCAGCGCCTTCTGCACGTCTATGCCCCCGTGGAACACAAGCCTGTCGCCGAATTCCTTCTTCAGTTTCACCGGGTCCATGTCGGCGGCGCCCACCTGCACGGGGTTCAGTATCTGCACGCCCGAATCTATCATCTCCTCCAGCAGCTTGTATACCGAGCCGCATGAATGGTGGAATATCATGGCGTTGGTACCCGCACGGATGGCGCGGTGATAACGCGCCTGGTAGGGCTTGACAAGTTCACGGTACATGCCGGCCGAGAAAAACGGCCCGTTCTGCGTGCCGAAATCGTCCCCGAGCTGGACCATGTCCACGTTGTCGCCCACGGTTCCGTAGTAGTTCGCCGCGTAGCGTTCCTGGATCCCGGTTATCTTTTCAAAGAGCGCGTGGACAAAGTCCGGGTTCAACGCCATGTCCATCAGCATCCGTTCGAAACCGCACAGCCAGCAGGCCTGCTCGAACACCCCGTTTATGTCCGGCTGGGCGGATATGGCGTAGCCTTCTTCATGGATTGCGACCGCTTCCGCCAGAACCGTGTCGTACCGGCCGGCCGGGTCGGAGTCCGGCCAGGGATAGGATTCCAGGTCCCCGATGGAAGCTTCCCTGAGCGGGAATTCGACGATCTGGTCGTCCTCGTTTTCTATGACCCGCCTGACCCCCCACCTGTCGGTGCGGGAGCCGTCGGGGTTCGTGCGGGTCTTTTCCCTTACGGGCGTTTTGGGCGTCACGCGGCGGAAGTCTATTTCGAAATGTTCCAGCATCTTCTCCATGGGCGTGTAGGACTCCCATGCCCCGTCCAGTCCCATGTGGGCGGCGAGCTTGACATAGGCCCCGCGGCTGATGCCCGAAAGCCACCCGCCGAAATCCACGGGTATTCTGTCGGCTTCTTCGTGGGCAAAACAGCTCCTGACACGTTCCAGCGAATTCATGTCCGTCCTCCTGCGTGGATGTGCCGCACATTATAACAACATCCAGGCGGACCTCCCGCACAAGACCCCTGCCAGGGGTCCTACCCACAGATCCCGGTCCGCCATGGCGTAGTGTGCCATGCGCGGCCGGCGATTAATGGGGCCTTTGAAAAATCGGAGGCGCAAACGGCGCTTTTCCTCTTGCGCCGTTATCGCGCCGAATAATAAGTGTTCCTGTTCTTGCGCGAAGGACGGCTTTCCGGGCAATTAAGGGTAATATTAGGGTAAGGGTGGGGTGAAGGGGTAAGCGGGTGCACGTTCTGCACGATTAAACTGTAAACCCTAATTGCAC